>JBGPHT010000020.1:0-75084 GCA_041484525.1 Bryobacteraceae bacterium | reverse complement strand
GCCCACGACCTCGCTGCTGACGACCCAGAGATCTTCCTGTCGCTCCCGTTTCTTGCGGGTTCCCATGGCCATGCAGTATAGACGCCCAGAACATTCGCTAGGTCACATGTTTTCGCGACTATTACCACAGGCTGCTAGACGGGATCAGAGACCAAGTAGTCGGCCACTAAGCGGCATACCTAGCATGACAGATGCAGACTAGACATAAGTATTCAATTCACACTCTTCGCTGGTACTGCTGATTGTCAGTACCAGAAAACGTAAACGCTCCAGTCCTGCCATGTAAGTTTATAGGTCGGGTTCAATACATTGTCAAGAACAAAGTTGATGAAAACGACGAAACCCTTAGTGACATTCTTGTTGCTATCAACTGGCGATCCGGACGCACATCGAGACCGAGTTCGAGGATGACTCGGTCGAGGATTGTCCGGCCCGGCGACAGGTTGGCTCGGCGCGCGGAGCCCTGCAACTCGCTTCCATCAGCATCAGGGGGGGCCACCAACGGATCAAGGGCAACAGCATCGCTGAAGTGAGCCAAAATCCATTGGCATCACATCTATTGGCTCCCCGAGTGGCTCGCTCCATGCGCACTCGTTAACTTCTCCCCGTGCATCGAGCATCGCGCTTCTCGCATCTACGCCTCGCCGAACCAAGTGAGCTGTCTATCCCCAATTCTGGTAATCAATTTATCCCCAAAATGATCACGCCGGCCAACGTCGCCAAAACGGGACCAGTGATTTGCGTCTAATTCAGGTGGGCCCAGTCCACTTGGCGGTGCGTCACACCTACTCGTTCCAGTTTGGTCATTCGCTTACGAGGCAGCGAGCCACACAAGTGCCGGCTGTTCCGATCTCGGACGGCAAGATCGATGGCGACCGCATCTCTTTTACGACTATCGGGAAGCTCGGGTCATCCAGTGGTTATCCCAAGATGAGATTTGAAGGAACGCTCAACGGCAGGGAAATGAGACTGACAATGAGTTGGGGCTGGGTCGATCGTGATGACGTTGCACCCCGCATCATGGAGTGGCAAGCTAAGAAAGTATCGGACTGAAGACCCTCCTTTACTTCAAGAAACGCGAGCGCAACCAGCCGCCTTTTCCTGCCGCCCGCCCCTGTCCGCCGACCCCGGCGCCCGTGTACAAGTACGACATCGCCAGCAGCAGCACACCGAGAATGGCGAACGCGGCCATCCGGTAAAACTGTCCAAGCAGCCAGACATCATAGAGATACAACTTCAGGATGACGAGGCCGATCAGCCCCATGCCGAGGACGCGCGTGACCACATGCCGTCGAGCCGCACCGCCCGCCACCAGCAGCACCGCGTAGGCAGCGGCCAGAATCGAGATGGCGGTGCTGGCCGCACTCTGGAAGTTCTCGGGCGCTGCGGTCCGCGCCGCCCAACCGGCAGCTTCGAGCATGAGGCCGCAGAGCAGGACCGCATGCCCGCAGGCATAGGCCGCGAGCGCGGGGCGCCCGTCGCCGATCCACCACGCTGACGCCCACAACGCGACCGCGGCCACCGCGAAGGCGAGAAGGCGCGCGTTCAGGATCAGCGGATACGCGCCGGCGCTCGGGAACATGCGGCTGTCGACCAACGCCAGGCGGCCCAGGACCAGGAGAAAGATGCAGAGCGCTCCGGGTCGTAACGGCGCCGTAGCGCCCGAATCGCGCAGGCGAACGCCGATCCAGACCACGGCTGCGCCCTCCACCGCCCACGCGATGGTGACGCGGTAACCGGCGAACTGGATGGGAGCGGCCAGCACCAACAGCACCCAGGCGGCGCCGGCGGCGAGCAGCGCGCCGCGCGCGTCGTAGCGCCAGAGCAACCGCGCCGCTACCATTTGCACCACCGCTACCGCCACCGCGAACAGGCCTTCGTACGCGCCCCATTTGTTTTCGAGCAGCGTGTAGGCGGCGCCGAAATACAAGGCGGCGTTGAGCGCCACCAGCAGCAGGTCCTGCGCCCCGAGCGGCCGGCGGCGCCGGTGGACCAGCCACACCGGCCAACTCAGAAAGAGAAGGAACGCGCCGCTGAGCAGCCCTAGAGTCAGGCTGACCGGATGCCTCCAGACGGTCACCGACCACATCGCATAGGCCAGCCAGAACCCACCGAAGGAAGCCGGCGCGGCGGTGGACCAGCCGCGTCGATCGGCAACCGCCAGCCCGGCTGCGGCCAGCAGCCACGCCAGACTCATCGAGGTGAAGTCCGAGCGCCAGATCGCGAACATCGCCAGGCCCGCCAGCGCCTGCGCCTCCACTACGACCAGAGCACTGACCGATGTGGCGAACAGCGTGTAGTAAAGCAGCGCGAAGAGCGTGAATACGAATCGCCAGTCCTCCGGCGCCGGTAGTTGGCCGTTGTACAAGATGACGGTTCCCGCCAGCGCCAGTGCTTCCAGCCGGAGCCAGCGGCGCGCACGGGCGGCGAACACCGCACCCGCATCGAGCAGCAGCGCGTAGCCGAGAATGAACCAGGGCGGCTGCGTGCTCGGGAGCAGCCACGGCGTGGCGAAGCCTCCGGCCAGCCCCAGCATGGCGACGACGGCACTGTCGTAACGCAGCGCCAGCAACCCGGCGGCGGCGGTCGCGAGCGCCATCAATCCGAACCCGGCCGTTGATCCGATCAGTTGGTAAGGCCCGAAGGCCGCCCAAACCGAGAGGTACAGAAACGCGATTCCGGCGGCAGCCAGCGATTGACCGTAGACGCGCTGGCCCACGCGCCAGAAGCGTTCGCCGAAGACCAGCGCCACGGCGCCGCAGGCGAGGCCGATGAGGACGCGGCCGGTCTCGGTGATCCAGCGATTCTCGAAAGCGTACTCGAAAAAGAAGGCGAGAGCGAGCACCACAGTCACGGCGGCGATGCGGCTGATCCAGGTGAGACCGACCGTGGTCTCCATGTTGCTCGCCGGCGCCTCGGGTGGAGCGACCGCAACAAGTGGCGGCGGCTCGATGGGCGCGGCAGGCGGCGGCTCCGGTTCGATCTGTGGAAGGGCAACGCCACCCGTCTCCAGGCGAGCCAGGCGGCGGTCGAAATCCTCCTGCCGCCGGACCAGGCGGGCGAGCGCTTCACTGATGGCTTCGAATCGCGCGCGCTCTTCGGAGTTCACGGGCGATGATCCTGCCGCTCGAGTTCCTCAAGCAGGATCGAGAGGCGGGGCGCGGCCTCGGTGCGGCCTCCGAAGCGCAAGGCGTTGTAGCTGGCGGTGAACTCGCTGACGGTTTCTCCCAGCGGTGTGGGCGGCAGGGATGCGGCAAATTCGGCGGGGGTGAACCACACCGGCTTCTGAAAGCCGCGGCGTTTCAAAACGTGCAGCATGCGCTGGTAGAGCAGTGTGGCGTCGGCCACGCTCGCTTGGCCGCGGCGGACGCGCCCCACCCGCTGCCGCATGCGGATCAGGCGAATCGCCGGCGGACCCGCTACCCAGAGGAGCGCGCCCAAGGCCAGCACGAACGCCACCCGCAGACCGAAGAGTTGGAACCACAGCCGCGGCGCGTCGCTCCATCCCGCGTGGACTCCGCTCAGGAAATCGAACCAGCGGATCCCCACGCGGCGCGCGCTCTGCTCCATGCGGTCGGCCAGCGTACCCTGGCGGCTGAGATCGTAACCGACCACCCATTCCTGCCAGAAGGTATCGGCGGCGTCGAGGTAGAGCCCGAGTTTGGCGAGGAAGGCGAAATGGTGCGGGTTGAGATCGGGCGGCGTGGGGTCGAAAGTGCTCCAGCCGCGCCCCGGAATCCAGGCTTCCACCCAGGTGTGCGCGTCCGAAGCGCGCACCACCCACAGGTCGGAAATGGGGTTGTAGATGCCGCTCTGAAAGCCGGTGGCGAGCCGCGAGGGAATCCCCAGCGTCCGCAGCATGACGGTCATGGCGGAGGCGAAATATTCGCAGTGGCCCTTCTTGCGCGTGAAGAGGAAATAGGCGAGAGCGTCCGGCACTTCATGGTCGGGAAGATCGAGGGTGTAGCCGTAGTCGGTGCGGAGGCGGCGTTCGAGGGCGCGGGCGCGCTCCAGGTCGGTGACGGTTCCGGCGGTCATCCAGCGGGCGAGTTCGGGGATGCGGCGGTCGAGCGGCGGCAGTTCCAGGTGCTGGTTGCGCGCCACCAGCGGCAGCAAAGGGACGGGCCGCACCGGGGACGCGTTTTCAGGCGGCTCTTCGAGCAGGCTGTAGGCCTCGTAGCCGAACCCCGGCGGGGGCGTCTCTCCCAGGCTGTAGCTGCCGGCGTCGGTGCGGAAGAGCACGCGGGCGCGGATGTCGAGCCGCTGCGGTATGCCGGCCAGGAATAGCGCGTTGGTGTCGAGCGCATCCAACTCGACGCGATACGAGATGCCGCGGCCGCCGGTGCGCCGCTGATCGAGCGGCACCAGGTCGATGTGGGAATTGTCGACGGCGAGCGGCGTGCGCGCCGGCTGCGGATTGAACCAGCGCCGGCCGTCGAAATCGGTGAGAGCGCCGCCGCGCCACTTCAGGCCGCCGGGCAGCAGGTTGCTGAAGACGCTGACGTGCATCACGGGCCGGGAGCTGGTTTTGATTTCGCCGATCTGGCCGAGCGTGATCTGATTGGAGAACCCCGGCAGGAAGATGCGGTGCGAAATGAGGCGCGCGAACGCCGCGTCCGCCGTGCGCGGCAGCAGGAAAAAGAGGCCGGCGGTGAGGACCAGGATGCCGCATGCGATGGAGGTGGAAAGCAGGGCCAGGCGCGGGTGGAATCGCCGCAGGCCGCTGCGCGCGGTGGCAGGCGCTTTGTGCATCGAGCGCCGGATTTCACCGCTGGTGAGGGCCGCCATGGCGAAGAGAAGATAGAGCGCCAGGAAGACGAAGAAGTTGAGATTGATAGACAGGATGGCGGCGGCCAGCAGTTCCAGGAACGCGATGGCGGCGGTGTAAAGGTAGTCGCGATTGCTCTTGGCCGTGAGGATCTTGATGACCGCCAGGAAGAAAAGCAGATGCACCGTGGAGACCAGGAAATCGAAGTGCGACAGAAAGAAATAGTCGAGCAGGAAGAAGCCGGTATAGCTCACCGCGAGGAGGGTGAGCATGCGGTCGGAGACGTTGGTCCGGATGATGCCGCAGACGATGAGGGCGCGCAGGCTGAGGCCGGCCGCCGTCAGCGCGATGGTGGGGAGATCCAGATAGCCCGAGCCGGCAACGGCCAGGAATCCGCTCGCCACGAGTCCGAGGAGGGAAAACTGGAAGAAGCGTTCGACGGAGACCGCGGCGCTGGCGTCCGCACGCTGCATGTTCTTTTAGTTTATCAGCGGAGAGAAGAGAAGACATGAACTCACCGCCGAGACGCCGAGATCGCCGAGAACAAAAATTCAAAGAGACTCTCGGCGATCTCGGCGTCTCGGCGGTGAACCGTCTTCCCCGGTAACCCTATACTGAAATCACCCATGCGGAACGAGACCATCGGGATTGTAGTGCACGCGGTCGGGCAGACTGGCGTGCTGCATCAACTGACGGGGGTGATCGCACGGCACGACGGCGACATCACTTCGGTCGAGATTCTGGAGAACCGGCCGGACCAGGCGCGCACCTACTTCGAAGTCCTGCTGCCGGGGCCGGCGGAGACGCTGCTCGATGACTTGCGGAAGCTGCCGATCGTGCGCGGCGTGGAGCTGGTGAAGACGCTCGAAACGATCTACGGCAAACGGATCATCATCATGGGCGGAGGAGCCCAGGTGGGGCAGGTGGCCATCGGAGCGGTGTCCGAGGCCGACCGGCACAATATCCGCGGCGAGCACATCTCGGTCGATACCATTCCGCTGGTGGGGGAGCAACAACTGGCCGACGCCGTGCGCGCGGTGGCGCGGCTGCCGCGAGCCCGGGCGCTGGTACTGGCGGGATCGCTGATGGGCGGCGAAATCGAAACCGCCGTCCGCGAAGTGCGCCAGGCCGGTCTCCTGGTGATCAGCCTGAACATGGCGGGCAGCGTGCCCGACGCCGCCGACCTGGTGGTGAGCGACCCCGTTCAGGCTGGCGTAATGGCCGTGATGGCGGTGGCCGATACGGCGAAGTTCAACATCGAGCGTCTGAAGCGGCGCGTCTTTTGAGCTAGCGCTTCGCGGCTTCGACGGAGCTGGCCACGAGACCGGCAGCGCGCCGCATCGCCTCGACATATAAGTCGGTCTCGGCCAGGCGGACCCGGCAGCTATCGCAGACCAGGAGATGCTCCTCGATGGGAGCGGCCTCCTTCTCCGGCAATACACTCAGGGAGTATCGCTCGACCTCCGCCTCGTCGATGTGGCGATCAGGCTGTGGCGCCATTACCTTTCTCTATCCAAAGATATAAGTAATACGCGCACGGCAATAATCTCAAGAAATCGTTCGGCGCGCCAGCCGGGTCCTGCCCAACTCTCCAAATCGGGCTTTGGCGCGCGATTTGATCAGCCGGAACTGCGTCTCCGTAAGCTTCATTTCAAGGCAAATCTGGCCGGAACTCTGCTCGCGCAGGTAGAAACGGATCAAAACGTCGCGGTCGCGGCGCGAGAGACTGTTGAGAATCCGAGCCGCGAGTTCGAAATTCTCATGTGCGATCGCGCTGTGCTCGGGATTCGGACGGCGGTCGGAGAGGGCGCCGAGCGTGTCCAGACCGGTGTAGGTGCGGCGCGTCTGAATGGCTCCGTTGATGAGCATGGCGATCTGCCGGCGCACGATCGTGCGCACGTAGCCGGTGAGCCGGTCCGGCTCGCGCAATTCGCCTTTCCGGATGGACTGCGCGATCGTCAGGAAAATGTCGTGGACCCGATCGTCGACGTCCTGCGGGCCAAGGCTGCGGAAGAGCTGGAAACGGATTCCCTTGTGGAAAATACGGTAGAGATCCTCCATGCCGGAGGGGTCTCCGCTGCGTAACTTGTCGACCAGATCGGACCAGGGCGGATCCGGGGGGCTGAAGCTGGAAGGCACATCCGGATAGCCGGGCGGGGACTGCGGCGCATGCATCAAGGCCAACGACCTCTCTAGTTCGAAAAGTGGGTTCGCCTTGAAGCTCGGAAGCGCAACGACTTGCGGAGCAAAAGAAGCCAGTATTGCAGCACCCTGCGGGAACTGGTGCGAGGTTTACTTTGAGCATTCTCCCGAAGGAGTATCTCAAAGGAATAATAGCAGCTTCACGTTTGATTTGGGGGAATTTAATTTGAATTTACTGAGAATTCCCCGGGTGGGTTGTACCGGTACCATCGCCAAAGAAGTGCCGCGCGCCAATCGAATGGCGCTGCGTCTGCCGGCATTCCAGTTGACTCCATTGGACTTGTGAGTGGCGTCCGGCGTGCTCCCTGTGTCTTGCCATGCTGGATCGAATTGCGGGACCGCTCGAGCGCTATATGGATCTATTAAGTGCCCGGCAGAAGATGGTGACTTCCAATATCGCCAACGCCGATACACCGGGATACCGGACGAAGGACATGGATTTTCAGGCGGAATTCTCCAATGCCATGGGCGGCGCGCCGCGCGCGTCGGAGATCGGCGGGCTTCCGGTGAAGAATGACGGCAACGACGTAAGTGTGGACCGCGAGTCGCGGCTGCTGGCCGAGAATGCGCTCCGGTTTCAAATGGCGTCCAACCTGTTGCGCATGCAGATCCGCCAGATGCGCTCCGCCATTGAGGAGGGCAGAAGCTGATGAGCCTGTTTTCGGTCTTGTCGATCGGTGCCTCGGGAATGGCGGCGCAGCGGGCCCGCGCCGAACTGCTGGTGGAGAATCTCGCCAACGCGGAGACTACCCGCACGCCCGAAGGCGGCCCTTATCGGCGCAAGGATGCGGTTTTCGAAAGCGCCGCGGTGACGTCGCCCTTCTCGTCGGTTTTCGACGCGGAGATGCATGCCGCGGGCGGCGTCGTGGTGTCGGACATCGTAACCGATATGCGCGAACCGGAACGCCATTACCTGCCGGGGCATCCGGATGCCGATGGGGAGGGGTACGTGGCCTTCCCGCGGCTGAACCCGGCCGAGGAGATGGTGGATCTGCTGGGAGCAACGCGCAGTTACCAGGCCAATGTGGCGGCGATCAGTGCGGTCAAAGACATGATCCAGCGCTCCATCGACCTTTTCCGTTAAGGAGTAGGCTATGTCTCTACCGATCCAAGCTATTGCCGGGATGGCGCTGCCCGATACCATCCGCCACGCCGGCCAGACAAGCGGCGGCGCGTTCGAGGACGTGCTTGCGAGCACGATCAAGCAGGTCGAGGGCGCCGGCCAGACCGCCAACGCCTCGGTGGAGCGCTTTCTTTCAGGCGAAGGCGAGGAACTCCACACCACTGTCCTGGCCGCCCAGAGAGCCGAGTTGACGTTCGACCTTTTCCTCCAGGCGCGGAATAAAGTCGTGAGCGCGTACCAGGAGATTATGCGCATGCAGATGTAGAGGCTAACCCTTTGGGCGTATCCCGTCGATCTATGGGACAGGACGCAGTCTGGCTCGACGAATGTAATGTCAATCCTGTCCAACCTATCGACACGGCAGCGGATCATCATCGGGGTCGCGATCGTGGCCGCTGGCGCTGGCATCTATGCCATGGTTCAGTGGAAACACGAGGGCGATTTCCGTCCTCTATTCACCGGCCTGGCGCCCGAGGACGCAGCCGGCATCGTGCAAAAACTGAAGGAGGCCGGAGTCGAGTACCGTCTGCCGGAGGCCGGCGGTGCGGTGCTGGTTCCCTCGGCGCGTCTGGCAGAACTGCGGATCAGCATGGCCGCCGTCGGCCTTCCCAAAACCGGCCGCCTGGGTTTCGAGCTGTTCGACAAAGCCAACCTCGGGGCTACCGAGTTCACGGAGCATGTGAACTACCGGCGGGCAGTCGAAGGGGAACTCGAGCGCTCGGTGATGACCCTGGCGGAAGTGGAGCAGGCGCGGGTGCACATCACGTTCCCGAAAGACTCGGTATTCCTCGAGTCGCAGCAGCCGGCCAAGGCGAGCGTGCTGGTAAAGATTCGAAGCGGTTCGCGTCTCTCGCCGCAGAACGTGCAGGCGATCGATCACCTGGTGGCGAGCGCAGTGGAAGGGCTTTCGCCTGACGCCGTTTCGGTACTGGACATGAACGGCAACCTGCTGGGCCGTCCGAAAGCAGTAGGCACGCTGGACGGCCCGGAAGCCTCCGAAGCCGGGCTGGACTATCGCCACAAGATCGAGGCGGACCTGCTGGCCAAGATCGACTCGACGCTCGAACCGCTGCTCGGGCCGGAGAAGTTTAAGGCCGGGGTCTCTGTCGAGTGCGATTTCACGGCCGGCGACCTGAGCGAAGAGACGTTCGACCCGTCCAAATCCGTGATGGTGAGTTCGCAAAAAACGGAAGACAGTTCAGCGGGGGCCGGCGGCACTGGCGTGCCGGGCACGCCTTCCACCTTGCCGAGGCCCACGCCGCGGCCGGGGGCCGGGACCAGTGCGACTCACGTCAACCGAATGACGGAGAGCATCCAGTACCAGTCGAGCCGGACGGTCAAGAAAACACGCCTGCCGTCGGGCGGTCTGCGCAAGATGTCGCTGGCTGTTCTGATCGACCAGGCGGTTACCTGGCAGCGCGACGGCAGCGGATTCCGAAAGATCCTGGTTCCACCGGCGCCCGAAAAGCTAAAGGCGATCCACGACGTGGTAGCGGGTATCACCGGATTCAACGAGCAGCGCGGCGACCAACTGGTGATCGAAACGCTGCCGTTCGAGAGTACGCTGTTGCTCGAACCGCCGCCTTCGCCCAACCCGGCCGTGCCCGGCAAGCCGGCGATGCCGCAGCAGTGGCGGTTTCAGCTTGACCGCAAGACGATCCTGATCGCCTCCGGGGCCGGCGTGGTGCTGGTTGCTTTGGCTGTTCTGCTCATCCGGCGGCGCGGGAAGAAAACTCGCGCTAAGGCCCCGACCGTCGCGGCGGCGGTAGCCGGACCGGAAGAAGCCCGCCAAACCGCCTTGCTCCCAGGCGCCACCGTCGCGCAGCAGCTCGAGGCGAAGCTGGCGGAACGCGATGCCCTGCAGGAGCAGATGAACCTCCAGGCATTGAACTCGCTTACGCTGGCTCCGCCCATCACCAAGACCGCGGAAATCATGGCTAAGCACCTGCGGGAGAAGATCAAGCAAGATCCGGAAGTGTCCGCCCAGATCCTGCGGACGTGGATTCGCGAGGAGGAAGTCTGATGCGCAGCCGCATGGCGGTTCGATGATTCTTAACACGACCAAGTCGGAAATCGATGCCCTGCCCGGCCTGCGGAAGGCCGCCACGCTCCTTATTGTACTGGGCGAGCAGTCCAGCGCCGAACTATTGACGCACCTCTCGGAAGAGGAGGTACAAAAGGTCAGCCGCGAGGTTGCCAAGATCACCTCGATGTCGAGTGAGCAGGCCGAGGCCATCCTCACCGAGTTTCATCACATGTCCACCGCGGGCGACTACGTGGCGCGCGGCGGCATCGATTACGCCCGCAAACTCTTGACCGTGGCTTTCGCTCCGGACGTCGCCAAGCGGATGCTGGACCGGCTACAGAAGGCGCTGGGGGCGGAGGCGGCGTCGTTCGATGCCATTCAGAAATCGGACCCGCAGCAGCTCGCCAAATTCATTCACAACGAGCATCCGCAGACCATCGCCCTGGTTCTCTCGCATCTGAGCTCGACGGGGGCGGCCGCCCTCCTCGTATCGCTTCCGGCGGGGCTGCGGGCCGACGTATCGCAGCGCATGGCCAGCCTGGACCAGATCTCGCCCGACGTCATCATCAAGATCGCGAGCGTGATCGGGCAGAAACTGAAGACCCTGGGCGAATTCAACCGCGAATCCTACGGTGGCGTGCGCGCCGTCGCCGAGATGCTGAACCGGCTGGACTCGACCTCCAGCCGTGAAATCCTGGACCATATCGAGCAGCAGGACACCAACGTGGCCCAGACCATAAGGCACCTGATGTTCGTCTTCGAAGATCTGCTGCTCATCGACCCCATGGGTCTGAAGGAAGTGTTGGGTAAGGTGGATCGCAAGATTCTCACGGTAGCCCTTAAGGGCACCAGCGAACAGCTTCGGAACGCGATGCTGGCCTGCATGTCGCAACGCGGTTCGGAGATGCTGCGGGAAGACATGGAAGCGTTGGGTCCGGTGAAAATCAAAGAAGTAGAGGCGGCGCAGCAGCAGATCATCACAGTGGTGCGCCAGCTCGAAGCGGAGGGCGTGGTTAGCCTGAAGGGCGCCGTTGGGGAGCAGTATGTCGTCTAAGGTGCTGGCGGAGGAAGACAGCCGCAAGGCTACCCCCATACCGTGGCGACGGGTCCAGGACATGCACGCAGCAGCTTCCGAGCCCCCGGTTGCCGCCGACCCTGTAAACCAGTCTGCCGAGATGGAACGGCTTGCCGAGCAACGCGCACAGGAGGCCCATGCAGCCGGCTTTCGTGAGGGCGAAGCCGCCGGACGCAGCCGTGCGGCGGCGGAGGTCCAGCCGGTGATCGAGCGCCTCACCCAGTCCATCGACGAACTGGCGCGGCTGCGCCCGAAGTTGCGGCGCGAGGCCGAGGGAGACGTGGTCCGGCTGGCGCTCGCTGTAGCCCGGCGCGTGCTGCGCCGCGAGTTGGCGAGCGACCCCGACGCCGTACAGGGAATCGTGTTGGCCGCCCTCGAAAAGCTGCAGGGTCAGGAAATTTCGCGCGCGCGCGTCCACCCGGCGCACGCACCCCTGGTCGCCGAGTGCCTCCGGAAAATGGCGGGCGGCGGCGCCTCGGTCGAGGTGGTGGCGGACGCCTCACGCGAGCCCGGCGCCGTCATTTTTGAGACCCAGCGCGGCAACCTGGATGCCTCCATAGATTCGCAACTGCAGGAGATCGAGCGCGGCCTGACGGACCGCCTCGGGAAACACGCATGACGGAACGCATTTCGCTCGAACCCTACTTCGCGGAACTCGAGCGCGTCCCTTCCTTCCGCTGGACCGGCCAGGTGACAGAGGTGGTCGGATTGCTGATCGAATCGCGGGGACCGAACGCCGCAATCGGCGATTTCTGCGAGATCGCGGCTGCCGGCGGCCGGCGCATCCGGACCCAGGTGATCGGCTTCCGCAACGGCCGCGTGCTGTCGATGCCGCTCGAAGAGATCGACGGATTGCAGCTTGGCGACAGCCTGGCGGCGCGCAGCGAGGACTCGCGGGTTGAGGTCGGCACCGGCCTGCTGGGGCGCGTGATCGACGGTTTTGGCAAGCCCATGGACGGCGGCCCGCACATCGAGGTGGAGGATGCGTACCCGCTATATGGCACGCCCACCAATCCGTTGCAGCGCGAGCACATCACGGAGCCGCTCGTGACCGGGGTCCGCGCCATCGACGCGCTGCTCCCGTGCGGCAAGGGCCAGCGCGTCGGCATTTTCGGCGGCAGCGGCGTCGGCAAGAGCACGCTGCTCGGATCGATGGCGCGGAACAACTCGGCGGACGTCACGGTGATCGCCATGATCGGCGAGCGCAACCGCGAGGTGCGCGGGTTCATCGAGAACGAGCTCGGTCCGGAGGGGCGCAAGCGTTCGGTGGTGGTGGTGGCTACCTCGGAACGTCCCGCGCCGCTGCGCGTGCGCGCCTGTTTCGTGGCGCTGGCCGTGGCCGAGTATTTCCGCGACCAGGGGAAGAACGTGCTCCTGGTGATGGATTCGGTGACGCGGCTTGCCATGGCGCAGCGCGAGATCGGTCTCGCGGCCGGCGAGCCGCCTTCTCAAAAAGGCTACACACCATCGGTCTTCAACATGCTCCCGCGGGTCCTCGAGCGAGCCGGCAACTTCCCGCGCGGATCGATCACCGGGTTCTTCACGGTGCTGGTGGAGGGAGACGATTTCAACGAGCCCATCTGCGACGCTGTCCGCGCGATCCTCGACGGCCACATCATTCTCTCCCGGAAAATGGCAGCCCAGGGGCACTACCCGGCGATCGACATTCTGCATTCCGTCAGCCGCCTGACTTCGCAGATCGCGACGCCGCGCCAGAAGGTGGCCGCGACGCGGATTCGCCAGGCGCTGGGCGCTTACAACGACGCGGAGGATCTGATCCAACTGGGCGCCTACGTCGCCGGCTCGAACACAGGGCTCGACTCCAGCATCCGGATGCGTCCCGAGTTGATGGATTTCCTCAAGCAGGATCACCTGGAAATGGCCGGTATGCCGCAGACGCTGGCGCGCCTGGAAGATCTGGCGAAGCAACTGGATGCCGTCGCGCTGGTTCCTACGCGCGTGCCTGAAAAGCGATGAGCGCATTCCGGTTTTCGCTGGAAAAAGCTCTCGAATGGCGCCGTAAACAGCTTGAATTGGATGAGGCCCGGTACAAGCAGTGCGTGGCGGCAGTCGCCAAACTGGATGTGGCGCGCGCCGCCCTCGCGGCCGAAGGCGGTCGCGCCCAAACCGAGGTACGCCAGTGGAGCCAAGTAATCGGCCGCGACCTGGCGGCGCTGGATAGCTTCCGGCTCGGCATCAAGAAGAAAGAGGGCGAGATCGACCTGCGTCGCATGGAGTGCGTCCGGGAGGCGGCCGAGCAGCAGACGCGGATGCTCGAAGCCCGCCGGCGCGCCCGGCTGCTCGAGCGCCTGAAGGAACGGCGGCGCGCGGAGTGGCAGTCGGCCGAGGATCGCGAACTCGAAAAACTGGCGTCGGAATCGTTCCTGGCCCAGTGGTCCCGGCGTCCCGAGTAGGGGCGCTTCGCGCAGACGCTGCACTTCCTATAATGAAGTGAATGACTCCCGAGACCCTTGTCGAAACCGCCCTGCCACCCGTTCCGTTAACCGTGGAAGGCGCCAGCGTGCTGCACCAGATGATGCGTTTCCGCCGGCCGGCATGGCGGGCCCTCGAGCCGGATGTCCGTGCCCGAATGCTGGAGGAAGCCTCCGGCGTGCTCTCCACCTGGGAGCGCCCCGCGGACGGCCGCCAGTCCGCCGTCTATTCGCTGCTCGGCCATAAGGGGGACCTGATGTTTGTCCACTTCCGGCGCAGCTTCGAGGAGCTCGATCAGGCACAGTTGGCCCTGGCGCGCCTGCCGCTCAGCGATTACTTCGAACACACCTCGTCGTACCTCTCGGTGGTCGAGTTGGGCTTGTACGAGTCCACATCCAAGGTCTACAGCGGCCTGGCGGCCAAGGGCGTGCAGCCGCATTCCGAGGAATGGAAGCGCGAGATCGAAGAGGCGCTCAACCGGCAGCGGCAGGCGATGGCGCCGCGATTGTGGCCCGAGATTCCCGGCGCCAAGTACCTCTGCTTCTACCCGATGGACCGGCGCCGCGGCGAAACCGTCAACTGGTATCGCGAACCGATGACGGTTCGCCAGCAGATGATGAGCGAGCATGGCACGATCGGCCGCCGGTACGCCGGAGACGTACGGCAGATCATCACCGGTTCCATCGGCTTCGACGATTGGGAATGGGGCGTCGACCTGTTCGCCGAAGATCCGCTCGTCTTCAAGAAGTTGATTTACGAAATGCGGTTCGACGAAGTCAGCGCCGTATTCGCACTATTCGGCACGTTCTATGTCGGGGTGCGGGTGCCGTCCGCAGAAATCGGCAGCATTCTTTGAGCCGCTCCACGCGCTGCTCCATCGGCGCCTGCGGATCTGCACTGCTGCGCAGCACGACGTTCATTTCCCGCACGGGGAACTGGGTCTGCCGAAGGTAGAAGGCGATGCGGGAATCGCTGTCCAGCGTGTACTGCTTGATCCTCCCGGCCACGCCCACCTGGTAGCCCTGACCGACGCCCGCTGCTTCCATTTCAGGCTGTCGCGCCCGAACCCGGCACCGCAGTTCTGCTCGCCGCCGGTTTGTTGCTGCTCTCGAGATTGCGCGGCTATCGCTTTTGCGCGAAGTTCCAGGCGTGCTGCACGATGGTGCGCAGATCGGAGTACCGCGGGCTCCATCCCAGGCGCGTGCGCAACTTGCCGGACGCCGCGACCAGCGCCGGCGGATCTCCTTCGCGTCGCGGACCTGTCACGTACGGAACCTTCCGGCCCGTCACCTCCTCGACTGCGCGGATAATTTCCATCACCGTGTGGCCAGTGCCGGTGCCGACGTTGAACTGATCGGACACCCCGCCGTTCAGCAGGTATTCCACCGCCAGGATGTGGGCCTGCGCCAGATCGTTCACGTGGATGTAGTCGCGCACGCAGGTGCCGTCGGGCGTATCGTAGTCGGTCCCAAACACCGTGACGGGATTCCCGGTGAGGACGGCGCGGAGCACCAGCGGAATCAGGTGAGTCTCGGGGTCGTGCTCCTCGCCGATGCGGGCTTCGGGATCGGCGCCCGCCGCGTTGAAGTACCGAAGGCAGACACTGGTGAGATGGTGGATGGAATCGAACCAGCGCAGCAAAGTCTCCACCATCACCTTCGACTCCCCGTAGGGGTTCACCGCCTGGATGGGGAACGTCTCGAGGATCGGGCTCGACTGCGGATTGCCGTACACCGCCGCCGTCGAGGAGAACACGATGTGGCGGAGGCCGGTGCGCTGCATGGCGGTGAGGAGCGAGAGAGATCCGGCCAGGTTGTTTTCGAAATAGCGCTCGGGATCGCGCATGGATTCGCCCACCGCGATGAACGCCGCGAAGTGGACGACCGCGTCGAAGCGCGTCTGCCGCATCAATTCCGCCAGGGCCTTGGTATCCGAAAGGTTGAGCTGGTAGAGCCGGTCGGCGGGCACGTTGTGCCGGTAGCCGTGGGAGAGATTATCCACCACGGAGACGTCGTAGCCCTGTTCGAGCAGCAGCCGCACCGTGTGCGAACCGATGTAGCCGGCGCCGCCCGTAACCAGAATCCTTCGTTCGTTCACAGAACTCGATTGTAGTAGCATGGCGGTTCTATGCCAAACGGCGCGGCACTATTCGTGCAATCGGCCATTCAATTGGGAATCGATACCGTTTTCACGCTGGTAGGCGACCATCTCAACGAAGTGCTGGCGGAGGCGGCCGCGAGCGGGATGCGCGTGGTCGACATGCGGCACGAATCGGGCGTGACGCACGCCGCCGACGCGTGGGCGCGGATTCATCGCCGGCCGGGGCTGTCGCTCGTGACGGGTGGTCCGGGCCACACCAATTCGTTGACAGGGATCGCGACGGCGCACCTGGCGGGCAGTCCGCTGATCGCGGTGAGCGGGTCGCGTCCGAGCACGCTGGCTCATCGCCAGGCGTTCCAGGATATCGATCAGGTGGGGATGGCGCGCCCGGTTGTGAAGTGGGCCGCCGAGGTGCCGAGCGCGTCGGAGATTTCGTTCTACTTGAGGCGGGCGTATGCGGTGGCGGATGCGGGGCGGAAGGGCGCGGTGCATCTCAGCATACCCGTAGACATATTCCGTCAAGAAGGACACCCGCTTCTTGACGGTCACAGCTCTATAACGCCTAACCGAGCCGCGACTGTCAAGGATGATCCGGCGGCCCACCAAAGGGTGATGAAGACGCGGGCGGCCGGTGTCGTGGAACCAATGATTCGCGGCGCTTCTTCAACCGAGCGGTTGGCCGTTGCCACCGAACTCCTGCGCCAGGCCGAACGCCCCGTCGTCATCGCAGGCAGCGGCATCTGGTGGTCCCACGCCGAAGACGCGCTCCGCCGCTTCATCGAACACACGTCGCTTCCGCTCTACACCATCACCATGGCGCGCGGCACGGTCTCCGACGATCACCCGCTCGTCATGGGATACGCCGATCCCGCACTCAACTACGCGGTCCACACGGTCTTTCGCGAGGCCGACTTGTTCCTGGTAGTGGGCAAACGCATCGACTACCGGTTGGCGCTCGGCGGCGCTCGCCTGTTCCCACCCGAAGCGCGGTTCCTCCAGATCGACATTCACGAAGAGGAGCTCGGACTCAACCGCAAGCTCGAAGCCGGCATCTGCGGGGATGCGCGTGCCGTCCTCGAAGCGCTCACCGAGGGTCAGCCGTGGCCGGCGCGGCCGTGGCTCGATCGGGTACGGGCTCTGCGCGACGAATGGCGGTCGAAGCTGGCGCAGTGCGCCGCGGACACCGCCGTCCCCATGCACCCGGCGGCGTTCTTTCGCGAACTCCGCGCCGTCCTGCCTGCCGACGTTTTCTACTCCTGGGATGGCGGCGATTTTGCGCACTGGGGCCGCGCCATGCTGCCCGCGCGCGAGCCCGGCGGATGGCTGCGCCTGGGACCGCTCGGCACCATCGGCTCGTCCCTGCCGAATGCCGTCGCGTTGAAACTGGCGCATCCGCGCCGCCCGGTGGTCGCTATCACGGGCGATGGGGCGCTCGGATTCTACATCGCGGAGATGGACACGCTGGTGCGCCACAAGCTGCCGCTCGTGCTCATCGTGGGCAACGATGCCGGCTGGGGACTCGAGCGCGAGTTGCAGTCGTTCGTCACGCCGGGCCGGCCCACCGTAGCCTGCGAGCTGTCCGCGGCGCGCTACGACATCGTCATGCGCGGCTTTGGCGGCGAGGGCGAGACCGTCGAACGCCCGGACCAGGTGCGCCCGGCGCTCGAGCGCGCCTTCGCTTCGCAAGTTCCGTATTGTCTCAACGTGCGCATCCGCGGAGCGCGCTCGCCTTTCACCGAGTGGCAGATCGCCGGCAAGAAGAACTAAAATACAAGTTTGTCCAGCAAGCCGCCGAGCGTCATTGCCATCTATCCCGGATCGTTCGACCCGATCACCAACGGACACCTCGATCTGATCGAGCGTGGCTCGCGGCTATTCGATCGCCTGATCGTTTCGATTTTGCGGAACGAGAAAAAAGAACCGCTCTTTTCCGTCGAAGAGCGAATGGAGATGCTTCACGAAGTAGTCCACGTTTACCCTCACGTGGAAGTCGACTCGTTCGACGGGCTGCTCGTGGACCACGCGACTGCGCATTCGGCTACCGTCATATTGCGTGGTATCCGCGCCATCTCCGATTACGAATTCGAGCTGCAGATGACGCTGATGAACCGCCGGCTCAGGCCCGGCGTCGAGACCGTTTTCATGATGGCCAACGAGGCGTATTCATTTATCAGTTCCCGGCTGGTGAAGGAAGTCTTCAGCCTGGGCGGGGACATCTCCGGGCTGGTGCCGCCGGCGGTTGAGGCGCGAATGCATCGCCGGATTTCGAGCATCAAACAAAAAGGGGCGTGAACAGTATCATGCAGACAGCCGTAAACCCAATCGCGGACCGGATCTCTTCGATCGGCGTTTCATCCACGATGAAGGTGGCGTCGGACGCGGAGAAGCTTCGCGCGGAAGGCGTGGACGTCGTCGATTTCGGCGCGGGAGAACCCGACTTCCCGACGCCCGACAACATCAAGCAGGCGGCCATCCGCGCGATCGAGCAGAACTTCACCAAGTACACGGCGGCCGGCGGAACGATCGAACTCAAGAAGGCCATCTGCGAGCGGCACGCGCTGGATTTTGGAACGGACTACAAGCCGTCCGAGTGCCTGGTCACGGTGGGCGGCAAGCACGCGATTTTCAACCTGACGCAGGCGCTCATCAATCCGGGCGATGAAGTGGTAATTCCGGTGCCCTACTGGGTGACGTATAAAGACGTCGTGAATTACGCCGGCGGCAAGTGCGTGTTCGTCGCCACCGACGAGCAGAAAGGCTTCACGCTGACGGCCGCCATGATCGAGCCGTACCTGACGGCCCGCACGCGCCTGGTGATCATGAATTCGCCCTCGAACCCCAGCGGCGCGGTGATGGACCAGGGCGAGTTCGAGAAGATCTTCCGCCTGACGTCGGAGCGCGGCATCTATCTGATGACCGACGAGTGCTACTGCAAGTTCCTGTACGACAGCGCGCCATTCTCGATTGCGTCGCTCGCCGGCGCGAAAGAGACCGTGCTGGTGGCGGGTTCGCTTTCGAAGACATACGCCATGACGGGCTGGCGCATCGGCTTCGGCTTGGTGCCGCAAGCGGTGGTGGGTGCGATGACGAAGCTGCAGAGCCACTCGACGTCGAATCCGACTTCGATTTCGCAGAAGGCCGCCGTGGAGGCTCTGCGCGGGCCGCAGGATTCGGTGGCGGTGATGCTCGCCGAATACCGCCGCCGGCGCGATTTCGTGGTCGAACGCCTGCGCCGGATTCCGGGCGTGACGTGCCAGGAGCCGCGCGGCGCGTTCTACGCGTACCCGAACATCGGGACCGCGCTGGGTAAGCCCGGCATCGAGAACACGCTGCAATTTTCCGAGCGGCTGCTGGCGGACGCGCACGTGGCGGTGGTTCCGGGCGAGGCGTTCGGCACCGACCGGCATGTCCGCATCTCCTACGCCACGTCGATGCAGGAGCTGGAGCGGGGGCTCGACCGCATCCACCAGTTCATCGTGAAG
Organism: Bryobacteraceae bacterium; assembly: GCA_041484525.1. Taxonomy (GTDB): domain Bacteria; phylum Acidobacteriota; class Terriglobia; order Bryobacterales; family Bryobacteraceae; genus JBGPHT01. The sequence goes on along the minus strand of JBGPHT010000020.1, from coordinate 55,875 downwards.
AACGCGTGAGCACAGGGGCCGTTCGCCTCACGCCCTCGCTGCGCGAGAAGGTGTGGGGCAAGACGCATCTGGCGCCGTGGTTTCCCGATTCCGATCGGCCCGTCGGCGAAGCGTGGTTTCTTGCCGACCGCGAACTTCCCCTGCTGGTGAAATTGCTCTTCACTGCGGAGCGCCTCTCCGTGCAGGTGCATCCAGACGATGGTGAGGACGGCCCGCGCGGCAAGACCGAGATGTGGCACATCCTGGAGGCGGAGCCGGGTGCGACCATTGCGCTTGGTTTCCGCGAGCCGATCGCGCGCCAGCGCCTGTGGGAATCCACGCGCACCGGAGAAGTCGAGCGTCTGCTCAACTGGATCGCGGTGAAACCGGGTGAGACGTACTTCACGCCCGCGCATACGGTACACGCGATCGGCGCCGGGATCGTGTTGTGCGAGATCCAGCAGAACTCGGACGTGACGTACCGTTTGTGGGACTACGGGCGGCCGCGCGAAATCCACGTGGAGAAGGCGGTGCCGATCTCGGACCTGACGGTGCACGCGGGCGCGGTGCGGCCGGTGCCACGCGGCGAGGGCCGCGAGGAGCTGGTACGTTCGAAGCACTTCGTGACGGAGTTGGTCCGGATGGCGGCGGGCGAGGAGCAGCATCCGCAGCCTGAGACCTGCCAGATCTGGATATGTCTCGAAGGCAGCGGAACGATCGGCGGCGCGCCGTACCAGCGCGGTGAGGTGTGGCTGATGCCGGATGCGGGTCCGCAGCCGGTGATACGCTCTAACGCGCCCTCGCGATTCTTGAGGACGTGGGCGCCGTAATTTGGGGACAGGCTACACAACCTCGAAATTCGCCAGAGGGCACCCGCGCTAGTTCAAGACCTTGCGGCGAATTTCGAGGTTGTGTAGCCTGTCCCCAAATTACGGCGCATCCAGCGTGTCCCTTACCTTACGGGCGAGAGCCGGCAGCGCAAAAGGCTTCTCGATAAATGCCGTATTCGGATTGAGTATCCCGCGATGCACAATGCCGCTATCGGTATAGCCGGACATGAACAGGACCTTCGTGTCCGGGCGCAGCGGCTTCATCCGGGTGGCCAGTTCGGTGCCGCCCATCGACGGCATCACCACGTCGGTAACCATCAAGTCGATCTTTCCCGAATACTGCTCGGAAACCAGCAGCGCTTCGCCGCCATTCTTGGCCAGCAGCAGCGTATAGCCTTGCTTTTGCAGAACCGAAGCAATCAAGTTCCGAACGGCATCCTCATCCTCCACCACCAGGATCGTCTCCGTGCCTCTCGGAGGAGTACTCGCAGCCGCACATTCCGCGCGCTCCGCCGCCTGATCCACGCGGGGGAGATAGACCTTGAACGTGGTGCCATGGCCCGGCTCGCTGTAGACCAGGATGGTGCCGCCGCTCTGCTGCACGATGCCGTAAACCATCGAGAGTCCCAGGCCGGTGCCGCCGTGGCCCTTGGTGGTGAAGAATGGCTCGAAGATTCGCGCCTGCGTTTCCGCGTCCATTCCGGAGCCGCTGTCGGTCATGGACAGATTCACGTAAACACCCGGCGTCACGTTGATGTGCCATTGCGTGATGGTCTCGTCCAGGTCCACGTTTTCTGTCTTAAGGACTAGCTTGCCGCCATTCGGCATAGCGTCTCGCGCATTCACGGCGAGGTTCATGATGACCTGCTCGATCTGTCCCGGGTCGGCGCTCACCGAGCCCAGTCCCGGATCGAGAACCGTGACCAACTCGATGTCTTCCCGAATGACGCGCCGCAGCATGCGATCCATTTCGGCGACTATCTGGTTGAGGTCGAGCACGCGGGGCTGCAGTATCTGCTTCTTACTGAACGCCAGCAGGTGCCGCGTCAGCGATGCCGCTCTTTCGCCCGCCTTGTTGACCTCTGAGATCTCCCGATGCATGGGATCGTCTTCCTTCAGTTGATCGAGAATCATGGAGCAGTAACCGGTAACTACGGTCAATAGATTATTGAAATCGTGGGCGACGCCGGCTGCCAGGCGGCCGACCGCTTCCATCTTTTGCGCCTCCATGATTTCATTCTGCGACCGCTTCTGATCGGTGATGTCCCGAATGACCGCCGACGCTCCGGAGACCTGCCCGCCGGCGTTACGGATGGGCGACAGGGTTACGGCGACGTGGATACGGCCGCCGCTATTGGTCGCCCCCAGCATTTCATGACGGCTCCTGCTTTGTCCCCGCTCCAGAGCTTCCATGGCCTGCCGCAATTCGCCGGCGCTGTCGGGCATGAAGAGAAGCGAGACCGGCTTGCCGAGGACCTCCTCGGGGCCATATCCATAGATGCGCTCAGCTCCGCGGTTCCAGGTCAGAATCGTGCCGGCGAGCGCCATGCCGATGATGGCGTCGTCCGACGATTCGACGATTGAAGCCAGCAGGTCCCGAATTCGCTCCGCTGTCTTGCGATCTTCGCGAGCGTCTTTTTCATCCAACGCCCGCTGAACGGCGAACGGCAGACGCGCCATCCGATCCTTCACCACATAATCCGTGGCTCCCTTCTTGAAGCACTCGACCGCGGTCTCATCGTCCAGGGTGCCGGTCACCAGGATGAACGGAATGTCCCGGCCCTCGCGCTGCAAAGTGTCGAGCGCGTCCAGTCCCGACCAGCTCGGCAGGTTGTAATCGGCCAGGATGACGTCGTACGGAGCCGATTGCAAGGCCTTCCCAAATTCTTCGGCGGACGCTACAATGTGCGCCTGCAGACTGAATCCGGCCTGTTCCAGGTGAAGGCGACAGAGCTCGGCATCGCGGAGGTCGTCCTCCACATGCAGAACCCGCAAAGGCTGACGTGAGCTGAGTAAGTCACCCATGCCGGCGTTTCACTCCTGCCCCGCGGCGGACGGGCTCGCCTGACGAGCCGGCTGCGACGCCGCCAGCGGGAAATAGAAAGCGGCTCCCTTACCCACTTCCGCTTCCGCCCACCGGTGCAGACGCTGAAAAACGCCGGACAGCTTGGCGGCGTAATTCATGTTGAAGCCCACGCGATCGCTGCCGGCTTGCGAGGCCGCGTGTACTTCACGGCGTTCGAGAGCAGGTTGGTGAATACCTGCTTCATCAGCCCCGGATCGCAGTTCAAGCTGCGGTGTTTCTGTTCCGCCACGCGGTGCGATTCGGAGAAACGAACCTGTTCGGAGATATCCTCAGAAATTGATGAGAAACCGATATGTTTTCCGTGCGCATCCCAGCGGGTCGTAACGGCCCGTACGGCGTCCTCAATGGCCTCGGATTCTCCGTGCACGCCCGTATTCCAAAGCTGTATCGCGCCGTCTGGCGCGGTGCCGATAATGGAGTATCCGGCAGACGCCTGCGGGATGCATTCGCAGTATTCAGCGATCTCACGCGGGTCGCTCAGGACACTGCGATCGAAGAGCTGACTGGCCATGGGTACCCCGAATCACACCACACTATAATTAGAAATAAATTCTAATATTTATGATGTATTAAGTTAGTATACACCTGCGCACAATGGCAAGGCGGAAGGCATTAAGGAGCCCGGGCCTAGCCGATCCCCAACTCGTCGGCCCGCTCGAGCGGGGTGCCGCAGATGCGGCAAATCACAGCGCGGCAATCACCGCAAACCAGTGGGTCGGAGACGGGCTTGGCGCAGTTGGGGCAATAGAGGTCGGGCGTGGGATCGTGGTCGGGCATGCGAAACTTGGGGCCCCAAAAAGAAAATGGTTCCAAGTGACCTGATTTCCAGCACAGCCCACTACCGGCATGCACGGCATTGAGCACCGCATCAAGGAGCACCGGACGCCTTGCTTCTCTGCTCCCCGAAAACCGTTTTCCCCGGTCTCCGGATCAACGCTTCAAAGCGCGCCGCAGCCTTTGCTTTTCTCCTCGACAGGACCTTTCGCTCGTAACGGCCTTTCGCTCACCCGCAACGGCTTCCGTTTTTCTCGGACTCCATTCCAGGGTCAAAGTTCCCGGCCTGCTACTTCGCGTCGTCGTCTGCGCTTTCCGCTGCCCGTTCGGCCCTTCCGCTCCACTACCCGAACCGGTTCGCCCCGGATCAGGCCGCTTCCTTGCTTCAGGCCCGTTGCAACTTCCGCCGCCGACTCCTGCGACTGCTTTCCCCCGGCCTCCACTCCCCGTCGGGACTCTTAGCTCCCTCCGGATCAAAGCGTTCTGCCGGTTCGACCGTCGCTTGGCCCACCTTCCGAATCCGCCCGATTTCCTCTCGCTCCCCGCAACCGTTTTCTATTACTAGTCTATCGGCTGCGGATCATCGTTCCTGGTCCGCTACGTTTCCGGAGGCTTGCTGTTCCTCAAACCTCTTGGAACCTCCTTCACTATCCTCCCATGGGCATTTCCGGTCAACCCCTTTATGAGAGGAACGTTACTTTTTCATCAGATTTTATGTATCTATTTTTCAAATAGATACAGCAAAACAGCGGTGCATCTCCTGTGGATAAAACAACCGCGGCAAAGACTGTTCTTGCGATACTGAAGGCGCGTGCGACGACTCGTCATCCGGCCGGGCGCGATCGGCGATTTCATCGTCTCCCTGCCCGCCATCGAGTGCCTGCGAGCTGACCGCTTCGAGGTGTGGACCGCGTCGCAGAATGTTCCGTTGGTCCGGTTTGCGGATCGCGCGCGCGCCATCGCGTCGACCGGCCTCGACCTGCTGAGCGTGACCGACCCGCCCCCGCATCTCCTCGACGAACTGCGGCGGTTCGATTCCATCGTCTGCTGGTACGGCTCCAACCGGCCTGAGTTTCGCGCGGCGGTTGCGAATCTCGGGCTGCCGTTTACATTCCTCGACGCGCTGCCGCCTGCGGGCGCTGGAATCCACGCGACCGACTTCTACCTCGAACAGGTGCGGACGATCGCGGCCTGCGATAGCGACGGTGTTCCCCGCATCCCCTGCGCCGCCGCGCCCGGAAACTACGCGGTCATTCACCCGTTCTCCGGGTCGGCCCGGAAAAACTGGCCCTTGGAAAAGTTCCGGCAGTTGGCGCGGAGCCTCGAGCGCGTGATGCCCGTGTGCTGGTGCACGGGCCCCGACGATCCGGCGATTGACGGCGCCGTCCGGATCGACGACTTGTATGAACTGGCATGCTGGCTGGCGGGCGCGCGCCTCTACATCGGCAATGATTCCGGGATCACGCACCTGGCAGCGGCCGTAGGGACGCCGGTGCTGGCGCTGTTCGGGCCGACCGACCCGGCGGTGTGGGCGCCCCGCGGAGCCAATGTTCGAGCAGCGGTCCGGCATCCGGGATAAGAGCAGGGATAAGATGTAGTAAGAGGTACAATAACAGGCCAATATGGCTGCCCGGCTTCATCCGGCCCCGCAACGGCCCATCGAGATCGCCGACCTGCGGCGCTTGTCGGCGCGGGACCTGGAACCGCTGCTCCGCGAGGAGAGTGCCGTGTGGCGGGCGGCGCTCGAGTGGGATTTCGAAAAGTCGGCGGATCTGGTGCGGCGCTTCGTCGACCTGCGGGCCCTCCACGGCAGCGCGCTGATCGAGAACGGCGAAGTCACCGGGTATCTCTATTACGTGCTCGAGGACAACAAGGGACTCATCGGCGATCTTTACGTGCGGCGCGCCTTCCGTTCCATCGAGCGTGAGAACCAGTTGCTGGAAGGGGCGCTTTCAGCCATCATGGCGAATCCGGCGGTAGTGCGCGTGGAATCGCAGCTCATGATGCTCGAATCGGCGGCGGACCGGCCGGTGCCGTATCCCGAGTTCGCAAATGCGTATGCGCGCAACTTCATGCGCATCGATCTGCAGCACTCGCCGCTCTCGTCCGGACACGTTCGGATGCCGATGTACATCGAGAAGTGGTCGGATCACTACCAGGATTCCGCGGCGCAATTAATTGCGGCAGCTTACGCGGGGCACGTGGACAGCCGCATCAACGACCAGTACCGCAGCCCTGCCGGAGCGCGGCGGTTCCTGTACAACATCGTGCAGTATCCGGGCTGCGGAGCGTTTTACCGGCCGGCGTCGTACGCGGCTTTTGAAGCCGTGAGCGGCCGCTTGTGCGGCGCATCGCTGGCGAGCCTGGTTGCGCCCGACTGCGGACACATCACGCAGATCTGCGTTTCGCCGGCGGTCCGGGGGACGGGCATCGGCCACGAGCTGCTGCGCCAATCGCTGATCACGCTGCGCGACATGGGATGCCGGACCGCAAGCCTCACCGTCACCGCGTCGAATGAGGACGCCGTGAAGCTTTACGAGCGAGTCGGTTTCGTGACCGTGCGGCGCTTCTCGGCGTACACGTGGGAAGGTTTCCAGGCCGGCGCCGGTGCCTAGCGCTACTCGCTTCGCAGGGTCGCCATCGGATCGATCTGCGACGCCTGTCGCGCCGGCAGGTATGAGGCGGCAAGGCCAATCAGCACCAGGAATCCGATGGCCAGACCAAACGTGAGCGGGTCGGTGGAAGATACGCCGTACAACAGCTTCTGAATTAAGCGGCCCAGATAGAGTGCACAACAGACTCCGGCCGCAACGCCCGCCAGAATCAGTTTGAGACTGTGGGTCAAGATCATCCGCGTAACATCTCGCGGCCGTGCCCCGACCGCGAGGCGAATGCCGATCTCCCGGAATCTCCAACGGACCAGGAACGACATCACGCCATAGATGCCGACGGCGGCTAACAGGAGCCCGAGGGCGGCAAAGCTCCCCAGGAACACGGCGGCCAATCGGGGCTTCGCGACCGATTCTGTAAGCCGGTGGTCCATGGTTTGAATGTCGACAACCGGCTGCTGGCGGTCTATTTGAGATATTCGCTTCCGAAGCTCCGGACCGATGGAAGCTGGATCGAATGCAGTGCGAATCAGGATACCGGCATCACCGCCCATGGCTCCCGTCTGGCGATAGGGAAAGTAGATGACCGGCTCCGGCGCAGACGCCATCCCGGCCGTCTTGACGTCGCCTACCACTCCGGCGATGGTTCGCCAGGGATCATTCCTCTCCGAGCGGATTCTCTTGCCGATCGGGTTCTCGCCGGCGAAGTTGATACGCGCGAAGGTCTGGCTGATCAGCGCCACAGGGAGCGCGTCCGCGTTGTCGCTATCCACGATTCCGCGCCCTTGGAGCAGCGGGATTCCAAGCAGGCGAAAATATTCCGGACTCACCGAGTATTGCCGGGCAACCGGGCGCCGGCCCTGGGGCGCGAGTGCGCGACCCTCTATCCCGAAGCCGTTGGTCGCGTGTCCGTCGCCCGGCGGCAGATTGCCCGCGGCGATGCCCTCGACTCCGGGAAGACTGCGGATGTCGTCCAAGAGGGCATCCAGGAATGCAATCTGTTTGGCGGGATTCGCATACCGGACGCCGCTGAGATTCAGGCGCGCGGTCAACAGACGATCTGTCACGAATCCGAGGTCGTGGTAGCGGAGTTTCCAAAAGCTCTGCAGCATCAGCCCCCCGCCGGTCAGGAGGACAATCGCGATCGCCATTTGTGCCGATGCCAGGAGGTTCAACCAGAATCGCCGGTGCCCTCCCAGCGAGAGAGAGCGGCCGTCCGACACCAGCGCCGGAGAGATGGCCGCGCTAGCGCCCGCAAGGGAAGGACCGAGTCCGAACGCGACAGCGCTCGCACATGCGATGGCCACGGCAAAACCGAGAACCCGGAAGTCGAGTGGAAGAGTTGTGAACCCGGGGATCGTCTCCGGTACGGCGAGAAGGCTCCGCATCCAGAAAGCCAGCAACACACCGCTGACACAGCTCAGCGCGGCCAGCACCAGGCTCTCAACCAGAAGTTGTTGCGCAATGCGACGGCGTGAGGCCCCCAGCGCGGCGCGAATCGCGAACTCCCGCTGCCGCGACACAGCGCGGCTCAATAGCAGATTGGCGACGTTGGCGCATGCCATGAGAAGCAGGAAGCCGACAGCCCACAATATCGCCAGCAGCGCCGGCCGGATGTTTCCGACGAACCTGTCATGCAGAGAGAGGACCCTGACCGTCATCTGCCCGCCTTTGAAGAATGCCGGCGGGGCGAGGCGGGACTCGATGATCTCCATCTCGGCGCGCGCCTGTTCCAGAGTCACCCCTGGTTTCAGGCGGGCGACCACGTCCCGAACAATCGTAGTGGTTCCATCTCCGCGCGTCAGTTCCAACTCCTCGTTCTTTCCCAGCGGAGTCATCAGGTCAATCGGCTGCTGCCCGGGAAAATGGAAATCGGGCGGCAGGATCCCGACCACGTCGTAGGTTCCATCGTCCAGCGTGATGGTGCGGCCAACGATCTCTTTTGCTCCCCCGAAGCTCTGCTGCCAAAGACCGTAGGAAAGGATGGCAACCTGATCGTGACCCTTCTGATCTTCGCTGGTTAGAAAGCTCCGGCCTATCAGCGGCTGCACTTTCAGTATCGGGAGCAGGGCGGCGGATGCCTTGACGGTCCGGAGTTGGATGGCTTCGCCTTCCATAAGCGTTCGAGGACGATAGTTGAATGCCGCCATCGCCGTGAACACGTGGTTCTGGCGGCGCCAGTCGAGAAAGTTGGGTGTGAGTGTGACTTCATCCGCCGTGTTGCCCTTCAGCACTTCTCCCACCCACACGAGTTGCTCCGCCTGCGGGTAAGGAAGCGATCGTAGCAGGACGCCGTCGATGACGCTGAACATCGCCGTGTTGGCTCCGGCGCCCAACGCGAGGACGGAGACCGCGATGGCAGTGAAGCGCGGCGCCTTGCGAAGCTGTCGAAGCGCGAGTTTCGCATCCTGCCGCAGTTCGTCAAATAGCGGTACGGACCGGCGTTCCCGAATCTGCTCCTGGATCTGGGTGAGCGCGCCAAACTGCCGGCGTGCCGCGTAGCGCGCGTCTTCCGCGTTCATGCCCTGCTTGACGAACCGCTCGGTCAGCATGGCCAGGTGGGCACGAAACTCTTCGTCAAGATCCTCGTCCGATCCCCGACGGCTGAACAGACCACGAATTCGGGAAACGATTATTCTTATCGCGGCTAACATGCTAACCCACTCTTCCGAGTTGCAGAATCCGCTCGACCAAGCCGGACATTCGCCCCCAATTCTCGGACTCACGAGCGAGTTGCTTACGGCCCGGCCTGGTTATGGAATAGAATTTCGCCTTGCGGTTGTTCTCGGAGACGCCCCACTCGGATGAGATCCATCCTTTCTGCTGGAGGCGCTGCAGCGACTGGTAGACAGTGCCTTCGTTGAGCTGAAGCAGTTCGTCGCTGAGTTGCTCGATGCGGCGCGCGATGCCGTAGCCGTGGAGCGGCCCAAGCGCATCCAAAGCCTTGAGGATCATAAGATCGAGAGTTCCCTGGAGAACCTCGGACTTTGCGTGGGGCATCTCAGCACTCCTTTGCGATACGCAAAGGAGTGTATCATTTCACCACGGCAAAGGACAAGGCTCATCAATGCAACGAGGGTATGGCTTGATCTCCCACTTCGTTCCGGTGAAGGGCGGGTCTGTCGTCTTTGCCAGCCCGACTGAGCCGTTACCGGTCCTGCCATCCAACCATCGCGGACCCTCAATATTTCCAAGGCACTTCAGCGTTACTCCGCCATTGACCTCAATCACCTGCCATCGGGTGCCGGTAAATGTTCCGCCAGCTTTGGGAGCCAGTCCCACGGTGCCATCTGCGGTTCTGCCGTCGAGCCACACCGGCCCTGCGGCATTACCCTTGCATCTGAACGCGACGGCTCCGTTCCCGCCGTTGACGAGCTGCCACTTTGTTCCGAAGAACGGCTTTACCAGCTTGTCGACTAACGCCACAGTGCCGCTGCCGGTGCGGCCATCCAGATACCTCGGCCCATTCACGTTCCCCAGGCATCTGATGGAATAAATTTCATTGAACTTCAGTGTCTGAGCCTGGCCCCGCCCAATCAGGAGCGCCACCGAGCTCCCACCAACTCCTTGAAGAAATCGCCGGCGGTTCATGAGTTGTTTCCTCCAATCACATTACATTGTGAAAGTCTGGACCCAACTGTTGTATCAAATATTTCACAGAGGAGGACGTAATCTCACAAAGCAGGACCTGATCCTACTTCACGCCGGACATCAGCCGCACCGTAGGTTTGATCATCAATGCGAGAACCACGGCCGCCGCAATGGTCAGGCCCGCCACCGCGCCGAACAGCGACAGAGGAGCGCGTAATCTCACAAAGCCGGACGCAATCTATTTCACGCCGGACATGAGCCGCACCGTCGGTTTAATCATCAATGCGAGAACCACTGCCGCCGCAATGGTCAGGCCCGCCACCGCGCCGAACAGCGTGGGCAGGGGAATCGTACTGTACAAGGACGCGGCCTTGCCCGCCAGCCAGTTGCCGATGCTAGTCGACAGGAACCAGATCCCCATCATGAATCCTCCGGCACGCGCCGGGGCAAGCTTGCTCATGGCGCTCAGGCCGACCGGGCTGAGGCACAACTCGCCGATAGTTTGCAGGAAGTACGTTCCGACGAGCCACCACATGGCGACCTGCGCGCCGCCGGCCACCATGATAGTGGCGGGCACGAGGATGGCGAACGCGGCCCCGCCGCAAAACAGGCCGAGCGAAAACTTCGCGGGGCTGGAGGGCTCCACACCCTTCCGGTTCATCTTCAGCCATAGCCAGGCGAACACGGGGGCGAACGTCACCACAAAGATCGGCTGCACAAACTGAAACCAACTGGCGGGGAAGACGAAGCCGAAGAACATGTGGCGATCGGTGCTGCGTTCGGCGAACAGGCTGAGCGTGGAGCCGGCTTGTTCGAACGATGCCCAGAAGAGAGCCGAAGCGATGAACAGCACCAGTACGGCGACCGAACGTTTGCGCTCCTCGGGCGACCATCCGCCGGAAAAGATAAGCCACGAAAAGACTACGACTGAAATCGCGAGCAGGAACCAGCCGAGGCCGTCCGAGACGAGAGTGGCGGTGAACGGAATCACCCCCACCGCGCCCAGCAGGGCCAGCACGGCGAAGCACCCCAGGCCGCTGCCCACCGCCATTATGGCGCTCCGCCGATCCCGCCGGTCGCGTTCCGGATCACCCGTACTGGCGGGACGCAGTCCGGCTTCGCCCAGGTGTTTGCCGCCGAGCACATACTGGATGAGCCCGGCGAGCATCCCCAGCCCGGCCACGCCGAACCCCAGGCGCCAACTGATCCGCTCACCTATGTAGCCGCAGATGATGGGCGAAATCAGGGCGCCGATATTGATGCCCATGTAGAAGAGGGAAAAGCCGGAATCGCGCCGCGTGTCGCCCTTCGGGTAGAGTTGGCCGACGATGGTGCTCACGTTTCCCTTGAGCATTCCGGTTCCCATCATCAGCAGCACCAGGCCCGAATAGAAGGCAAGTTCGCTGGGCACAACCAGGCAGAATTGTCCGGCGGCGATGCAAAGGCCGCCATAGAGCACTGCCCTGCGCTGTCCGGTAATGCGGTCCGCCACCCAGCCGCCTCCCAGGCACAACAGGTACACCATGGCCGTGTAAAGGCCGTACACGGCGCCGGCTTTCGAATCGGTAAACCCCAGTCCACCCTTGGCGATTTGGGAAGTCAGGTACAGGATCAGGATGGCGCGCATGCCGTAGTAGCTGAAGCGCTCCCACATCTCGGTGAAGAAGAGCGTGGCCAGTCCGCGCGGGTGGCCAAAGAAGCTCTTGTCTTCGTTCGGGTGGCTTTCCATAGAGGCACCTATTATAATCGGCGGCATGCTGCGCTGGATGGTTCCTTTTATTTTCGCGCCGTTGGTGATGGCGCAGACGGATGAGATCCGTACGATGCTGAAGAATTCGGAAGCCACGTGGAATCGCGGCGACCTGGCCGCCTTCGCGACCGACTACGAAGACTCGCCCTCGACCACGTTCGTCGGCAAGGAGGTGACGCGCGGCGGCGTCCAGGCGATCCTCGGCCGCTACCAGCGCTCCTATGGGACGCGCGAGAAGATGGGCACGCTGACCTTTTCCGAAATCGAAGTGCGTGAGTTAGGCAAGGGTTTCGCGTTGGCCATCGGCAAGTTCAGCTTGAAGCGAACGCCCGAGGGCGGCGGGGACGCCAGCGGCCGGTTCACCCTGGTGCTGAAGAAGACGTCGGCCGGGTGGAAGATCATCCACGACCACAGCAGCTAGAAAACCTTCACCGCCGAGACGCCGAGACCGCCGAGAAAATGGAAACATAAAATATCGGCGGCGGTTTGTCCGGCCTTGCCCCAAGTATTTTTCTCAGCGGGCTCGGCGTCTCGGCGGTGAAGATTTTTCCTGGGTTAGTTGACCCGCGCGCCCAGGGGAACAGCGTACTGCCTGAGACCGCTGCGGCAGAGGAATTCGAGTAGCAGGATGGACTTGTGGTCGCGATCGCCGGTGTCGGTGGCGCGTGGGGCGTTGGCCCGCTGAAATTCCGCGATGCGGGCGGCCAACTGGGAACGGGAGCCGGCGCACTGGCCGGAGGATTCGAGAATGCTGGCGCCGATGAATTCGGCAATGAATTGAAGCTCGTCGGACGATAGGCCCAATAGAAACCGGCGGGCCTTGGGTTTCAAAGAAGTATCAGCACACGAAACTAGAGCGGCTACCAAGGTGGTTCGCACGGCAGATCTCCTGTCGGTGACGGATCATACTGTCTGGGTCTGCCGGTATTATCCCCAACGGGCTAGCCGGGTGCAAGGGGGGTTCACCGAGGCACCTGCCTGGAGCCCAGGCCGCGCAGAGGCGGCTGTTTCTGCTCGGCGCGCAATTTCAGGATCAACTCCATCACCCGCCGTTCCAGCAGATCGCGCACTTCGCAATGCTCGTCGTACTCGAGCGAGACGGGGTCCGGCACTTCCCAGTCCACCACCCGGGCCCCCACTCCGTTGGGCAGGTCGAAGCCGCTCATATTGACGGCGAGGTCGAATTCCGCGCGGCCCAGGTGCGCGATGCTCTTGGGAAAATGGTCGCGCAGGTTGAGTCCCTTTTCGTCCATCGCGCGCAGCGTGTCGGGAGCGATGCTACCCGCCGGCATGAGGCCGGCGCTGGCGGGGATGACGACGTCCGATCCATAGGCGCGTGCAAAGGCCTCCGCCATCTGGCTGCGGCAGGAATTCCCGATGCACACGAACAGGACCTTCTTAAGGGGCATGCTCACAATTTTCCCAGAAACAGCGCGTGCACGCGCGAGTCCGGGGTGAGCTCGGGGTGAAACGTGGCGACCAGGTGTTTTCCCTGCTCCACCAGAACCGGGTCGCCGGCATAGCGCGCCAGAACGCGGGCGCCTTCGCCGAGCCGCCGGATGATGGGCGCGCGAATGAATACGGCTTCGAGCTTGCCGGGGGAGGTCCGCTCGGCGAAGTCGGGCTCGGGTTCGATCTCGGCCACACGGCTGTCGATCTGCCGCCCGTAAGCATTCCGCTCGACGCCGATATCCATCAGGCCAAGGCTCTCCTGCTCCGGGTTCGTGACTTCGTCCGCCAGCAGAATGGCTCCGGCGCAGGTGCCGAAGATGGGCTTCCGCCGGCCGAATTCGCGTAGCGGCTCGAGCAGGCCCTCATAGCGCATGAGCTTCAGCATGGTGGTGCTTTCGCCGCCGGGAATCACCAGCCCGTCGATTTCCTCAAACTGCTCGGGTTCGCGGACGTACACCGGCTCTGCCCCGGCGCGCTCGAGGGCCGCGCCGTGCGCCGCGAAATCGCCCTGCAGCGAAAGCACCCCAACTTTTTTCATTACCAGCCTCGGGTTTGCATCAATTCCGCTTCCGGAATCTTGGAGACGTCCAGTCCGGGCATGGCCTCACCCAGCGCGCGGCTGGCTTCGAGGAGTTTCTCGGGGTTGTCGTAGTTCTTGGCAGCCTGCACGATGGCTTTGGCGCGCGCCGTGGGATCGGACGATTTGAAGATGCCGGACCCGACGAATACGGCCTCGGCGCCGAGCTGCATGACGAGCGCCGCGTCGGCCGGAGTGGCGATGCCGCCGGCGGAGAAGTTGGGGACCGGCAGCCGGCCGTTCTTGGCCACCCATTCCACCAGTTCGAGAGGCGCCTGCAGATTCTTGGCCGCGTGGAACAGCTCCTCCGCGCCGAGGACGGTGAGCTGCTTCATCTCCTTAACGATGGTGCGGATGTGCCGCACCGCTTCCACGATGTTGCCGGAGCCGGCCTCGCCCTTGGTGCGGATCATGGCCGCGCCTTCCCCGATGCGCCGCAGCGCCTCGCCCAGGTTGCGCGCACCGCACACGAACGGAATCCGGAACTTGGTCTTGTCGATGTGGTGCTCCTCGTCGGCCGGGGTGAGGACTTCACTTTCGTCGATAAAGTCCACGTGCAGCGCTTCGAGAATGCGGGCCTCCATGAAGTGGCCGATCCGCGCCTTGGCCATCACGGGGATGGTGACCGTCTTCTGGATCTGTTCGATAATGGCGATGGCCGCCATGCGCGCCACCCCTCCGTCCTTGCGGATATCGGATGGCACGCGCTCGAGGGCCATCACGGCCGAGGCGCCCGCCTCTTCCGCGATCTGTGCCTGTTCGACGTTAGTGACGTCCATGATGACGCCGCCCTTGAGCATCTCGGCGAGGGCGACGTTTACTCGGAATTGTTCGCTCGTCAATTGAAACATGTTTCTCTCCAATTTAGCCGGGGATGGGAGGGGATTATTCACCGCCGAGACGCCGAGATCGCTGAGCAAACAAGACAAGTCATAATTGCTTTTGTTCTCGGCGATCTCGGCGTCTCGGCGGTGAGCAATCCTCCCCAATCCTCCGGTCCCCGTCTCTTACACCATCGCGGACGCCGGCTCGAAATTGCGTTTCGAGTCTTCCAGTTCGTCCGCCAGAATTCTTCCCAGGATCTTGAGGCCCGCCCGGATCTGGTCCGCGGCGAGTCCCGCAAAGCTCAATCGCAGCGCGCCCGGCTCGAGGCGCGAGACGGCGAAATAGCGGCCGGGCAAATAAGCTACGCCTTCCTTCTGCGCGCGCCCCAGCAACTCGCCGGCATCGAGCGGCTCGGGTAATCGCACCCAGATGTTCATGCCGCCTTCGGGTCGCGTCCAGCGCGTGCCCGCGGGCAGAAATTCGCGACAGGCATCGAGGGTCGCGTCCAGACGTTCGGAGCCGGCCTCGAGCATGCGTGTGCGATGCGCTTCGAGGCGGCCCGATTCGACAAACTCGAGCAGCACGGCCTGCGAGAGCTGATCCGTATGCAGGTCCGAGGCCTCCTTGGCGGTGCGCAGGCGGTCGATCAGCGCCTTGGGACCTACCGCCCAGCCTACGCGCAGTCCGGGAAAGCTGACCTTCGAAAAGCTGCGGAGAAGCACCGTGCCGCCGTGCTCGTCGAGCTGTTTGATGGCGGGCACCGGCTCGCCGCGATATCGCAGTTCGCCATACGCGTCGTTTTCGACCACGGGCACGCCGGCCGAACGCGCCGCGTCGAGCAGCGTGCGGCGGGCCGCGAGCGTGAGGGTGGCGCCGGTAGGATTCTGGAAGTTCGACGTCACCACGAGGAAGCGCGGACGCTCGCGTTCGAGGACGCGTTCCAAGTGGGCGACATCGAGGCCATCCACGCCCACGGGAATGCCGACCAGTTGCGCGCCCATTCCGGCCAGCAGGTTCTTGAGGCCGGTGTAGACGGGGTCTTCGACGGCTACCGTATCGCCGGGGCGGACCAGCACGCGGCCGATGAGATCGAGCGCCTGCTGACAGCCGTTGGTAATGATCAGGTCGTCGCCCGGCCGCGCGAGGTTCAGCCGCCGTGCGTCTTCGAGCAGGTGGCGTCGCAGCGGTTCGTAACCGCTGGGAGATCCGAGTTGCAGGATGTCGGCCAGGTCGTGCCGCGCGAGAACGGCAGCGCAACTGGCGCGGAACTCATCCAGTGGAAACAGCGCGCGCGAGGGCCGCGACATCACGAAGCTGATGACTTCCCGCCCGAATCCTCCCGTCGGGCCAGCGGCCGGAACATCGCTGCGCTCGAGCAGTCCATTCCAGTCCACGGCAGCGGCGGCGGACGTTGGAGGTCCAGTGACAAAACTGCCGCGTCCGACCTGCCCGCTGATCAGACCCTCGGATTCGAGGATTTCGTAGGCGGCGGAAACGGTGGTCCGGTTCAGTCCAAGCAGTCCAGCCAATTCGCGTGTGGCGGGCACGCGCTCGCCGCGTGCCAGATCCCCGGAATGGATCTTGTGAGCAATCTGCTCATAAAGTTGCCGGTAGAGCGGCACGGAGGAATCGTGGCTAAGCGGCTGGAACTGCATCCAGCCATAGCGTACCACATTGGCTGACCGCTAGGCCGAGTAAGGTTGTTGTTCTTCCATTTCATTAGCTAGTTGAGTAGCAACTAGGACCAGGCCTCTGTGGGGATCGGCAATTGACTTGGTTTGAGATCGACCCAGCGGAGAATGTTCAAATTCCGGACCGTTTTGGCGACCTCTTCGGGTTGAAGTGGCGGTCGACGCCTAATCTTCCACTCCAGAACGCCTTGGAAGACTTCGTGCTCTGTTAGCGATTCCCGATCAGGCTTCGACATGTTCCGGGCCAGGAACAATACCGACGCTGCGATCTCAGCTTGAGTTGTTCTCATCCGCATGAAAAGATCCGCAACATGCTCGATAATTCCATTCCATGCCGCCAACTCGTTCTCAAACAGTTTTCTGGCGTCGGCAAACGTCTTTCCCGGACATACCGCCAACATGGTCCGTCCTAGCGGCTCTTCAGAAATCAGCCCGTTGTTCACGAGGTTGGAGAGCATCGGCTTCAAGTCGGACGAAAACGGGCCGTAGCTGCCTCGTCTGAATTCGAGACCTGTTGGAAGACCGGCTTCCGTCGCGAAGTAAGCAATCTTCTGGAACGTGATTCGACCGACAGGCCAGTGATATGGTTCGGAAACGACCCTGTGCAGAATCTCCACTAAGGCCAGAGATGCCGGCGAAACCCTTAACGGAGGAACCGAGGCGCTCGATGGAAATATCGGCTTGGAGGCCGCCAAGAACTCAGGAGTTAACTCGAACGGGGTTGTACCGTGAGGAGCATAAAGCTCGACTGGGATACCGAGTTTGTTCAGATGCCGGTAGAGAGTGGGTCCCACCACTCGCCATTCGAGTCCACCGTTGCCGCAACCCAAAGGCGGAACAGCAAGAGACTCGATTCCCCAGTCCTCAAAATGAGCTTCGAGATAACGCAACCCAGCGATGATGTCGGACAACTTTGACACTGACCGCCAGTGGTCCTTCGTAGGGAAGTTCAGTATCCACGGTCCCGTCAATTCCTTATACAGGTACGGCTCTCCAAGGCGCACACGCTTTGCATCGCAGAGGCGGACATACTCTTTATACATATCCGGATATCGCTCCTTGAAACCTAGAGCAACACCCTTCCCCATCACACCGACGCAGTTCACCGTATTCACGAGCGTTTGCGCTTGCGAAGAAAACAGATCGCCTGTCGTTGTAGTCACCATTATCGCCTCATCTAAAGAACAGATCGCCGTTGGTCTCGACGTTCAGCGAGGGAATGTCGAACCGGATCTTCGCCGCCGTTTCATCGCAGGACACATAGATCCCCTGGATGTCCCTCGGTGGCACACCTTCCGGTATTAGGACCTCGGCGCATACGACGGAGCCGTGCCGCCACTCTAGTCTCTGATCTTCAGGGTGCTTCCAAGAACGGGCGAAGACCATATCCTTGTCAATCAGTTTTTAGGCCGTCGATGCCGCCGCCGAAGCGAACGTAGTCACTTGAAGCATTTTGATCGGCAACAACCACACCGTCATATCTCAAAACCTGCTTGTTCACCCGCAGAACACACAATTCACGGTCGCGATTCCGCAACCGTGACATCATCTTATTCCGAGCATTGAAGTAAAGATTTGCATACGAGTGAAGTCGTCGATTCGTGTTCGGAACAATCACCTTCTCCCGGCGATCCTGAATCACTTCCAAAGCTACCGACCGGTGTTCTTTGAGCAATTTTGACCGATCCTTCGACAGAATTCCGTTCTCCAGAAGCGAAGGCAGATTGTTGATGTGCTGGATGTTGTGCAGTTCATCAAAGTCGGAATGGAGCATCACCCAATACCGAAACCCGCTCGGTCAGTGCATTCTCTCACGTTTCACTTCGTGAGCCAATTTCGCCTTTTATTCGCTATCAAGATAGCACTAATTATGCCCATTCCTAAAGACTATCGCGCCTCCTTCTTTCCCCACCGCACGTTTTTCTTCGCCCTATCCTCCCGCTACTCGATCGTCAAGATGTAATCGCCGAACGAATTCGCCTGCGACCACACCTGAATAAAATACGTGCGGCCGTCCTCGATTTGCATCGTGTGGTGCAAAGACGCGCCCGGGGTCCGGACGTCCGGACCGAAACCGCTATTGCGCATCTCCGGCGTAAATGTGGTGAGCGCCGGGATCAGCGTCGTCGAGCGGTTGCGGATATCGATGGTCACCGTCCCCGTGCGCGGGCTGACGAAGGTGAAGTAGTCGGTATCCTGGCCATCCATGATATTAGCTTCGATCGTCTGGCCCACCGTGATGGTCCGCGCGCTGTAAATGTCGTCGTTCGGCTCGTAGGAATCGTAGGATTTCGTCGGCTGGATCGCGATGGAGTACGGGCCGGCGGTGCCGCCCATCCCGAAAACGTTCACGTAGAAAGTGGTGTTGGGCGGGGGCGCCATCAATTGGGTGAGGGAGGCGCCGAGCTCTCGCGTATCCTTGCCGATCTTCATCATGCGCATGTCGGAGTCGTAGATGCGGATGCCGGGCGCGAGATTGGCCGAGCTCACGATGTGGATGGCGAGAATGTCGCGCGGCGCCGGCGGCGAGGTGAACTTGAAACAATCGATGTCGTCCAGGCCGGCGGCGATTTCTGCATCCACGGGTTTGTTGCTCAGCGAAATCAGGTTGGCGAGCAGGTTGCTGTTGTTGGGCTCGATCTCGCGCGTCACCGGGTCCGCGTCATTCTGAGTGAAGCCTTTGAGACGCTGCAGATTCAGGCGGACGGGCTGGTAATTGATGTCGCGCGCCAGCGCTTCACGAAAGGCGTTGAGGGCGCGCGAGCGGTCGTTCAGCTTGGCGTAGAGCACACCCAGGTTATTGAAGATGACGGGCACCGCCGCCACCTTGGAGGCGGCCTCGAGCATATCCACCGCTCCAACGTAATCGCGCCGGCCGGAGAGCTGAGTGGCGCTCTCGAATTGCTGCTCGACTTCCGCATTGCGCAGCATCTTGCCGTGGAACCGGGCGTATTCCTGCTCCACCGTGGCGGCGCTCGGAACGTATCCGGGGAGCAGTTCCATGCGGGCCTCGCGCGGACGGCTGGGCAGCTCGTACCAGGCTCCGGCGACAGCCGCCGCGGCGGCCACGCCCGCCACCCACCAGTAGCGTTTCCAGGGCGAATGACTCCTCTTCTTTTTCTTAACGAGCGGGGGGACCGGTGCCGCCATGCATTCCTTTCGCACCGCCGCGCAGACAGGCGGCCTGCGCGTCAATTCGCGTTTGCTACAATCCTAATTCTATGCGCTCCGTGCGTGCTCTGTCGCGGAGGAACAAATGAGAGCATCGGCGCTGGTGGCGCTGGTCTGCGCCCTGGCATTCGTCGCGTCGCCCAGCCAGAAGAAGAAAAAGGAAGAAGAGACCCAGACTCTCCAGCTTCCGAAGGAACTGCCCGGCGCGGTGACCGGCGAGACCCGGCGGCTGACGTTTCACGTGACGCCGCTCTCGGCCAAGGGGCTGCTTTCGCAGCAGGTCCGGGACGCGCTCAAGGCGCTGGCCCGGGAAACCGGCAGCGAAGAGGTTCTCAAGATCCGCGCGTTTGTGGCCGGCTCGGGAGACATCCGGCGGGTGCGCGATCTGGTCAGCGAAACCTTCACCGAACGCCGCCAGCCGCTGCCCTCGCTGAGCCTGATCCAGGCGGGCGGGCTGCCGCTCGAAGGCGCGCAGGTGGTGTTGGAGGCGATCGCTTCCGCCAAGAAGGAAGTGAATCCGAACGGGCTGGCGTTCCTCTCGGCGACGGTGGCGACTTCCGGGGATCCGCTCGATCCGGTGCCGCCACTCACGGTGAAATCGCTGGCCGCCCTGCGGCGCGAGTTGCAGGCCGCGGGCTCGGAGCCGGCCGACGTGCTGCGCGTCACCTGCTTTCTCAGCTCGCTCGACAACGTGGCGGAGACACGGAAACTGGTGGTGGCAGATTATCCCCGCGCGGCGCTCAACCTGGTCCAGACGCAGCGCGCCCCGGTGAGCGCGATGGCGGCCTGCGAAGCCGTGGCCCGGCTGCGCGCGAAAACGCCGGACCGGCTGCGCGTGGTGAATCCGTCGGAGGGCCAATCGGATGCCGCGGTGGTGGGCTCCGCGCGGGTGGTGTTGACCGGGACCCAGGCATCGTTTGGATACCAGGAACAAGACGCGCGCCTCGCCTTCGAACGCCTGCAGAAGGCGCTGCAGCAGGCGGGCGTCTCCACCGGCGACGTCGCCTTCGCGCATATATATCCGTTGTCGGGAGGCATTGCCAACCAGGTGCGGAAGGTGCGGGGTGAATTCTTCTCCGCCGACCGCCCGCCGGCCGGATCCCTCATCCCCTTCGAGGGCCTGCCCTCCATGGATGCCGGGTTCGCCGTGGACGTGGTAGCGGTGAAAGACTGACTCCGGGGGCCACGGCGCGGGGTACAATAATACCAACGCCGTCATGTCTTTCCTACGCCGATCCGTGATTCTGGGGTCCTGCGGTCTTCTGCTGCTGTGCCTGCAAGCTATCCCGCAGGAGAAACCGCCACAGGCCAACCCGCCGCAACAACCAGTTCAACCACCAATCGACCCGGCGGCGCAGTTCCGCTCGCAGGCGACCGAGGTGATGGTCCCCGTCACGGTGAAAGACGACCGGGGGAAATTCGTCTCCAACCTGGAGAAGAATGATTTCCGGGTGCTGGACGAAGGGCGGGCGCAGCGCATCGAATTCTTCAGCCACGAACAGAAACAGCCGGTCGTGGTGGGCTTCCTCATCGACCAGAGCAACAACATGAAGATCCACTGGAAGACCTATCAGGATGCCATCAAGGAGTTGGTGTGGAACCTGCTGCCCGGGGATAAACGCTACAGTGGCTATCTGATCTCGTATTCGAATGATGCCGAGCTGGCGGTGAACACGACTTGGGATTCGGCCAAAATCACGGCGCGGATCGACAAGATGAAGCCGGCCGGCGGCTCTGCGCTGTACGACGCGGTGTATATGGCGTGCACGCGCCGCGAGCTGGTGAAGGGCGAGCCCTACGAGCCGCGCCGCATCATCGTGATCGTAGGCGACGGCCACGACAACGCCAGCAAGCACAATCTGGAAGAAGTGCTGGAACTGGCGCAGCGCACGCAGGTGACGATTTACTCCGTGAGCAGCATGGCGTTCGGGTTCGCCAACGAGGACAAGGAAGTGCTGGACCGCCTGACGAAAGACACCGGCGGCCACGTGGAGTATCCGCTGGTCAACCCGTACAAAGATGTCTCCGGCTATCTTTCGCATCCGTCCGACGAAGGCAACTACGCGTTGACGGTGGGGACGGGCGGCTATGCGGCCGCGATCTCGAAGGGCATCATCGACGCGGTAGGTGGAATCGCGGGCGAGATCACGACGCAGTACATTTTGCGCTACGTTCCGGACGTGGATCCGGAGGGCAAGCCGAAGACGACGCGGCGAATCAAAGTGGAGATCCCCGACTTGCCGGGCGTGAATATTTTCTACCGGCCGTATTATTATCCGAACCCGGTGCCGGTAGCTCCGGCTGGGAATTAGGCGGGACTCGCAGAAGAATCTTCACCGCCGAGACGCCGAGACCGCTGAGAACACAAAAACATTAAGACAAGGGCCTTGCATTTTTCTCGGCGATCCCGGCGTCTCGGCTGTGAAGATTTTAGAACTTACCCAGCTCCGCGATTAGAGCATCCAAGCCCCTCTTGCGGTAGATGTCGGTCAGGCGCTGCTCTTCGGCGGACGGGGCCATCACGTTCAGCAGTGTCGTGTTTTCGAGGCTCTGGCGGTTGGGGACCCACACCTTGCCGTCGGCGAATTCCACCTGGCTGACGAAGCCGGTCATGCTCTGGATATTCAGCGGCTGGCCGGAGCGCTCGAATTGCAAAGCCGTCTCCTGCAGCACGCGGCCGGTCCTGCCGGGCGGGAGCAGCAGATCGGCGTCCGCCGATGGCAGCGTAGCCACAAACTGCTCGCCGCTGCGGTCGCGTACCAGCCATCCGAACTCCACGTACTTCACCGGCTTGTTGGATTTGTTGATCACCTGGATGCGCGGCGAGCGCACTTCATTGCCGGAAAGCTGCGCCCATCCATCTACCGGATCGACCGGTGAATCGGGGAACTTCAGGAACGCGAATTGCGCGGTACGCTCGCCCGCCGGCATCGCCGCCGACGTCACCGCCTGGCCGTGCCTGACCCGTACGCCCACCTGGGGCAGTTGCGCCTGCCGCGCGATACTCTGCAGCGCTTGCTGCTGCAATCCGAACTTGCCGCCCTGCGCCAGCACGCGCTTGTAATACGTGCGGTCGCGCTGCGCCTCCAGTTCCCAGGCGGTCATGGTGCGGCGCGAGTTGAGCCGGTCAGGACCGAAGAACGAGAGATCCTGGAACAGGACGCCATCCAGATTCACTTCGACGAGCGGGCCGCCGGCCACCTGCGTGGGGCGCACGAGCTGCACGTCGATGCGCACCGGGAAGGCTTCGAAGGGCGCGATGTCCAGGCTGGGGATGGAGACCGAAGCCTTGCCGCCCATCGTCACTTCCTGCGAGAACACACGCAGCGTCACGCCGTGGATGCGGTTGGAACTGCTGTTGCGCAGCGAAAGCGCCATGTGCAGGTCGAGCACCAGCGCCGCGCCGCGCGCCGTGGCACGCGATTCGCCGGTCTGCACCTGCAGCACGCTCACGGGCGAATCCTTCGGAAAATTGATCGCGATCGAACTGCTGGGAAGCGGTGCGTCCTGTGCCAGCAAACTGGCCACTCCCAACAGACCGACTATCGAAAGCCGCATCACCGCTTTACTCCGCATAAACCCTGTTGATGGTCATGTAGCCCGTCTTGGGATCCGTATAACGGGCGCCGACCGTTCCTTGCGCACCCACTGAGAAAGTTACGTCGACATCGCCGCCGCCCGGGTGCATCAAGCGCAGCGTCTGTCCATTTCCACTGACTTCGATTCCATTGCCGGTGGCCTGCGCCATCGGCCGCTCATCCTTCGCCAACTGCGGCACGGGACGTTCCAAGATGAAGCTGGTGGCCATCAGCGCCAGAATGCTGGCGAAGGCCACGGCGGCGCGCGCGCCGGTGAACAGGGGAGTATCGCGCAGCGGCAAAGTACCGCGGACGCATTCGCCGGCCGCCAGGCCAAGACGGATATTGGCCTTCATTTCGGCGGCCAGCCGGTTCCACGGGATTTCGGGGATCTGGGCGAGGCCGGGGAGCATGTCCCGTACCGTCTCGAACGCCGCGACCTCTTCCCGGCAGCGCTCGCAACGGGTGAGATGGCGCTCGGTGCGCCATCGGGCGATCGGCCCAAGGTCCCCGCCCGCGTGCAACGCCAAGGTTGCCTGACTCGGGTGTTTCATCTTGCTACCGCTTCCTTCTTTCCATGTACCGGCGGAGTTTGGTGCGCGCGTTCGCAATATGCGAACGCACCGTCGCCTTGGAACACCCCAGCCGTTTCGCCACTTCTTCCGCGGGCACGCCTTCCACGTCGCGCAGCATCAGGGCCGCCCGTTCGCGCGCGCTCAACAACCGCAGGCCATCCTCGATGTACTCCCGATGCTCGCTCCGCAGCAGGATCTGTTCCGGACTTTCCCCGCCGCTCTCGTAAGTGTCTTCGATCTCGCAATGAACCGTACGGCCGCTCCGGCGCAGAAAATCGATAGCCGTGTTGGTCGCAATCCGGGAGAGCCAGTGAGCGGCCTTTTGCTCGTCTTTGAGCTGTTCCTGGTGCTGGAGCGCCTTGATGAAGGCTTCCTGCGTCAGATCCTGGGCGTCCGCGACATTCTCGACAATGCGGTAAATTTGGACGAAGATCCGGCGTAAGTGCTCGGAAACAAAGCGATTCTGCCGCTCCAGTAGCTCCAGGCCCGGCTCGATGACTTCGCTCATCTGACTGTAAAATATCGTTCCCACGTCCTATCTAAGATGACGGCAGGACCAGGAAAACGTGGAAACAAAAAACGGTACTTCCGCTAGGCTCATTTTAGCAGGGGGGTCCAGGACCTGCCCCACCCCCTACTGTTTACGGCAGTCGGGAAGCGCGTGATAGTGTCTCGAAATGCGAATCAGACAAGTCACGCAGCCGGACAAAGAGGATTTGCGCATCGCTCAGTTGCAGAAATTCAAGATACCTGTGAAGAAGGTGAACGTTCTGTGCGAAGCCCGTATCGTGCCCGCCGAGGGCAGCCGGTGCCTAAGATTCGCTCTCGAGACCAGGTGTCTGGCCGGTGTGTTTGGGGGATCGCAGCCGCATTCGACCTGCGGGGACGGATGTTAAGCTTAAGAATATGAGACCTGTTGCGGTGATCGGCGCAGGCAAGACTGCCTTTGGCGCCTTTCCCGACCGGGACCTCCGGACCCTCTCCGTCGAGGCCGGCCAAAAAGCTCTCCACAACGCCGGTGTGGTGCCTGCGCAAATCGAATCCTTCTACCTCGGCAACTTCGCTGGACCTGCGTTCGTCGGCCAGAACCATCTCGCGCCTTACGTTTCCACCGCCCTCGGCGTCCACGGCGTTCCTTCGACGCGTATCGAAGCTGCGTGTGCCTCCGGCGGATCGGCGTTTTTCCACGCATGGACCGAAGTCGCCGCCGGAGTCTACGACATCGTGATGGTGGTGGGCGTCGAGAAAATGACCTCGCAGTCCACGCCGCGCGTGAGCGAGATCCTGGCCGAGGCGGGCGATTGCTCGGGCGAAATGCGCGCCGGAAATACTTTCGCGTCGCTCTTCGCCATGATCGCGCGGCGCCACATGCACGATTTCGGAACTACCCGGGAGCAACTGTCCGCTGTCGCGGTGAAGAACCACCTGGCGGGCGCGCTCAATCCCGACGCGCACATGCGCAAGGCGATCACGCTCGAGCAGGCGATGAACGGCAAACCGATCGCTGACCCGCTCAACATTTACGATTGCTCGCTGATCTCGGACGGAGCCGCCGCCGTCATCCTGGCGCCTCTCGATCGCGCGCACGAGTTCACGTCGAAGGCCGTGCGCGTGCTCGGGATCGCGCAGGCGTCGGATTACGTCGCGCTCGATCAGAAGGCCGACATCACCACCTTTCCCGCCGTGCGCCGCGCCGGCGAGAAGGCCTTTCAAATGGCCAGGTTCGCCGCCGGCGACATCGAATTCGCCGAACTGCATGACTGTTTCACCATCGCCGAGATCATCGCGCTGGAAGACCTGGGCTTCGCGAAGCGCGGCGAGGGTGGACCTTATACAGCCGCCGGTTGCACCGGGCTCAAAGGCGCGCGGCCGATCAATACGAGCGGCGGGCTGAAATCCAAAGGCCACCCGGTCGGAGCCACCGGCGTGGCGCAGATCTGCGACCTGGTGCAGCAGATGCGAGGCGAAGCCGGCGAACGGCAGGTCGCGCGCCATTCGCTGGGACTGGCCGAAAACCTGGGCGGCTCCGGCGCCACCTGCGTAGTGAGCATTCTGGGGGCGGCATGAGGACCGGCATTGTTTACACCGAAACCGTGATCTATTCGGCGCCCGAGGCGTTCATCAAGGATGTGCCTTACCAGACTTCGATCGTGACCCTGGATGGCGGCGGCCGCGTCACCGGCCGCATCCTGGGCGAGCGTGTCGCCATCGACGACCGCGTGGTCGAAGTCGAACAGCGCGACGGCGTGCCATTTTTCCGGAAAGCATAATCACATGAAACTGGCAGAGCGAATGAGCCGCATCGGGGTGGAATCCGCCTTCGATGTTCTGGTCCGCGCGCGTGCCCTTGAAGCGCAGGGACGCAGCATCATCCACCTGGAAATCGGCGAACCGGATTTTCCCACGCCGCCGCACATCGTGGAAGCGGCCAAGAAGGCACTCGACGAAGGCTGGACGCATTACGGTCCGCCGCAGGGAATGCCGGAGCTGCGCGAGGCCATCGCCGGCCACGTCAGCCGCACGCGGAATATCCAGGTGGGCCCGCAGCATGTGTCGGTTGTGCCGGGCGGCAAACCTATCATCTTTTTCCCCATGCTGGCGCTGCTCGAGCCGGGCGATGAGGTGATCTATCCCGACCCTGGATTCCCCATCTACGAATCGATGATCGGTTTCCTCGGCGCCAGGCCAGTGCCGATGCCGCTGATGGAAGACCGCGGTTTCTCGTTCGACCTCGATCTGTTCCGCGACCGCCTCTCTGGCAAGACCAAAATGGTGATCCTGAACTCGCCCGAGAATCCGACCGGCGGCGTGATCCCGCGCGACGATCTGAGGGCCATCGCCGACATGCTGCGCGATCGCGACGTGATGGTGCTGAGCGACGAGATCTACTCCCAGATCAGCTACGGCGAGGCGCCAGTCTCGATCGCCTCGTTCCCCGGCATGCTGGAAAAGACGATCATCCTCGATGGCTTTTCGAAGACTTATGCGATGACCGGCTGGCGCATGGGATACGGCGTCATGCCCGAATGGCTGGTGGACGCCGTGACCAAACTGATGGTCAATTCCAACTCCTGCACCGCGAGCTTCACGCAGCGTGCCGGCATCGCTGCTGTCGACGGCCCGCAGGACTGCGTCCGCGATATGGTGGCGGAGTTCCGGCGCCGTCGCGACGCCGTTGTGAAAGGTCTGAACGAGATCCCAGGTTTCCGTTGCGCCCTGCCCGGCGGCGCGTTCTATGCGTTCCCGAACGTCACCGGCACTGGCATGGATTCGAAGCAACTGGCGGACCTGCTGTTGAACGAAGCTGGAGTCTCCTGCCTGGACGGCGGCTGTTTCGGCGGCTACGGGAAGGGCTACATCCGCTTCAGCTACGCCAACTCGATGGAGAACCTGATGGAAGCCGTGGAGCGGATCAAAAAGGTGTCGGCGCGTTGGAGTGCGGCGGCGACGGCGCATCGGTAGAAGGGAGGACTGGGAGCGGTTGCGTCGTGGGGTTGGCGCCTCAGGTATTCTATGGACATGGAGCTAATCTTCGAGGTTCGCGACGCGGACGAGGGCGGCTACTGCGCACGTGCGCTGGGCCACGCGATCTTCACGGAAGGCGAGACTTGGGAGGAACTCCGCGCCAACGTTCTCGAGGCAACATCGCTTCACTTCGAAGAAGGCGCGGCACATCCCCGCCTGGTACAACTGCACTACATGAAGGACGAATTGATTCCGTTCGAAGCGGCATGAAGTTGCCACGAGGTGTATCAGGAGATCGCGCAATCCGGGCTTTTGGAACGTCTCGGTTATGTGGTGCTCCGTCAAAAGGGAAGCCACGTCAGGCTGCGGCACGAAGGACCTCCGGTTCACATGATCACGATTCCATTGCATAACCCTCTGAAGACCGGCACACTTCATAGCATTCTCTCCGAGGTTGCGCTGATGAGATCGATCGGCATCGAATCCCTCGCGGAATTGCTTTGAATCTACTTGGGGTAAAGAATCGGCCCTTGCCCGCCGATATGTATTTCAGATGCAAGAACGGCGAATCGAAACTCGCATGCTTTGCGCGGACATGATCCAGGTCTGCTGGAAGGAGGCGGCCGGTAAGAAGCGGCTGGCTATGGCGCTTCTGGAGGACATTTCTCACTCCGGGGCCTGCCTGCAGCTCGAATCACCCATAGCGCTGGGCGTTGAAATCCACTGGGAGACTCCCAAACAGCGGCTGGGCGGCATCGTCCGGTACTGCGTCTATCGGGAGATCGGCTACTTCGTCGGCGTGGAGTTCGCGCAAACGTCCAAGTGGTCGAAGAAAGCGTACAAGCCCCAACACCTGCTGGACCTGGCGCGTCTCCTGGCCAGTTCGAAGAGATAGCGCTGGACTATTCGGCCTGCGCGCCGCGGCCGGTCCAATTGGCTTTCAGGAAGTCCCAGTTCATGCGCGCGATCGTTTCCAGCTTGATCTCCTTGGGACAGACGGCTTCGCATTCCCCGATGTTGGTGCAGCTTCCGAACAGCTCCGTATTGGCCTGAGCCACCATGCCCACCACGCGCCGCTCGCGCTCCGGCTGACCTTGCGGCAGCAGGCCGAGGTGCGCAATCTTGGCACCCATGAACAGCGACGCCGATGCGTTCGGACACATCGCCACGCACGCTCCGCAGCCGATACAGGCGGCCGCGTCCATCGAGCGGTCGCTGGTTTCCTTCGGAATCAGGATGGTGTTACCGTCCGGCGGGCTGCCGGTCGAGGCGGATATGAAACCGCCGGCAGCGATCAAGCGGTCGAAAGCTGTACGGTCCACCACCAAGTCCTTGATCACGGGAAACGCGCGCGCCCGCCACGGCTCCAGGTACAATTCGGCGCCGTCCTTAAAGTGGCGCATGTGGAGTTGGCACAAGGTGGTCCCCGGCAAATGGCCGTGCGCCACGCCGTTCACCATGCAGCCGCAGGTGCCGCAGATGCCCTCGCGGCAATCGCTGTCGAACGCCACCGGATCTTCACCCTTCGCGATCAGGTCCTCATTCAGCACGTCGAGCATCTCCAGGAACGACATCTCCTGGTTGACGTTCGGAACCTCGTAACGCACCATGCGGCCCTTTTCCGTCGCGTTGCGCTGCCGCCAGATGTGGAGAACGATTCTCATTACTTGTAGCTCCGTTGCGCCGGGTGAACGTACTCGAAGGTGAGCGGCTCTTTGTGCAGCGCGGGCGCGCTACCCACGCCGCGGAACTCCCACGCCGCCACGTACGAGTAGCGTTCGTCGTCGCGCGCCGCTTCTCCCTCCGGCGTCTGATATTCCTCGCGGAAGTGGCCGCCGCAGGATTCGTTACGCTCGAGCGCGTCGATGCATATCAGTTCGGCCAGTTCGAAGAAGTCCGCCACACGGCCGGCCTTTTCGAGCGACTGGTTCAGTTCTTCGCCCGTCCCCAACACCTTCACGTCGCGCCAGAATTTCTCACGCAGCTCGGGGATCGCCGCCAGTGCCTGCTTGAGCCCCTGGGCCGTGCGCGACATGCCGCAGTAATCCCACATGATCTTTCCCAGCTCGCGATGGTAGGAATCCACCGACCGCGTGCCCTTCGCATCCAGCAGCCGCCGCGTGATACTGGTGGCTTGCTGTTCCGCCTCGAGCACCGCGGGGTGCGACGTATCCACCTTCTCCAGTTTCGTGGACGCGAGGTAATCGTTGATCGTGTTGGGCAGCACGAAGTAGCCGTCGGCCAGACCCTGCATCAACGCGCTGGCGCCCAGGCGGTTGGCCCCGTGGTCGGAGAAGTTCGCCTCGCCCGTCACGTAGAGCCCCGGGATGTTCGACATCAGGTTGTAATCCACCCACAGCCCGCCCATCGTGTAGTGGATCGCGGGATAGATGCGCATGGGCACGGCGTACGGATCTTCGCCCGTGATGCGCTCGTACATGTCGAACAGGTTGCCGTAGCGCTCTTTGATCGTCTGCTTGCCCAGGCGCTGGATGGCGTCGCGGAAATCCAGGTAGACCGCGAGCTTGGTTTCTCCTACGCCGCGCTCCTCGTCGCACACCAGCTTGGCGTTGCGCGAGGCCACATCGCGCGGCACCAGGTTGCCGAAACTCGGGTAGCGTCGCTCCAGATAGTAGTCGCGCCCGGCTTCCGGAATCTCACTGGGCCGCCGCGTGTCGCCCTTCTTGAGCGGCACCCACACGCGCCCGTCGTTGCGCAGCGATTCGCTCATCAGCGTCAGCTTCGACTGGTAGTCGCCCGAGACGGGAATGCAGGTCGGGTGGATCTGGGTGTAGCACGGGTTGGCGAACAACGCGCCCCGCTTGTGCGCGCGCCAGATGGCGGTGGCGTTCGAGCCCTTGGCATTGGTCGAGAGATAGTAAACGTTGCTGTAGCCGCCGGTGCCGAGCATCACGGCGTCGGCCAGGTGCGATTCCAGCTTGCCCGTGACCAGGTCGCGCGTCACGATGCCGCGCGCCTTGCCGTCGATCACGATCAGGTCCAGCATCTCGGTGCGCGGGAACATCTTTACCTGCCCGCGGCCGATCTGGCGTTCGAGCGCCTGGTAGGCGCCGAGGAGCAACTGCTGCCCCGTCTGCCCGCGCGCGTAGAAGGTGCGCGACACCTGGGCGCCGCCGAACGACCGGTTGTCCAGATATCCCGAGTACTCGCGCGCGAAGGGCACGCCCTGCGCCACGCACTGGTCGATGATGTTGAGCGAAATCTGCGCCAGGCGGTAGACGTTGGATTCGCGCGCGCGGAAATCGCCGCCCTTCACCGTGTCGTAGAAGAGGCGGTGCACGCTATCGCCGTCGTTGTGATAATTCTTGGCGGCGTTGATGCCGCCCTGCGCCGCGATCGAGTGCGCGCGCCGCGGCGAATCCTGGAAGCAGAAGCACTTGACGTTGTACCCCAGGTCCGCCAGCGTAGCCGCGGCCGATCCGCCGGCCAGGCCCGTCCCCACCACGATGATGGTATGCTTCCGCTTGTTCGCCGGATTCACCAGCTTGAGATTGAATCGATGGCGGTCCCATCGCGTTTCAATCGGCCCGGTTGGACATTTCGAATCGAGTTCCATGCTGGCGTTCCTCAGTAAGTCAACAGTCCCGTCAGGACCGCGATCGGGATCGAACAGTTGCCGATGGCGATCAGGATGGCCACAATCTTGGCGAACTTCTGCAGCTTCGGCGTGTAGCGCGGATGGCTCAGCCCCACCGATTGGAACATGCTCCACAGCCCGTGGTACAGGTGCATGCACAGCAGGATCATGGCGAAAATGTAGAACCCCGCGAGGAAGGGGTTCTGGAATCCGCCGATCACGTTGGCGCGCACGTTCGGCTGGTTCACGCCGAGTTCCTGCAGCGGCACCACCGCGCCCACCGTCAGGTGCAACACGTGGAAGATCACGAACGCCGCCACGATCGGCCCGCTCCAGATCATGGTGCGCGCCGCGTAGGACGTGGGGACGTCATCCTTCTTCATGTATCCAACGGGCCGCGCCGTCCGGTTCTGTTTCCAGAGCTGCACCGAAGCCACGATATGCATCGCGACCGCCACCAGCAGCGCCACGCGCGCGCCCCACAGGAAGATGGCGTTGGATGGATTGTGCAGGAACGCGGCGTAGCGGTTGATCTGCTCGGGGTCGGACGAATAGACCTGCAGGTTGCCGAGCAGGTGGGCAACCACGTAGCCGAAGAGCAGCACGCCGGTGACGGCCATGACGAACTTCTTGCCGATGGGCGCCTCGTAGAAGCGCGCCGCCCGGTTGATGGGACTGACTGCAACTGTACTCATGCGGAGATCCTGATAGAGGCGGCGTGTTGCCGCCAGGATTGCCTCATGCCCCCCACCCTCGAGATGGCACGAGAGAAACTAGAGTGTTTCAAAATTCCAGTATATCGAATGGGGCTTTCGTGCGCTCTGCCTACTGCCCGAGGATGTCGAAAGTGGTGGTGCCGTCCACCCGGATCTTGGCGTAGGCGTCAGTCCAGACCTTGTGGTAGGGGTGCGAGCCATACGCCTCACGCAGAGCGGCGCCGGTCATTTCCATGCACATGCCCCAATCGCGCGGCGTGCGGCTCACTTCCCCGGTAGCCGTTTCGCCGGCGCGGAACTTCTTGAGGTTGTCCGGGTCGATCTTGGTGACGGTGGTCTGGCCCAGCGGCGCGGCCAGCTTGCCGTACCAGACCTTGGAGATGCCCTTGATCTTGCCGGGAAGGGCATCGCTGGCTTTGAAGAAGGCAGTCCAATCGGCGGGCGTGCCTTCTTTGATCGAGGTCCAGGCGAAGCAGTGCATCAGCTTCTTTTCGCCGGCGCGGGCGGCGGTGGCGGAAAGTAGAAAGACCGCCGCAGTGGCGGCCAGGCGCATCATGGTGGAATTGTTCATCCGTCCCAGGGTATCAGGTACGCAGGCGGGTTCAGCCCGCGATGGCATCGGCCAGATGCGGCTGGTAGATGCACCGGGGGTCGGCCGCCAGGTAGTCGCCGGTCAAGGCGTAGGCGCGCGCGCGGGAGCCGCCGCACACCTTCTGATATTCGCACCACCCGCACTTTCCGTCGCGCTGGGTGGGGTCGCGCAGCGTGCGGAAAAGGTCGGAATTGCGGTAGACATCGGTGAGCGAGTCCCGTCGCACATTTCCGCCGCTCACCGGCAGGAATCCGCTGGGGAAAATCTCACCCGTGTGCGACACGAAGACGAAGCCCTTCCCGTCGCTGACCCCCGCGGTACGCCACGCCACGTCCTTGGCGTTCTGGTTTTGGACGCCGCGGTCGGCCTTCATGCGCTGCGCCACATAGCGGCGATAGTGCATGGCCTCGGTAGTCTTGATGCCGTAGGGCGCCGTCTTCGAGAGGTTGTAGAGGAACTCGAAGACCTTCTCGTATTCCGCCGCCTTGAGGTCCTGGTTCGCCAGCGCGCGGCCGGTCACGATGAGGAAAAAGAGGCTCCACATGCGGGTGCGAACCTCCTTCGCGATGTCCGCGAATTCCCACAGGCGGTACATGTTGAGGCGGGTGACCGTCGTCTGAAGCTGCGTATCGAGCCCGATATCGCGTGCATGCCGGAGCGCGAACATGGCGCGGTCGAAGGTGCCGGGGATGCCGCGAAAGTGGTCGTGGCTCGCAGCGTCCGGTCCGTCCAGGCTGATAGCCATGCGGGAAACACCGGCCGCTTGGAAGGCGTCGATGGCCTTGGCCGTCAGCAGGGGGGTGGCGCTGGGGGTGACGTTGGTACGCAGCCCGATACTCACGCTGTAGCGGATCAGGTCATAGAGATCGGGCCGCTTCAACGGATCGCCGCCGGTGAAAACCATGAGGGGCTCGCCGAAAGAGCGGATTTCGTCGAGCAGGCGGTACCCCTCCTCCGTCGTGAGTTCGCCGGGGTCCCGCTGCGATTGCGCGGACGCGCGGCAGTGTATGCAAGCCAGATCGCAAGCCTGGGTAGCTTCCCAGATCACCAGCATCGGGGCTCGATCGAAGTTCATCCCTCCTCCAATCCTGAAATACCCAGATGCATTTGAGCGGCCATGATCGCAGCGTTGGAAACACGCGGGAAAGGTCGACAGTTTGAGGTCCGGTTACTCCTGTATTGGGGGAAATGGCGCGGGAGGTGTGGGAGGAGCCCCGGCCGGTCTGGCAGCGGCTGAAACGTCCGGCGCCCCTGACTCACTAACGCATGGAGGATGACAGACCTGTGCCGAGCCTGCAGGGCGTAGCGAATCTCAACTCCCTGCGTTATTTCCCGGTACGCAGGGCGCTGCCGGCAGCCGCGATCATGCTGGCGGCGGCCTGCACCTCTTCGCCGGGCGACATCACCGTGACCCCCGACTGCCCCAGCGGTACGCGCGCCGCTTCAGGGATCACGATCAAAGTGGATTTCTCGAAGATCCGGCCCCTCGGCCGGAACATCCAGTTGAATGTCCGCGGCAATCGTACCGCGACCGATGTGTGTTACCAACCCGGGGCGCAGAGCTCCTTCTCGTTTTCGAATCTGCAGGGCACGGCCACCGTGACGCAAGCGGCGCCGAACCTGGCGGACGGAACATGGACGATCGAAATTGTTTCGCCTTCAGGCGGTAGCCGGCAGACCGTGAAGTTGACGCCGGCGCTGAATCCCGGCGCCATCCACATTCTGACCATTACAGGGAATGCCGGCGGCGATTTGAACGCCAGCTTCAGTTGAGCGGGAAATATGAGCCTATTCACCCAGAACGACGCCGGATACTTTTCCAGGAGGACCTCATGAAGGCCGAGATGGCGACCGCCTATTGCGCCTACTCTCCTGACGTGAACGCCATGCGCCAGGTGCGCGAACAGCTCCTGTTCCTGCAGCGGTCGGAGGCGGGTTTCAGCTTCTTCGACCGGCTCTTCTACGACTATTACGGATTCAGTCCGGAGGCCTGCCGGATGGTGGCGGTAGCGCCCGGGTTGCGGGAGCTATTGGAGAAGCGGTTCGTGCGTCCGCTGACGCTGGTGTTGGCCCTTATCTACGATTACACGTTGGGGCAGGCGGACGCGGAGCAGTTGGGGCGGCGGTTTGAAACCGGCCTGGCAGTCTCGCCGGAGCTCGAGGGAATGTCGCGGCAGGAGGTGTGGGAGGCTGTGCGCCTGAGCCGGGCCCGGCGCGGCGCACTCTCCGCCGATCCCGTGCTCAACGAGATCTCGCGGATTTTGGGGGAGCGCGCCATGGCCGGCTCGCCGGTTCGATGGGCGCTGATGGAGACCGTGTCGATCTACGCGCAGGCATTGTTGTGGCGCCAGGCGGGAACAGATTCGAGCGGCATCGGGCGCTTTTTGGCCGCGAGTTTCGACGAGTGGGCGGCCGAAATGCCGTTGACCCCCGCGTGGCGAACCTTTGCCAATTACGAAATCCGCGCGGAGCTTGCTTTCCTGAAAGGGTGCCTGCTGCGCACGCCCAGGGCCCTGCACGGATTCGGGCGGCGGCTGCTCGCGGAGTTTCCCGCCGATCCCCGGCTGCCGGATCTCTTGACGGAAGCGGGGTACCTCTCCACGGGGACGCCATCGTGAACGGCGAGCTGGAAGTCGGCAGTGTGGAAATGAAGGACGACGGCCGCAACGTCATCGTGACGATCGAGCTGCGCAACAACACCGGCCGCACCCTGCATGCTTATGCCGACCCGCGGAACATTCACTACGACCCGGCCCCGCGCAAGCTGACTGTCCGGATGACGGACCGCGAAACGACGGAACCAACGCCGTCGATCTTCCGGCGGCCGAACCTGCGCGCGGTGGACCCGAAGGGCGTCGCGGTGCTCCGGCTGGCGCTGCCGCGCATCGTCCACCGCACGCGGCCGGGCTCGGAAAAACAGGCGTCGCCCGAATTCGAGAAGTTGAACATCTTCGAAGCGAAAGTAGTCGAGGTGCACATCGCCTGGAGCGACCGGCCGTTCTACACCGACCCGCGGCCGCGCGGGGCGCAGCGGACGCCGCGCCAGGAACTGGTGGCATGGGAGAACGGCC
The DNA here is from genome assembly GCA_041484525.1 of Bryobacteraceae bacterium. Classification (GTDB taxonomy): domain Bacteria; phylum Acidobacteriota; class Terriglobia; order Bryobacterales; family Bryobacteraceae; genus JBGPHT01. Next base: position 20,945 of record JBGPHT010000020.1, on the reverse strand, counting down.
TGGCCATCGGCCGCGGCGGCAGGAAGGGAGGAGCGCCGCCGTCGTGATTCCCTACTTCCCGATCCCCGCCATCTCCTTGCCGGGAGGGTTGCGGATCACCGTTTTCGCCGTACTGGCCTGCCTGGGAGTGGTGGCCGGCTGCCGGCTCGCGATGCGTCGCGCGAGTGAGGCCGGACTGCCGCCCCGGGAATTGCGCGGCGCCCTGATCTGGGTGCTGAGCGCCGGTTTTCTGGGCGCGCATCTGGCCGCGATTTTGTTGTATGCCCCCGCGTGGCTGGCGAAGGACCATCTCATGCTGCTCAAAATCTGGCGCGGGATGAGTTCGTTCGGAGGATTCGCCGGCGCTCTCGCGGGGGCGTTTTTCTATTTCCGCCGGCGGCGCAGGCCGTGGATCGCGGAGGCAGATATTCTGGTCGAAGCACTGGTAACGGGTTGGATCTTCGGACGCCTGGGATGCGCACTGGTGCACGATCACATCGGATCGGGAACGTCGTTCCTTCTGGGTATCAAATTCCGTTCGGGCATTTACCATGACCTGGGGCTCTACGAATTCCTGTACACGCTATTCGTCTTGTGGCCGGCGGTTTGCCTGGCGAGGCGAGCGCAGCGGCCCGGGCTGTGCGCGGCCGCGGTCTCCTTGTTATATGCGCCGGTTCGCTTCGCGCTCGACTTCCTGCGAATCACGGACCCGCGGTACATGGGGCTGACACCGGCGCAATACGGCGCGATCGCGCTGGCAGGTTTCGGCGCCTGCATGCTGATTCGCGCAGCCTACTCACTGCAAACTGCTGGTGAACAACTGGAACGGAGCCCAGTAATATGGCTTGCGATACGCGCCCGTGGAGCGGATCAGCTCCAGCTTCGCGGCTCGTAGGGCGTCCGCGGGCGAGCGGCCGTGCGCCAGTTCCGGATACATGTTGGCCATGATCTTGGCGGTGGAGCGGTCGTTGACGTCCCACAGTCCGGCGATCACGTTGCGCGCGCCGGCTTCGAGAAAGGCCCACGCGAATCCGACCAATCCTTCGCCGGCATAGACGCGGGCTCCGGCGCTGCGGCATGCCGAAATCGTCACCACCTGGGCATGCAGCGGCTTGTGGATGACGTCCCGCGCCAGCAGTTTGAATCCGCCGGTGCCGTGGTTCGAGAGAATGACGGCCGAACTCAGCGGGTCCTCCCGATTGGCGACGGCGTGCGCCACAAAATGGATCAGGGTGAAGGTGCCGGGATCGGCATGCTCGTAGGCATCCGGATTGGCTTCGGCGCCGGTTAGAATTACTTTGCGGAAGGCGGGCAGCGTCCGATCGATGGACGCGATCTCCTGGCCGGCGAATTGGAGCACCGGGTATTGCGGCTCGGTGGAGACGGGGTTGCCGACCAGCAGCATCGAGTTGGCGGGGGCGCTTCGCGGCTCCGGATCGGACGACAGCAGCCCGAGCGAAGGAGTCACGGAAACGGCGACATCGTCGATCCAGTAATGGCGAGTTGCGCCGGGCACCGGAATGGTTTCGAAGTTGAGCGAGTACAGCGCTCCGTCGGGCGACAGGATGACCCGGGTGTTTTTCGCGAGCAGCTCCGCGGCGGGCTCGAGTAGGGTGTGGTAGAGACTTGGCCCTGACGCGTCCTCGACGGCCAGCGGATCGCGCGCGCTCTGAATCAGGGCGTCGTAGCGCTCCACCAGGGCGCGAATCTCGGCCGCGGGCGGCAGTTGGAACGATCGAACCCCGGCAGACGTGACCACCCACAGGTAGGATTTTTTCGGCGCCAGCCAATACGAGAGCAGCACGGCCTTGGAGTTGCCCGCGATCTTCTGGAGCGACTCGGCGGTGGGCGGTTTCCGTTGCGCACGCGCCAGCCGCAGCTTGTCTCCCAGCACGCGGGCGCGGCTCGAATCGGCCACCTCGAGCGCCGTTGCAACGCGGCCCTTCTGCATCAGGTAATCGACATAGTCCTGGTAGAAATCGATCACACTGGAAAAGTAAGTCAGCTTGTAATCGTCCTTGAGTAGTTCGGAACTCTCGTGTTCCACGAAGGCGGCGGTGGCACGGAATTCGGCTTCGGCCTGGCGGTCGTGGCCGGTGCCGGCCAGCATGCCGGCGAGATGGCGGTGAGCGTTGAGAAGCGGCGTCGGGTTTTCGTTGGAAGACCGGATGACGGTGCGGAAGAGCTGTTCGGCGCGGCCGAAGTCGCCTTTGCCGGCCGCGATGCGAGCGGCATTCACGGTCGAGTAGATCTTGCGCGGCTGGTCTTCCAGCTTTTGCTCGATGTCGAGGGCCTCGTTGTTGTACCGTTCGGCGGCGTCCCAATCGCGGATTTCGATGGCGATTTCGGCCAGGTTGTTGAGCCAATCCGCCACGGCGAATGGATTTTTCAATTCGCGCGCGATTTCGAGCGCCTGGCGGTAATCGGCTGCGGCCTCTGAGAACTCGCGGCGGTTGAGGTGGACGCTGCCGATGCTGCCCCGCCAATTCTGGATCTCGTAACGGTTGCCGGCCTGAACGAAACGCTGTTCGGTCTGCTGGAAATAGTCGAGCGCCTTGTCGAAATCACCCAGCCGGAAGTAGCAATATCCCAAGTTACCCGTGGCGCGAGCCTGGGAGGTCGCCGCGCCCAGGGTGCGGGCGTTTGCCAGGGTCTGCTCGAACCACGGAATCGCCTCGTCGTAGTGATAGGAAAGAACCAGCAAATGGCCCGTGTTTCCCGTGGCGGTCATCTGCAGGTAGGCATCGCCGTGCCGGGAGGCATACTCGATTACACGGTCGAACTTCTTTTTCGCGTCCTCAAAATGGTTTTGGGCCAAGGCCAACGTGCCCTGGCGCAGTTCGATTTCCGCCAGCAGGGACGCGTCGCCGATGGATTGCGCCACCGACTGCGCCTCGCGGAGGTGCTGCTCGGCTTCCGGGCCGTTCCCCAGCAGGAGCGCGGCAAAGCCGCGGCACAGGCGGTATCGCGCCCACTCGGCGAGCCATTGCGGGCCGGAGGGCAGTTGGAAATTCAGCGCCTCGTCTGCCTGCTTGCCCTCCCGATTGGCCAGCAGGATCTCCGCCCGCAGCAGGCGCAGTCTCCAGTACCAGACCGAATCGGGGCGTGCCTCACCGAGCGCCGCTTTGGTCTGGTCCCATGCCGCCTTCTGTTTCTCGGCGCGCAGCAGAGTTCTCGCTTCCCGATACCGCGACTCGAGCGGATCGAGCCTGGCTCTCCCGCACCCGATCAGCGCAAGAGCGACGAGGAAGACGAGACGCATCGATCACCAGCCGGTTCCGTTGCCCGCTCCTGTGGCAAATCCCAGGTCGCCATCCGGCGAGCATCCGAGGTTGAGCTGGAGCATGCTGAGATGCCGCTCGGTGTCGGTGATGTGAAACTCGGCCAGACGGATAGTGCCGAAACCCTTCACGTGGATGATGTGGCCGTACAGCGCCACTTCCGAGCCCAGCCCTTCGACGTTCCGGACGAGCGAACCGGAAATCATGCCGTTACGCTGCGGTATCCCGGCCTTAGGATCCCAGCCGGCCCAGGGAAGATATTTTTTCACCTGCGGCGGCATGTCATCCTTGTCGTGCCCGACCATGCACGTGCGATTGAACTCGTCCTGGAATCCATTGAACTCGTCGTAGAATGGCTTTCTTTTCGGGTCGCGTTTCATCTCCTCGTTATTCTTAGCCGAGTAGGCGTCGCGCAGCCCGGCGAGGGTACCGAGCTTGCCGAATCTGTTCATGGCCAAGTCCACCTTCAACGGGTAACCCGCAATCTTCAGGTTATCGAAATGCGAGCCGATGAAAGTGATCGAGCGCGGCTTGTCCGGGTTGTCCGGATCGTTGGGATGAGAGGAAGCGACGCGGCACACGATGCGGTCGGCGCGCACCACACCCAAAACATCCAGGTCCTCCACGGTGACGGTCGCGATCGAACTGAAGGATTTCTTTTCCTCGCTGTAAGAACCCGCCACCACCGCATGGGCGGAAGCAAACGAAACGATGTCGTGGAACCGGAAGCCTTCCACGCGGGAACTCCCGAAGCCGGCGTTTCCGGACAGGGCGCAGGATGCCTGGATGGGAATGATCTCTTGAAACGGAGCGGTGATTTGTCCGTCCGCCCCGGTGGCGAAGGCGTGATACAGAAAACGTTCGATCATAGTGTCCTCTCTATTGGCGTGTCAGCAGGAACGTATAGGGGCCGAGTTCGGGTCCGGAACCGGAGTCGCGAAGGCCATGGACCGAGAGAGTGTAAGAGCCGGACGCGAGGGCGCGCGCCGGAACCAGAATCGTAAGCTGGTCGCCCGTGTGCGGCGCCTCGAGATAGCCGGAGAAGCGGGCCGGACCGGGGCCCGAAAACAGCTCACAGCGGTACCTCTGAAAAGAGTTGTCGGGCAGATCGATGTGCAGATGGAACGACAGCGCTTTCGCGGGAACCGCGATGGCCTGCGCATCGCCCCGGGTTGCCCCGGTAATCGTAAAGTCGGGCGGGGATTGCAGCACGTCCGCCTGGGCCACCTGACGCCGCAACTCGGGAAGTTGGAACGCTCCCTGGTAGACGGCTGCAGCCGCCAGCACGAGCGACGCAAATGCGGTTGCCTGGAACACGGGCCGTCCCCACGGACCGGCCAGCCAGGACCAGCGGCCACGGCTGCGGCTGCGGCTGGGAACCGGCGCGCGCGCCGCGGCTGGGCTTTCGCGGAATACCTGGCGGGCGTTCTCCACAAAGACGGCGCCGGTGCGCAGCTCGCCGGCACATTCTTCGCATTCGAAGAAGTGCAATTCGAACGACTCCGCTTCGGTATCCGGCATTTGCCCGAGAAGGTAACGCTCGACCGCCTTACTTCTCACAGCCTCCTGATGAATGATCATGTCCCCCATAAGAGTGGTGTCGTCAGGCTCTGGAACGTTTCATTCCGCCCCCGAACTCCTAGCCCTCTCCTGTTCCGGATGCAAGCGCAGCAGCGCCGCCTTGAAGCGCAGGCGCGCCCGGTGCACCAGCACCCGAAGGTAATCCTCATTAGTGTCGAAACGCGCGGAAATCTCCGCCCGGCCGGCGTCTTCCGCCAGAATGAGGCCCAGCAGCTCGCGGTCTCGCTCCGGGAGTTCATCCAGCACCTCGCGGACCATCTGCTTGCGCTCTTCGGTGACGACGTCGCGGTGCAGATCGATCCGCAGATCGGGTGGTTCGGCCGCGTCCTCGGGCAATTGAATGAACCGGTGATTCGCCCGGATCATCTCGAGGATGACATTGGCGCAGACGGTGTGTACGAAGGCGGGCAGGCGTGCGGGGTCGTTGAGGCGCTTGCCCGAGCGGAAATAGCGCAGCACGCGGAAAAGCGTTTCCTGGCAGGCGTCGTCGGCCAGCTCGGACGTCCGCAATTGGCGGCGCGCTTTCACCCAGATTGGTTTCTGAAAGTACGCGGCGAAGCGAGCTTCGGCGTCCCGATCCTGGTTGATAAGTCGGTCTAAATACTTCTCGTCAAAAGAAAGCGATTCCAATCGCACCCCGAATGGATAGCATACCGTGGCGGCCTGTACTTAGGCCGACACGAGAATATTACTACTGTATTAGAGAATGCGCCGTGGGGCAGTTAATCGAGCGCCAACACTTATTAAGGTCCGATACGGCGGTTTAGCGGATGATGCCGGGGCGGCGGGGCGCGGCGGCTGCGGGCGATTCGACAACGGTGCGGCGCGGCGCTTGATAAGTGCCGAAGTTCAAGTCGGCTTCGTCGAAGGCGACCGACCGGTCGAGGACCATCTCGATCGTCGTACCCTTGGCGAGAATGGCGTCCGGACCGCGCGAAACCAGCACGCCGATCAGTCCGGCGGCGGCTCCCGCGGCGGCGCCAATCCCCACGCCGGCGATCGGGTGGCCGCCGATGGCTCCCGCGATGCCACCCACGCCCGCACCCGCCGATGCGCTCTCGGCGATCACCTGCGCGTCACCTTTCTTATTGCCATCGCTCGTGACTTTGCCCTCGTTGCGATCCAGGGTTCCGTTGGCGGTCCCGTCCATCCCGCCCATGCGCGCGCGGAAATCGCGGGTCACGCCGTTGGGCAGAGTCAGCGAGTCGAATCGGACGTAGAGTTCGCCCCGGCCCTTGACGCGGCCCGGCTTCTTGATCTGGGTGACGGTGCCGGCGACGTAGCTGCCCACGGGAATCACAATCTTGCCGCTCACCAGGACCGGGAAGACGGTCTCGAGATACACGCGGTCGCCCTCGGCGGAGTGCTTGGTGCTGATGCTGTTGATAAGACTGAGAGGTACCTTGGTACCGGTGTCCACCACATAGTCGCCGGCAGCGGGGGCGGGGGTCTTGAGCGGAACGGCGTCCTGCGCTACGAGAATGCCGGCGGCGAGCGAAGTGGTTGCAAGGAAGGTGCGTAGGGACATCGAGGGCACTCCTAAGGCGATTGTAGCCTATATATCTAACGCGGACCGGGGTCGGAAGGTTGCGGTTCGGTCAGGGGGCGCGGTTGCAGCGGCTGCGGCGAGGCGTTGAGTTTCAGCCCGGCGGGGGTGGATTGGTCGCCGATCGAGACCCGGATCTCCGGGTCGGCGGCGAGGGTATCGGGAAGAATTAGGTTGATCTGGTACAGCCCGGCGGAACCGGGGGTGATACCGGCGTATGCGATGCGTTTGGCTTCGAGGGGGACACCGCCGATCGTCACCTTGAGGTCGGCGAGGCGCAGGATTTGCGATTGATATTGCGGGATTTCGCCGCCGATCGTGCTGCGCTGAGTCCTGCCGAGGCCGGTGGCATAGAGCACGATGGTCTCGCCGGGTCGGGCCGGGGAATCCGCGACGATCAGCGCGGAACCGATGCCGTGCTGCGCGATGGCGTATCCGTCGGCCGTCTGGAAGAGCGCGGGCGAGGCGTCCACCAGGTTGATAACGATATCCGGCCCGTAAGTGCCTTCCGTGATGACCTGGATATGAATGTTGCCCGGGAGTTGTTCCGGAGGCATCAGGAAGTTGATCTGGCTATCGGAGACGAAGAAGAGGGGCGCGGGAGAGCCGCCGGCGCCGACGCGGACGTAGTTGAGTTCGACGGGCAGTTTGCCGCCCTTAATGTCTTCGCCGGTGATGGCCTGGGCGGAGCGCGCCAGTCTAACGCCGAAGATGGCGACGATGGTGTTCGGCGCGATCGGCCGGGACGAAAAATCGGCCGCGTTCACGATACTGGAGATGGTGTAGGAAGGCGCCGCTCCCAGTCTGGTGTCCGCGGCCTGTAGTAGTTGACCCGCGGACAGCGCAGCTAACCAGAGCCACGCTTGCTTCAACATCCCTAGTATCGATTGGCTGATTGCCGAACCGCATAGGGTATCCACTGGGGAGAAGGCTGGTTCCTGGACCACGATAGTCCTGGCCGGGACCGTACTTTTCGAAGGTACTGGGCTACCTCGGTAGTTGGAGTTAAACATAAGATAAATAGTCGTTTAAGCGGGTCGATAACTGTGCTTTTGTACTGTTGGAGCAGGCAATTTTTCGCCTAGCCCCACAGACTGGTGGATCTTTTGCTGCAGACCCCGGCATCGGCACCGCTCGTGCGGCGGCGATATGGCTCCGGACTCCTGCAAAAGGGGGGCAGGCAGGCGCCGGAAGCCGCCATAGGTGCGGCGGCGACCGCGGCGAATGCGACTTTGTTTTCAACCGCCGAATGTATCGAAACCGCCATTCGATTGGCGGCGGAGTACACTGGATGTATCCCGCCGTCTTTTTGCGGGCGAACTGCGTCTTGCTACAAGGAGCCAGAGATTGATCTTTCGGGCGGTCGAAGATGCCGACCTGATTCGTCAGGCCGCGCGGGGCAAAGTGGAGGCGTATAACCTCCTCGTGTCCCGGTGGGAGAAGCGTATGTACAACTATCTCCTGCGCATCACGGGAAATCGCGAAGACGCTCTGGATTTGGCGCAGGACGTTTTTTTGAAAGCCTACCAGAATCTGAAAAAGCTCGACGATCCGGGGCGGTTCGCGCCCTGGCTGTACCGCATCGCTCACAACGAAGCCTACTCGATGTTTCGCAAGCGAAGGCCGGAGACGGATGTGGAAGAGATCGAGCCGGAACAAACGGAGACGGGAATCCTGGTGGGCGGAAGCTCGGTGTTTCCCATGGAGTTGAACCTGGCGGTGGCCACCGCGCTAGGACGGTTGACGCCGGAACAGCGCGAGGCCGTGGTGCTCAAGATTTACCAGGGGTTCAAGTTCGAGGAGATGTCCGAGATTCTCGAGTGCCCGGTGTCCACCGTCAAATCGCGTCTGTACGCGGCTTTGGAACTCCTCAAGGTCGAACTGGCTCCAGTGAAGGCTAGAGGTGTGTAGATGAGTTGCTCGCCATTTGATTTGAGGGACTACCTGCTGCAGGAGTTGGAAGCGCCGCAGCAGCGCCAGGTGGAAGTCCACATAAGGACCTGCGAGGCGTGCCGCGACGAAGCGGAGCGCCTGCGGATGACGGAGTCGACGCTGCTCGCGCTGCGTGAGGAAGAGATTCCGCAGCGGATTGCGTTCGTCTCCGACAAGATATTCGAGCCGTCGCCGTGGCGGCGCGGGTGGAGCGCATTTTGGGGCTCGACCGCGCAGCTCAGCTTTGCCTCGGCGGCCATGCTTTCGATTTCGCTGATGGTTTTCGCGTTGACGCGGCCGGTTCCCGCACCGGTTGCCAAGGAGACGGTTCCGAATACAACCATTTCCGCCGTCTCCACCAACGCGGAGATCGATCGACGGATTCGGGCGGCCGTCGAGCAGGCAGTGGCGGAGAGCGAATCGCGGCAGGCACAGAAAACGGAGCGCCTGATCGCGGACCTGGAGCGGCGGAATGTGGAAGGGTTGAAGCAGGTGATCGACGCGCAGTCCGTCATCGATTTCATGCAGCGGCGCGCGAACGTGAGTAAGGTGGCAGTGTACAACAGCACGAATACCGGAGGATTGAACCAGTGAAACCTTGGATGACGATCGTAGTGCTGGCGGGACTGCCGGCGTTCGCGCAGATTAATGCATCGCAGCCCGCGGCCCGGCCGCCGGTGACGACGGCGAAGGCTCCGGCGGCAGCGCCCGTGGTCACTTCGTCCGGAACGCCGCGGCCGGCACGAATGCTGCTGCGGGGCATCGAGAGACAGTTCGACGACAAGATCGCCGGGGCCGATGTCAACGACCGCATCGATCTGTTGGGCCAGACGCGATCCATTTATCTGGATGGGTACGGCGCCGTTTTCACCACCGAGTTGAGCCTGATCGAGACGCCGGGGACGAGTTCGTTCCGGCCGAGTTTCAGCGACGCGGAGAAGACTGCGATCCACGACCGGAAGTTGAAGCACCTGGCGCTGCTGAAAACGCTCATGAAGGAAATGATGACGACCACGGCGGGCGCGTTGGATTCGGTTTCCTTCAACGACCAGATCGTGCTGCAGGTGCGGATGTTGTACCTCCCGTGGGAAAACGTCACCGGACTGCCGGCGCAGATCACGATGCAGGGTAACCGCAAGAGTGTGCTCGCGAGCTTGATTCAGACCACGGAAGAGAAGTAAGTGAGCGCGGCCGACTCCACCCTCGAAAGCCCGTCACCCGGCGCCGGCCCGCAGTACATGCGCCTGGGCGAGATCCTTCTCGAACGCAAGAAGATCCAGGCCGACGACCTCGAGCGCGCGCTCGAACTGCAGAAGGAGCGCGGCGACAAGCTGGGCAAGATCCTGGTGGACATGGGGCTGATCGCGCAGCGCGACGTGCTGGCGGCGCTCAGCGACCAGCTCGGCGTGCCGCTGGTGACGGTGGATGGAGCGCCGGTCTCGGCGCCCGAGATCGAGGGCCTCTCCAACCGCTTCCTGCGGCAGTGCCGCGCGTTTCCGCTGGCGCTGGCGAATTCCACGCTGACGCTGGCGATGGCCGATCCGTTGGATTTCGAGACCATCGCGGCGGTGCGCGCGTTCACCGGATTCGAAGTGCAGACGGTGCTGGCGGCGGAGCAGGAGATCCTCGACGCCCTCGACAAGCACTATGGCGAAGCCGACCGCCGCGTATTCACCGAAGGCGAAGACGAGCAGGCGACGGCCGACCTGGAACACCTGCGCGACATGGCGAGTGAGGCGCCGGTCATCCGCCTGGTGAACGCCATGATCGCGGAAGCGATCGAGCGGCGCGCCAGCGACATCCACATCGAGCCGTTCGAGAAGGAGTTTCGCATCCGCTTCCGCGTGGACGGCGTGCTGTTCCAGCAGGAGATGCCGCCGCGCGAATTGAAGGCGGCGATTATTTCGCGCTTGAAGCTGATGGCGAAGCTGAACATCGCGGAGCGGCGGCTGCCGCAGGACGGGCGCATCAAGATCAAAATCCTGGGGCGCGAAGTGGATCTGCGTGTTTCGACCCTGCCGACACTGTACGGCGAGAGCGTGGTCATGCGCCTGCTCGACCGCTCGTCGGGCGATTTCTACGATCTGCGCCGGCTGGGGTTCGACGACCGCATGCTGGAGCGGATGGAGCATTTCACCAGCCTGCCGCACGGAATTTTTCTGGTGACGGGGCCGACGGGCAGTGGGAAATCGACCACGCTCTATTCGGCACTGAAGCGCATCAACCTGCCCGACAAGAAGATCATCACGATCGAAGACCCGGTGGAATACCAGATGGACGGGATCAACCAGATCCACGTGAATCCGCAGATCGGGCTGACCTTCGCCGCGGGGCTGCGGCACATCGTGCGCCAGGATCCGGACGTGATCATGGTGGGCGAAATCCGCGACCGGGAGACGGCCGACATCGCGATCCGCGCCGCGCTCACGGGCCACCTGGTGTTTTCGACGCTGCACACCAACGACGCGCCCAGCGCGATCACGCGCCTGATGGATATGGGAGTCGAGAATTACCTGCTCACGTCGTCGCTGGTAGCGGTGCTGGCGCAGCGCCTGGTGCGCGTGATCTGCCGCAATTGCAAACAGCCGGCGGGCACGGCGCTCTCGCCCGAAGGCGAGACGGTGCACGCCTTCCGCGGCGCCGGCTGCGAGGAATGCAGCGGTACCGGCTACGTGTCGCGCGTCGGCATCTTCGAGATGATGGACGTCAACGACGAAATCCGCAAGCTTATTATGGAGAACGCCGATGCGGCTGTACTGACGCGGGCCGCACGCAGCAACGGCATGCGGAATCTGCGTGAGGACGGGTGGCAGAAGGTGCGTGAAGGACTCTCGACGGTAGCTGAAGTGTTACGCGTGACGCAGGACTTCTGATGGCGAGCACTTACTTCTTCCGCGCGGTTGCCTCCGACGGCGTGACGCAGGACTTCTAATGGCAAGCACCTACTTCTTCCGCGCGGTTGCCTCCGACGGCAAAGTCCGCACCGGCTCTCTCTCCGGCGAGGATGAAAAGCTGATCGCGCGGGAACTGCGCAAGCAGGGGCTCACGCCGATCTATGTCGGTCCGGCGCCGAAGAGTACGGGGATCGAGCTGAAGATGCCGTCGTTTGGGAAGGGGAGGCGGCGCGATGTCCTCTTCTTTACCCAGGAGCTTTCCACACTGCTCACGGCGGGAGTGCCGCTCGATCGCGCGCTCTCGATTACGGCGGAGCTGACGACGGGCGGCGGCTTCCGCTTCATCGTGCTGGATGTGCTGCGGGTGCTGAAGGGCGGGCGCTCGCTAGCCGACAGCCTGGCGACGCATCCCGAGTACTTTTCGGATTTATACGTCAACATGGTGCGCGCGGGGGAGGCCTCGGGCGCGACAGCCATGATCTTCGAGCGGCTGACGGAGTTCGAGCGGTCGCGCGACGAGCTGCGGAATTACATCATCTCGTCGATGATCTACCCGGCGCTGTTGACCATGGTCGGGCTGGGGTCGATCTTCATCCTGATGTATTTTGTGGTGCCGCGCTTTGCTTCGGTATTTGCCGATTCGCACCTGAAAATTCCGGGTCCCACCAAGATGATGTTGGAAGTGAGCGCCATCGTCCGCGGGTATTGGTGGATGGCGGCTTCGGCGCTGGCGGCGCTGCTGGTGGCGTGGCGGATCTATACGCGGACGGTGCCGGGGCGGCTGTGGTGGGACGGCGCGCGGCTCAAGCTTCCGATGCTGGGCGATGCGCTGCTGAAAGCCGAGACGGCGCGGTTTGCGCGCGCCATGGCGACCCTGGTGCAGAACACGGTGCCGCTGGTGCAATCCATCGCCATCGCGGCGGCGACGCTGAACAACAAGACGATTTCGGGGGCGCTCGTGGGTGTGGCGATGGGTGTGAAGCGCGGTGAAGGAATCGCGGTTCCGCTGCGCAAGGCGGGCGTGTTTCCGCCGCTGGCCGCGCACCTGCTGACGGTGGGCGAAGAGACGGGGCGCCTCGACCAGATGTTTGCCCGGATGGCGGATATTTACGAAACTGAGACGCGGTCTTCCATCAAGCGGTTCACGTCGGTTTTCGAGCCGATCGTGATCCTGGTGATGGGAGTGATGGTAGGCGCGCTGATCCTGAGCATGCTGCTCGCGATCACCAGCATCAACGATGTGGCGGTGTAAACAATGAACCGACGGAATCGCAAGAATCTGAGGCACGGACAAGCCCGGAAAAGGCACGGACAAGCGGGCATCACGTTGATCGAGATGCTCGTGGTGATGACCATCATCGCGCTATTCGTGGCGTTGGTGGCGCCCAACATGCTGAAGCACGCGGACACGGGGCGCATCACGGCGGCGCGCGCCCAGATCCACAACTTCATGACGGCGCTGGCGTCGTACAAGCTCGACACCGGCACATTTCCGACGTCCGAGCAGGGGCTGAATGCGCTGCGCATCAAGCCGCCGGACTCGAACCAGTGGGCGGGTCCGTATATGCCGCAGGAGATTCCGAAGGATCCCTGGGGGCATGATTACGTATACCGGTATCCGGGCGAGCACGGCGACGAACCGGACATTCTGTGTTATGGCGGCGACGGCCAGCCAGGCGGCGACGGATTGAATGCGGACATCTCGAGCTGGAAAAATCAGTAGCCCTATTTCGGGGACAGGCTACACAACCTCGAAATTATTCCTCGGGGCATTTCGGGGACAGGCAACGAAATTCCGCCCGCAAAAGACGCGCGCGGAAGGTTTCGTAGCCTGTCCCCGAAATGCGGGGATCACACTCATGGAGATGCTGGTGGTCATGTGCATCATCGGGTTGATGGTGGGGATTTCGATGCCTTCGATCACGGCGGGGATGGATAGCGTGCGGATTTCCACGGCGTCGGATTCGGTGGCTTCGTTTGTCAACGCGGCGGTCAATCGCGCGGAGCGGCGGCAGATTGCCATCGAGCTCGTCATTTCGAGGAAAGACAATACGCTGATGTTGTACTCGAATGAGCCGGGGTTCGAGCGCGAGCTGAAAATGCCGGACGGCGTCACCATCGAATCTGTCGAGCCGGAGATGCAAGCGGAGCCGGACGGGCTGCGGCGCATCCTGTTCATGCCGGGGCAGACGACGGCCGGAGTGGCGATCGGACTCGGCAACCTGCACGGGTCGCATCGTGTGATACGGCTGGACCCGATGACCGGATTTCCACGGGTCGAGAGGGTGGACCGGAAGTGACGCGGCAACGCGGATTCACGCTGCTCGAGATGATCGTGGCGACACTCATCATGGCGGTGGCGGTGACGGCGCTGTTGTCCGGCCTGGCGGGCTCTACGCGCAATGCGGCGCGGCTGCGGGAATACGACCGGGCGTCGCAACTGGCGCGCTATCGCATGAACGAGCTGGTGATGGACCGGCGGTTTCCGGTGGGCTCGACGCAGTCGGGCATGTTCGACGAGAGCCAGACGGGCGGCGTGGAGGTGGATTGGAAGGCGCGCATCACGTCGTTTGAAACGCCGCCGCCGGGCGTGCCGGGGCGGGTCGGCCTCGACCGGATCGAGCTGGAAATCACGTGGCTGTCGGGCAGCACGCTGCGCACCTTCACCGTGGATTCGTACCGGCCGCGAGTTCTTGGCCCTGACGAAGGGGCACCGGCCGCGAAGCAATGAGGAACCGCAATCGAAGCCGGCGCGGCGTGACCCTGTTGGAGGTCGTGATCGCGGTCACGCTGCTGAGCCTGCTGACGCTGGGGATGTTCATCGCCATGCGGGTCGGCTTCAACACGTTCGGCAAAACGCAAACCAGGCTCATGGAAAACCGGCGGGTGGCCGGCGCGCAGCGCGTGCTGCAGTCGGAGCTGGAAGGGCTGATGCCGGTGATGTCGGGCTGCGGCACACAGGCGGGGCCGCCGGCGCGCTTCGGTTTTTTCCAGGGCGAGCCGGACCGCATGCGGATGGTGTCGACGTTTTCGCTGGAACAGGGATGGCGCGGGCAGCCGCAGATTCTGGAGCTGCTGGTGATCCCGGGTGAAGAGAGGGGCGTGCGCCTCGTGGTGAACGAGATTCCGTACACGGGCCCGCTGAGCGTGGCGCAACTGTGCGTGGGGATAGGAGAAAAGGGTCCGATGTTCACTCCCATCAGCGCGAATGCGAAATCGTTCGTGCTGGCGGATCAACTGGATCATTGCCGGCTGTCCTATCTGGGCATGGGGGAGAAGCCGAGCGATCCGGGATTGTGGAAGCCGCGGTGGGCGGAGAAGGGCTGGCCGTTCAGCATCCGGGTGGAGATGGCGCCGCTCGCGGCCGACCCCTCGCGGCTGCAGCCGGCCAACATCACGGCGCCTATCTACCTGATCCGCTCGACGGAGTACGTATATGCGGACAAGTAACAGGCGGCGGGCAGGCAGCGCGCTGCTGGCGGAGTACGTATATGCGGACAAGTAACAGGCGGCGGGCGGGCAGTGCACTGCTGACGGAGTACGTATATGCGGGCCAGTAACAGGCGGCGGGCGGGCAGCGCGCTGCTGGCGGTGCTGTGGCTATCGGCGGCGCTGGCGGCGATCGCGTTTTCGCTCTCGAGTACGGTGAAGGGTGAAATCGAGCGGACGGCGACGGCGTCGGACGGCCTGCGCGCGTATTACCTGGCGACGGGCGGCGTGTACCGCGCCATGATCGAGCTGCTGTGGAGCGTGACCAACACCGATCTGAACAAGCGCATGATCCCGAAGGGTTCGACCGAATTCACGTACACGTTTCCCTCGGGCCAGGTGCGCGTCGAGTTTCTACCCGAAGCCGGCAAGCTGGACGTGAACCACGCGAAGGTGGAGGAGATTGCGAGGCTGGTGCTGGCGCTGGGCGTGGAACCGGGACGGGCGCAGGCAGTGGCGGCGGCTATCGACGACTGGCGGCGGGCGGCCGGGCAGGACGGCGTAGGGCAGTTCGATCAATATTATCTTGGGCTCGGTTCGTCTTTTCGGCCGCGCCACGCGTCCATTGAAGAGATCGAGGAGCTTCTGGCAGTGAAGGGCGTTACCCCCGATATTTTTTACGGAACCTACATGCCGACGCCGGGCGCGGGAGGCGGCACGCGCCTGGAGGCACGCAGCGGGCTGATCGACTGCCTGTCGGTGTATGGCTCTTCGGACAAGGTGGATGCGAATACGGCTTCGCCGGCGGTGCTGAGCGCCATCGGGATGAGCCCTTTCGCGGTGAGCGCGCTGGTGGAGCGGCGGAAAGTGACGCCGCTGACGGAGAAGGACGTGTCCGGTTTTGTGGAATCGATCGGCGGCGACCCCGCCCGCGTGCGCGTGGAAGGCATCTCCATGGTGACGATTCGCGCCACCGCGCGGCTGACGCTTCCCGGCGGGAAACTTTCGGATTTGAAGCGCACGGTGGCGGCGGTGGTGAAGTACATGGGCGGCGGGGCGGAATTCCCGGTGCACATTCTCCGCTGGTACGATACCGCCTGGAGCCTCTGACCCCGTGCCTCTGCAGAATCCCATTTCCAAAGATCTTCGGAAGCTGATGGCCTTCGGCTCGGGGGTCGGCATCGAGATCGGGCCCACGGCGCTCGAAGTAGTGGCGGCGCGGGTGCGGCCGTCGCAGATCCGGGTGCTGGGCCGGTTGACGATTCCGGATTTCGCTTCGCGTCCGGCGGCGGAGTGGGGCGCGGATTATGCGCGCTTCCTGAAATCGGCGGGCGCAGGCAACCTGGCGGCGACGGTGCTGCTGCCGCGGCGCGAGACGATCGTGCGGCAGGTGGCGCTTCCGGGCGTGGCGCGGAAAGACATCGAAGGCGCCATCCGGCTGCAGTTGGACACGCTGCACCCGTACGGCGAGGACGACGTGGTGTGGGGCTGGTCGCCGCTCGAGTACGGCTCCGTGCTGGTGGGAATGGTGCGCCGCGCGGCCGTGGACCGGTACATTCAACTGTTCCTCGAAGCCGGCATTGCGGTGGCGAGCTTCACGTTCTCGGCGGCGGCGGTGCATGCGGCCATCCGCGTGAACGGGCCGGTGCAGCCGGCGGAAGGCTTCCTCGCGATCGGCCGCACGGGCGATGGCGGGGTGGAAGTTTACGGAGAGAGCGCGTCGCGGCCGGTGTTTTCAGCGGAGCTGAACATGGCGCCGCAGCGGGCCACGGCGCTGGCGCTTTCCGAATTGCGGCTGCCGCCCGAAACGGTTCCCGTGAAGCTCGAGGACGTGCTGCCGAAACCGGCGGTCAATCCGGTGGAGAACGATCTTTCCCGCAACGCACTGCCGTACGCCACGGCGCTGGCCGGGGCCTGTCCCTGGCTGGCGCCGGCGGCGAACGTGCTGCCGCGCGAGTATCGGCGCTCGGCCTCGCGCGCAGTCTACATTCCATCGGCGGTGCTGGCGGCGTTGCTGCTGCTGACGGCCGGCGGCATGGTGGCGTACTCGAAATATTCGGAGCGGCAATACCTGCAGCAGATCGACGCCGAGATCGCGAGATTGCAGCCGGTGGCGGATCGCGCCAAGGCGCTCGACCGGCAGACGGACCGGGCACGGGTGCGCGCCCGGCTGCTCGACACGTATCGCGGGCAGACGCGCTACGATCTGGATGCGCTGAGCGAGCTGACTAAGCTGATCGAGCCGCCAGCGTGGACCAACAATACCGAGCTGACGCGCGACACCATGCGGATCTTCGGGGAAGCGCCCAAGGCGGCGCCGCTGATCAACATTCTGGAGGCGTCTCCCTACTTCGAGAATGTCACCTTCCTGCTGAGCCAGCCGACCGCCGCCGGTGAGACCTTCCAGATCCAATCCAAACGGGAGGCGCGCAAATGAGCTTAAAGTTGGGATCGTTCGACCGGCGCAGCCTGTACATGCTGGCGGCGGGATTGCTGACGATCGTGATTCTGCGGTTTATTTTCTCCGGAGAAGCGTCGACCGAGGTAGTGGCGGCGAGCGACTCGGTTCCGATGGCGGAGAAGCGGTTGGAACGGCTGCGGCAGATCGCGGCCACGGTGCCCGGCAAAGAGACCGTGCTGAAAAATGCGACCGCCGATCTGGAGGCGCGGGAGAAAGGGATTCTGAAGGTCGACACCGCGGCCCAGGCCCAGGCCCAGTTGCTCGAGATCATCAGCGGAGTGGGGAAGGGCAACGGGATCGACGTCCGCGGGGCGCAGGAGATGCGCGAGGCGAGACCGCTGGGCGACGACTATGCGGAGGTGTCGGTAGCGGTGAGCTTCAAGTGCCAGATCGACCAGTTGGTGAACCTGCTGGCATCGCTGGCGAACGAAGCGGCAGCGCTCTCCACCAGCGACATCCGCATCACCGGGAACAACGACAAGAAGAAGGTCATCGAAGTGCGCTTGACGATTTCGGGTGTGGTGCCGCGGACGGTGCTGCCCAAGAGAGGACCGCGCGCATCATGAACCGCAAGCTGATCGCGCTGAACGTGGTGCTGGTGGGCTTGCTGGTTTATGCCGGAGTTCAGTTCCGGTCGCAAAGGCACGCGGCCAAGACGCACGCTGGAGAGATTTTGAACCATCAGCCTCCGGTGCTGCCGCCGCCGGCGATCGATCCGCTGCCGCCGAGGCAGCCGGTTTCGCCGCTCGAATACAATGTGATCGCGCAGAAGATGCTGGCCGACCGGTCGCGCAATCCGGACGTTCCGGTCGAGCTTCCGCCCCCGCCGCCGCCTCCGCCGCCCATGCCGGCCCTGCCGCTCTATCACGGGGCGATGGCTCTACCCGGCGAACCGCCGACCGTGTTCCTGAGCCTGATTGGCGGCCCGCAACAAGGGATTCGTCCGGGCGAGACGATCGGCGCGTTCAAGCTGCTGGACGTCACCACCGTGGAGCTGGTTCTCGAGTGGGACGGCAAGGCGGTCCACAAGCGGCTGGATGACGTCAAGGATAAGACCAGTGCGATGGTTTTGAACCCGAGCGTGGAGCGTACGGTGCAGCCGGCCGCGCCGCCGCCGCCGCCCCAGCAGAAGGCGTTTGGTCCTTCGGGCGAGGTGAACCAGTTCGGAGGCAAAGCCTGCATGCAGAACGATAGCTATGCCCCCGGCGCGGTAGTCGATGGATTCCGCAAGGTGGTTGCCCAGACGGCGTTCGGGCCGTCCTGCCGTTGGGATCCGGTGGGGCGATAGGGGCGCCGGCCGCGAATTTTTTATCCAGTTGGAAAGTTGGAGTTCTTCAAAGATGAGACTCGCTGTGGTTCTGCCCGTACGCTTGACGCTTGCTGCCTGCGCGTGTGCGGCCCTGGTCTTCGGACAACAGGCGCCGCCTCGAATCGTACCGGAGCCGCCGCCCGCGCCGGCCAGCGCCCTGCCGCAGCCGGGGCTGCAGCAACAACAGCCTGCGCAGCCGCAGCCGGGGCAACCGGCGGCGCCGGCGACCAATGCGCAGGCAACCGCGCTTGAGCAGGCGCGCCTGAGCGACAACGCCCCCTTCATGCTGAATAAGGTCTCGCTCACCGAGATGGTCGAGATCCTGGCGAAGCGGCTGAAGATCAACTACATCCTGGACCCGGGCGTGGTGGGCTCGGTCACGATCTACACCTACGGCGAAGTGAAACCGATGGACCTGATGCCGCTGCTGGACACGATCCTGCGCATCAACGGCGCGGCCATGGTGAAGGTGGGGGATTTCTATCGCATCGTGCCCGTGGGCATGGTCTCCCAGCTTCCGCTGGCGCCGCAGGTGAATGCCGACCCCAAGACGCTCCCGGATGACGAGCGCATGATCCTGAACCTGATGTTCATGAAGTACACCACGGCCGCGGAAATCGACAAGCTGGTGGCGCCTTTTCTGGGCGAGCGCGCCGCCCATTCGGTCTACGAGCCGGCCAACCTTCTGATCATCCAGGACAACGCGCGGAGCATGCGCCGGACCATGGATCTGATTGCGTTGTTCGACAGCGACGCGTTCGCGGGACAGCGCGTGCGGCTGTTCGAAGTGAGCAACGGACGGCCCAGCGACGTGGCCAAGGAACTGGAGACGGTGTTCAAAGCGTACGCTTTTTCCGACAAAGCCGCGGCGGTGAAGTTCCTGCCCGTGGACCGGATCAACACGATCATCGCGGTGGCTGCCAATGCCGGCGTCTTCGAGAAGGTGAAAGAGTGGATCGACAAGCTGGACATCCCGGTGAAGATCGTGGCGGGGGCCGTCGACAACTATGTGTACCGGCTTAAGTACGGAAGGGCCGATGCGGTGGCGATGGCGATCATGGCGCTCTACACCGGCAACCCGTTCGCGCTGTCGGCCATGGCGATGCAGATGGAGATGATGAACGCCGCTGGTGGTGGTGGTGGCGGCGGCGGGATGGGCGGAATGGGCATGGGTATGGGCGGGATGGGCATGGGCGGCATGTACGGCGGCGGCATGGGTGGCGGGATGTATGGCGGCGGCGGGATGGGGTACGGGGGCTATGGAGCCATGGGCGGATATGCGCCGCAAGGAGGCATGAGCGTGGCCGGCATACCGCCGGTATCGACGCCGAACGGCGCGAATGCCAACCCATCGCCGACCGGATCGGGCAGCCTCACCGGCGCCTTTCTGGGCGAGGGGGCAGGCCAGGGGCAGCAGAACATGCGCATCCCGCACGTGATTCCGAACCCGTTCGACAACACGATTCTCATTCAGTCCACGCCGCAGGAATACGAGCAGATCGTGCATCTCCTGCGGCAGCTCGATGTGCCGCCGCGGCAGGTGCTGATCGACGCCAAGATCTACGAAGTGGAACTGAGCGGAGCGCTGGCCGATGGCGTGACGATGTACCTGCAGAAGCGCGGACAGGACGCCGGCACCGGCGTGGCCGGGGCTTCCACGCCGTCCAAGATTCTGACGGCTGCCTCGGGCGCGGCCGGTCTGAGCCTGACGGCTGGAGCCCTGGTGTTGAAGAGCCACGAGCTGTTGGGATTGCTGACCGCGCAGGAAACCAGGTCCCACACACATATCATTTCGGCGCCCAGCATCATCGCCACCGACAGTATTCCGGCGACGATGAACGTGGGCCAGGATGTGCCCGTGCTCACGTCGCAGGCGGTGACGGGAGGCGTGCAGCAGGGCGGCAGCTCGCTGTTTACGAATACCGTCAGCAACCGGAGCACCGGCGTGACGCTCAACATCATGGCGCGGGTGAATCCGAGCGGCGTGGTGACGATGATGATCAATCAGGATGTCAGCGCTCCGGTGGCGCCTTCCGTCGGCGGGATTCAGTCGCCATCATTCTCGCGGCGCTCGTTCCAGACGCAGGTCACGGTGTCGGACGGGGATACGGTGGCGATCGGCGGCTTCATTCAGGAGCAGTACGGAATCACGTCGGTGGGAGTGCCGGTGCTGCACAGGATCCCGATCATCGGCGCGGCGTTCGGATCGAAATCGTCGAACAAGGGGCGGACGGAGCTGATCATTTTCCTGACACCGCGGGTAATCTACGATACCAATCAGATTCAGGATGCCACCGAAGAGATCAAGGGCAACCTGAAAAAGCTGCAGCGGTTTATGCGGGAAGATAAGTAAGCATTTTGGGCCGGTAGAGTAGGGACAGTGAGAGACGGCTGAACCGCGACTCACTGTCCCCTCGTCGAACCGGACATGCAGATTTCCCGCATCCGGCTCTCCTGAAAACCTTAGTCAGCAGCTCTCGCGGATGGAATCCTAGTACTACTGTGTTATAAACGGCGCGCGCAGCAAAAGGGG
>JBGPHT010000019.1:0-75631 GCA_041484525.1 Bryobacteraceae bacterium | reverse complement strand
GGACGGCGGTCCGCTGATCCACAACGGCTGGGAAGACGAGCAGCGCTCGTTCGACTCCACCTGCCGCAAGTTTCACCGTTTCCTCACTCAATCCCAGCTCTGAAACCCGCCAGTTACCCACAGATTCCCCGGACGAGCCGGATATTCTTGCCAGGCTAGCCAAGTATGAATCTCAGCTTTTTTCTCGTGAGCCGGCGCGAAGCGCCGCTCGATGGCGCCCAGCTCTGCAACACACTTCGACGCGTGACTCCAGAGCTCGTCTCCGGGTGCGATCATATCGGCCAACAAGTGCTCTAAATATCCGGGACGAGCGTTGTCAGGCATTAGCCAGACACCGATCACGGGCTTGTCGGGCGTTGGTATCACCGTGCCACCGACAGTGATCTCCCGTGGGGCGTCGATCCCCGCTCGTAACAACGCATTGCGAATACTGCCCCATCTCGAAGTCGGATCGGCGTCAGCATCAACAATTACCGCAACTCGTTCCAGGTAAGTTGGCGTAAGCTCGACTCTAAGCTCACTCGCGAGTTTTTCAAAGCCGCCTTTGGGCTTAAGTTCCGCCCGACTTCCGGTGGCGGACCTCAATATCGCCCACTTTTCGGGCGGAACAAGCTCAGCTCGTTGAAACCCGTGGCAATAGAGCACGTGCAGAATGAAGTGCAAGTCGTCAGTGCCTTCAACAAGGACTAGATTCGGGGAGCGGTTCATCGGACTTCTATCGCTTCAGCAACAGCGATACCGAGGTCCATCTCATCAAATTGCGTGACCGTGAGCCGCCCATTTCTCTCCTCTATTCTCGTAAGTAGTCCATCAACATGTGGATCTGCCTTTGCGGCCCATTGAAAAGCCCGAATCGAGTCGGTACTATGGGTTGTCGCGAAAACCTGAACGTTAAATTTCTCGGCGGCATTGATAAGGAACTGCCAAAGTTGCGATTGAACGGAATAGTGAATTCCATTCTCAACCTCGTCTATGAGCAGGACACCATCCTTCGCGCTAACAAGTGCGAGGGCGATACCAAAGAGGCGGCTCACTCCGTCCCCGAGCGTTCGCAGCGGCACTGGCTCATCGTAGTCCCGAAGCTTCACTCGAGGTATCCGCACTCGTTCGTCGTCGGAAGCGGATAGAGAGATGCGAACCAACCCGGGGTAGATCATCGAAAGCGACGCGATCACGTCATCTTCAAGCGCCGTCAGCGCGACTGTGTCCCATAGGCGGCCAGTATCGCCAACGGAAACGCCAGAGGCTCCAACGTACATGCATTGGTATTCGCCGCCGAGGTCCGGTGCCGGGCGAAGATAGCGACGCCCCAATTGGACCCTTCGTTGATATGGTTCGGCCCGCACTTCAAGCATCGGACGTAATGAAGATGGATCACCTTCAGCTACCGCGGTCTCATAAGATTGGGTATCGGTTGCCGACGCTACCCGTTCAAGGCGTGAGAACTGCTCGCCCTTCCAAACCTCCCTATACCACGCTAGTTCAGCATTCAAACTTCTTTTGCTCGAGGAAATCGAAAATCGTGGCGTCGGCGCTCTGCGTCGGATCAAGTTGGCGAATCCGTGATTCCGCAACTGCCGCCAGTCGTTTGCCTTGCGGGCCTGACCTTGCTCGTCACGAGCAGAGGCAATCTCCCAAAGGACATGCGGCGCTCCAATCGTTGCCAAGATTCTGATTGCCTCAAGAAGTGATGTCTTGCCAATGCCGTTCCTGCCGACGATCAGGTTCACGCGAGCGAGTCGCTCGATATTGAGGCGCGCATATTGCCTGAAGTCGGTGATATCGAGGCGGTCGATAAGCAACTCGTCATGACGACTGGCGTTTGGAGGCATAGGGCGGCTCCTATTATCGCAAGTTTGCAGCCCCCCACTGCGACCTTGGGCGTGCTCAAGAATTTCGAGTGAACATTGGGTGCGAGGCAGGTCCGGCGTTCGGCACGCCGGTTATCTCGCCTACGGATCGGCGTCCCGAACGGATCGCGCTGATCAACACCTCAATGGCTTGTCCAGCAGGGTTTTGGACGATTGGCGGACACGCCAGAAGCCACTTGTCCGTAGAACGCGCGACCCGCGGAAGCGGAGCCAAAGGCCCCCAGTCGCATTCGAGGAAGTAGTCCCGAACAACCCAGCCTGGGTCCGAGACCAACCTTGGCAGAGGGCCATTATTCGAACGCCTATGGCAGACCCGGGGTCTGCGCCACTTTTGGGGAGAGCTTGCGCTGACTTCGAACAAGAAATGAGTGCCCCAGACCGCGGTGCGGTCACGGCGCGCGCTAAGTCACATGACTGCAATGCCGAAATGTGTTCCGTGACCGCACCGCGGTCACGGTCTCGGTTCCGTGATCTTTCCCAGGATGCGGCGGCGCAAAATATCCAGCGCCATTTGCGTGGTGAAGGTCCGAATGCGCTGCCGATCTCCGAGGAATTGGCGGTGGATGGCGAGCGTGCCGTTGGCGTCCGCCAAGCCGACGTACATGGTTCCTACGGGGGCCTTCCCGTCGGAATCCGGGCCAGCGGCGCCGGTAATCGAAAGGGCGTAAGTGGAATTCGTCCGCCGTCGCGCGCCCGAGGCCATGGCTTCGGCGGTCTCCTTGCTCACGGCGCCGTGCTCCTCCAGGATTTCGGGGGGCACGCCGAGCAACTCCGTCTTCATGGCGTTGGTGTAGGTGATGAAGCCGCCCACGAAATACTCGGAGCTACCGGGAACCGTCGTGAAGCGCTCGCCCAGCATGCCGCCCGTCGCGCTCTCGGCCACCGAAACCGTGGCGTGGCTGTGGCGGAGTAGTTCGCCGACGACGACTTCGAGCGGATCGCCATTGCGGGAATAGATGCGGTCGCCGAGCAGCAGGTCGATGGGACCGGCCACTTCGGCGAGGAGCACATCGGCCAGGGCTACAGTGGCGCAGCGGGCGCGGAGGTGCACCTGCAGGTCGCCGTTCGCGGCCAGGATGGTGGTGGCTGGGTTCTCGTATTTCTTGTAGACCGGCGCGATGAGCTGGTCGAGATCGCTTTCGCCCATGCCGGTGATGCGCAGGAAGACGCTGCGGATGGCCATCTTCGGCACGATGCGGTTGAGGCGCACCAGACATTGGCGCTCGAACATCGCCTTCAACTCGTGCGGCGGGCCGGGCAACAGGATCAGTACGGCTCCCGATTCCTCCACCCACTGTCCAGGGGCGGTGCCGCGATCGTTGGGCAGGATGTCGGCGCCTTCGACGATGAACGCCTGGCGCTTGTTCACTTCGGCCATCTTGCGCTTGGCCTGCGCGAAGCGCTGTTCCAGCCACTCGGCGAGGTCGGGACGGAAGACGAGCTTGCGGTCGAGCGCCATGGCGACGGCTTCGCGGGTGACGTCGTCCTCGGTGGGGCCGAGGCCGCCCGAGAGGATGACGATGGCGGATCGGGATACGGCGCGACGGACGGCGTCGGCGAGAGCCTCACGGTCGTCGCCGATCACCGACTTGGTGCGCACCTCGACGCCCAGGTTATTCAACTCGCTGGTGAGCCAGAGCGAGTTGGTGTCGACGCGCTGGGGCGTCAGCATTTCCGAACCGATAGCGATGATTTCGGCGTCCATCAGAAGAGCGGTCTGCCTTTGATGCCGACGTCCACGCGGTAGAGCGCGTTGGTGGTGGCGACGACAATGGCCCGGGAGGGAGTGAACGCGAGCCCGACGATGCCGGGACCGGAGAGGAAGAGATCGGCGCGCCGGTCCTGGTAGATGCGGACGACGCCTCTACGGCCGGAGATGGAGGCGGCAACGTAGAGGCGGCCTTCGTCGTCGAAGGCGATGCCCTGGGGCCGGCCGAGGCCGCGGTAGAAGACTTCGACGACGCCATCCTGCGAGATGCGGTGGACGGAGTCGAAGCTGGAAGTGGTGGGGCCGGAGACGTACAGATAATGATCGGGGCCGAAGGCCAGGTGATAGGCGGCGAGCGACGGCTCGAGTGTGGCGAAGACAAAAATCTGGCGGCTGGGGCTGATCTTGAAAATGGTGCCGCTGCGGTCGCCGACGAAGAGGTTGTGCTCGTCGTCGAACGCGATGCCGGTGGCCACGCCCATGCCTTCCACGTAGACCGACATGCTGCCGTTGGGCGTCACCTGGTAGACGAAACCGTCGTAGCGGCTCGAGATATAGAGCATGCCCTCGGCGTCGAACGCCATGCTGGTGGCGTTCATCAGCTCGTTGATGAAGGGCTTGGTGTTGAAATTGAGATCGATCTTGTAAACCGCGACCGGCACCTTCTGGCCGCGCGAGCCGCTGAACGTGGCGTAGATGTTGCCGAACGGATCGATGGCGGGATTGGCGACGGGATGGAGTCCGTCCGCGATCAGGACGCCGATATCGCAGGCCCAGGAATCGCTCGACTGCTCGCCGCTCTCGATGACGAGTTCGCCGGCGGTGGCGCCTTCCGGCACGCGCGCGATCACGTAGGTATCGGAGCCGATGATGATGGGGGCGCCGATGTCGCCGATGGTGACGCGCGGGCGATCCAGCTTCGCGAAGCCCTTCCCACGGATCTGCAACTCACCGCCGGCGATGGCGGCGGGTGGTGTGACCTGCGCGATTTGTGGTTTGGAGTCCGAGGGCTTCCGCAAAGGCATATATCTAGTACAGATTGAACCATCCTGCCAGAAATAGTACAAGTGCTGCGTAGATTCCGGCCATTACGTCGTCGGCGTTGATGCCGAGGCCGCCGGGCAAAGCTTCGAGCTGGCGCGCGGGCGTGGGCTTCCAGATGTCGAGGAGGCGGAAGAGAAAAAACGCAGCGGCGTAGCTCTTCCAGTTGAGCGGGCGCGCGCCGGCGAGCGCGATCCACTGGCCCAGAACTTCATCGATGACGACGAATCCGGGGTCCTTGATTTTGGCGGCTCGGGAGGCGACGCCGGCCGACCAGACGCCGGGGTAGAAGAGCGCGGCGGCGAGCAGGAGGAAGTGCCAGGGCGCGAATCCGGCGTAGGCATGGAGCGGGATGGCGATAGCGAGCGCGCCCAGCGAACCCGCGGTGCCGGGGGCGAAAGGGGAACGTCCGCAGCCGAACCAGGTGGCCAGCAGGATGGCGAACTTAGTCATTACTCTTCGTCATCGGGAAGCTCCGGTTGCACGGGTGTCGAGATGACGTACTTCCCGGATGACCAGTTGCCGAGGTCGGTGATGCGGCAGCGTTCGCTGCAGAAAGGGAACTCGGGGTCGCCGAGCTTCACTTCCTTTTTGCAGATCGGACATTTCATACCGCAAGCTGGATGAGCGGGCCGGGAGCGAACTCGGGCGCCCGCTCCGTGGGAGCGAGGAGTGTGCCAAGCACGTCGTAATCGTGCGATTCGGTAATGCGGAGGCGGCGAATTTCGCCGGGACGCGGCTCCGCGCCTTCGACATCGTTGATCAGGGTGACGCCGTCGATCCCCGGCGCCTGGGTGGGCATGCGGCCCTCCCATAGAAGATCGGTTTCCTTCGAAAGTCCCTCGACCAGCACTGGCACTTCCCGGCCCACCAGTGCGCGGTTCCGGGCACGCGCGATCTTACGCTGGATCGACATCAGGCGGCGCTTGCGATTGTGCATGGTGCGGCCATCCACCTTGCCATCGAGGGCGAAGCTGCCGCTGGTGTCCTCGTCGGAGTAGGTGAAGACGCCGAGGTTTTCGAACTTCGCAGCTTCTACAAACGCGCACAGCTCGTCGAAATCGGCGGCGGTCTCACCGGGGAATCCGACGATGAAGCTGGTGCGGATGGCGACCCCGGGGATGGTGCGGCGGATGCGCTCGAGCAGCTTGAGGAAGATATCGCCCGAGGCGCCGCGCTTCATCCGTTTGAGAACACGCGCGCTGGCGTGCTGCAGCGGCATGTCGATGTACTTCACCAGCGACGGGTGGGCGGCGATGGTGTCGAGCAGGCGCTGCGTGATCTTGTTCGGATAGGCGTAGAGAAAGCGAATCCACTTTTCGCGCGGGGTTTCGATTTCGGCCAGGCGTTCGAGCAAGTGTGCCAGACCGTCAGTGAGGCCGAGGTCTTCGCCGTAGCACGTGGTGTCCTGGCCGATCAGGTTGATTTCGCGGATGCCCTGCTGAAACAGGCGCGTGGCTTCGGAGATCACGGATTCGAAGCGGCGGCTGCGGAATTTGCCGCGATACTGCGGGATCACGCAGAAGGTGCAAGGGTGATCGCAGCCCTCGGCGATTTTGATGTAGGCGAAATGTCCCGGAGTGGAGAGGACGCGCGGCGTGAGGTCGTGGTAGAGGTAGGGCTCGATGGGGTTCGATGCGGGCTCGGTGCCCTCGCAAAGCGCGACGATGCTTTCCAGCTCGTTGGTGCCGACGATGGCGTCGACTTCGGGCATCTCCTGGCGGATATCGCCGCGATAGCGCTCGACCAGGCAGCCGGCGACGATCAATTTCGTGGCGCGGCCGATCCTCTTATACTCGGCCATTTCGAGGATGGTATCGACCGATTCCTTCTTGGCTGGATCGATGAAGCTGCAGGTGTTGACGACGAGGACGTCCGCCTCGCCGGGATGCGGGGTAAGCTCGTGGCCGCGGGCAACGAGTTGGCCCATCATGACTTCGCTATCTACCAGGTTTTTGGGACAACCCAGGCTGACAAAACCGATTTTCAAAGTGTGTGTCCAAATGTGGGAATGCTTCTACTTAGGATAGCATTGAGGGGCATGCGATCGACGCTTCTGCTGCCGCTGCTGGCGGTCTCGGCCTGGGCGGCGGACGTGTGTCCGGCGGGCGAACAGGAGAAATCGGGCAGTGTGGCGGGCGTGCTGGAATGGAGCGCGCACACCTCTCGAGTCCGGAATCTGCACTGCGTGGGGAGCGAGTTGCGGAAGCAGCCGGGGGAGCCGGTGGAAGTGGTGTGGCCGAATGCGGGAATGGACCGCGTGGTGGTGGGGGATCGCGTGGAATTCGCGGTCTGCTGTTTCGAACACACCGAGCCGCGGCCGGCGCCGCTGAAGTACGGGTGGCCGGTCCAGGAAACGGCGGCTGCGGGATACCACGAAGTGGGCGAGGATCCCGACGCGGAAGGGTTTCCGGACCTGATCGAAGAGGACGCGCGCGAGCGCACCGTGTCGATCCGGGGGACGCTGTGGGGGGACGGAAAGCCGGTGCGCGTCGACTTGCTGCTGCGATGCTCGGCGTCGAAATTCGCCGATCAGTACGCGTACCAGTTCAGCGTGACCAACCGCTCGGAGGATGCTGTGGAGGTGGATTGGGACCTGTTGCGGCGGACACAGGCCGAGAAGCCGCTGGCGGCGCAGCCGCATCCGAAAGGCGCGGCGTACGTGTTTCTGAGCGCCATCGTTCCGCGCGAGACTCGCGGCATCATCCAGGTGAAGACCAAGTCGGGCGCGGTGGCCGGGCGCTTCCACGCGGATGGGTTCGCGCCGCTCGAAAAAGGGCGGCAGTAGCGAGAAGACGCCGTGTGAAGATGAAGTCGGGCGCGGTCGCCGCCGCGCTTCCACGCGGATGAATTCGCGCCGCTCCCCAAAAGCCGTCAGTAGCCGAAAGACGCCGTTGACGGTCGTTGCCGGAACGCGTTATCTTCGGACCGTCGCATGAAATACGCAATTCTTTTTCTTACCTT
This sequence comes from Bryobacteraceae bacterium, assembly GCA_041484525.1. GTDB lineage: Bacteria > Acidobacteriota > Terriglobia > Bryobacterales > Bryobacteraceae > JBGPHT01. Next base: position 68,047 of record JBGPHT010000019.1, on the reverse strand, counting down.
GCTGCTGCGCCCCGCGGCGGCGCAGAGCGAGCGGTGGTCCGAGAAGGCCGCGGCCGACTGGTACGCGAAGCAACCGTGGCTGGTGGGCAGCAACTATCTTCCGAAGACCGCCGCCAACCAACTGGAGATGTGGCAGGCCGACAGCTTCCGGCCGGAGCAGATCGAGATCGAGCTGACGTGGGCGCAGAGCCTGGGGATGAACACCATGCGGGTGTTCCTGCACGACCTCGCGTGGCAGATGGATGACGGCGGCTTCCGGAAGCGGATCGATACCTTTTTGAGGATTGCGGACCGGTATAAGATCCGGCCGATTTTCGTGCTGGCCGATTCGTGCTGGGACCCGTTTCCGGAAGCGGGGAAGCAATCGGCGCCGCGGCTGGGGATTCACAATTCGCGGTGGCTGCAGAGTCCGGGCGCGCGGGTGCTGATGGATCCCGTGCAGTCGGCGAAGTTTCTGGCGTACGTGCAGGAGGCGATCGCGGCCTTCGCCAACGACAAGCGCATTCTGGCGTGGGACCTTTGGAACGAGCCGGACAACCTCAACACCGGGAGCTACGGCAAGCAGGAGCCGAAGAACAAAGTGGAGCTGGTGCAGGCGCTGCTGCCCAAGGTGTTCGAGTTTGCGCGCGCGGCGCTGCCGACGCAGCCGCTGACGAGCGGGGTGTGGAAGGGCGACTGGTCGTCGCCCGACAAGCTGGGGCCGATCGAGAAAATGCAGATCGACCTTTCGGACGTGGTCTCGTTCCACAGCTACGACAAGCCGGAGGAATTCGAGAAGAAGGTGAAATGGCTGGAGCAGTATCACCGGCCGATTCTGTGCACGGAGTATATGGCGCGGCCCCGTGGGAGCACCTTCCAGGGCATTCTGCCGGTTGCGAAGAAGTACAAAGTGGCGGCCATCAACTGGGGCTTCGTGGCGGGCAAGTCGCAGACGTACCTGCCGTGGGATTCGTGGGAGAAGCCGTACACGGATCGGGAGCCGGAGGTGTGGTTCCACGACATTTTCAACGGGGCAGGCGCGGCGTACCGGCCGGAAGAAGTGCAGTTCATCCGCGAGATGACTGGGGCCAAGCCGCTGAAGAAGTAGCGGGGTGGCGCGCACCCGCCGGAGTTTCGAGGTTGTGTAGCCTGTCACCGAATTAGGGACGGGATATAATGCACCAGTCGAACGGGGCGCTTAGCGGTATGATCGGCCAATCCGTCGGACATTACCAGATCATCGAGAAGATTGGCGAAGGCGGCATGGGTGTGGTGTACAAGGCGCGCGACACCAGCCTCGACCGGTTCGTAGCCATCAAGATACTGGCGGCTCACGCGATCTCGAATCCGGAGCGCCAGCTTCGTTTCGTCCAGGAGGCGAAGTCGGCATCCGCGCTGAACCACCCCAACATCATCACGGTTTACGAGATCAATACCGCGGGCGAGTTCCCCTTCATCGCCATGGAATTTGTGGAAGGCGCCACGCTCGACCAATTGATCCGGCAAAAGGGACTCCGCCTGGGAGAAGCGCTGCAGTACGCGGCGCAAATCGCCGGCGCGCTCGCCGCCGCGCACGCGGCCGGCATCGTGCATCGCGATATCAAGCCGGCAAATATCATGATCACGCGCACCGACCTGGTCAAGGTGCTCGACTTTGGCCTGGCCAAACTTGCCCGGCCTGTCCTGAGCGGCAGCGAGCCGGTTGACGATGGATCCACAGTGGCGTTCAACCGTACTCCCCACACCGAGGAAGGCGTGGTTCTGGGCACGGTCGCGTACATGTCTCCCGAGCAGGCCCAGGTAATACGCTGAATGATCCTTGTTTACTATTTGTTAGTGACATCATTGATAATCCGTGTGTGCTATGTGGGCTTCATTTTGGTAGACTTTGCTGAGGGAGCTTCCCGAGAAAGAGCCTGCCAAACTCATGCTCACGATCTTTAGGCGCCACACCAGCGACTGCCTCATACGGCACAAGGGCAAGGATCCCGGCCGCAAATACGTCGCTGCTCCTGTCCCATCCATGCCGAAGGGCACCTGGGCGGCGTCATGTGCCGCAAAGCTCTCAACACCACTTCCTGGACGCGTGCCCAGGATTTGGTGCGCGAGAAGGAATCGCGAGGGACCTGGGACGATCCCGACGCCAACCAGCCGATCCTGATCGCCGACGCCGCGAATAGCTTCTTGCAGGTCATCGCTCCAAACAACAGTGGTAAGGCAAAGAGCACGACGCGGAAGATCCGTGCTTTGTTCCTGGGAGCCAATCCCGAGTGGACGAACACATCCCAGCGGCCGGTTTCTGCCGGCCTGCTGGAGTTTTGCCGCGATCAGGGGTTCACGGTGCTGCCGCAGATCACGCTCCCAGTAATTTCCGAGTATGCGGCCGGCTGGAGTTGTGGCCCCCTCCACCGCTCGAAGCGTATCCAATTGTTGCGCCGCTTCTTTCGCTTCTCGATGATCTCGGGTTGGTGCGACAGGAACCCGGCGATGGAATTGGAGCACGCCAAGGTCAAAGCGACACGGGTGCAGCCTACACTGCCGTTTGACGGGGACATTCTGCCCGAGCCGGGACCGCAGTGGAAGGCGATCCTTGAGCAGGTGCGCCCGTATCCGAAGCTGCTTGCGATAACGCTGTTGATGCGGTATGCCGGGCTGCGCATCTCGGACGCCGCGTGCTTTGATCGATCCCGCATCCTGCCCGACCGATCGATCTTCCTCTACACGCATCGCGAAGCTGGTCGATAAAGAATATATCGCTGCGTGAGTCGTGAGGCTATAACTGGGCCTGATCGCAATACGCCTAGAGTTGGACGTCCTGCAATCCCGGACGGTCTCTGGGCCCTTGGCTTCGTCAGCATGTTCATGGACATCGCCTCCGAGATCGATCCACCGCCTGCTGCCGATCCTTTCTTGTCTCAGTCGTGGGCATTGGCGCTTTGCCATGGGCTTGCTCGAGGGATTGCGGAAGCGACCTGGTGATGGGCTACGGCATTGCGGCGCTCACCGAGCCCCTTCTTTCCGCTCGCCAGCGCCTACTCCGTCGTGTTCGCCGGGCGTCTCTCGACCGCGTTGGCAAAGCTACGTTTGACCGGTCTCATTTCTTGCAGCCGGTTTTCACGCTGGTCTGGATCAGGCAGCAAACAATGAGCCACCTTCGGACAGGGCCCGCGGTGTATCGCAAGTGTCTTAACGCCCAGTTCGCCGGTCAAAACCGGCTTGAGGTTTTTCACGGAGTTTGCCCATCCGACGATTTACTCCGAGGGACCCTTCGATACTACCGTGAGGGGTCGAATTGCCGAAGGCGTCTTTTTCATGCAGTCGAGCATGCCTTCGTGACAGCGCCTGTTATCTGGCCTGGTGTCTCCCGCACGCTCCGGATACCTTCCGCGAACAGAAGTTGACGGCCCGAAGTCGTCGCCGGCAGAAGGAAGAACGTGTGATCCAAGCGAACCGTTCTTACCGGAACCCGAACGGGCCGAGCAACCCAACGCGCCTACCCGACTGCTGCTCCGTCGGGCAGCACTTCAATCCGGTTCGTAACACCTCGAACGCCTTTCACTTTATTGGCGTCGTCTTGGGCGGCTTCCTTCTGGAGACTCCGATCGACGCTGCCTTCGAGCGTCGCAAATCCGTTTCGCACCTCCACGCGGATTCGTTCATCTGGAACATCGGTGTCGAACTTCATCGCGTGCCGGATGTCGCGTGCGATTTCATCGTCCGAGCGGGCGCCATGCTTGGCTGTGCCTTTTGTTGCCATTTTTGGACTCCTCGATAACCTTCTTGCTGGTGCATGAAGCGGCTCAAGTCGCACGGAGCGTCAGGCAGCAGTCCGCACCTCAATCGGTTTCGGCCGGATCTTCGTAGCCTTCTCGGCGACAATGTGAAGCATGCCGTTATCGAGCCCGGCGCTCATCTTGTCCAGGTCAATGGGCTCCGGCAGCTCGAACCTCCGGTAGACGTCATTTGAGCCGAACTCCGTCCATAAAACGTTTTCTTTCTCGATCTTCTTCTCGTGTTTGGTCGCTGCATGGACGATGATCTCGGAGGGTGTGGCGCTGACTTGCACTTCTTTAGGTTCGAAGCCGGGAAGCGTTATCTTCACTTCATACGTCATGTCCTTCTCAGCCAATTCCGCTGCCGGCCATCCCAGCACTTCGTGCTCGGCCTTGAGCCAGTCATCGAGGGCATGGCCAAGTTCACACCCTCGTTGCTCGAACAACCCAAACGCCCGCCGCCGGACATGCTCTAACCGCTTCCCGATCTCTTCGAAGATAGAAACGGGTTCGGCACCTGCCTTTCCCCCACTTGTTTGAATCGACACATTTTGCATCAGAACATCTCCTTCCTACGCTCGGTCTACAAAATATGCAGCATTCGACATGCCGATATCCAACTCCCACATGTTTAGTCTCCTCAGTGTTAGCGCTTGGACTATGAGGGTGAATGCACCCAACCCTGAGGCATATCACTGGCTGGGCATTCAGAGTACAAAGGTAGTAGCCGAGGGACACGCACGGGCCGCAAATGACAACGACCGCAGCAGCGATGACCCAGAGACCTGTCGTATTGTTTTTGTGCGGCGATGTAATGACCGGCAGGGGCGTCGATCAGGTCTTCGCCCATCCTTCAAGTCCAGTGCTTTATGAGCCATATGTGCGATCTGCGCTCGAATATGTGGCCATGGCGGAGAGGAGTAACGGCCCCATCGCCAAGCCGGTCGAGTTTTCGTATGTCTGGGGAGATGCCGTTGAGGAAATCGAGCGGGTTGCGCCGGCAGCGCGAATCATCAACCTCGAGACCAGTATCACTACGAGTGAAGACCTTGAGCCAAAGGGCATCAACTACCGGATGCACCCGGCAAATATAGCGTGCCTGACGGCCGCGAAGATTGATTGCTGCGTGTTGTCAAATAATCATGTTCTTGACTTCGGACCTTCCGGACTCGTCGAGACAATATGCACGCTGCGAAAAGCCGGGATCAAGACCGTGGGAGCAGGACGAAACCTGGCAGAGGCATTGGCGCCTGCGGCGATCGACACCGGCGCCAATTCGAGAGCGCTCGTGTTTGCGGCTGGAACGGCCGACAGCGGGATCGGGGCTGGGGGGGCGGCAAACGAGGCAAAGCCCGGAGTCGCGTTGCTGGCCGACTTCTCCGACCGAACAGTCAGTCGGCTCTCTGAGCAGGTGGCGAAACTGAAACGGCCGCGGGACATGGCTGTGCTGTCGATTCATTGGGGCGAGAACTGGGGTTATGAGATTCCCCAGCGCCACCAAACCTTCGCGCACAACGTGATAGATGGAGCCGGTATCGACCTGGTCCATGGCCATTCCTCGCACCACGCGAAAGGAATCGAGGTCTATAAGCACAAGCTGATTCTCTACGGTTGTGGTGACTTCCTCAACGACTACGAGGGCATAGCAGGATACGAAAGATTTCGCAGTCATTTGGTGTTGGCATATTTCGTCACGATCGATCCGGAAACAGGAGCCCTCTTGCGTCTGGAGATGACGCCCTTCGAGACCAAACGCTTTCGGCTGTGCCGCGCGGGCGGTGAGGATAACGAATGGCTACGAAGCGTTTTGAATCGCGAAGGGAAGGCGCTTGGTTCTCAGGTTAATTTGGACCGTTATCGCCTTGTACTCAAATGGCGGCGCCCAAAGGCCCGCGAGTGAGACGCTTGGGGCATCTGCCGCAGCGACCCGCGGGGCGGCGGGTCAATGCCGGCCTCTTGGTGGATCCCCGCGAAGTAGAGAGACCGTAGCGCCGACTCCGAATTCTTCGATGAAGCGACGGCATCTGTTAGGAACCACCGGTACGAATGCGCCTTCTGGCTCGTGGCACTAATCGAGACGGCAATTGTCTCGGTTGCGGCCGCTACCAGCGCGAAAATGAGCGTGAGATCGCTCTCCTGTCAAACATCATTCCTATTTGTAGGTCCGCCACCACCGATATGAGGCGACCTGCGCAAGTCGTCAGTGAGAACGTGGCCGCGTACCACTATCCTTTTACGCAGATTTGCGGCTCGAGCCGGGCCACTCTCCGCGACAGTCCGGCCTTCTCCGCGGCGTCCGCGACCGCGGTCACGTCCTTGTAAGCTCCGGGCGCCTCCTCAGCCACACCACGCATCGAGGGTGAGCGAATCAGGATGCCGCGGCTCGCCAGCTCGTCAACCAATTGCCGGCCGCGCCAGTGTTTAGTGGCCTGGTGCCGGCTCATCCGCCGCCCGGCGCCATGGCACGAGGAGCTGAACGCATGCCGTTCGCTCTCAGCAGAACCAACCAGAATGTAGGATGCCGTACCCATCGTGCCTCCAATCAGAACCGGCTGGCCGGTCGCGCGAAGCGCTTCTGGGACAGCCTGATGGCCAGGGCCAAAGGCGCGCGTGGCTCCCTTGCGATGGATGAACACCTGCTTGCTGTGGCCATTCACCTGGTGCTCTTCAACCTTGCACGTGTTATGGGAAAGGTCGTACAGGACAGTGATCTCCGCCTGAGGAATCACTTCGACGAATGCCTGGCGCACCAGATGTGTGATGATCTGTCGGTTCGCCAGTGCGCAATTGATGGCAGCCCGCATCGCTCCCAGATACTTTTCCCCGATTGGCGAACGGATCGGCGCGCAAGCCAGCTCGCGATCCGGAAGCTCGATTCCATATCCCGCCGCCTGGGCCACCATGTCGCGAAGGAACTCCGTGCCGATCTGGTGGCCGAGACCTCGGGAACCACAGTGTACGCTCACCACGATATCTCCCTGGTGGACACCGAAAGCCCGGGCGGCGGGCTGGTCGAAAATCTCGACCACCTGCTGCACCTCCAGATAGTGATTTCCGGAGCCCAGCGTGCCCATCTCGCGGCGCTGGCGATTCTTTGCGAAATAAGATACGGCATCCGGCTGCGCTCCGGCCATGCGACCGCGTTCCTCGGTGCGCTCCAAATCGGCCGCTGTTCCGTAGCCGCGGCCTATAGCCCACTGCGCGCCGCCGGCCAGCATCTCGTCGAGTTGGTCGTCGGTTAATTCCAGGAGACCCCTACTGCCGACGCCGGCGGGAACGTGCCGGTAGAGCGCGTCCGCCAGTGATTGTTTGACGGGCGGAAGATCATTCGAGCGTAAACCCGTAAGCAGTGTCCGCACGCCGCACGAGATATCGAACCCAACCCCGCCGGCGGAAACCACGCCGCCCTCGTCCGGGTCAAAGGCCGCGACGCCGCCGATTGGAAATCCGTAGCCCCAGTGGGCGTCAGGCATCGCATAGGCGGCTTTTTGTATGCCCGGCAGCGAAGCGACGTTGACAATCTGCTCATAGACTTTGACATCCATGTCGCGGATCAGCTTCTCGCTGGCGAACACAAACGCGGGTACACGCATTTTCCCTTGCGGCTCGATCCTCCACTCGAAATCGGAGACACGCTGCAGGAGTGTTGTTTCCATACGATCGCCTCAGACATCCACGACGCATTGGGCGATCCAAGCGCCATTTGGGCCCAGGCCGACGAATAGGTTTGTATAGGTAGCGCCCTTAACCTCAACGGCCGGCTCGTGCCGGGCAACGTCGATCTCTTCGCCCCAAGCCTTAGCGTGCAGGCGATTTCCCTCCAGCTCAACTGCGAAACGGCAAAAAATCATTCGACGAACGGCCATTTCATACACCAGCGCGTTGAGCCAGTCAACCAAGAGAGCCTCACTGTCCGGAGCCTCGCATTCGACCGCTACCTCAACGCTGGCGATGACCCGTGCGGGATCCGTGATTACAGCAGCGAGCCCGACGGCGGCCTGTTCGAAGGCTTCTTTTTTCGTGCTTCCGAGTCCACGTACACCGATGTCGGCATCATGGCTGAAATGCTCCCAGTGCGCCAAATCACCCATCCCGTACTTTCCCAATGTCCGGCCACTCCGGTGTCCGCAATAATCCACTTCAACCGAATCGAACTGACGTTCACACACAGTGCACCAGATCGCCACCAGCCGCATCCTCGCATTGATGCCGATAATGAGAGAGCTGATGCACAAAAAACGAGGCCCCGGTCGAGCCGACACTTCCGGCCTTGTTTTTGCTTCCAAGACCATTAACGTCGCATCTCGGCTTCCCGTTTCTGCTCCCGCGAAACCAGCTTCACCAGCTCGCTCAGTTCTTCCGCCAGTAGTTCGATGAGATCATCCACAGATACAATGCCGACCAGTGCGCCTTCGCCATTCACAACGGGAGCTCGCCGAACTCCCTTAGCGCGCATCAACTGAATGGTCTGGAAGACGCCTTCATGCTCCCTTACTGCGATCAGGTCGCCGGTCATGATGTCATTGAGGGAAAGGCTCGCCGCATCGAGTTCTTGGCCCAACACTTCCAAAACGATATCCCGGTCAGTAACGATCCCAACCGGCACGCGGCGTCCGGCAGTTTCGTCCGTGACTACGAGATCGCCAACATGATACTGGCGCATCAACTTGGCAGCCGATAAAACGGATGTATCACGCGGCGCAATCACAACTTGACGGATGCATAGTTCTCCAACAGGCATGGCCATTCTCCTTCTCCGATGAGAAAGCACCGTTGTAGCCAAAGTCCCACGTAACGGCTCCGCTCAAAACACGCCACCAGGTCGTCCCTCGCGAAACATCGCTTTGAGCGCTTCACACCCGGCGTGTGCGTCATTTGCCTCACGACAATGCACCTTCAATGGTCGGGCGCTGCACTGTGCGTTCGGGAGTGCTGTAGCTCGGCTCTGGAATAGCGGGTCAAAAGCGGAAAACCGCAGCCAACGCAGCGCCATCCGGCATGGCTCCGCCCGGCACAGCGAAAGCCTGCCCACCGTGAAGAATGGTCTCGACCGCCCCCAGATTCAGCAGATCCTCGCTACCCCCGGACTGATGCGTTGCTTCTGCCAGGCTCGGGAACACACCATCCTGCCGGGCATTTTCATCAATGTAGAGCCGGTCCACACGGCCCTCGACTGCCCTTCGCAGGATCGTATCAAGGTCGGTCGAGAAGCGCACCGGGGCGAATTGCTCCCTCGACTTCTCCAGTTCCTTGACCGCACGCTCCCTGCCCGCGGCGCGGACAATCTCCAAACCCCGGCGGAGAAGGTCCGCCTCCTGCAAGAAACTGTCGGGACTGCCGTGGATACTCTGGACCAGGAGATTCGGATATGTGTTGATGGCATGATACATCGCGGCATGTTCCTCCACTCCGACCAGCGCCAACGGGGCTCGCCCGTCATGCAACAGCCCTTGCAACCCCCGATCTACTGCTTTATAGAAGTCCGCCAGGTGAGTATGTTGTGTCTCACGGCCAGAGCCGGTACCAAACCGGACATTACGCATAGCCCCGACTGAGCTGCCGGCAGCGGAACGATTCTCGAGATCGTGATCGGGCGGATCGAACGCCAGCATCTCCTCCAGAGTTGCCGGGACCCCTCCCGGCAGCCCCAAAGATTCGACGCGAAGATTGGCACACCTTAGAAGTCCCACTCGTTCTTTCGACAGCTTCAGTAGATAGAACTCCGGAGGCATCTGTAATTGGGCCAGAAGCGGTCGGATTTCGAAACAACCGGCGATCGTCAGCGCCGCGCTGGCCGGTTCGGTCAGATGAAACTGCCGAAACACGTCCGGCGAACGGAAAATCACCCGGGCCCAATGGGAACCCCCAAGCAACTCGGGATCTTTGCCCACCTCCTGCAGGGGATCGAGCAGATCCACGATGGCCGAATCCGGAATCTTACGATCCTCGAGATAGCGGGTCGCCTGTTGCATATAGGTGTTAAGCATCGCGGCCGTGGACTTCTCCTGTCCGCCGGGTATATACGGCGGCATTCGCAGAGTGAGGCAAGGGCCAGGATGCCCAAGGAGCTCGGGCATGTGTTCGGGCCGGAGTGGTTCTAAAGCTGGCTTTGGGACGGTCACGCATGCCTCCTGGGAAACCTTCCGAGCAAGCGTCGGACCAGATGCGCTCCTGTCTCGAGCTCTGCGCGCTCTGAATCGGGGCCACCGCTGCATAGCGCACATCTATTCATCTCGCCAGTGCTCGTCGCATCTTCAGGTAACTTGTCGCACAAATGAAGCGACGACGCGAGGAAACCGGAGTGCAAGGCATCTTTCCCTGGCGATCACGCGCGCAAGCTCCACCCACCCACCTAGCCCTGGTTATACGCGGCGACAAGCAACGCCAAATCCGCCCAAGCGCGCCCGCGCACCGCGAGCCCTGAGATATCCACTTCCCGGCTCCAGCTTCATAGCGCGCCTCCAGTCCCTTTGCAATTACTCCTCCAGCGCGCGCCCGATTTTGTTCATCGAAACACTATTGAAGCTGTTGGGAATCGCAGGCGAACACGCGCTCCATGATTCGGATGCGTTCATCGGGCCTGATGAGCTTCTGCAAGCGGCTCGCCTGACCCCGGTATCTAATCTAGCACCGGTGTAATCCTTGCCATCCGCATACAGCAGATCGAAGGCAACCAACGGGAATTCATGCGCCATCTGCTTTACGGAATTGCGCGTTTGCGTTGGGCAGTTGGGTGGAAGGGATAGCCGGCATAGAGGTGGTGCATTCGAGATTTCGCGAGAAGATCAGCCGCTCAATGATCTCCACGGTGCTCGGCAATCGCTCGGCTATCGTCATGCGCACCGGAGGCTCCGACACGGATCGTGAATCGCTTGACGGCTTCCAGTCCCTTGCTGCAATGTCAAGCACCAGACCCACAGCAGCGCATCGGTTATGGGCGTGCTCGATGAAAGCCCGCGCCTGTCGGCAGCCGGATAGAGGCGAGCTGCGGCCTAAATGATGGTCTGGGAGCAATTTAGCAAGCCCCCGCGGCGAGCTCTACACATCAGGCCGGCCGGCGAATGGATCTTCGTCTCCGCACTTCCCGCCCGATGCCCACGACACCCATTCGATATCCCCATGACGATCTCCAGGCCGGCCAAGGTGGCAATAATCGACCTTCGCAGACGTACGAGATTTGCCCGAGTTCAGCTGACTGTTCCGGCCGAACAGTTCGCCAGTGCGTTGAGATGTGTCCAGACGTGCGCCCGTCAGATCGTAGCGCGCTTGACTCAGTCTTCTGCGCCATTTCGCGCATCGCGTCTTTCAGTACAGTCGGACGATTTGAACCGTCGCAGCGTTACGCCGCGATGCCGCAAAGCAAATGGCCGAAAACCCTCCGCCAACGTCGCGTATCTCGTGGTATACCTCTTGCACTAGCACCGATTGTGCGGTTCACAATGGCTGCGACGATCGGCGAAAACGGGATCCGTGTTCTTCGGGCTCGATACCTGCGTCGCGACGCCTGCGGCCAGGCGATCGAAACGCCGGGAGAATTATTCGAACGAGTTGCACGCGCGATCTCCCAGGCCGAATTGCTCTATGGAACTGCCGCTGACGCGAGGTATTGGGAAGAGCGCTTCAACCGCACGCTGGCGGCGCTCGATTTTCTTCCGAACTCGCCCACACTGATGAACGCGGGAACGCCACTCGGCCAGCTTTCCGCCTGTTTCGTGCTCCCAGTCGAAGACAGCCTGGAATCCATCTTTGGTACGCTGCGGGATGCGGCATTGATACAGCGTACCGGCGGGGGCACGGGGTTTTCTTTTTCCCACTTGCGCCCAGCCGGCGGCCTGATCAACTCAACAGGCGGCACCTCATCCGGTCCCGTCTCGTTCATGAAGATCTATGACTGCGCCACGGAACACATCAAGCTGGGCGGCCGGCGACGCGGCGCGAACATGGGAGTGCTGCGCGTAGACCATCCGGACATCGAGGAGTTCATCCAGGCGAAGGGCGACGATGTCAGCTTGCGCAATTTCAATTTATCGGCCGGCGTAACGGATGAATTCATGTCGGCGGTCGAATGCCGCGGAGAAATATCGCTGCGTCATCCCGCTGACGGGCGCGTGGTTCGCAGCCTGCCCGCGCGCAAACTCTTCGCCGCCATCTGTGAAGCAGCGTGGGCCACAGGCGATCCAGGGCTGATTTTTCTGGACACCATAGCCCGCGCCAATCCCACACCAGCAGCAGGAGGAATCGAGGCGACAAATCCATGCGGCGAGCTACCGCTGCTGGCCTACGAATCCTGCAACCTGGGAGCAATCAATCTGGTTCATCTCGTCAAGCAACACGATGGCGCACCAGCCGTGGACTGGGACCGGCTATGTACCCAAGTCCGCGAAGGAATCCGGTTTCTCGACGATGTGATCACGGTAAACGTTTTCCCGCTTGATCCTGTCGCACGTGTGACACTGGCCAACCGCAAGGTTGGGCTTGGCGTGATGGGTTTCGCGGAGCTGTGCATTCTGCTCGGGATTCCATATTCGAGTTCGCTAGCCGTTCGGTTCGCTGAGCAATTGATGGCGCTCATCGCCCGGGAAGCCCGGCTGGCCTCCGCGGAATTGGCGGAGCAGCGCGGTGTGTTTCCCGGGTGGGGAACAAGCATTTTCGCTTGCAAAGGCACGCGTCTGCGGAACGCCAGCCAAACTTCGATTGCACCCACTGGCACGATAAGCATCATTGCAGGCGTCAGCTCCGGAATCGAGCCACTCTTCGCTCTGGCGTACCGGCGCTCGCATGTGCTCGGCGATCAAACGCTGACACAGTTCAATCCTCTCCTGCTTCGCCATCTCGAGCGGCTTGGACAGTCTTCTCCCCAGTTGCTCCAGCATGTCGCATCGACCGGGGGCTTGATCGGCGCCACTGGAATCACCAAAGAACTCAACGAACTATTCGCGACGGCGCTGGAGATAACACCGGAGCAACATGTTCGGGTCCAGGCCGCGTTTCAAAGATACGTGGACAATGCGGTCTCGAAGACCGTCAATCTGCCGGAGAAATCCACGCCCGAAGACATCGCCAAGGTCTACAGGTTGGCCTATCACTTGAAATGCAAGGGGGTGACCGTGTTCCGCTACGGCTCGAAGGCGGAGGCTGCGCTCCAACTGGGTGCCGGTGAGACCCCGGAAGAGCGGGAATATTCCGTCAAGTGCGACCCGGGGGCTTGCCGTCTATGAGACCACGTCCTGGAAACATCTAATGGAAAGTAACTTCCGGCTCTTTGGGCCGGCACATTTGTCAATACTGGCTTCCATACCCGCGGGGGCCGCCCTGTTAGCAACAGTCTGTCGCCGGCGTCTCGGATGTGCCCGGAATGTTCGTTATAGTTTGGCATCGTTTCTCACGGTCAATGAACTCATTTGGTATTCATACAGGCTGTACCATGAAGGGTTCCGGTTCCCTGAGAGTCTACCCCTGAATCTGTGCGACCTCACTCTGTGGTTGACGGTCTTCGCCCTGTTCACGTTAAACCCACTGGCGTTCGAGATGGCCTATTTCGCAGGTCTGGGCGGAAGCGGCATGGCGCTTCTTACGCCGGATCTATGGGCGCCATTTCCTTCTTATCCCACCGTCTACTTTTTTCTTGCGCACGGGACAGTCGTCGCCGCCATTCTCATGCTGGTATGGAGCAAGATGATCGCGCCCCGTCCGGGCTGTGTCTGGCGGGTGTTCATCGTTCTCAACGGTTATGTCGCGGCAGTGGGCACCTTCAACGCGATCTTTAGAACCAACTACATCTATCTGTGCCGGAAACCCACGGGCGCCTCATTGCTGGATTACCTCGGCCCGTGGCCCTTTTATGTCCTGGTAGGGGAGGTGGTCGCGATCGCGATTTTCTGGCTGCTCTGGCTCCCGTTTCGAAGCCGCATTCGGGAGCTAAGCGGCCGCCACAGACGGTCCGCGTCTCCGCTGGTGTAACCAGCGGTTAAGCTTTGCCCAGGGCCAGGTGTTCACGATACTCTTCACCGGGCAGGCGTGGAGGAAATTGTGGACGCTTAGAGTGAAGCGCATCTTTTGCACGGACACGATACCACTGGCTGCTCATGTTCAGGCAGAACGTATTCTGACGCTTCCGATTGCGCCGCTGCCGCGTCAGAAATTGCCTTCGTTCCAAAAGGTGGCGAGCTAGCGCTACGGCTCGGATTTTACAAGCAGAACAGAGCAGGGCGCGTTCCAGGCGATCTGGGCTGACACGCTTCCGAGGATCTTGTGCTTCAAATCCAGCACGCCCGTTCCACCCACCACGACGAGGTCATACTCGCCGGTCTCAGCTTGGCTCAGAAGCTCAGTCGCCGGATTTCCTTGTTCCACGACCGTGCTCACGGCCGAGTGTTCCGCCAGCAGTTGGTCGCGCGCTCTTTCGATCAGTTGCTGAGCTTCAGACCTCAACTCCCCAAGAAGGAGCTCTTCGCTGATCTCGGCGTCGTCGCCGGCTTCCTCCGCTCCAGCGGTCCTCTCCTCCTCTGGGATGATATGGAGCCACGGGGTTTCCACAACATGCATTAACGTCACTTCCGCCGAGTCCAGTTCAAACAGGGAAGTGAGCGTCTCCAGGGCTTGCAAAGACGCCGCCGAGCCGTCGAGCGCCACCAGGATGCGAGCGCCCCGATCGGCGCGAATCGCACGGCCGATAAGAATGGCCCCCGGCGCATGGTTGACTACCGCACTGGCGACGGGACCGAGGCCGCCGCCTCGCGAGCGGTCCTCGCGTCCCTTTGCGCCGATCACCGTAAGATCATGGTCCGCCGCTAAATTGGAGATGATTCTCGCAGGAGACCCGGTTTCCGATATCAGGCGGACGTTCCCGGAGCCTTCACCACACAGCGTTTTTCGGGCTCGTTCCAGGATGCGCCGGGTCCGGCGATGATAGTTCTCACGAAGCTGAGGGAAACCGGTCGAGGGGTGAAAACTCGGCGCAACACAGATAAGGTCCACGCAAACGTCCCCGGCTTTGGGTTTTAGGAGGTGAGTAGTGGTACGCAAAGCAATGTCCGCCTCTTTCGATCCATCTGTTGCCATCAGGATTTTCATATGCAAGAGTTCTTAAGCACTAACGTTGCCGAATTTAACTTGACTGCTTCGTGACCACTTCCCGTCTTGCGCGGGCCTGTGGGGCTATTGGCCCAGCCCCGTGCGTCAATTCGCGCACTCGATAGTTCTTCGAAGGGAAGGAAACATGCAAGCTGGACATCAGCAGAAGCAGGTGACAAATGAAATCTGACGTAGAGCTACGAACTGATGTCGAGGAGGAACTCTCCTATGAACCGAGCGTTGACGCTGCCGCGATCGGCGTGGCTGTCAAGGACGGAATTGTCACTCTTTCCGGCCATGTCGCCAGTTATGCGGAAAAGGTAGCCGCGGAGCAGGCTGCCACCAGGGTCTTGGGTGTCAACGCGATCGTGACCGATCTCGATGTCAAGCTGCCCGGATCGCGCCTGGTCAACGACGAGGACATCGCGCGAGCAGCCGTTGATGCGCTCTCCTGGAACACACTGATCCCGAGCGATCGGATCAAAGTTCAGGTGGGAAGCGGCTGGCTTACCCTTGAAGGAGACGTGGATTGGCACTATCAAAAATCGGCCGCCTATAGCGCTGTTTGCAACCTGAAGGGCGTGAGAGGAATCAGCAACCAGATATCGATTAAGCCAGTGAGCATTCATGATGTGGTGGAAGCCCATATTGAATCGGCGCTCAAACGCCGGTTTGGCAAGCGAAGAAGCCGGATCAAGGTCGAAACAAGGCGCGATCACGTGACTCTGTGGGGCACTGTGAATTCCATGGCGGAGAGCGCTGAAGCCGAGCGAGCTGCCTGGACTACGCAGGGCGTCTGTCACGTGGAAAACCACCTCTCCATCGCATATCCCGGCGCTTATCGCCGGAGCGGCGGTGCAGGCGGCGTTCACTCGCTCTGAGGAACTGGATGGCCAGAGTGCTGTTCCCGCATCTACGGCCTCGATTCCAGATGGTGCCGCACGTCCACGCCTTTCGTAAGAAAAAGCACATCCTCGGCGATATTGGTTGCGTGATCGGCGATGCGCTCGAGGTGTCGCACCACGAGGATTAGATCTACCCCTTGGGGAACGACTGAAGGATCCCTCTGCATAACGGAAATCAACTCGAGATGAATGGAGTCGCGCAGCCGATCCACTGTGTCGTCGGAAAGCAAAACGCTCCGCGCCAGCTCGGCCTCACGCTCCACAAAGGCGTCCAGACTGTTCCGCACCATGGACTCGACAATATTCGCCGCTTGTGGAATTTCGGCTAGCATCTTTATGGGAGGCCGTCCTAGCAATGCCACAGATCGCTGGGCGATATTCACCGCCAGGTCTCCCATCCGCTCCAGGTCCGTATTGATCTTGATCGCGGCGGTGATGAAACGCAGGTCCTTAGCCATCGGTTGCTGCAGCGCAAGAAGGCGAATTGCCCGTTCATCCACTTCGATTTGCAGATGATTGATCCGGTCCTCGTTGCTCAGTACACGACGGGCGGGCTCCTCGCGACGCTCCACAACTGAAAGCACACTTTCATGAATGGCTGACTGGACCAAACCGCTCATTTCCAGCAGCCGGGCCTGCAATTGATTTAGGTCCGCAACAAAGTGCCGCACTTTCCTCGCCTCGATATTCAGCCAAACCGGCCCGTGATATAGTCTTCTGTCTCCTTCTTCGCTGGTGTTTGGAAGATGACTGCGGTTCGGTTGAATTCGATCAACTTGCCGAGCAGAAAGAAGCCGGTCTCGTCCGCGATCCTCGCTGCTTGTTGCATGTTGTGGGTCACGATTACGATCGTGCAGTTGTTTTTCAAACCGAAAAGGAGCTCTTCGATCTTAGCTGTGGCGATCGGATCCAATGCGGAGCTGGGCTCGTCCAGCAGGAGCACCTCCGGGTCGACTGCTAACGCCCGCGCGATGCACAGCCGCTGTTGCTGCCCACCCGAAAGGTCGTAAGCCGAGCGGCGGATCTGGTCTTTTACCTCGTCCCACAAAGCGGCTCGCCTTAAACTCCGCTCGATGGCTTCCGCCACCTGACTCTTACCCCGCAACCCATTCACCCTAAGACCGTACGCCACATTGTCATAAATGGACTTCGGAAACGGGTTGGGTTTCTGGAACACCATGCCCACGCGCCGTCTCAGCGTGGCCACGTCCATCGTGAGGGCATTTTCACCGTCCAGCCAGACCTCGCCTTCCACCCGAGTGTTGCGAACCGTCTCATACATCCGGTTGAGGACGCGCAAGAACGTGGACTTGCCGCAGCCGGAAGGGCCGATGAGAGCGGTGATCCGATTCGCAAAGATGTCCATCGTGATGCCGGAGAGCGCCAGGTATGAGCCGTAGTAGAAGTTCAGGTTCGAAATCCTCAGCTTGGGACGAACTTGTTCACGCTCAGCCGGACCGCTCTGAGCGGGCGGCTCGTTGGATGCTCGATGCAATACCGTCTCCATGGTTTTCAAGCCCGCCGGGAGGCTCGGCGACCCAGGACCAGGCGGACGCAAATATTGCTCAGCAGCATCAGCGTCAATAACACCAGCCCGCCGGCCCATGCCTGGCGGCGCCAGTCCGGATAGGGAGAGATCGCATAGGTGAAAATCATCACCGGCATCGATGCTGTGGGCTGGTTCAAGCCGTTGCTCCAGTATCGATTGCTAAAGCTGGTGAAAAGAAGTGGCGCGGTTTCGCCGGCGATGCGTGCGATTCCCAGCAGTATCCCTGTGATAATGCCGCGAAAGGCGGCCGGCATGACTACAGTGATAACTGCTTGCCACCTGCTTGCGCCAAGCGCCAACGCGGCTTCCCGGAGTGCTTGTGGAACTGCTCGAAGAAACTCCTCCGTACTGCGCATGGTGAGGGGAATGAGAATCACGCTCAGGGCGGCTCCGCCGGCGAGCGCTGAAAATCGATGCATGGGCAGCACGATCGCCGAATAAATGAAGATTCCAATCACGATGGAAGGGATGCCGTTCAACAAGTCGGCGGTATATCGAACCAGAAATGGAAACGTCGTCCCCCCGAATTCGGCGAGGTAAACTCCGCCCAGGAAGCCCACGGGAACACCTAGGAGCGCGGCAATTATGAGAATCTGCGCGCTGCCGGCCAGCGCGTTTGCCATGCCGCCGCCGGCCTCACCCGGAGGCTTGGGCAGTCGCAAAAAGAAGTCCGCGTTCAGAGATTTTCCTCCGTTCCAGACGAGATAACCTAGAATCCAGAACAGGACCGTTACGGCCGCGATAGCGCACATGCCGGTGAGCGAGAACATGACGGCATTCACGAGCTTTCTCCTGCCGGATCTGTAGGTCATGGGCGCGTAGTCCCTCCCCGCATCGTAGTTCGAACCAGGAGGCGAGCCAGGGCGTTGACGATGATCGTGACTAGAAAAAGCACCAGCCCCAATTCCATCAGGGCGCTCAGATGGAGATTCCCCGCAGCCTCCATGAACTCATTTGCAATCACAGCCGCGATGGAATAGCCCGGCGCGAACAATGACGCGCTGATCTGCGGAGTGTTGCCAATAACCATTGTGACCGCCATCGTTTCCCCCAATGCCCGACCGAGCGCCAGGAAGACGGATCCGATGATTCCCAGACGGGCGCACGGAACCACGACCTGCCAGGTCGCTTCCCAATGGGTAGCGCCCAGGGCTAGAGCCGCCTCACGTTGCTCGCGGGGAACCGCCAACAGCGATTCGCGGGATATCGAGATGATGAATGGAATGACCATGATGGCCAGCACCACTCCGGCGGCCAGGAAACCAACTCCATAAGACGGCCCCCGAAAGAGCGGCAGAAAACCTAATGTTCTGTTAAGGAAGGGCTGAACCGGATCCCGAAGGATCGGCGCCAGGACGAAGATGCCCAGCAATCCGTAGATCACGCTGGGTACTGCTGCCAAGAGCTCGATTACAAATGTCAGGGCATCCGAAATGCGAGGCGGAGCCAGTTCTGCCAGGAAGATCGCGGCGCCCAGTCCCAAGGGAACCGAAATCAACAGGGCCAGCGCGGACGTCAGAACCGTACCATAAACAAAGGGCAAAGCGCCGAAGGAGCCCGAGACCGGATCCCACTTCATGCCGGACAGGAAGGCCCACCCGAACCTCATCCGGGCCTCCGCCGAATCTCGATGAAGCCCTATGACCAGCAGCATGGTAATCGCAAGCACGATCGAGGCAGACAAGAGAGTCAGGATGTGCGCAACTTCGTCTCCACTGCGCAGGCGATCGAGGAAAGCTCGACTCGAGCGATGGGTGGACTGTGGCGTGGCCGATCCGTCTGGCATACTATTGAACCTGCGAAATGGCGTCCAACTCCTTCGAGATCACTGTCTGCGGCAACGGCGTGTAGGACAGCGACTCAGCCATTTTTTGGCCGTCCGCGAGCATCCATCGTAAGAACTCGGTGATAGCGACCTTCCTGCCCGCATCCGCAATCTTATTTGGAACCAGCAGCCAGGTAAAGCTGGCAATCGGGTAAGCGTCTTTGCCAGATGCATCGGTGAGTGACACGCGAAAATCGTCCGGGATCGGCGTTGCGGAGGCTGCCCTAACGCTGCTCATGTCCGCTTTGACAAAAATACCGGACGAATTCCGTACTCTCCCATACGGGATGTTGTTCTGCGTCGCGTAGACCAGCTCGAGATATCCAATCGAGTACGGCGTCTGTTTGACCAGACCGGCCACACCCTCATTGCCTTTGGCGCCGAGTCCGGCCGGCCAGTTCACTGATGTCCCGTAGCCGACAAGCTGCTTCCACTCCGGACTGACCTTCGAAAGATATTCGGTCCACACGAACGTAGTTCCGCTGCCATCTGAACGGTGGATTGGGACGATATTTTCCGGTGGCAGGCTCACTCCCGGATTGACCTTGGCTAATTCTCCGTCATTCCAATGCTTAATCTTTCCTGACTGAACTCCCGCAAGCACTTCAGGAGTAAAGTTCAAGCTTTGATTGATGCCAGGAACGTTGTAAGCGCAGACGACCGCCCCCAGCACTGTCGGAAAATGCAGGATTCCAGTTTTTGCCTCGCGCAGTTGCTCGTCCGTCATGGGGCTGTCCGAGGCGCCAAAATCGACCGTGCCCGTCAGGAGTTGCCGGATTCCGCCACCAGATCCGATCGACTGGTAGTTGATTTGAATGTCCGGATGAAGCTTGTGGAACTCGTCAAACCATTTGACGTAGATCGGGTAAGGAAACGTTGCGCCAGCGCCATTGATAAGCATAGTGGGCGAAGAACCGCACCCACCGAGCGAGTTGGCGAGAATCGCAATGGTAAGGGTCCAAAGCTCAGCAGTCGAACGCCTCAACGCGGACATTGACACCAACTAAGTTTGCCCGCCACTTAGGCGGGCATTGTTGCGGTCTTCGGGGCTTCAGCCGCACGGCGGTCGCATATTGACTTCAATGTGTTCACCACGTCCTCGTAGGAAATCCCTGCGGTCTCCTTGCCTCCGGCCTTTTCCGGACGAAGTGCAACATCGTCCAGGGAGAGGATCCCGGCAAGCTTGCCCTCCTGGCTTACGACAGGCAATCGCCTGATGTGATGCTGGCCCATGGTCTTGAGCGCCTGATGTACGTCGTCATCAGGCCCGCACGTAAACACGGGCTGGATGGCCACGTCACCGACAGAGAGGTCGCCGGCTGCGCGGTTCCTCGTGCCCATGGCGATGCACATGTCGCGGCCGGTGATGACTCCGGTGAGTTTGCCGGCCGAGTCTACGACTGGCAGCGTGCCGCAGTTGTTGCTCCACAGAATCTCAGCGGCGGCGGCCAGGTTGGTGTCCGGACCACAGAACTTCACGTTCCGGGTCATGATGTCTTGAACTTTCATATGCACCTCTAGTTCTTGCTTGAGAGCATCATCAGACAAAAGGCCGATGGAACCGGCCTTCACGATATCGCGGCTCGCGGATGTAGCTGCAAGCCATGTGCCGAATTCACGCCCTGTGCATGCGCTCAGAAAGGAACGTCCGGGGCGATTCGCCATGAGCGAAATTCACTAAATGAGCGAAATGACGCACCCATCTCTGCTCTTGTTCCGGGGTACGCGCGTGGCATCTGCCGTGCTTGTAATCGATCTGCAAGATGTTGTACGACTGTTCGGATTCGGACGCGCAGCGTTGGTTGAGCCTGGTCGACTTGTTTGAGCAGTTCGCACAATCGCACAAACAGTTCCTCCAGTACGACAACGGATACCGGAGTTGGAAGTACTCATACGCCCAGGTGGGCGACGCCGCACGCTGCTTTGCGGCACGACTGGACTTGCACGCGATCCGCAAAGGCGACAAAGTCATCATTTTTGCGGAAAACCGTCCCGAGTGGATTGCCGCTTTCTGGGGTTGCGTCCTCGACGGCGCGATCGTGGTTCCGATTGACTACCGCTCTTCAGCCGGCCTCCTCAGGCGTGTGCAAGAGATCGTCGGTGCCCGCGCGATACTGATCGGAGACGAAGTTCAACTCCCTGCCTGGGAGAGGCAGCCGCTCGTATGGAGACTTACGGATCTCGACTGGACGGGGGCAACCGGCGGAGCCTCCTCCGTCCGAGTCAGCAAAGATGATGTGGCTGAAGTCGTCTTCACCTCAGGCGCTACGGGAGAGCCTAAAGGGGTTCTGATCACGCACCGCAACATTCTGGCCAACATGGTTTCGCCAGAGCGGATCATCGCGAAGTACGGCCCATGGTTCCGCCCGCTGTTTCCGTTGCGTTTTCTCAGCCTGATCCCTTTGAGCCACATGTTTGGCCAGGCGGTCACGACATTCATTGTTCCGCTGATTCCGGCGGTCGCTGTCTTCATCCGCGGCTATAGCGCGCACGAGATGCTCCGGCAGATCCGCGGGCAGCGCGTTTCGGTTGTCATCGCCGTCCCGAAGCTGCTCGAAGTACTCCGCGAACATGTGATTCACCGGTTTCCTGAAGTTGCTGACGATACCTCCTCAGCCGGCTCACATTGGATTTTCCGCTGGTGGCGTTATCGGCGAGTCCACCGCTGGTTCGGATGGAAATTCTGGGCGTTTATCGTCGGGGCAGCGCCGCTGCCCGCCGAGATCGAAAAATTCTGGTCGCGTCTGGGCTTCGCCGTAATCCAAGGATACGGCCTCACGGAGACGGCGCCTATTGTTGCGTTCAATGACCCCTTCGATATCAAGACCGGAACGGTTGGCCGGCCCGTCACCGGCTTAGAGGTCAGGATTGCGGCCGATGGCGAGATCCTGGTGCGCGGCGAGAGTGTGACCACAGGATACTACCAGAACGCGGCGGAGACGGACAGGGCGTTTGAGGGCGGCTGGTTCCACACAGGCGACATCGGCGAGTTCGACGAAGCGGGACGTCTAACGATTCGCGGTCGTAAGAAAGAAGTGATCGTCACGCCCGAAGGACTTAAGGTCTTTCCCGAAGACGTGGAACTCGTGTTGAACCGGATGCCCGGTGTGCGCGAGTCGGCAGTGGTGGGCAAGGAACGCGTGCACGCCGTCCTGGTGCTCGAGCCCGGCGGCGACCCGAAGGAAATCGCACGGCTCGCCAATCTCCGCCTTGAGGAACATCAGAAGATCCGAGGCGTCTCGATCTGGCCAGGTGACCGGCTCCCCCGGACTGAGGGTACGCAGAAGATCAAACATGGTGAGATCCAGCGGTGGGTGGATACCGGCGGGCGGCTGACGCCCGGAGTCTCCTCGAAAGCCGGCCTGATTGACATTGTGCGTAAGTATGCCCCTGGGCGCGCCGTAACTCCACAAACAACGCTCGACGAACTGGGCCTGAGCTCGCTAGACCGTGTCCAACTCATGATGGACCTCGAGGAGCGCCTCGACGCAAGCCTCGATGAGTCTATGCTCACGGGCGCTCGCACAGTGGCCGAACTGGCGGCGGTCAGCATACCATCCCATGGCTTTGACTTTCCTGCTTGGAACCGGTCTCGATTGGCCCGGATGGTGCGGGGCGCGGCGCTGGCCTTTGTGTGGCTGCCCCTTACGCGGCTCTTCGCGCACCTCGAAATCTCGGGCAAGAAGAATCTGACGGGGCTCACAGGGCCCGTGATCTTTGTCGCCAACCACCAGAGCCACCTTGACACGCCTTCCATTCTGGCGGCCCTGCCGGCGCGCTACCGTTACCACGTAGCGGTAGCGATGTGGAAGGAGTATTTCGATGCCCACTTTTTTCCCGAGCGTCACTCACGCCGGGAGCGGTTTCTCAATAGCCTCACCTACTGGCTCGTTGCATTGTTCTTTAACGCGTTTCCCCTGCCGCAGACGGAGGCCGGGGCGGGGCAATCGCTTCGTTATATCGGGGAGTTGGTCAGCAACCAGTGGTCCATTTTGTTCTTCCCGGAAGGACAGCGTACTGAGGCCGGCGAGATCAGCACATTCCAGCAGGGCATCGGCTTGATGGCTTCCCGGTTGGGTGTTCCCGTACTTCCAATACGCTTGCGGGGACTGGACAAGGTGCTCCATCGGCGCGCGCGCTGGCCGCGGCCGGGACGCGTGGAATTGGCCTTCGGACCGCCGCTACATCTGAATGGTCAGGACTACGCAATGCTGGCAAAGCGGGTGGAGGAAGCCGTTACGGCATTATGAGGGCAAAAAGGAGGTAGCGGCTTGCGCTCCCAGATCACACTCGGCAGAATCTTCGGAATTAAAATCGGCTTGCACTACAGCTGGTTTCTAATCGCCCTGCTCTTGGTGCTTTCGCTTTCGGGTAATTTCCGGGCGTCGCATCCGCAGTGGAGCACTGGGCTCGTCCTGGCGCTGGCTACGGCAACGGCAATCCTCTTTTTCGTGTCGCTCCTTCTGCACGAGCTTTCCCACTCGCTGGTCGCGCGCGCGCGTGGCCTGCCCGTGCGGGAGATCACGCTATTCGCCCTTGGTGGTGTGTCCCAGATCGAAAGAGACGTTACCAGCGCAAAAACCGAGTTCTGGATGGCGTTTGTTGGACCGCTCACAAGCGTTTTCATCGGGCTGACTTGCCTGGCGGCGGCCAAGATCGTGGAACTCATCGCGGCGAGTCCGGTCGAGGTCATGTTGTCGTGGCTCGGATACATCAATTTCGGGCTAGCCGTGTTTAACATGCTTCCGGGCTACCCACTGGACGGTGGACGTATTCTCCGGGCGATCATATGGTGGAAAACTGGCGATGTAGATCGATCGACACGCGCTGCTGCGAGAGCGGGCCAAGTGGTGGCGAGTATCTTCATCGCCATAGGAGTGATTGAATTCTTCGGCGGCGCCGGCATCGGCGGTCTGTGGATTGCCTTCATCGGCTGGTTCCTGCTGCAAGCTGCGGGAGAAAGTTATCTCGAGATCGGGCTAAAGCGGGATCTGGAAGCCGTACGGGTGGCTGACGTGATGGCCCGGAACTGTCCCACCGTCGACGGACATCAGGATATTCAGGATTTCGTCGACAACGAACTCCTTCGCACCGGCAGGCGCTGTTTTGTCGTTGTCGAAAATGGCAAGGTCGCCGGCCTGGTCACACCCCATGAAGTCAAAAGCCTCGACCGCGAGAAATGGCCCGGTACGAGATTGGAGGAGATCATGTGCCCGCTGGAAAAAATGCGCACAGTCACTCCTGACGCGTCTCTAGCCAGCGCGCTGCTGTTAATGAGCCGGGCTGACCTCAATCAGCTTCCTGTTGTTTCGAACGGCCGTCTGGAGGGCGTGCTCTCCCGGGCCGAAATCCTCAGCTACCTGCAGACACGAACTGAATTGATGGCCTGATCAAGCAGCCCGATGTTTGCGCACAAGTCTCACCGAGCTTGCCTGAGGCCCTTGTTCGCCTATCTCTTCGGCGAAGCGCACTTCGTCTCCAACCTTGAGACGGTCAAAGGCTTTTTGGAGCACAGCGTTGCGATGGAAATAGACTTCACGCTGGTCTGGAGTCTCTAAGAAACCGCAATTTTCATCGGGAACGAGCCGGGTGACTCTGCCGGCGTTCGCCGGAGCATGACGCTTCGTGTCGCCACGTTGCCGCCGCGCGTAGTCCTGAAGCTGCCGGCCCGCCTTTTGGAAGGCGTCCCGGATCGCAAGGAACAGGTCTTTGTGTGGCGCATGCGCTTCGAGATGTTTTGTGGCTTTCTCCTCATCGATGTCTTGCGCCGTGCCATGCAGCCCAGGCTCCCGCTCGACGACGAGCTCGCCATGCGGAACTTTCATGTCGATGCGGATGTGATAGAGGCTGCCTGCCTTATGATGGTGCTCCGGCATCTCAACCATGACGCGGCAGCTTATAACCCGGCTATAAAATGTCTCCAGTTTCGCCACCTCTTCACTTATGATGCGCTCGACTGGTTCAGAAGAATCCATATTGCGAAACGTGATTTGGAGCGGAAGAATCATGGGTTTCCCTCCCTTGGGTTAATCTCCTGCAAGGCAAGCGCCGCAATTGCCGGTTCTGGCATGCAAAGCGTAAGGGCAAGTTGCGTGAAATGGCGCAGGCGGCGTCGCGCGCCAGCGCCTGCGTTCATCTTTTCACCCGGAGCGCGAAGGATCTGGCGAGAATTGGTGTCCGACTTGCTGACCAATAGGTAAAAGCATTGTTCTGTTAAGGAAGGTTCCATGAAACCGGTTCTTCCATACCGAGATCGATCCGAGGCGGGTCGCCTGCTGGCCGCCGAACTCGGCCATTACAAGTCTGAGCGCGATGTGCTGGTCCTGGGGCTGGCGCGCGGTGGGCTTCCGGTCGCATCAGAGGTGGCTAGCACTCTCGACGCACCGTTGGATGTTCTGGTGGTCCGAAAATTAGGCGCTCCAATGCAACCCGAGTTGGCCATTGGGGCAATCGCCGCAGACGGGAGCAGCGTCTTGAATGAGGAGATTATTCGCGATCTCGCTCTTTCCGCCCACGCTATCGACAGCATTACGCAAAGGGAGCATGCGGAAGTAGAACGTCGCGAACGCATCTACCGCAGCGGCCGCCCACCATTGGACCTGAAAGACCGGATCGTCATCCTTGTCGACGACGGGCTGGCAACGGGCTCGACGATGCTCGCCGCCGTGCGGTTCGCAAGAACGCGGTCCCCAAAGAAGGTTGTACTTGCGGTTCCAGTGGGCTCGATCCGGGCTGTCGAGATGTTGCGCGCGGAGGTCGACGAGTGTGTTTGCCTGGCGACACCCGAATGGTTCTACGCTGTCGGCGAGTGGTACAGCGAGTTTCCACAAGTCACCGACGCCGAAGTAAAGTCCCTGCTCGACCAGAGCTGCCGGCTGGATGTATCCTGACCAACTCGATTGACGAGCTTGAGCCAACATCCGGCCTGGTCTCCGTTGCTTTGTTCGATCTTCTGCGAGCCAGTCTCCGCCAGTGCGAACTCCGGTAGATTTGCCTGAGATTGTCCACCTTGGCGCGATCGCGATGGAATCCCGATTGAGCGCGGCCGCAAGGCTGAAGCAGATGTGCTCCAGTTAGCGATCCTCTGTGGTTGGCCGGTCGATCGGTCAGAGACCACCGTGAGTGTTCGGCGGTGAGCCTCACGACGGCAGAAGAAGTTTCAAACCGTCGAACGCAATCCGGGTGGCAACGCCGAGTTGCTGGCCGAGGCTCATTACTTTTTCGTTCATAACACGGTCAACGCCCGAAACAATTTGGGTCCCGCAGTGTGTAAAGACCGCCGCGCGAACACCTTCGTCGTGGCACCAGCCCAACTGCATTCGAATCGAAGCGTGACCGATGACAGTACTACCGCGCTTGCGCAGAATCGGGCGGGCAATCGAAGCTCCATCGCCTACATAGAGCTGTATGCCCGCAAGCGCCTCTCGTCGATCGGGAATACTCGCGATATCAGGAGCGTAGAACAGCGTTGCGCGGCCGGCGGTGATCCGGTATCCAACGGCCGGCGCCCGAATTGAGTGTTCAATCGGGAACGCCTCGAATCGAATGCCGTGAAGAGTGAAAGGCTGTCGGGTCTGGACAACCACCCGCTCTGGAATCGGCCCAGGCCGCATGGTGTTCCAGCTTTCTCGAGTGGCAAAAACAGGGCAGGCTACGCCTTTCTTCAGTCCTCCGGCATGGTCTGGATGTGCGTGAGTGATCACGATCGCCGTTGGAGTTAATTTTGCAATGCGTGCTGCCCAATCAGCGCCGCAATCAATCATGACGTTCGAGCCGCGCCACGACACTAATAGCGAGGTGTGCATCCTGTGCAGGGAGGTGCGCGCCTCAATTTCGCCGCGGGTTCCCAGAAAGGTCAGCTTCACAAGCGGCTGGAATCACCGATGAGTGGCCGCGCTCACGAGCCGGGCTTCGGCTCGGGCAATTGACAATGCAGTCTTGATCGCAGTATCCGGGTTCAGGGAAATCGAATCGATTCCCTGTTCCGTCAGCCATTCGGCGAATTCTGGGAAGTCCGACGGCGCTTGGCCGCAGATGCCGATCGGCTTTCCCGCGCGATGCGCGGCCATAATGGCGTCTGCGATTAGACGGCGGACGGCTGGGTTGTTCTCGTCGAACAGTCGTGCGACAGTGGCTGAATCGCGGTCCAGGCCGAGCGTGAGCTGGGTGAGATCGTTGGAACCGATCGAATACCCATCGAACACCTCCAGAAACTCTCGAGCAAGCACGACGTTCGAAGGCAATTCGCACATTGCATAGACGTGCAGCCCGTTCTCACGTTGCGCAAGGCCATTGATACACATCGTTTCAATGACTTTTCGGCCTTCCTCCACCGTGCGGCAGAACGGTATCATGACCACAACATTGGTAAGCCCCATGCCCTTGCGCACGCGTGCAATCGCAGCGCATTCCAAAGCGAATCCTTCCGCATAGCCTGGATGATAATATCGCGAAGCCCCCCGGTATCCGAGCATCGGGTTCTCCTCGATTGGTTCGAACTCCTTTCCCCCGATCAGACGGGCGTACTCGTTGGTTTTGAAATCGCTGGTTCTCACGATGACCGGATTCGGATAGAAGGCCGCGGCAATCCGCGCGACCCCTTCGCTGAACCGGCGCACAAAGAACTCACGGGCGTCTTCGCCCCCGAGTCGCCTCCGGATCTCGTCGACAGCCTCTCGATCCTGAAGATTCGGAAAGCGGCACAAGGCCATCGGATGGATGCCTATGTGATTGGTAATGATGAATTCAGTACGCGCCAGTCCGACACCGGCATTCGGAATCAATGCGAACTTGAAGGCCTGACCGGGATCGCCCACAGTGAGCATGATCCTGGTTCGCGTTTCGGGAACCGACGCCGCGTCGATCTGGTCGACAGCAAAGGGGACTCGGCCGGAATAGACATGTCCTTCCGATCCCTCGGAGCAGGAGACGGTCACCTCCTGCCCCGTTGTGAGCATCGCGGTCGCGTTTCCCGTGCCTACGATGCAGGGGATTCCGAACTCCCGTGAAACGATAGCCGCGTGGGCGGTGCGCCCGCCCTGATCGGTGACGATTGCAGCTACCCGGCGCATCGCCGGCTCCCAATCGGGATCGGTATTCGGCGCAACCAAAACATCTCCGTCACGGACGGCGGCGAGTTCAGCCACGCCCCGGACGACTCGGACCGGCCCCGCGCCGATCTTCTCGCCGACTGCCTGACCGGCAATCAGGGGCGCGCCCGTTTCGCCGTTGAGCCGGTAGACAGCCGCCGTTGCCGTTCTCGGCTTAACTGAGTGAACAGTCTCGGGCCGCGCCTGCAATATATATAGCTCGCCCGTAATCCCATCCTTGGCCCACTCGATATCCATGGGCAGTGCGTGCCCTGCAAGCTGGGAGTAGTGATTCTCGATCAGGCACGCCCAACTGGCAAGCGTCAGAACCTCGTCATCCCGAAGTGAGAATCGCCGCCGGTCTTCTGGCGGTGTAGCTTCACTTCGTGTGGTGCGCGTCCCCTGGGCGTAAACGAGCCGGACTTCCTTGGATCCCAACCGCCGGCTCACGATGGCGTCGTGGCCTTGCCGCAGTGTAGGCTTGAACACCAGCCATTCGTCCGGTGTCACCACACCTTGTACGACAAATTCACCGAGCCCGTACGAGGACGTTACGGTGACGACGTCGCGGAAACCCGACTCGGTGTCAAGCGTGAAGATCACACCCGAACTTGCCGTATCGGAGCGAACCATTGGCATGACACCAACACTCAACGCCACCTTCACCTGCGGATAGCCGAGCCTTGCGCGGTAACTGATCGCGCGGTCGGTGAACAGAGATGCGAAGCATTGATGCACGGCTCGCACGAGATTCTCGGTCCCACGCACATTCAAAAACGTTTCGGCAGCTCCGGCAAACGATGCTTCCGGCAGATCTTCGGCAGTTGCCGACGAGCGAACAGCAAGCTCAGTATCGTGGCCCACTCTATCCGTCAAACGGCGATAGCCATCAATGATCGCTTGGCTCAATTCGGCCGGGAGAGGCGTTTCGAGGATCGCTGCACGAGCCGCGTGCCCACGCTCGGCGAGTTGCTGCATGTCCTCGGGATCGAACGTCTGAAAGAGCGCCTCGATTCTGGCTCGCAAGCCGCCCTCGTCCAGCAGTCGCCAGTAGGCGTCGGCTGTGATCGCAAATCCGTCAAGAACTCCAACGCCTTGCGGTTTCAAGCTATTAAAAAGTTGTCCGAGCGAAGCGTTCTTGCCGCCGACACGAGCTACATCGGCCATTCCGATCTTTCCGAAATCAAGCGTGAAATCTGCCATCTTCCACCTCGCAGGCTCTTGCTGCTACTCCAAGCACCCCTCCTGCCACTCGCGCATGTGATTCTGTGCCGTGATGTGATTCAGCTCATTCGACTTGTGTCGAATCGCTCACCCGGACTATAGCGTCATATGGCCCACTTCGCTGCGCGAACTTTTGGCGGCAAGTCGGTCGCGATGAATAAGGCCAAGCTAGATAACCCAAGGAAGGTTCTGATGAGAGGTCACACTCCTATGCTTAACGTCTCAGTTGCGAACTGGATCAGTGAGGTTGGTCGGCGCTGCATGGGTTCGGGTACAGTTTGACGGAGTCGATGGCGGTGAGAATGACAATGTGATCGGAGCAGACGCCGGCGGTCTTGTCGGGATGTGAGTAGCGGCGGTCGAGCGGCAAAGTGCACGACGTCAACTTCCTCGACCAGATTCTGCGGGAAGCCGGTGCATTCTACGTGATGGACCGCGGCTTCGTCGATTTCGAGCGCCTTTTCGTCTTCCCGCTCCGCGCGTTGGACACGTTCGCGAGACCAACCCGTTGCCCGCGTGCGGCCGGGTACCTTTCTGTGGTTTGGATCGACGCGTGCCCGAGAAGCAATTGGATCTGTTCAAGTTCTCCGCCCGCTGTTCGACAGAGCTTGGCGCAAGTGCGCCTCAGGTCATGGGGCGCGATGCCGGGAACGCCGATGGCTTCCGCGTATTGCTGGAGCATTTGCCATACTACCTTCTCGCCCAAACATTTACCCCCGACCCGGTCAGCACGGTTCACTCGCTCGGAAAACATAACCATCCACTAGCCTCGCCGCGGAGTTCCACGCATCAATCGCCACCTTTACCCACGTCGGCATCGGCACCGTGCGGACCCGGCCGTGTTTACCAACGAGATCGACGATGCACCAGCGGCCATCGCGTTGTTGGATGTGGGCGAAGGTGAGGACTGCCACTTCTGATCGTCGGAGGCCGCAGCCGAGAAGTATGGCCAGGATGGCGCGATCCCGCCGTCCCTTCACTGTGGCGACATCCGGTGCGCTCAGGAGATTCTGGGCCTGCCGCAACGACAGCCAGTTCCCAACCCGGACTCCCCTCGTCTTCACACCCTTCACACGAACGATACCGGCGGCCACCTCAGGCGGGAGTAGGCCGTTGTCGGCTGCCTCAACGGCCAGTTTGCGGATGGCTGACAGACGGACACTGATCGACGACGAGCCAAGGCCGCGGGCCTCCAGTGACGCGCGCCAGGCGCTGACCGCCGCTTTGGTAAAGCCGGGCCTCGCCTCTTGCTGGAACCAAGCCATGAACTCATCCAGCGCCATGTCATACATCCTGCGAGTAATCGGCGAAGAGACGCTGTCGAGCACGAGCCCCTTCAATCGCTGCCACTCAGCCAACCTTTCCGCAACAACTAGGTTCTTCATTTAGGAGCTCAAGCTCCTCGAACTTGGTTCGGCTGAACGCTGGTCTGCGTCGCGACACCGAATTTGGCGACATCGCAGCGACACCTGAGATTCGCAGGCTGGAGTTGGCTGTCGACTGGCCGCCGCGTGTGTGATTACGTGTGTGTAGGGCGATCTTTGAGGCTTGCTGGACTCTTTAGACCATCCGAAAATCAACAAGTTACGTGTTTTCAATGAGCCCCATGTCTCCCGAGCAGGCCCAAGGCCTCAAGCTCGATTCGCGGTCGGACATCTTCTCGTTCGGCGCGCTGCTCTATGAGATGATCACCGGCCAGCCGGCTTTCTCCGGCGAGACGAAACTGTCGACGCTGGCGTCCGTCATCAACCAGGAGCCGAAGCCTGCCACTCAGATCGTGGACGGGCTGCCGCGGGAGGTGGAGCGAATCATTGGTCTCTGTCTGCGCCAGAACCCCACGCGGCGTCTGCAACACATGGAAGACATCAAGGTTGCACTCGAAGAGTTGAAAGAGGATTCCGATTCTGGAAGGCTTGCTTCCTCGATGTCGTCGCCGGTTCCTGTGGTCGCTCAACGGGGAATCAGCCGGCGCGCCAGTTTCCTGAGGGCCGGCATCCTGCTCTCGCTGCCGGTGGCGGTCATCGCCTTGGTTTGGGGATACCTGCATCGTGCTTCGAATACAACCCGACAGGGCGCGGGAGATCGTCCAGGCGGAAGGCTCACGATGCTCGTCACGGCTGAAAAGATGGCCTTCGACCCGGCGCTTTCGCCGGACGGGAAGATGATCGCTTCCGTCGCCGACGATGGAGGGCAGCGGGACCTTTTTGTGAGCCGTGTGGCGGGCGGCGACCGCGTCCGATTGACGAACACCGAGGCGCGCGAGGTGGGTCCGCGCTTTTCACCCGACGGCGAGCATATCGTTTTCACGCGGGGCGGCGGCGACGCGGCATCGCCGGAGATCTGGGGGGTGCCAACTCTGGGCGGCCAATCGGTGCGTCTGCTGGCCGATGCGATGGATGGCGCGTGGTCGCCCGACGGCGCCCGGCTGGTATTCGTATCGCGCAAGCCCGGGGTGGCGGACAACCTCGCCACCGCGGCCGCCGACGGGACCGACGTGCGGACGATCATGCGGAGTGACGGAGACTACCCATTCTTTCGGTCGCCGGCGTGGTCACCGGACGGCACGCAAGTGGTGGTGGTGCGGAGCGCCGGAGGCATTGCCGGCCGAGCCCCGCAGCACACAAGGCGGCCAGCCACCCGCAGTGGTGGTGGTGCGGAGCGCCGGAGGCATTGCCGGGGAACTCTGGCTGGTACCGGTGAACGGCGGCGCGGCGCGGCGGCTGTCGAACGATCCGCCGGGGATCTATAGCAACCAGCCGGTGTTCGCTTCCGGCGGCCGCGCCGTCATTCATCAATCCAATCGTCAGGGTGCTACGAACTTGTGGATGCAGCCGCTCGACGGCGGCAGGCTGGTTCAATTGACAACCGGACCGGGGCCGGACGAATCTCCCAGTGTGGCGCGCGACGGCAGAATCGCGTTCGCCAACGCTCGCTTCCGCTGTATGCTGCTCGTCCACGAACTCGCCACCGGCAAGACTCGCGAATTGCTGGAGCACTCATTCTATATTTGGGCCCCCACCTTCTCCCCGGACGGGCGGGATGTGGCGTTCAGCCGCGCTGAAATGGACGGCTCGTGGCACATTTGGATCGCTCCCCTCTCGGGGGGCACGGCGCAGCGGCTGACGTCCGGATCAGTGCCGGAAATCTATCCCCGCTTCACCGCCGATGGCGCTTCGGTCATCTATCACACCTGGAGCCCCGGCGCCGGCCGGATCTGGCGTGTGCCGCGAACCGGGGGGCCGGCCGTCGCATTGACACCGCTTCGCGACGAGGACGACCAATACGGTGACATCTCCCCGGACGGTCGTCTTCTGGCCTTTGCCCGCACCGAGAAAGGCAAGACGCGGGTGTACGTGGCTCCGGTGGAGGGCGGCGAGAGCAGACGGACGATCGATTCCGACTCGACGCTGCCGCGCTGGTCTCCGGACGGCCGCTGGATCGCGTTCAGTCAAAGCCGTGGTTTCAACGGTGGAGTATTCGTAGCTCAGGCCGACGGCACGAATATCCGGCGTGTGTCGGAGACCGGCAGTTGGCCCGTGTGGTGGCCGGATG
Source organism: Bryobacteraceae bacterium (assembly GCA_041484525.1). Lineage (GTDB taxonomy): Bacteria > Acidobacteriota > Terriglobia > Bryobacterales > Bryobacteraceae > JBGPHT01. The sequence goes on along the minus strand of JBGPHT010000019.1, from coordinate 35,078 downwards.
GCAAACAACTCGGGTTTCTGACGACGGCGCCGGCCGGCGCGCAACAAATCTCCACGGTGCTGCCGGAGGGTGGCGCGGCCAAACCTATACGCGGCATTCAATTCAGCGGGTCGAACAATCCGTTCGATGTTTCTCCGAACGGCCGGCTGTTGGCGACATCGAACTCGGTTGACCTCTCGTCGCAGATCTGGATGCTCGATCCGCAAAGGTGAAGAGGGCGGGGTCACTCCGCCGGCGCACGGCGACCTGGCATGGTCACCATTAACGCACGCAGGACCGTGTTGACGGACTCCGCGTTCTTGAACACCCTTGCGACGTCCGGGTCCAGCAGTATGGCGACCGATCCCGGCGGCGTCCGCTCGGCGAATCGGTTCGGCTTGGCCTTTGAGTAATCGAAACGATACTCAGATCGAAGTCCGTTTGCTCGTTTCGCCTTCGGCTTAGTTTGCGGCGTGCTCTTCATAGTCGTGCTGTTCCGCCTTCGTTGGCCCAACGCGCGCTGATGATGCGAACCCGGTCCGTGTCCGGCTCCGTGAAGCAAACCAGCAAAAGCCGCTTGGCCAAGGAATGTCCAACGATGATCTCGCGGATCTCTGCGGTTGAGTGGTCCTCGTCCGGAAAAACACGCGCCAGTCGATTGCTGAATACGGAAACCGCCTCGGCAAAGGTCACTCGATGCTTCCGCAGGTTGGATCGAGCTTTGCGTGGGTCCCATTCGAACACCAAAGGCATTGCGTCTGATTACAGGATACGCGAGTAAGGGCTCGGAAAGTGCAAGTCGAGCATCTGTCGACAACACGCGGGAAATAAATCCACCGTCGCAGGCCACACTGTTTGCTTCACTCTGGAAGCAGGTCCTGCGGGCGCGGTGGTAGTGCTGCGTTATGGTGTCGCGGTCAAAGAACGCTTCACGGTCTCGTGGAGGATGAGTTGGTATCCGGGGTCGAGCTCTTGTGATGCGATGAGAATTTCGTGGATGTTGTACGGGTGTGTCGGTCCGCCGAAAAGGTTGCCGACGACCTGGAAGAGGTGGTCGAATCCTTGTGCGTCGTCGATGTCCATGTCGACGGCCACCCTTCCGTCATTGCTGGTGAAGAAGGATAGTTGCAGGTTGCCGAAATGGTCCAGTGTCTTGAAGCTTCGGGCGCGCGTAAAGCCGGGCGGTGGCGTGTGCAAGGCTTCGCTGACCTCGTGGAAGAGGTCGTTGGGCACGCTGTTAATGGTCTCGGAGCGCAGGTCCGTGGGGACGAGCGCAAAGAAGCGGTCGCCGCGTAGCTCCAGCAGCTCCTGCATAAAGGACAGCACGCTGCGCGGGTTGGCTTGTTGCGTCGGGAATCGTGTGCGGTTGGCCTTTGCCACCAGGTTCAGAAAGCCCGCTTTGCGTAGATCGTCGAGCCCATCGTACAGCGCGGCGCCCTTTCGGCCTTCGAAGTTGAGGACGTTCGAGCTCTGCTCCAGCAGCGCGCGTGCATCGTCCGGCAGTTTGGCAAATGGTGGAGGGTCGATACGCAGAACCTTCTTAGGGTTTATGGGCAGAGTGATGGTGACGGACCTCTCGCCGCTGGGCGGGATGCTGATGAACTGGCTCACGGTATGGTAGGAGAGCCCGTCCACTTCCATGCTGTAGTTGCCGTTCGGGAAGATGTTCAGGTCAGTCAGGATCTTCGGGGTGCTGACGTCGAGACTCCGTAGTGCGGGTGCATCACTGAGAGTTTGGTTTTTCAAGAAGACATCCACGGGTTCGCCCACCGGCGTTCCGTGTACGTCCAGTACTTTCAAGAGCAGTTTCCCGTCGGGCATTTACAACCCTCCTTCTTACAACAAGCTTTCTAACAGAACGTCGCCCGCTGCACAAGGGGCGGGTGGGGTACGCGCGATCTTGAGTATTCTAACTTCTCTATTGATTTTCTCTTTTTATTCGCCCAAAATGGAATCGAGGACTTCCATGGCACTGACGAAGCGGCAAAAGCAGGTGCTCGATTTCATCGCCAATTTCGTGGACGAGAATGGCTACTGCCCGAGCTATGAAGAGATCGCGCGCGGTCTCGAACTAGCCTCCCTGGCCACGGTGCACAAGCACATCTCGGTGCTCGAGACGAAGAGTTATCTGAAGCGCGGCTTCAACCAGAGCCGGTCCCTGGAACTGTCGCCGAAGTATCTGCTGGAGCAGCGGCGAACGAAGCCGGTGGTGGCAGAAGTACCGTTGTTGGGGCGCATCGCGGCGGGTTCCCCGGTGGAATCGATCGAACAGCGCGAGACCCTGAACTTCGCCGATTTCGCCGGCACCGGGAACAACTTCGCACTCGAGGTGCGCGGCAATTCGATGATCGACGATCACATCTGCGACGGCGATCTCATCCTGCTCGAGCGAGTGGCGCAGGCGCGGGACGGCGATATCGTGGTGGCGCTCGTAGCGGGCAACGAGACCACGCTGAAACGGTTCTATCGCGAGCCTGGAGATATGATCCGTTTACAGCCGGCCAACTCGACGCTCAAACCGATCATGGTTCCCGCACGCGACGTGCAGATACAGGGACGCCTGCTGGCGGTGTTGCGGAAATACAAGTAGAAGATCAGCCGGCAGCAACGGCGATGTGCTCGCGCAGTTCTTGCTCAGCGCGGAGCCAGTCTTCTGCAGGGGAACCGCCCTGGTAACCGCGGGCTTCCCAGTAGGAGTACGCCAGATCTGCAATTTCAGCGTGCGACGGCACATACGCCGAATTGACGGCAGCCGGTGTTTCGACCTGCGATGCGACGCGCGGGAGGCGCGGTTTGGCGGCAGGTTTGTGCCGCGCAGGCGCCGCGGCGGCGCTCGACGACACCACGAGATCGTTTTCAGAACTACGCTTTCGTGCCATGTGAAACTAATTCTCCCTGACTGAAAAAGATTCTCCCTTAGTTTACTCCATGGCGCGCGTACATCCGATCAAAACTTTCTATCAGTTTAATCACAAAAGTGATCTTTCGGACCGTGTTGTCCGAGTAGTGTATATTGAGGGTGTAGGGAGCCGTTGTTGAGGTGTGACTTGCGGCTGATCCTCACCGTCGCGACTGCGCTGGCGCTCTGCGCCCCCAGCGTTTCCCATGCAGCGAAAATAATTGCCGTGGACGTGGATGGCGTGGTGCATCCGGTCACTACGGAAATTGTCACCAGCGCCATCGCGCGCGCCCAACAGGAACACGCGGACCTCGTGCTGGTTCGCCTGAACACGCCGGGCGGGCTGATGGACGCGATGCGCGAGACCATCGCTAAAATCGTATCTTCTCCCGTGCCGGTGGTGACCTACGTGGCGCCGAGCGGCGGACGGGCGGCCTCCGCGGGATTTTTCATTCTCGAAGCCGGCGACATTGCGGCCATGGCGCCCGGCACTAATACGGGCGCGGCGCATCCGGTGGCTTTGGGCGGAGAGATGGACGCCGTCATGAAGGAGAAGGTGGAGAACGATGCCGCCGCCTACATGCGCAGTATCACCGGCAAGCGCGGGCACAACAGTATATTAGCCGAGACGGCGGTGCGCCAAAGCAAGTCCTTCACCGACAAGGAAGCTCTGGATCAGAACCTGATCGATCTGGTCGCCGCCAATGAGGCGGAGTTGTTGCGCGCGCTCGACGGCCGCACGGTGACGCGCTTCGACGGCAGCACCGTCACGCTGCACACCGCCGGCGCCGAGGTCGAGACATATAACGAGACGCTGCGCCAGCGGATCATGGCGGCCATCGCCGATCCGAACATCGCGCTGGTGCTGCTGGTGGTAGGCGCGCTCTGCATCTATATCGAATTCAGCACCCCGGGGCTGATCGCTCCCGGTGTGATCGGCGCCATTCTGGTGCTGTTGGCTCTGGCGGCGATCTCCGTTCTCCCCATCAACTGGCTGGGTGCTGCACTCATGCTGCTGGCGTTCGCGCTCTTTGTGCTGGAGGTGAAGTTTGCCTCGCACGGAATCCTGGGTGTGGGCGGCGCAGTGGCGATGGTGCTGGGCGCGGTGATGCTTATCGACAGCCCGCTTCCCGAAATGCGGGTTCGCTGGGCAACGGCCATCGCGGTGGCGCTGCCGTTTTCGCTCATCACGATTTTCCTGCTCTCGCTGGCCGTACGCGCGCGCCGCAACAAGGTGACCGGCAGCGATGGCATGATCGGCGAAACCGGCGCCGCCGTGACGGAGCTTGCGCCCGAAGGCAAAGTGTTCGTCCACGGGGAGTATTGGGACGCAGTGTCGTCCCGCAACATAGCGGCCGGCGCACGCGTGCGCGTGACCGCTATCGAACGGCTCAAACTAACGGTGGAACCCATTCCTGAACAAACTGGAGGCTGAGATGGACCAGATCACCCTGATAGTCGCGATCGTCGTCGTGCTGTACCTGATTAGTTCGATCAAGATCCTGCGGGAGTACGAGCGGGGCGTGATTTTCCGCCTGGGCCGTCTGCTGCCGCAGGCGAAGGGGCCGGGAGTGATCCTGGTGTTTGCGCCCCTCGACCGCATCGTGCGCGTCTCTCTGCGCATCGACGTGCTCGAGGTGCCGCCGCAGGACGTGGTCACGCGCGACAACGTGACGGTGAAGGTGAACGCGGTGATCTACTTCCGCGTAGTCGATCCGCGGCTGGCCGTGCTGGAGGTGACCAACTTCCTCCATGCCACGTCACAACTGGCGCAGACCACGCTGCGCAGCGTGCTGGGGGAAGTGGAGCTGGACGAGCTGCTCAGCCAGCGGGAGAAGCTGAACGTGCGGCTGCAATCCATCCTGGATCAGCACACCGCAACCTGGGGTGTGAAGGTGACGATGGTGGAAGTGAAACAGGTGGACCTGGCGGAGCAGATGATCCGCGCCCTGGCGCGACAGGCCGAGGCGGAGCGCGAGCGGCGTGGCAAGATCATCCACGCCGAGGGCGAATACACCGCGGCGACGAAGCTCGCCATGGCGGCCGAAGTGATTCAGAAACAGCCGGCGGCGCTCCAGTTGCGATATTTGCAGACCCTGGTGGAAATCGGCGCCGAGAAGAATACGACCATCGTGTTCCCCCTGCCTCTCGATATACTGACATCATTGGGACGCGCGCTCGACCGGGTTGGAAGAGGGAACGAAACGGACGCGCCAAACTCGTAAAACATGCGAAACAACGATACCGGCGAATTTGAACTGGTGGTGGGGAACCGCCAATTGTTGAGCGCGTTCTTCATCGTCGTGCTGCTGTTTGCGGTGGCGTTCGCGATGGGCTACGTGGTGGGGCAGAACTCACCGCGGTCGGCGAAAGTGCAGGAGGCGGCGGCGCCGGCGCCGAATTCAGCGGCGCCCGATACACGTCCGCAGGCTCTCTCCGCGCCTCCGGCCACGGCGCCCGCCGCGACATCCGCGCAGCCTGCCGATTCCGGTCAGCCACAGACGCCGGTGGATGGCCAGGCGCAGCCGACCACGCAGGCGGCGCGCGATCCCAACACTCCGGCCCAGCCGGTTGCCCCGCCGGTAACGCCTCCCGCAGCGCCCGCGCCTGAGGTGGTTGCCGAAGCGCCCGCGGGTTCGTATTGGCAGGTGCTGGCAACCTCCAATCAGAACTCCGCCAAGGCGATGCTGCAGACGCTCAAGGACAAGGGCTTCAAAGCGTCGCTGAGTCCAGGGCCGAACAACATGACGCGCGTGCTGGTGGGGCCGTTCGCCGACAAACAGGCGCTGGCCAAGGCCAAGACGGATTTGGAGAACGCGGGATTCTCCGCGGTCCGGCATTAGCGTGGCGGATTCCCTGGTACAGATCGGCACGGCGCGTCCGCGGCTTCCCGAGTGGGCGCGCAAGGGCCGCACGCACTTCGAGTCGCTCAACCGGCTGAAGAGCGGGCTGCGGGCGCTGAACCTGCATACGGTGTGCGAATCGGCGCGCTGCCCGAACATCCACGAGTGCTTCCATCGAGGCGCCGCCACGTTCATGATCCTGGGCAACTGGTGTACGCGCGGCTGCGGCTTCTGTTCGGTCCCCAAGGCCAACCCGGCGAAGCATGACATGCGGCTCGATCCGAACGAGCCGGCGAATGTGGCGCGCATGGCCGCGGAGATGAAGCTGCGCTACGTGGTAATCACGAGCGTCAACCGCGACGACCTGGAGGACGGCGGGTCCGGACATTTCGCCGAGACCGTTCGCCAGGTGCGGCGTGCGCTGCCAGAGGCGCGGGTCGAGGTGCTGACACCCGACTTCTGCGGCGATCTGGACGCGGTGGCGCGCGTGCTCGATACCGGGCCGCACGTGTTCAACCACAACATGGAGACGGTGCCGCGGCTTTATCGGAAGGTGCGTCCGCAGGCGGATTACCGGCAGTCGCTCGACGTGCTGGCGTTCGCCAGCGGTGCCTGCAAGGTTCTCACCAAGTCGGGGTTCATGGCCGGATTGGGCGAGACTCCCGACGAAGTCCACGCGCTCCTGCGCGACCTGCGCGCCGCGGGCACGGATGTTGCCACCATCGGTCAATATCTCCAGCCGACATGCCACAATCTCCCGGTGGTTGCGTACATCGATCCGGCGCAGTTCGATGCATATCGCGAATACGGCCTGTCGCTCGGCTTCAAAGCGGTCTTCGCCGGCCCGCTGGTGCGGAGCTCCTACATGGCCGACGAGGTCAGCGAGGAAGCGCGACGGGCACTGTGCTGAACGGGCTCCTGGCGCTTCTTTCGGCGGCGCTCCTCATCCTCAGCTTCCCGCGATTCTCTTTCGTCTGGCTCGCGCCGTTCGCGCTGGCTCCCCTGCTGGTGGCCGTGGCGCGCGAATCCAAACCCTGGCGGCGGCTCCTGCTCGGATGGGTGTGCGGCATCGTCTACTGGTTCGGCATCTGTTACTGGATCCAGTTTGTACTCGCGATTCACGGTGGCCTGGGCGAGATCGAAGGGTGGGCCGTGTTTCTCCTTTTCTGTCTGGCGAAAGCCGTCCACATGGCCGTGTTCGCGCTCGCGGCAGGGATACTGATGCGCCGATGGTGGGCCATTCCCGGCGTCGCCGCGCTGTGGGTGGCGGTGGAAGCGACGCACGGGTCGCTCGGTTTTGCGTGGCTCACGCTGGGTAACGCCGGGATCGACATGGGCGTGCCGATGCGCCTCGCGCCCTTCACCGGGGTCTACGGAATCTCGTTCCTCTTCGCCATCATGGGCACGGCGCTGGCCGGCGCTCTGCTGAAACGGCCGCGGCCCGAGTTGCTGTGGCTGATGCTGGTCCTGCTACCCCTGGCGCTACCGAAACTGCCCGCCGCCGAGCCTGGTCGCGAGACCGCGCTGCTGGTGCAACCCAACATTTCGGAGACCGAGCAGTGGACGCCCGACGGTGTCGAGCGCATGCAGCGCGACTTGGTCGGGCTCACATTCCGCGGCGTGCTGGCCGAGCCCACCCAGCCGCCTTCGATCATTGTCTGGCCGGAAGTACCCGCGCCGCTCTACTACGATGAGGATCCGCGGTTCAAAAACTATGCCGACGACCTGGCGCGCCGCACGCACGCCTGGCTGCTCCTCGGGGTGGTGGCGCATACGCGCGCGGGAGAGCCGCTCAATTCGGCTCAGTTTATCTCGCCCGATGGGATCCCCGTCAGCCGCTACGACAAGGTGAACCTGGTGCCGTTCGGCGAATTCGTGCCATGGCCGTTCGAGTTTGTGGACAAGATCTCGACCGAGGTGGGGGACTTCGCGGCTGGCAAGCGCGTGGTAGTGTCGACAGCCGGCGATCGCAAGATCGGCGCTTTCATCTGCTACGAATCGGTGTTTCCGAATTTCGTGCGCAAGTTCGCGGCGGGAGGAGCGCAGGTGCTATTCAACATCTCGAATGACGGCTGGTTCGGCAAGAGCGCCGCCCGGCTGCAGCACCTCAACCTTGTGCGCATGCGGGCCGCGGAGAATCGCCGCTGGATTTTGCGGTCCACCAACGACGGCATCACGGCGACCATCGATGCCGCCGGCCGCTTGCGTGGGACCCTGCCGCTGTTCGTGCAGGCGACGTCATCCTCGGGCTTCAACTATGTGACCGAGCAGACCGTCTACACGCGCTGGGGCGATTGGTTCCCGCTGTTCTGCGCGACCCTGGCCCTGATGTGCCTCATCGCCGAGCGCGTCGTCTAATTCGGGGACAGGCTACACAACCTCGAAATTAGTTTCGAGGTTGTGTAGCCTGTCCCCGAATTACCCGTGGCGGATCACCAGCACATCGCCATCCTTCACGATGTACTCCTTGCCTTCCAGTCGCAGCAGGCCCTTCTCGCGGACGCCCGCATATCCACCCAGGTCCACCAGATTCTTCCAGTTCACCACCTCCGCCCGGATGAACTTCTTTTCGAAATCCGAGTGGATCGCGCCCGCTGCCTTCACGGCCGTGCTGTTCATCGGGATGGTCCAGGCGCGGCACTCATCTTCGCCCGCCGTAAGAAAGCTCATCAGCCCGAGCAGTGAATACGTGGCCGAGATCAGCCGCTCCAGGCCCGACTCCTGTAAGCCGTAGCTGGCCAGGTAATCCTGCTGCTCGGCGCGCGGCAACTCGGCCAACTCGGCTTCGATCTTGCCGCAGACGGCCGTCACCGCGGTGTGACGGCGGTTCGCCAGCGGGCCCTCGCGATATTCGCGCTCGCGCTCGTGCAGCTTCCCGGCGTCGCTCTCGCCCAGGTTGAGCACGTACAGCATCGGCTTCTGCGAGAGGAATTGGAATCCGCGGATGCGCTTCTCGTCGTCCGCATCCAGCTCCAGTTGACGCAGCGGCCGGTCTTCTTCGAGCAGCGCCTTGCACTTGGCGATCAGCTCGAATTCGCGGTCGAGCTCGGGATTCTTGATCTTCTTACGATCCTTATCGAGGCGCTCCAACCGCTTTTCGACCACCAGCAGGTCGCTGAGAATCAGCTCGGTCTCGACGTCTTCCAGATCGCGCAGCGGGTCGAGCGAGCCCTTCTCGTGGGGGATGGTATCGTCTTCGAACAGCCGCAGGACTTGGGCAAAAGCGTCCACCACGCGCAGGCTCGCGACGTACGACGGATCGCGCAGGCTCTCTTTCGAAATCGCCGGCATGTCCACATACTCCACCGTGGCGTGGGTCAGCTTGGGCGGCTCGAACAGGCGGCCCAGCGCTTCGAGACGCGTGTCCGGCACCTTGGAAACGCCCATACGCACGGCCGTGGAGCCGACCCGCGTCTCTTGGTGGACGCCGGTGAGAATGGTGAACAGCGAGGTCTTGCCCGTCATGGGCAGGCCGATTATGGCAGTTTTCATATCAGGAGCAATCTACAGAGGAACTTCCACCTGGCTGAGGATTTCCTCGATGATGCGCTCGCCCATGTCGGCGCGGCGCTGCACCAGCGTGGTGCGGGTGTTGATGACAACGCGGTGCGCGAAGAGCGGAACGGCCAGGCGTTTGACGTCGTCCGGGATGGCGTAATCGCGGCCTTCGATCGCGGCCAGCGCCTGCACGGCGCGGTAGAGCGCCTGCGAACCGCGCGGGCTAACGCCGAGCGCCAGCGACTCGTAATTGCGGGTGCGCTCGACGATGGCCAGCATGTAGTCGACCAGCGCATCCTCGACAGTAACGCCGTGCACGATGTCCTGCAGCGCGACCATGTCCTCCGCGACCATGCCGGAAGAGACGAACTGCTGCATCTCGCGCTCGGTGTTGCGGACGATCTCGCGTTCGCTCGCCTGGTCGGGATAGCCGATGCGCAGGCGCATGAGGAAACGGTCGAGCTGCGATTCGGGCAGCGGGTAGGTGCCGTGGTGCTCCACCGGATTCTGCGTCGCGATCACCATGAATGGCCGCGGCAGCGAATGCGAATGGCCGTCGATCGTGACCTGGCTCTCGTTCATGGCCTCGAGCAGCGCGGACTGCGTCTTGGGCGTGGTCCGGTTGATCTCGTCGGCCAGCAGGAAATTGCTGAAGATCGGTCCGGGCTTGAACTCGAACGCCTCGGAGTGCGCGTTGTAAATGGTGACGCCCAGCACGTCGCTCGGCAGCATGTCGCTGGTGAACTGCAAGCGGTGGAAGCGGCACGAGACGGAGCGCGCCAGCGCCTGGGCGAGCGTAGTCTTGCCGACTCCCGGCACGTCTTCGATGAGCAGGTGGCCGCGCGCCAGCAGGCAGACCAGGGAGAGCCTGACCACCTCGGGCTTGCCGCGAATCGCCGAGGAGAGAGCCGCTTCGAGCGCGGCCAGCTTGGCTGGGATTTGCGGCGAGAATCCGGGCGGCGGGGCAACCATTGATTCCCGCTGGGACATTACAAATTAATCATACTAAACCGCGCGGGCAGGGGGCTTCTACTTCTTTTTCTTACCCGGCAGACCCACCGGATTTTCGTGGGTGCGCTCGCGGAAATTGCCGCGCAGACTGGCTGCCAGCGAGACCGCCGACTCGCCGTATTTGTCTCGCACCTTGTCGGCTGCGGCCAGTGCCCGCTTCCACTTTTCGTGGCGCTCTTCTCCCATCAGGTCCAGTTGCTCGTCGCCTTCGGACCAGCCCGAGGCGTGCACTCCGAGGAGCCGCACGGTGGCGCCTGCCTTCCAGTTGCGACGGAATAAGTCGCGGATTTCCTCTGCCAGCTCGGTGTCCACCTGGGTGGCGCGCGCCACCGAATGCGCGCGCGTGATGGTCGAAAAATCGGTGTAGCGCAGCTTGAGTTGGATGGTGCGCGCGTGGAGACCGTTCTCGCGCAGTCGTCGTCCCACCATTTCGCAGAGACGCGAGAGGGTGGCTTCGATCTGCGCCACATCGGCGGTGTCTTCGGAAAATGTGTGTTCGTGGCTGATCGATTTGGGCCCCACGTCCTCGCCGATTTCGGTGTCGAACCAGCCGCCGGCATCCAGGCCGCGCGACTTGCCTGCCAGGGCCAGACCCCACTTGCCGAAGTGCTGTTCCAGGAACGCCTCGTCCAGCCGGGCCAGGTCGCCGACCTTGCGGATGCCGAACGCGTGCAGATTCTTCTCCGTGACCTTGCCTACGCCCGGCACCTTGCGAACATCGAGCGGCGCCAGGAACGCCGCCTCCTGGCCGGGCAGCACCCAGAGGACGCCATTCGGCTTCGCCTGATCGGAGCTGATCTTGGCGACCAGCCGCGAAGCGGCGATCCCGATCGAGCAGTTCAGATTGGTCTGCTGCTTCATGCGGTCGTGCAGCAGGTGTGCCGCGCGGAGCGGCGGCCCGTAGAGGCGCTCGGTGCCGGTCGTATCCAGGTAGGCCTCGTCGACGGAAGCCATTTCAACCAAAGGAGAAAACGACTGCAGGACGTCGTAGACCTTTTGCGAGTACTCGCGATAGCGTTCGGGGTGGCCGTCCACGAAGATGGCCTGCGGGCACATCTTGTACGCCGTCCGAAGCGGCATGGCGGAGTGTACTCCGAACTTGCGCGCCGCGTAGGAAGCTGCGGAGACCACGCCGCGCTCTGTGGGTCGGCCGCCTACGACGACAGGCTTACCCTTGAGCGACGGGTCGTAGAGCTCTTCCACGGACACGAAGAAAGCATCCATGTCGACGTGGAAATAGGTCTTCACTTTATTGCGGCCCGGAACTTGAATTGAATGGCGACATCCTGCCCGTCGTCGTTCTGTACTAGAATACTCTCCACCGTCTCCTTTACATGCTCCCCCGGAAGGGTCCTATTGTGGGTGTGGCTAGTGACACACAAATCGCAGGTTTCAAGAATTGTAATGATTGGCAGTCATTCAAAGCAAGACTGGTGCCGGGTTGCGACCCGCATTTATGGGAGCAGGCAGCCAGCGAATATTTCTACGAACGCCTCGACACGCGGTACCTGAACCCCATTCGTATTCTCCATGCGGGGCGCCAATTCCGAGGCGAAGGGTTTGCGATTATGGCGATTCAGTGTAGCCTGATTGAGTTCCTTGAAGCGACCTTCCAGGGTAAGAAGTATCGTTATGGGCGCAAGAAGAACAGGTGTCGGCTGATTGAGTTCCTTGAAACAATCTTTCGAAAGCATCGTGACGTGCAAAGCAGGGACCGGGAAATTGGAGAGTACGAGTACCACGACAGTAAAGAGCTATTCGTGAGTTTTCTTCGTAAGCGGAGTCCATTCTCCAAATACTTCATCACGAAGCAGATCGCCACCGATTTCTACGTAAGCATCCGCTGCGGCTTATTTCATGAAGCACAAACCAAGAATGGATGGAAGATTAGGGCGGATGCTCCGAACGGCGCTCCTGTCGACGCAACAAACAAGATCGTCTATCCTGATAATTTCCAGTGCGCCATCGACGAACTCATCGAATGGTATAAGAGAGCGTTGCCCGCGGATAACTCCCTCCAGGCCGCTTTCATTCGGAAATTCGACAGCTTGTGCCAGTAGGGCGAGGAGCCTCCGTTCCGACTGGCTCACATTGCGATGGCCAACCATGGCGGCCAACTCACCGCACCACTCTATCCAATCGCCTTCCCGTTGAATCTCTTGAGGCCGACGGTCAGGAGCAACACGTCGATGACAACCAACGCGACGATCACCGCGAGCGTCGGCATGTGTTGGACCTGCGGCGCCAATGCACCGCGTAGGCCTTCGCTGGCGTAGACCAGCGGGTTGATCAGCACGGCATACTGCAGCACCGGGAACGCGCGCAGCGAACCCCACGGGTAGTACGCGCAGCCGAACATGATCATCGGCGCCAGCACCAGACTGAACATGAGCCCGACCTGCGTCTGCCCGATACTGCAGCCGAGGGCCAGGCCGCCGGCGGCAGAGAAGAGCGCGACCAGCAGGCAGATGACGGCGAATTCGAGCGGATGCGCGAACGAGAGGTTGACCCCCGTGCCCATCACCAGCCAGGCCGAGGGAATCACCACCAGGCCGGCCACCAGCGCCTGGATCATTCCGGCGACCACCTTCTCCACCGCCAGCCAGCCGGTTTCGATGGGAGCGAGCAGGCGGTCCTCAATCTCCTTCGTGAATTGGAACTCGGTGATGAGCGGCATCGCCACGGCCCAGACGCCCGACATCACCATGCTGGTGCCGATGACGCCGGGCAGCAGGACGCTCTTGTACGCGGACTGTATCATGCCGCTCGAGGTGAGCACGCGGCCGAAGACGAACGTCAGCAGCAGCGGTTGCAGCAGGTTTTGCAGCAGCGTCGGGATCAGGTTGCGGCGGGCGACATGCCCGTCGCGCGAAAGCAGGGCGTAAAACGTTTTCCAGTTCAATCGCGCAAGCTCCTTCCGGTGTGGTGGAGAAACAGGGTCTCGAGGCTGGGTTCCTGAATGTGCATGTCGCACAGTTCCGCGCCCGCAGCCTGCGCGGCATTGACGATGGCGGGGATCAGCGGGCCGCCGCTGTCGGCGTAGACGTCGGCGGCGACGTGGTCGGCCGAGCGCACTTCGGTCACGCCCGGTAGTTTCTTCAATTCGGCCATGAGGTCATCGGGCACGCGGTCGAACTTGATGCGCAGCACGTAGCCGCCGGGGATCGACGCTTTCAGCTCCGCGGGCGTGCCCTGCGCGATGATCTTGCCGTGATCGATGATGGCGAGGCGATTGCACAGAGCGTCGGCTTCGTCCATGTAATGGGTGGTGAGGACGATGGTCTTGCCCTGGTTGTTGTACTCGCGCACGATCTCCCAGAGCAGCAGGCGCGTCTGCGGGTCGAGGCCGGCCGAGGGCTCGTCGAGGAACAGCACCTCGGGATCGTGCATCATGGCGCGTGCGATCGAGAGGCGCTGCATCATTCCGCCAGAGAAGCCACGAATCATCTGGTCGGCGCGGTCGGTTAACTTGAATTTTTCGAGCAGCTCGTTGGCGTGTTTCTCGCGGTCGCGCGCGTTCTGCCCGAAGTAGGCGCCGTGGAACAGCAGAATCTCGCGCGCCGTGAGGGCGAAATCGAGATTCGGGCGCTGCGGCACCACGCCGATCAGGCGCTTGGCGGGCACCTGCTGCTTCCACACATCGAGGTCGCCGATGAAGGCGCGGCCGCCGGTGGGACGGATGCGCGTGGTCAGGATTCCGATGGTGGTCGACTTGCCGGCCCCGTTGGGACCGAGCAGGCCGAAGATTTCGCCCGGCCGGATTTCGAAGGAAACGCCGGCGAGCGCGATGACTTCGAACTTCTTCTTGTCCTTCGCTCCAGCAGAGCGGCCGCCCATAAAGGAGAAGCCCGCGCCGCGCGCGGCCATCGGCGGCGGCGAGTCATACACCTTGCGGAGTTCTTCGATTCGGATGCCGATATCCACCGTTGCTCCCTCCTACAGGTCTTCCACCTGGCGCTTGGCGCGATCCAGGATATCGCGCACCCGCTCCGATTTGCCATGTCCCGCGGCGCGCAGGCTGGCCTTCACCAGCGCGCCCACGGCCGGCCAGATGGCGAACGTATCCGGTCCCATGAACTGCCCCCAGTCCTCGCAGCGTTCCGCGCGTTCCCAGATGCGGCGCACGCTCTCGCGGTCATGCTCCAACTCTTCGCGGCCGAGGTCGGTTAGCCGGTAGACGCGGCGGCCGCTTTGCATTTCGTTTTCGACCATGCCCTCGTCCTCGAGTTGCTGCAGCGTGGGGTAGACGCTGCCGGCGCTGGCGCGGTAAGCGCCGCCCGAGCGCTCCTGCATCTCCTTCATGAGTTGGTAGCCGTGCTTGGGCCCTTCCTGGAGCAGGGAAAGGAGCGCCAGCCGCATTTCGCCGGCTCCGAAGAAGCGGGCGCCGGGAGCGCGGCCGAAGGCGATGCCTGCCCAGGGGAATGCGCCCGTGAAGCCCCAAAAATTGTTGCTCATGATATATCGCAAGATATATCAAAAAGAATATCGGCGCAAGTGGAATTTGCAAGAAAGTTGCGTTGCGGGCGCGGGTGGGAAGCGTGCGGGGCCGTGGCGCGGCGAGGTGGTAGAGCCGATGGCAGTGGACCGAAGGGCGCATGTCGTGCCCGGTGGCGGAGGGCAGGCGGACGGCCGGATACTGAAAGGAGATATGGCGAGCCTTGCGAGATGCGGCGCTTGGATTCTCGTGCTGGGGCTGACGGCGGACGCGCGGGACCTCACCTGTTCGCGCGACATCGCGCCGATCGTACGGCTGCATTGCGCGCCTTGTCATCGGGAGGGCGAGGCGGGGCCGTTTCCGCTGCAGACGTATGCGGATGTCCGCAAGCGCGGCCCGCAGATCGTGGCGGTCACCCGCAGCGGATACATGCCGCCGTGGCTTCCCCAACATGGCTACGGGGAATTCGCCGGCGAGCGGCGGTTGACGGCGGAACAGATTCGCGACATCGCCGATTGGGTGAGCCAGGGCGGTCCGCAGGGGAATGCCGAGGAGGCCGCCGACGCAACGCCGCTCTCGACCCGGTGGCAGTTGGGAACTCCGGACCTGGTGCTCGAAGCCGCCAGCGCATTGAGCGTGCCGGCTTCGGGTCCGGACGTGTATTGGAACTTTGTGTTCCGGCCGGCTGTGCCGAAAACGCGCTGGGTGCGCGCCCTCGAGATCCGGCCGGGAGACCGCCGGCTGGTGCATCATGCCAATTTGCCGATCGACCGCGGGGCGGCGAATCTTCGGCCGGCGGACGCGGCGCAGGGCTTTCCGGGAATGGACCTGACGATCCTGCGCAGCCCTTTCGACCCCGACGGACACTTCCTGTTCTGGAAGCCGGGCGGCACGCCGCGCGTCGAGCCGGATGGCTTCGCATGGCGTTTGGACCAGGGCGACGAACTGGTGCTCAACACGCACCTGCATCCATCGGGTAAGCCGGAGGAGGTGCGGCCACAGGTCGCGCTCTACTTCACCAACCAGCCGGCGACGCAGTTTCCGCTGCTATTGCAACTGGAGAACGATCGCAAGATCGATATCCCTGCGGGCGAAAGCTATTTCGTGGTGACGGACGATTTCCGGCTGCCGCTCGAGGTGAGCGTACTGGCGGTCTATCCGCACGCGCACTATCTGGGCAAGCTCCTGGAGGCGTGGGCGACGCTGCCCGATGGAAGCCGGAAATGGCTGATCCGCATTCCCGCGTGGGACCCCAACTGGCAGGGGGTCTACTCGTATCGCGAGCCGGTGGTGTTGCCAAAAGGGTCGGTGATCTCGATGCGGTATCACTACGACAATTCGGCGGGCAACGTGCGCAATCCGAACCATCCACCGAAGCGCGTGCTGAGCGGCAACCAGTCGGTGGACGAGATGGGTCACCTCTGGTTGCAGGTGCTGCCAACGGGTTCGGGGGACCGGCGGAGGGAGCTACAGCAGGCGCTATTGCAGCATCGTCTGGATAAAGATCCGACGGATTTCACGGCAAATTTCAATCTGGGCGCGGTGATGCTCTCGCGATTGAACGCGGCCGGAGCGGTGAGCAAGCTGGCGGCGGCGGTCCGTATCCAGCCGGAACGTGCGGAGGCGCGCAATATGCTCGGCATGGCGCTGGCCAGCGTCGGGCGCACGGTGGAGGCAATCGAGCAGTACGAGCTGGCGCTGCAAGGGCGGCCCGATTTTCCGGGCGCGCGGTTCAACTTGGCGAACGCATTAACGAGAGCGGAGCGATTCGAGGCGGCCCTGGCGGAATACCGGAAGGTGCTGGCTGGGGCTCCGGCGGATGGCGCGCTTCGCAACCGCGTGGCGGGGGTTTTGGCGCCACGTGCGGAACAATTCAGCGCGCAGGAGAAATGGGCGGGCGCAGTGGCGTTTTACGCGGAGTCGGCGGGGATCACGCCGAACGACGCGCGGCTGCGAAACGATTTCGGAGTGGCGCTGTGGCGACTCGGGAAACGCACGGAGGCGCTGGAACAGTTCGACCGCGCACTGGCGTTGGATCCGGACGACAAGGCGGCGCAGGAAAACCGGGCTGCGTTCAAAGGCGCGCGGCGATGACGCGCGGGATGCCGGCGAGGTCGGGCTCGATTTGGACATCGTGCCAGCCGGCGAGCAGGTCCGAGACGTGGTTCACACTGCCGAAGCCGAGTTCGAGAATGATCCAACCACCGGGGCGCAGCACGCGCGGCGCGTCTGCCACGATGCGATCGTAGAGCTCGAAGCCGTTTTCACCGGCGAAGAGCGCGACGTGCGGTTCGAAGTCGCGAACCTCACGCTGAAGGCCATCCCGCTGCTTCAGTGGAACGTAGGGCGGGTTGGAAACGATCGTGTCCACGCTGGCAGGCGCGATCGCGTCCATCAAATCGCAGATCACGACATGGACGGGCGCGGACAGGCGCCGGGCATTTTCGGTAGCGACCGCGGCAGCGCCGGGCGAGATATCGGTGGCCCAGACTTTCGCACCAGTTTCGAGTTGCAGCGTGACGGCCAAGGCGCCCGAGCCGGTGCCGATATCGAGGAGGTGCGCCCCACGCAGGCGCAGGGCGACCTCGACCACATGCTCGGTCTCGGGCCGCGGAATCAGGACGCCGGGCGTGACGCGGAAATCGCGACCGTAGAATTCCTGCCGCTTCGTAATGTATTGCGTCGGCTTCCCCTGCAGGCGTTCATGCAGGTAGCGGCCGTAGTGCAGCCACTCCACCTCTTGCAATTCCTGCTCGGAGTGCGCGTAGAGATAGACGCGTTCGCAATGCAGGGCATGGGACAGCAGCACTTCTGCCGTGAGCCGCGGTACCGCGATTCCGCCCTCATCCAACAGGCTGGTGCCCTGCAGGAGCGCGGTCTGGACCGTCATGCGGCGTCGGACGCCGCGCCCTGCTCTCCCTCGTCCTTCAGCTTTTCGGACTGGTAATAAGTGGTAAGGGCGTCGATGACCTGTTCGAGCTTGCCATCCATGATGAAGTCGAGCTGATGCAGCGTCAGGCCGATGCGATGGTCGGTGAGGCGGTTTTGCGGGAAGTTGTACGTGCGGATCTTCTCGCTGCGATCGCCGGTGCCCACCATGCTGCGCCGCTCGGCGCCGACGGCGGCCTGCTGCTTCTCCATCTCCATTTCATACAGGCGCGAACGGAGGACGCGCTCCGCCTTGGCGCGATTCTTGATCTGCGACTTCTCGTCCTGGCAGGACACCACGAGGCCGCTGGGCAAATGCGTGATGCGGACCGCCGAGTAGGTGGTGTTCACGGACTGCCCGCCGGGGCCGGAGGAGCAGAACGTATCGATGCGGATGTCCTTGGGGTCGATCTTGATTTCAACTTCGTCGGCTTCGGGCAGCACCGCCACCGTGATGGCGGAGGTATGCACGCGGCCCTGCTGCTCGGTCACGGGCACACGCTGCACGCGGTGGACGCCGCTCTCGTATTTCAGCTTGCTGAACACCTTGTCGCCGCTGATCAGCGCGATCACTTCCTTGAGGCCGCCCACGGCGGATTCGCTCGAGGAGATCACTTCGATCTTCCAGCGCAGCGATTCACCGTAGCGCGAGTACATGCGGAAGACCTCGGCCGCGAAGAGAGTGGCCTCGTCGCCGCCCGTCCCGGCGCGGATTTCGAGCACCACGTTCTTTTCGTCGTTGGGGTCTTTCGGAAGCAGCAACACCTTGAGTTCTTCCTCGATGTGCGCCAGCTCGGGATCGAGACGCACGATTTCCTCTTCGGCCATGGCCTTGAGGTCGGGATCGCTGTCCTGGAGCATGGCGCGCGCCTGCGAGAGAGCGTCGTCGGTCTTCTTCCACTCGCGGTATTTGGCCACGGCTTCGGACAGCTCGCTCTGCGCCTTGGTCACCTTTCGGTACTGGTCCGAATCGGAGATCACGGCGGGATCGGCCATCTGCCGCGTCAGCTCGTCAAAACGCTTTTCGAGCTGATCGAGCTTCTGTGCGAATTTCATGGGTGATTACGCGATGACCAGTTCGCCGCCCTGGGTTTCTTCCAGGGCCATCGCGCCCTCGAGCGCGCGGATCGCGACGGCGGCCTGATCGTCGGCGGGCGGCTTGGTGGTGATGCGCTGGAGCCACAGGCCCGGTGCCGTCAGCGTGGACAGGAAGGAGCCGCGCCGTTTGGCGGCGAAGCGGATCAGCTCATAGCTCACTCCCGCGATCACGGGCAGCAGCGCGATGCGGCAAAGCAGTTTGGCCACGAAACCGTCGAACGGGATGAAGGTGTAGACCACCATGGAGACGATCATGACCACCAGCAGGAAGCTGGTTCCGCAGCGCGGGTGGAACGTGGTGAAGCGCTGCGCGTTCTCGATGGTGACCGGCTGGCCCGACTCGAAATTGAATACCACTTTGTGCTCCGCGCCGTGAAACTGGAAGACGCGGCGGATGTCCTTCATGCGCGAGACCGCGAAGAGAAAGCCGAGGAAAATGACCATGCGGATGATGCCGTCGGTGAAGTTGAAAGCGATGCGGCCGGCCAGCACAGGGTAGAACTTTTCCAGCTTGGTCACCAGGTAGAGGGGAACGAATTTGTAGAGAAAAATAAAAAAGACGAGGGAGAAAATGAGGTTCCCGGTGAGGGCCGCGCTGGAAAGCTCCTTGGGGGCCTCCTTGGCGGGTTTCGACGCATCCTTGGGCAGATCTTCCACTGCTACATTGGCCGAAAATCGCAGCGCCTTGAGCCCGAGCTGCATCGCCTGAAACAACGTTCCCACGCCGCGCAGGATCGGGTACTTGAAGATCTTGTACTTCTCAGACATGCGGGCGAGCGGCATCTCTTCGGTCGCGATTTCGCCGTTAGCCTTCCGGACCGCGACACAGTAGCTGTGCGGGGCGCGCATCATCACGCCCTCCATGACGGCTTGCCCGCCGACGAGGGTCTCCTCGCCACTTTCCAGAACGGGCATCATTTGAATATGGGTGAAAAGCCGGAAAAACGTGCGCAGGGACACAAATTCTCTCCGTGATCTTCTTCATTATACCGCCATTACGCCGCCCCGTTCAGGAAAGCGAGAGCAAGGCGACGCCCGACGCCGCCAGGCAAGCCCCGAACCAGCGTTGCCAGCGCACATCTTCCTTTAGGATGAGCTTTGCCAGCACCGTTTCGAGAAGATAGCTCGCCGCCGTCGCGGGAATCGCGAAGCTCAGGTCGGCAATCGAGAGCAGCGCCAGCAGGGCGAAGAACGAGATCGCCATGACGGCAATGCCGCCGATCACGTATCGATTGCGCCCCAGCGCTCCGAGCAGACGGCCAAGCGCCGAGGGCTGGAAGTGCTCGACGCCACCGTGACGCCGCATGCCGTGAGCGGTCAAGAGATCGCCGGCGGCGTTACAGGCGACGATCGTGAGCACCAGCCACCACTTCATTTATCCACCTGCGCTCGTACGGTTCGCGGGCGCGTCCGGCCGGCCACTAGAACGCCGAGGAAGATCAGCGCGATCCCGGTCCAGCGTGTGCCGGATACGTGCTCATGCAGCGCGACCGCCGCCAGCACGGCAGTGACGACGTAAGTGACGGAAGTGATCGGCAGCACGTAGGTGAGGTCGGCCCAACTGAGCAGGGAGAGCTGCGAAATCAGCCACGCCGCCAGGAACAGCACGCCGAGGGCGACCCAGGGGTTCAGCAAGGCAGCGAGGTAAGCCAGCGGGGAGAGCGACACGGTGGCGCCGAGCGAACGCATGCCCACGCTGAGAAAAAAGTTGCCGCCGGCGTTGAACGCCACCACCGCGAAGGCAAGGATGGGCACGATGAGGCGGGGCGGGTGCATGGAGCGGTTAACTACTTCAAAACATCAGCCAGGGCTGCGCTTAGCTCCGGGAAGCGGAATGAATATCCCGCGGCTTCGGACGCCTTAGGCAACACCCGTTGGCTGGAAAGAAGCACGCTCGACATTTCGCCAAACAGCGCGCTCAAAGCGAACTTCGGCATGGGGAACAGCGCGGGCCGGTGGAGAGCGCCGGCCAGCGCGCGCGTGAACCCGGTGTTCGTCAACGGGTTGGGCGCGACACCGTTGAACGGCCCTTGCACGGGGTTGAGGATGGCGTGGCGGAACAGGCCGACCAGATCGTCGAGGTGAATCCACGACATCCACTGGCTGCCGTCGCCCAGTTTGCCGCCTACTCCCATGCGGAACGGCGGCAACATTCGTTGCAGTGCGCCGCCACGCCGGTCGAGCACGATGCCGATGCGCACCAACGCCACTCGCATTCCGATGGCCTGGGCCGAGAGCGCTTCCTTCTCCCATTCGACGCAGACCTCGGGTAGGAACCCGCTGCCGGCGGGCGACGTTTCGGTGAGGATCTCGTCGCCGCGCGAGCCGTAGTAGCCGATGGCGGAGGCCGAGATCAGGGCCGCTGGCCGGCGCGGCAGGGCGGCCATCGCCTGTACCAGGTGGCGCGTCCCATTCACGCGGCTGTCGCGGATGCGGCGCTTGGATTCGTCGGTCCAACGCTGCGCCACGGGCTCGCCCGCGAGGTGGACCACCACGTCGGCATCGCGCAGGGCGTCGGCAGGAGGCGCGCTCCGGCTCGGGTCCCACGCGGAGATCCTCACGCCCGCCGGCATGTTGGTACCAGCGTGACGGCTGAGCACGTGCAACGCATGGCCGTCGGCCCCCAGGGCCTTCAGCAGGCGGCGGCCGATGAATCCCGAGCCGCCCGTAATCGTGATGTTCACGCTTATGAATTCCTTCCGGTCCGCTGCCCGTATTTTAGCGCGTGCCCCTCGATGCCCCTGTTACCGGTACTGAGGCGTCTAGTATCCGTCCGGGAGGCGGCTATCTTTACATAGCCGCCGCCGCGATGGTTACATGAGAGCCGTAGATCTGGAAACGGAGACTTTTGTGGGAGCACAAGTTAAGGCGCGCCGAAGAATCGGGCGCTACATTGTCATCTTCGGGCTGCTGATCGCCGGTTACGGCGGCTGGTATGGAATCGCCCTGCATTCTTTGACGAGCCGCATCCAAGCCTTCAACGATCGGTATGCCCCGGTTCGGAAGCCTAATCTCCAAATCATCGAGAACCATCAACTCAAGGCTGTGGTCGACTTCAAGACGGTCTCGAAGTGGGCTGCTGCCTTTGATGCCGCCGAGCCCCACCTGCAAAATGAGATCTCGCGTATCCGCGCGGGCGAGGGAATGGCGTTCTGGCTGCCTGATCGCAAAAGGTCCGAGGCCGATCGTTTCGACGCACAGCTTCGCCGCGATGCGGAATTGGTCAAGGCCGCCAGGCAGGCTCTCGCCGCCCTCGATAATACTTACGGCAGCATCACTCGATCGGTGACCGAGGTCAACGCGGAACACGAGCGGGCAACCGGCGCGCTCGCGCCGCAATCCGACATCGACGATTTCGAGCGTGAATCTGCCGCCATGGTCCGTGCTCTGGCCATCGTTCGCGAACGCCAGAGCGAAGTCCGGTTCGAGCAGACGCATAACCGGCTCTCCGAGGTAACCGAAGAATTTCGACGCGCGATCCTGAATGGGTTTTCCGATCTCCTTCACAACCAGGCGGGACAACTGCAGCACCGGAAGAGCACTCTCGAGCAGGCAGAGAGCGCACTCAGGCAACTCAAAATATCGGCTCTGGGCGCGGCCACGGAAAACCAGAAGCTGCTGTCCGGACTCGAACATATTTCCACGGCTCTCCTTCCCGCCGTCAACTTTTCTTACGAGAGGACAAAAGACCTTCGCCAGTTCATGAACGATGCCGAACAGCCGATCTCGGGCGACGCTGGAGTGGTATTGACAGGCTTTGTCAGCCGCGGCGGTTCCCCGGCTGGACCGGTCACGCCGATTAGCATGGTGTCCGACCTCGATCCGCGGGCGAAGATCCTTTTGCAAACGCTCAAGACGCTATGCGACGCCATTGAGAGGAGTCACTCCGAGGTCAATGGCCTGTCCGACATGGCAGCCGGCATACTCCCGCCGCTACGGTCGTTCCTGAATACAGGCGGCCGCTCCGGCTTGATGACGCTCGCCAACGAGGCGCCGCAAGCGGCGGCATACTTCGAAGAGCGGCGCGGCCTCTTCGATCCCGCCCTTGCGGAAATGGACCGCATCCGGCCGGTGCTGGATGCGCTCTCCGCCAGGGTATCCGGTCTGCGGCTGGCGCAGGCCCGGGCCATTCTGCAACGTGGGATAGCCGGCGCTAGCAGCATCGTGGATGGCGCCGAGCAGCCATTTCGCGACGGCAACGCCGTCATCGAATCGACCGGTTCCTCCCTGCGCCAGGTTCAGAATGCCGACGCGCAGTATGTGCAATTGCTGGCCTCGCTGCGCAGTTCGATCGCACCGCCTGTTCCGGCCGAGGAGGGCAGCGAGAAGTCTCCAGAGGCTGCGCCGCCAAGCGAGACGGCCGGCATTCGCGCTGTCGATTTCAAGAACTTCACGTATAGCTCGAAGTGCGGCGAATCGACTGTGCGGGAGGGCAAGGCGGCCGCCGGCCCCCGCGAGTTTGACGTGGAATCCGTTTCGTTCGGGGATATTTCGAATGATGGCGTGGAAGAGGCCACCATCGTTTTCGGCTGTGGAACCGGCGGGAAGGCGTTCCACACCGAGGTGCTCGTGTATAGCATGGCGGACGGGTCTCCCCGTTTGATCGGCAAGGTCGGAGGAGGAGACAGGGCATTCGGCGGCATCCGCAGCGTCTCGATTGAAAACGGCCGGCTGATCGTGGACCGGAATCGCGCCACTGAGAACGCGGCCATGTGCTGCGCGGACTACGCGGAGACGTCGAAATTCAAGATCGAAGACGGGAAACTTTTGCGTGAAGGGGAGCCGGTCCGGCGGCGGTTGACTGAATCCGGAACAGTGCCGCGACCGTAAGCGGTCTGCCGCCGTCAGGTGAGGATCAGCCGGCGGTACAGTTCGTCGAGCGTCGCCTCCGGCGACTCGCACAATCCGGTATGCACAGGCGAGACCTGAACGATCGTGCTGCGCGGGGAAACCAGCCAATGGAAACGCTCGCGGCGGGAGAGCCTGGCGATCGGCCCTGCATCCGGGTCGCCGGCGCAGATCTTGGGGAAGGCTTCGAGATGCGGGCGGATCACGTCCAGATCGAGCGCGGGCGAAAGCGTGAGAAGACGGGCTTCGTCGATGTGGACGCGGCTGCCTAGAAAGCTCCGTTCGAGGTAATGCAGGACCACACCCGCGTTGACGAATTCCCCGCGCTCTGCGCAGGGCACGACGCGCAGGATGGCGTAGTCATACGAGTGCTGCGCGGGCATGGACGGCCTCCTCGACGAATGATGAAGCGGCGTTCAGCCGCCGAACCAGATAATCCACGTAGGCCGCGCGCTTGTCCGCCGGATCGGATAATCCCGCCTCCGGCAGCAGCCAGGAATCCGGAACGCAGGCGAGCACTTCGCGGAACACCTGCTCGCTCAGCTTGGCTCTCAGGGCGCTGTCCAGCTCTTCGATTTGCGTGGCCCAGGGCAGCAGGACGTGGTCGCGGATCGCCGGAAATCGCGAACCCGCGCTGGCGGCCGGGTCCTTCCAATCGTGATGGAAGTAGAGGGCCGCGCTGTGATCGATCAGGTAGAGCGACTTGTGCCAGCACAGCAGATTCGGATTACGCGCCGTGCGGTCCACATTCGTCACGAACGCATCGAACCATACGGCGGCGGAGGCCAGTTCGGACGGGGCGGCATCGCCCGCAGCGGCATCGCCCGCAGCGGGGTCGAACATCACCGATCCGGGTAGAAAATCGAGACCCAGGTTCACGCCGATGCTGGCCTGCAGCAGTTCGCGGATTTCCGCATCGGGCTCATTGCGTCCCAGCGCGTCGCTCACTTCCATGAGCACCAGTTCAGGGACCCTGAGGCCCAGCGCGCGGCCGATCTCGCCCGCCACGATCTCCGCGACCAGCGCCAGCGGGACCCTGGCCGGCGCCGCGAAACTTCAGTACGTACAAGCCCAGATCGTCCGCCTCGACGAGCGCCGGCAGCGAGCCGCCTTCGCGAAACGGCGTAACATAGCGGGTCGCCTGGACAGTCCGCAGCATCGACCCAAGTGTAGCGGCTTCGCTTCGATTCCGGCTACGGCGTCGCGCTAGCGGCGAGTATCCTGGCGTACGGCGCAGTCATTCTGGATTGCGCCCATCGCTTCGATTCCGGCTACGGCGTCGCGCTAGCGCCGAGTATCCTGGCGTACGGCGCAGTCATTCTGGATTGCGCCCATCGCTTCGATTCCGGCTACGGCGTCGCGCTAGCGGCGAGTATCCTGGCGTGTGCCGCCACTATTCTGTAGTGTGCCCTTCGCCGCAACTTCCGCAGATTGGCTTTCCGCGCATCGTCCGGCGCGGCCCTGGCCGCCTGCGCCGGAGCGCAGCCCAGGCGCTCCAGAAGATCTTCCCATTGACCTCCGATGCGCGCCACCGAGAAGTAGCGCCGCGCATAACGATAGGCGGACTCCGAGATCCGCTGCCGCTCGCTCGGGTCCGCGAGAGTCCGCAGCGCATTCTGCCAGTCTTCGGGAGTCCGGCAAAGAAATCCGTTCCGCCCGTGCTCGATTACATCGCAATAAGCGGGTATCGGATAGGCCAGGACGGGAAGGCTCAGCGCCATCGCCTGCACGGCGCGATTGGACGATTTCGCGAACGCCCGCGGATCGTCAGAGCCGGGTATGACGGCAAAATCGCAGTCGGCGATGGTGGTCGAGGCCGTATTCAAATCCCACTTGAAATCGGCATCCGGGTGGTCCGAGACGGTCACCAGAGTCCAATTCGGCATCGTCGTCTCGATCAGATTTCGCAGGCTACCGACCTCCTCCCGCCGCTTTCTGGTCCAACTGCCGAACCAGACGCCGCATAATCGGGTCGTATCAGAATCGCGGCTGCGGCCTATCTCCCATTCGTAAGCATCCGGGATGCAGGTCACCCGGACGATGCCGTTGCGCCGGTATTCCTCCGCCAGATACTCCGACGAGCAGACTACTTCCGACGCCATCTGCGCTTCCGGCAACTTGATCGGAAGATCGCAATCCAAATAGACGGTCTGCACTCCGAGAGACCGCAGCGTATCGAGAGCGGACTGGATGCGCGGGCCCCTAAGCTTCTGACAGACCACCACATCGCCCGGCTCAAAAACCGAGCACTCGACGAAATCCTTGCCGTCCAGCGGAGGGTCCCAGGTCCAGCGCGGAGGTCCGAACAGGATCTCGGATCGCCACCCCCGGTCGAGAAGAAAGTCGTGGATCCGGTAGCCATGAATCCTCGAACTCGAGGCTTGGCGATTCCCGACCAGCATCCAATAAACGTGGGCCATGCGATGCACCGTCAATCCAGGTAGCGGAACGTGCGCACTTCTGAACCGGGCGAACGTGCGCTTTGCGGCAGCAGCGCCCAGACCCGCCAGCGCGCGATTCCCGAGTCGGAGACAAACTTCACGGCCGGTCTCCGGGAACTGAGTGAGAGCGAAAACCCGCTTTCCTCGGTGACATCCACCGTGTAGCCGATGGCCCCAGAAACCGGCTCCCAGGTCAAGACGGTCAACGTGGGGGAAGTATTACTGAACTGAGCGCCATCTGCCGGAGCCAGCAACACCGGCGCCGGTACGGATGCATCCCTCCTCAATCCGACCGCCAGCGGTGCGTCCTTCGGAACCCTCTCGGAGCGCGGGTCGATGACCTCCAGGGGCCCGGCGAGTTTCAGCCGCCAAAAGGCGCGGCCATACGTGGCCGCCGTAAGGATCCGGTCCTTGTGATGATAAATCAGAGCCGAAACTACGACGTTCGGCATATTGCCGGCGATACTGGCCCAGCAACTCGCGGCGGGTATCTTTCGGGTATCCGGATTGAGCGACATCCACACACCGGCATCACCGGCGACGAAGAGCCGGAAAGGCGGATGGGTCTCGAACGCCAGAGCGTTGTAGACCACGTCCGGGAGATCTCCGCCATCCAGGGCCCCCCAGGTGTTGCCCGAATTGCCGGACTGGAAGACATGCGAGTACGCCGATTGCGACGGGATCTCGCCGCCCTCTTCGATGCGCCGCAGGCTGGTGCCCGGCACGCCGGATGAGGCCACGGAAAGCACCACGGTCGTAGCCGACAGGGGATGGCTCACAATACTGGTAATCATGCGCCTGGGTATGACGGACGAGGCCAGGCTGGCGGACCATGTGGCGCCGCCGTCGATACTGCGAAAGAATCCCCCGGCGGAGGTCCCCACGTACATGACTTGCGGATCGGCGGGGGCGCACTCGATGGCGGATATCGCCGAATCGTCGAAGGATGGCGACACAGGCCACCACGTCAGGCCGCTGTTGTCGGTCTGCCAGAGCCGGCTGGTTCCGGCCCACACCTTCTTTCTCCCCTTGTGGGCTCCCGGCTCGATCGCCATAGCGGCGAACGCCCGCTGTCCCTTCTCTCCGGGGAGCAGCGCCTTTTCCGGGATCGAGATGTCTGCCCACGGCGCGAGTTGTCTTCCATGGGCCCATGGCTCGCCCCGGCGATGACGCGCAATAATCAGATTCGCGGTGGAGCCGAAGATGTGCTCTTCGTCGGCCGGGTCGATCTCGATCCACCCGCCGTCGCTCGGCAGCACGCGCGTGAACTCGGTGAGCGGGGGGACCTTGCCGCCGAGCCTGTCAGGAACGCCCGCAAGCAGCGTTCCGTTGTCCTGCGTGCCGCCGCCGAAGATCGCAGAATTCGTCTGCGCCACATCCGCCGCATAGTACATGGTGGTGGCCATGCCGTGGCCTCGAGGCTGCCACGTCTTGCCGCCATCTTCGCTCATCGCCACGCCGCCGTCATTGCCGGAGTAGATGACGCCGTGCCGCGTGATCGCCAACGCGTGGTGATCGTTGTGGACGAAGTTGCGTGGAAATCGATCGCCGGCATCCCCCCGCTGCCCGGTGGTAATCTGCTTCCACCGCTTGCCGCCATTCGTAGTCTGGTGCAGGTTCGTCCCTCCGCAGACTACGTAGTTGGGATGTTCGGGATGCACGGCAATGGTGTTGTTGTACGACATCTGGCTCTCGTGGGCAAAATGGCTGCCGCCGATTTCGTGCCAGGTCTCGCCTCCGTCGGAACTGCGTAAGACCCCCCGGACCCTGCTGGTGAGGCCGGACGCGAGGGCATACATGATATCGGGATGCGAGGGTGAAATCGCCAGGCCGATTCTTCCGCAGGTTTCGGGCGCCGGCATCCCGCGCGTCAGATGCCTCCACGACTTTCCGAAATTGTCGCTCCGCCAGATGCCGTTCAGCGTGCCGCGGGGCTGAATGCTTACGTAGACGACGCCCTCTTTGACGGGATGGAACACCACCGCGTAGCAGTTGTAACTGCGAATACCCCAAAAGGTGTTGGGTTGCAATCCGAAGCCGCCTTCGTCCATGTAGAGCGCCGCGGCCAGGGATTCGTCGTTCGAAACCGCGCCCAGTGCGATGCGGTAGTCGTTCTTGCTCATGCGCCCGAATGCGATAGTCCCGACTCTTCGGGGCAGTTCTGAGCTGGCCTCTTCCGAGAGGCTGCCGCCGCTCGTGGCGGTGAAGACGGGAATCCATGTCATGCCGCCATCGGCGGTCTGGTAGATACCGCTGCCGGGATAGCTGTCGGCGGAGAGATTCCCCTCTCCCGTGGCGCAGTACAACTGGTTGCCATCACGCGGATGAATCGCCAACGCGCCGATATTCTGATTCAACAGCGTCGGCCAGCAGGTTTTCCAGGTTGCGCCGCCATCCGTGCTCTTCCAGACCCCGCCTGCCGCCGCGCCGGCGAACAGGGTTTGGGGATTCTTTGGATCGATCGCCAGGCACGTTACGCGGCCCGCAAAGTTGGTGGGACCGGCTTCCTCCCAAGTCACGTCATGGACATGCGGGAAGTTTTCCTGGTTCCGCCAGAATCGTTCGAGCGCCAGCGGCGGGGCATCGCGCAAGGGAAAGGCGGACCGCTGAAAGAACCACTGCGTCCGGTCCTTGTTGGTGTCGTACGCGCCGCCGTGGCCGTGCCGGTAGTGTCGCGTGGACAGTAGCTTCACTACGTGTTTGGCAGGAGTCTTTTTTGCCGCCATCCGACTGCGCTACGCCTCCTTTGGTAGGTAATCAACCTGCAGCGGGCGTCCAGAGCGGCTCAGTGCACGGTAGCCTGAGACTCGCCCTGGACGGTAGACAATCCCGCTTAGGTCGAAGGATTGACGGTTGTGGGCGGAGGGGTCGGCCTGGGATGCGGCCGTTTCTTCTTTGCCACCTTCTTTGCTACCTTCTTTACCGCCTTCTTGGGGGGAGCCTTCTTGACGGCCTTCTTCGGAGCTGCCTTTTTGGCCGCATTCTTCTTGGGTGCTGCCTTCTTCGCTGCCTTCTTCTTGGTTGCCATGCTACTAAATGCCTCCTCTGCTAGATTGAAACGCTTCGTTCTCCGGAATTCAAATTTTCACCAGTGTAACCGAAACCGCTCGAAGTACCAATCATCATTTCGCTTCCGGCTCGCAATTATCTGGCGCCGGCGCGCGGTGATGTCGCCGTCGACCAAAAGCGTGAGCGCTTCTCCGAACCCCGGATAGTCCCGCAAACTCGCCATAACCTTGCCCAGACGCGCCGGGTTGAAATGGACGAATGCCAGTCGCAGCCGGTTGTGAAGGTATTGCGGCCACCTGACCGGGTAGGGGGAGCGCTTGCGAAACCGGTGCCGGATCACGACATCGGGCGTCACCATCAGCTTGTAACCGAGCAGCCACAGCCGCACCGAAACCTCGTTGTCGACGTTTCCCCGCTGCAGCAGCCCATCGTCCCAACCGCCGCCGGCAGCCTCGAAAACGTCGCGCCGCATGGCCAGGCAGCAACCCGGTAGAATGGGCGCCGGCGCTGGACCCTTGGGCCGGGTGCGGATCCACTTGACCTCCATCTCCGGACCCTTGAAAGTGATTCCGTAGCCCTGAATCGAGGTCGCCGGCAGATTGGCGATAGCGGGGGCCACCGCCCCCACGCGCGGGTTCTCCAACTGTTCGAGCATAGGCTGCCACCAAAACGGATCGAGTCCCAGATGCGCGTCGGCAAAGATGAGAGCGTCCCCGGTGGTTTGCCGTCCCCCGAAATTCCGCGCCTTGGCAACTCCCAACCCGTGCGACCGAACCAGCCGGACCCGCCCCCTTCGCCGCGTCAGGCGGTCGGCGGACCCGTCGATCGAGCCGTCGTCGACCACCAGGATCTCGGAATCGCCGGGCAGCGTGTCTTCCAGATTCTCCACCGTTCGACGCAGGAAACCTCCCTCGTTGCGGCTGATCACGACCACGCTGATTCGCCGGGGACGCTTCACTCGGACCGTGGGGCGGCTACTTTTCACGAGCCTTCTCCTCCAACCAGATGGTGCCCGTCAGTTCGGGCACAGCGAAGACGGCCCGATTGCCGCCGATCGACAGTCCCGTCAGGAAACCGGTGGAACTGGCGCCCCGCAAGGACATGCGCGCCGAGTGGAAATGCCGCAGCGGAAATACCTCGCCCGATGGCTTCCTGGCAGCGTCGAGCCGCTGGCCCCAGAAGCAGCGGAAGCCGTCCTGTTCGGAGACAAAGTACAGAATATTGCCGTTGGCCGACCAACAGGGGTCCTGCGCAAACGTCTTGCCGTCGGTGACGGGGATCCACTCGGCGGGAGGCACGGGACGGGTGCGGTCGACGGGCGCGATCCACACCTGCGTGGCTCGCGCCGGATGGCTGACCGAATGGAACGCGACCCATTTTCCATCCGGCGAGAGGTCGCCTCCCGAGAGCGTGGTGTCCGGCTCAGGACGCGGCGCCAGCTTGATGGTGGTTCGCTCCTTCGCGTCGAACATCAGCAGATCTTCGTTCGCCATTGGTTCGTACATGACGTACCGGCCGTCATGGGAAACGCGCAGCACGGTCCCGCAGCGTTCGCAGAGGTTCTCGACGGCGCCGCCAGAGGCGCTTCCCGAGAATATGTGATAGTCGCCGTTCGAATACACGACGCGCCGCCCGTCGCCGGTGATCTGAGCGTTCAACAGCAGGGCTGGGCTCGACACCAGGACCTTCTCACGGCGCGTCTCCATGTTCCTCGATACCAGCGCCCAGGTTGGCGAGCGGTGCGCCAGATACAGGATCTCGCGGCCATCTTCGGTGATCGAGGGCGCCCATTCGGTAGAGATCGCATCCGTTAAGCGCGTCATCTCGCCCTTGGCTCCGCCGCGCTCGGGATCGACGGGCATGGTCCAGACATCGTAGTTCACAATCTCTTCCGAGAAGACGGTGCGCTCCGCGTCGCTCGTCAGGGCTCGAGCCGCACGCGCCTGACGCCCGGTGCCGCGGGTCACCCTGCGCGCCGGGCCGCTCACCGTCCCACTCTCGGAGAGTCCGATTTCCCATAGATTCGCCGAATCGCCGAGCGGCGCAGCGAACAGCGCACGGCCGCCGCCCGAGTCGAACCAGTCGAGCGCCGCGCGCTCCACGCGCAGTCCCGGTTGCACCGAAGCCAGCTTCTGCGCCTTCAGCAGCGCAATGACGCCGGTCTCTTTAGGGTCGCCGTTTTCCACCGGCAGGATCCACCAGTCAGGCGCGGCGCCGGGCTTCTTCCACCCGAAGACGAGCAACTTGTCGCCGCCCGGCGACCAGATCGGAAACAGGGCGGTCCCCATTTCGGGATGAACCAATCGGGGTTGCCCTCCCCCGGCTTCGATGACAAATACGCGCGAACCGGCGGTGAACGAGCCTTCCCCGCGCCCGGTCCAGTACGCGATCCAGCGCCCGTCCGGCGAGAATCTGGGGTTCCGGCCGCCCTGGGCAAGCAGGACAGGTTCTCCGCCGAGGGCCGGAACGACGTAGACTCCACCGCCATCCTTTTCGGAGCGGAACGCGATTTTCGCGCCGTCCGGAGAAAACGCCGGATCGGTATCGTCGGCGGCATCCCGCGTGAGCCGAATGGGTTCGCGCCCGCCGATCTGCTGCAGCCAGATATCCAGGTTCTCTTCTCCACCCCGGTCGGATGCGAACGCGATGAACTTCCCGTCCTTCGAGATGGCGGGATAGTCGTTCAGCGCTTTCTCGGCCGTCAACATTCGATAGACCGGCTCGGACCCGGGCACGGCTGCGGGGGCGCGTGTGAGGCGAAGGACTCCGGCCGTCCCGAGGACTCCGGCGATTCCCGCGGCCGCGGCCACGATCCAGCCGGCCCGCCTTCGCTCGACGACAGCCCCGGCGGGGGTGGAAGGCGGCGATTCCAGATCCTTCAGCAGATCCTCCAGAACCAGCTTCACGTCCGCGATACTCTGCCACCGGTCGTGAGGCTTCTTCTGGAGGCACTTCGAGATCAGGCGGTGGAGCCCGCCCGAAGCCGCTGGGACCGCTTCCAGCAGAGGCGCCGGTTCCTTGTTGAGAACCGCCGCCATGGTCGCGATGCCGGAGTCTCCCGAGAAGGCCTTGACGCCGGTGAGCATCTCATAGAGGACCGCCCCGAACGAGAAGATATCCGAGCGCGAGTCGACCGGTTTCCCCTGCGCCTGCTCGGGTGACATGTAGGATGCCGTGCCCACCACGCGGCCGATCTTGGTCAGCGACGTTTCGGCCGTGACCTCCTCCGGCAGCTTCGCGCTCTGCTTGGCGAGTCCGAAATCGAGGACCTTGACCAAGCCGCGCTCTGTGACCATCACGTTGCTGGGTTTGAGGTCGCGATGCACGATGTTGGCCTCGTGAGCTGCCGCCAGGGCGCCGGCGATCTGCGTCGCATACTGGATGGCGTCGCGCGGGTCCAGGCCTTTGGCGCCGATCGCCTGGTACAACGTCTGGCCGTCGACGCGCTCCATGACGATGAAATCGGTCTCACCTATGCGCCCGACTTCGAAAACCGTGATGATGTTGGGATGGTTCAGCGCGGAAGCCGCCTGCGCCTCGCGGATAAAGCGCAGCCGGGTGTTCTGATCCACATTTCCCGGCGGTAGAACTTTGATTGCCACTGTCCGGCGCAGCATTTCGTCGGTAGCCGCGTAGACGAGGCCCATGCCCCCCGCGCCCAGCCGCTGCTGGATCCGGTAGTGACCCAGCATGGTGCCGGGCACCAGGGCTCCAGCCAGACTGTCTTTCGTGAGGAGACCGGCGAAGGTCATAGTCTGGTCGCCCGCGAGCAACCGCTCGACCTCTTCCCGGACGGATGGATCGGAGCAATTTTCGTCGAGATATTGCTGGCGTGCGTCGGCGGCAAGCGGCATCGCGCCCAGGTGCAGTTCTCGAATCAACATGAATCGAGGATCGGCGTTCATTTTCCAACCCGATGTAGCCGCGGATGGTCTCGTTTTTCTAGAATGATTCTCGCAGTCTATCAGAAGCCCGGAGAACCCGGCGGCGATCGATGGCTTTGAGGATCAAGCTGGAATAGTGGGGCAGACGCGATGCCGTTCATGCGGGCGTATGCGATCGACTGCCCCATGTGCTCGTTGGCGTGAACGATGATCCGCAAGTACATGCGGCGCGAGGTGCATGTAGACCTCGCTCATCGAGCGCACTCCCAGGGCCGGCCGCCATTCGAATTTCTCGGGCGGCGTGGCCTCGGCCAGTGCGATCAGTTGTCGGGAAACGTGGCCCCACTCTCCGTCATAGCCTTGCCAGAAGCCCTCCGGCGGCTGGGCGCGTAACGCTGCCATGCCTGAGAGAATAGCAAGGGTAATGAACGTCTTCACGGTTTCCTCCGTGCGGAACCCGGTGGTGCGTTACGAACGAAGGAGGTCTGCTTCTTCCAGCGTCAGCTCGGCAGGCTCCGGGGGACGATCCCCTTCCTTGCGTTGCATCCGCTTCGCGGCCTTATCGCGCTGTTTGTCAGCGCGGGCCATTTCTTTCTGTCGCTTCTGGAATGTTGCACGCGATCTTGCCGCCATAGAGTTTCACTCCTTCTCTTTACTCTTTCCTATTTTCGCTCAAATCAGCGGCCCGCGACACGCACTGATTTGGCCAGGCCGATCATCTGTAAGAACCGGATCACCATCCAGCTCATATCGATCTCGTACCAGGCGAGTCCATGACGGGCCGAAGTCGGATGCGCATGGTGATTATTGTGCCATCCTTCACCGAAGCTCAGCAGCGCCACGAACCAATTGTTGCGTGAATCGTCGCGCGTAGCAAACCGGCGCCTGCCCCAGAAATGGGTTAGCGAGTTGACCATCCAAGTGGCATGCAGCCCCATGGTTACGCGGAAAAAGACGCCCCAAAGGAGGCACGGCACGCCGCCAAAAGCCAGCAGCAGGCTGCCCAGAATCACCAGCGGCACGTAATTGTACTTCGAGAGCCACACCAGAAACCGGTCCTGGCAGAGGTCCGGAGCGTAGCGGGCGCACTCCACCGTGTCGCTGTGCGTGACGTCGCCGACCATCGCCCAGATGATGTGCGACCACCATTTGCCATCGCGCGGCGTGTGCGGATCGCCCTCTTTGTCGGAAAACTGGTGATGAATGCGGTGCGTTGCGACCCACGAGATGGGGCCGCCCTGCAGCGCCAGTGTCCCGCAAATCGCCAGAAAGCGTTCGATCCATTTCGGCGATTGGTAGGAACGATGAGTCAGCAGACGGTGGTAGCCCATTCCAATGCCCAGGCTCAACGAAATCCAATAGAGAACCAGGGCGGTAAAGAACGCCGGCCAGTTGAAAAACCAAAGGGCGGTGACAGCCCCAACATGAAATACGCTGAAAGTGATCGTCGAAACCCAATTAATGCCATCGCGTTTCACCAGCGGCGTATCGGTAGTATTCATCATGTTCTGTTCGAGGTGCGCTTGACTGAAGGGTAGAGGGGCGGCGATGCGGCGCCGCCCCGGAATTTGGGCCGCTTACCAGCGATTGCTGTCGCGCCGTTGACCGCCGCCGCTCTTGCTGCGGAATCCGCCACCACCGCCGCCGCGCTCTTCTTTCGGACGGGCCTCGTTGATGTTGAGGGCCCGGCCGTCGAGCTCCCGGCCATTCAGTGAGGCAATGGCGCGTTCCGCCTCGGCATTCACACTCATTTCCACGAATCCAAATCCGCGGGCGCGTCCGGTTTCCCGGTCGGTTACGACGCTGACACGATCTACCGTCCCGTATTCTTCGAACAGGGAACGAACCGCATCCTCGGTAGCTCCGAAGCTGAGATTTCCTACAAATATATTTTTCATTTTGATTCTCTTTTTGAAATTTGCAGAGCACCGAATCGCGGGCAGGCCAGACAGAAGCGGTTAGACCGGACTATACAAGTGATGCCTGAATTAGCGGGACTGGCAAACTACATCTCTATAATGACACGAGATGGCCTGCCTGTGCAAGCGTAAGACCGCTTACGGCTGCACGACCGCAGAATGATGGAAACCCGTTAACGAGCATTGGGACGTAGGTTCGGCTCAACTTCCGACAGTATATAATGCGGTCAGGCGATCTATGCCCACTTCTCCTGACCGGAACGCTCTGCTCGCTCAACGCGACCAG
>JBGPHT010000018.1:0-77665 GCA_041484525.1 Bryobacteraceae bacterium | reverse complement strand
GCTTCTTCTCCGGCCTGGACGCCTTGGTCGCCACGTTGACGCGCGTCTTTGGAGAGATGCAGTCACATCCCCAACTGATCCGTTCCTACCTCACTCCTTTTTGTTGAGTTGAATGTCCCTTTAATTATGCGCGCCTATATATTAATAGAAGCAGGGATAGGTGCGGGCATCAATATTTCCACTTTGCGCTTACGCGCCAGAGCTTTTCTCTTTTCGCTTAGCCTCCATTCCCATGCGTGCTGGTTGACGCGGCGGCCGCTTTTGCCGAGGCCTTCGTAGTTCAGCGACCTCACCTTCTCAATAAGGCCGTCACTGTGGAGTTGAGAGGTATATGGACTGCTGCCCGGGATGCCAGTGCGCTCCTGGATCTCATGTGAGTTTCCGCAACCGCCAGCGATCGCGTCGAACACCTGCCACTTCTTGCCGGTACCCCCTCGGAGCGTAGGGACCTCGCTTAGTTGTTTTCATCGGCCCCGCTTCCCCCACCGCGCCTTAGCCGCTCGCCGAGCCGAAGCCTTCCGCTGTGCTGGCGTGAGCTTGGCGTTCAGCGTGGCCGCGCCTTTGAGCCCGCCGCGCCGCCCCATGGCCCGCATGACCTGGGAGACCGCAGCCTTGTCGGTGAGATCCACCGGCCCCGGCTCCTCGGTGCTCTGCCGCACGACGGCGGCAGCGAATTGGTTGATGTCCTGGGATTCCCTACGCGTGCGCTTGGGCATATGCCCTCAGTATTGCAGGTTGGGCGGGTGCGTCAAGCCTGTGGAAATTCAAAAGACCCCACTAACCGTCAGTTCCTAAATTAGAACAGCTCCGCTCCCTAGCGCGGCCGGTAGGTCGCGCTAGCCGTGTCGGTTTCCCAGAGACGGACGGCTCCGATGCGCACTCCTGCCTTCTCTTTGAGCCCCGCAAATACTTCGTCGTAGATGTACTTGGCCATATTCTCGGCCGAGGGGTTGAGCACGTCGAAAGGCGGGAACTCATTGAGCCACTGGTGGTCCATGCGGTCGAGCACGCCGTGCACCACCTTCTTCAACTTGACGAAATCCACCAGTAAGCCGATGGAATCCAACTCTGCGCCCTCGATCGTCACTTGGCAGCGATAGTTGTGCCCGTGCACGTTTTCGCACTTGCCTCGATAGTTCCGCAGGGCATGGCCGGCGGCGAATGTCTCTTCAATCGTCACTTCAAACATCGAAAAACTTCTCCACGTCTTCCAGGCAGGTAGTGAATTTGTAGTCGGGCAAGCTGTCGAAAAAAACCTGGCCGTACCGCTTCATGGTGATGCGATTATCCAGCAGCACCAGTACGCCGCGATCGTTCTTACTGCGGATCAGGCGCCCGAATCCCTGCTTCAGCGCGATGGCGGCCTGCGGAATCTGGTAATCGTAAAACGGATTTCCCCCCGCGCGCCGGATGCTCTCGATACGCGCGTTCACCACCGGATCGTTGGGTACCGCAAAGGGCAGTTTATCTATGATAACGCAGCTAAGCTGCTCGCCCGGAACATCCACGCCCTGCCAGAACGAAGAGGTTGCGAACAGCACGCAATTGGGCGTGGACCGGAATTCCTCGAGCAGGGCGGTGCGCGGTCCGGTGCCCTGGAGCAGCGTCGGATACTCGATCTGGAATGAGACCGTGTCGTACACCAGGCGCATCTGCTGGTAGCTGGTGAAGAGCACAAATGCGCGGCCGCGGCTGTGCGTGAGGATGCGAAATACCTCCTCGGCGGCGGCCTTGGTGAACGCCGGGTTGCGCGGCTCGGGCAGGTGCTGCGGCACGTAGAGCAGAGCCTGCTTCTGATAATCGAAATGGCCGGGCACCACCAGCGTGCGGGCGCCGGCCGCGCCCAGCCGCTTCTCGACATACTCGAAGCCGCCCGCGACGGCCAGGGTGGCGGAGGTCAGGACCACCGTCTCCACCTTTTCGAAGAGCTTCTGCGAGACGATCTCCGCCACGTCGATGGGGGTGGCCTGGAGGAAGTAGCCGCGGCCGCGCTTCTCCACCCAATAGACGTACCGCTCGTCGTCCTCTTCCATGATGAAGCGCAGCGCCTGGCTCAACTCCGCAGTGCGGCGCGACAGGGGCACGACCTCTTCGGGCGGGTTCTGCAGCAGCCTGAGATGCGACCCGATCAGCTCGAGCGCGGCCAGCAGGTCGGTGTAGATTTCTTCGTTGTCTTCGCGAAACGCATCGCGGCCCTCGAAGGACGCGCGCCGCTCGGCTTCGCCGAATAATCCGAAGAACTGCATCGCCAGCTCGTCCAGCCGCTGCAGGATGCGGTCCAACTCGGGAGTGCCGAACTTCTTCATGCGGCCGATCGCCGCCAGATCGCGCCGCAGATCCTGGAACCGGTAATTGCTGACCGTCATGCCGAAATACTGCCCGGCGACGTCTTCGATCTCGTGCGCTTCGTCAAACACTACCGCGTGATACTCGGGCAGGATGCCGCCTTCGTAGTTTTCGTCCTTCAGGGAAAGGTCGGCGAAGAAGAGGTGGTGGTTGACGATGATGATGTCGCTCTCGATCGCCCGCTGGTGCATCAGGGTGATGAAGCAGCGCTCGTAATTGGCGCATTTCTGGCCGGTGCAGAGGTCGCTGCGGGCGTCGACCTTGGCCCAGGCCGTACTGTTTTCGGGCAGCGTTTTGATTTCCGAGCGGTCGCCGAATTCCGTCGTCTTCTCCCACTCGCGGATGATCTGGAAATCGGCGATCTCCTCGAGGCCGCTCAGTACCGGCTGATTTTCCGCGTCATAGATTTTCTGCCGGCAGCCATAATTGTTCCGGCCCTTCATGTAGCAGACCTTCAACGGCCGCGAGAAGTGTTGTTGGAGGAATGGAACGTCTTTGAAGAAGAGCTGCTCCTGCAGGTTTTTGGTCCCGGTGGAGACGATGATGCGCTTGCCCGAAAGCAGCGCCGGGACGAGGTAGGCGAGCGTTTTGCCGGTCCCTGTGCCGGCCTCGACGATGAGGTGCCGTTTATCCGCGAGCGCCGATTCGACGGCCTCGGCCATCTCCACCTGGCCCGGCCGGAACTCGTATTTCGGGTGCCATTTGGAAAGCGTCCCATGCCGGGAAAAGAACTGACGCGCGCTTGCGCTTCGGGCCTCGGTGGGCATCGGGATGGTTCAATTCTAGCAGCCGTGCGCTGTGAAAGAATGCGGGGATGCTCCGGGCGACCTACGCGAATTCATCAACCTATCCGCAAAGTAGGGGCGTCCCCGTATTCTCTCGTGGCTCTGATACGAGCAGCACCGCTTCAAGCTCGCGCCGCAATTTCGCCGACAACCGCGGATTCTCGCCGCCGGTCGAGACGGCGATCTGCACGTTGTCGCGATTCACGCGCGCCGGCACCAGGAAGCCGCACTCGGCGGCCGAATCGGCGATGTTCGCGAACACGCCTTTGCCCTTGGCCGCGATGCCGATGCGGTGGTTGGTCGACCGGTCGTCGGTGGCGGCGAACACCAGCACGCAGCCGGCGAGGTCGGACGCGCGGAAGCGGCGCGGCACGATGCGGACGGGCAGGGCTCGGAATTCGCGGTCCCATTCGGGCGCGACCACGGTGACGCGCGCACCCGCATCCAGCAGGCCTTTCGTCTTGCGGAGGGCGACTTTTCCGGCGCCCACCACCAGCACGGGGCGGTCTTTCAGATCGAGGAAAACAGGGTAGTGCGTCAAGCTCAAAATGTAGCACGCGAACCGGAATTGAGGCGGGATCGCGTGTGCTAGTCTGTATAGGGTCGGGTTGTGGCCGGCCTGCAACGCACCTATGCTTCTCACCCGCGAAAAAGCCCAACTCATGAGCGCGTCTGAAATCGATCGGACGCTGGTGCGCCTGGCGCACGAAATCCTGGAGAAGACCAAGGACCTCGATCAGCTCGCCTTCATCGGGATCAGGCGGCGCGGAGTTCCGCTGGCGCAGCGCCTGGCCGCCAAGATCGAGAGCCTGGAAAACCGCAAGGTTCCGGTGGGAATTCTGGATATCAATCTCTATCGCGACGACCTGAGCACAGTCGATATCAAACCCGTCCTCAACGCCACCGAGATCCCATTTGAAGTCGCCGGCAAAGACATCATCCTGATGGACGACGTGCTGTACACCGGCCGCACTATTCGCGCCGCTCTCGACGCACTGTTCGATCATGGCCGGCCGGCGCGCGTGCAACTGCTGGTGCTGATCGACCGCGGCCATCGCGAGCTTCCCATCGAAGCCAGGTTTATCGGCCGCACGGTGCAGACCACCGACGCGGAGATCATCGAAGTGAAGTTCCAGGAAATCGACGGCATGGAAAGAGTGCTCATGGTGGAACGAGCCGCTAGCGAAAGCGCATAAACGGAATGCCCGCCGGACTGCTCGGAATCGAAGAGCTGGGCCGCGCCGAGATCGAAGCTATCCTGGCGCGCGCCAAATATTTTCAGCCCATCCAAAATCAGTCGTTGAAAAAACTGGACACGCTGCGTGGGAAGATGATCGTCAATCTCTTCTACGAAGCGTCCACGCGCACGCGCACGAGTTTCGAAATCGCCGCCAAGCGCCTGGGCGCCGACGCGGTGTCGATCACGGCTTCGGGCTCGAGCGTCTCCAAGGGCGAATCGCTGGTGGATACGCTGAACACGCTGGCGGCTATGCGGCCGGACGCCATCGTGATGCGCCATTCGGCTTCGGGTGCGCCGCACTTCCTGGCGCGGCACCTGCCCACCCCCATCATCAATGCGGGCGACGGCACACACGAGCATCCCACCCAGGCGCTGCTCGACGCGCGCACCATTCTCGACCGCCGCGGCGGCCTCGAGGGCCTCAAGGTCGCGATCATCGGCGACATCGCGCATAGCCGCGTGGCGCGCTCGAACGTGCACCTGCTGTCGAAGTTCGGCACCCGGATCGTGCTCTGCGGGCCCGCCTCGCTGCTGCCTCCCGAACTGGCGCAACTGGCGCCCGGCGTGTGCCTCACGACCGATATCCGCGAAGCCATCCGCGATGCCGACGTCGTCATGATGCTGCGCGTACAGCTCGAACGGCAGCACGAAGCCTCGTTCCCCGCTAGCGAATATTTCACGTTCTACGGGCTGCGTCTGGATCATCTCGATCTGGCCCGGCCTGACGCTATCGTGATGCACCCCGGCCCCATCAATCGCGGGCGCGAGCTGTCGAGCGAGGTGGCCGATTTCCAGCGCTCCGTGATTCTCAACCAGGTGGAGAACGGCATCGCGGTGCGCATGGCGGTGCTCGAACAGGTGATTGGGTAGCCCATGCCGATCGTCATCAAGAACGGGCGCGTGATCGACCCCGCCTCGAATACGGACCGCGTGGCCGACGTGCTGATCGTGGATGGCCGCATCGCCGGCGTCGGGCCCGATCTCTATTCGTCCCAGGCCGAGGTCTTCGACGCTACCGGGATGATCGTGGCCCCCGGATTTATCGACATGCACGTGCACCTGCGCGAGCCGGGATTCGAGCACGCCGAGACCATCGAGAGCGGGTCGCGCACCGCCGCCGCCGGGGGCTTCACGTCCATCTGCCCGATGCCGAATACCAAGCCGATCAACGACAGCACGACCGTCACCAGCTATATCGTGGAGCGGGCGCGCAGCCGCGCGGTGGTGAACGTGTTCCCCATCGGCGCCATCACGAAGGGCAGCGCCGGCGAGGAACTGGCGGCCATCGGAGCCATGAAGGCGGCGGGGGCAGTTGCCATTTCGGACGACGGCCAGCCCGTCATGAATGCCCGCGTCATGCGCCGCGCCATGGAGTTTGCGCGCTCCTACGACCTGCCGATCATCCAGCACTGCGAGGACCTGAACCTATCGGCTGGGGGCGACATGCACGAGGGCGCGCAATCGGTGCGCTGGGGACTGCGCGGTATCCCGTCGGCGAGCGAGGACGTGATGGTGGCCCGCGATCTGTTGCTGGCGCAGCTCACGGGGGCGCGCTACCACGTGGCCCACATCTCGACGCGCAATGCCGTCGCCATGGTGGATTACGCGCGGCGCCAGGGGATGCCGGTGACGTGCGAGGCCACGCCGCACCACTTCGCGCTCTCGGACCAGGAGATGGCGGCCTATGACAGCAATTACAAGATGAAGCCGCCGCTGCGTTCGGGCGGCGACCGCAGCGCCGTCGTGGAGGGTCTGGCGAGCGGCGCCATCAGCGCCATCGCCACCGACCACGCGCCCCATCCAGGCAGCGAGAAGATGCAGGAATTCGAGCGCTGTCCGTTCGGCATTCTGGGACTGGAAACGGCCATCGCGCTGACGCTCGACGAGCTGGTGCACCCGGGCAGGATTTCGTTGCGCCGCATGGTGGAGCTGTTCACGACGGGGCCGGAATCGGTCTTGCGGCTGGGGCGGGGAACGCTAGCCGCGGGCGCTCCCGGCGACGTCACGATCTTCAGCACGCAACTGCGCTGGACCTACGACGTGAACCACTCGTTCTCCCGCAGCCGCAATTCTCCGTTCGATGGACGGACGTTCCGCGGGGGGCCGGTGGCTACAGTGGTGAAGGGGAAGTTCGCGTGGCGAAGAGATGGGTAGCGCGGGCACCCGTGCAGCCACGAGTACCCGCGCCTTTCTACCTTACCTTACTGAACCGAGATGTTGACCGAGTTCGACTTTACTGTCCCCTGCGTGAGCACGATCGGCGAGCTGCCGGTCACGCCCGCGGGCACCTTCAGCGCGACCTGGTACAGCCCGGCGAATCCGGGCGACGCGATCGAATAGACAACGGTCGCTGCCTGGCCGCCGATCGTGGCGGTTACGGTGGTCGTGTTGTCGATTGCGTCCGACGCCACGATCCCGCCCGTGGCGATCGCCGGCGACGTCTGGCCAAGGCCGGTGGCGTACACCAGGATCACGTCGTCGGCTTTCGCCGGATTGCTTGCGCTCACCAGCGAGAAGTCGACGTTCTTGAGAACGGACCCCAGATTGGCGCCGTAGAAAAAGATCGCCGGAGCCGCTGCCGCCACCGTCACGTTGAAAGCGGTGCTGCCGCCATTGCCGTTGTTCACGACCACCGGCTGCGAGCCCGCGGCCACATCCACCGGCACCTGCGCGTTGATCTGCGTCGATGAAACGTAGATCAGCGGGGCGTTCTTCCCTCCGATAGTCACGCTGGCGCCGTTCAGCGAGGTGGGAATCGTCTTGCCCGCCCACCCCCTCAGATCCACCGCCACCTTCGCCAGGTTGGTCCCGTAGATGGTGATCAGCCCGCCGGGCGCGACTGTCGTAGCCGTCTTGTCGTTGTTGGCGGCGATCGCGGCTGCCACGCTTCCAGGGGTGGTCACGGCCGCGGCCAGTTGCGCGCGCGCCACACCGCCGCCATCGGCTAAGGTGTGGATGTTGACGTAGTGGCCCTCGGGATTCTTCACGATGTCGTTCAACACGGCAAGGGTGGTAACCGCCGGCGTCCAGTTGGAGTAATTGCCGAAGCCGCTGTCGGTTACGAAATTGGGGTCATAGGTGGGAACCATCGGGATGGTGATGGCTCCGTTCACGCCCGCGGCCGCGTCGTGGATGTGCAGCCCGGAGACGGTGGCGGAGCCCGGGAACCGGTAGTTGACGTCGAAGAAGACCGTACCCATGGCTACCGTGCCGTCTTCATTGCGGACCGTGTGGAGCGTGACCAGCGCCGGCGCGGTGGCCGCCACCGTAGGCTTGGCAACTTCATTGGTCGAGTTCATCAGCACCGAAAACGTCATAGTGTCGGTGTTCCGCAACTGCGCCCGCATCACGCCGCCTCCGTGCTGGGTGGTGTGCATGTTGATGTAGTCGCCGCTCGGATTGTAGAAGAGATTGGCAAACGTCTGCGCCTGGACCGCGTTGGTGAGATCGATCTCGGTATAAAACGGACCTATGAGTCCGGTTCCGCTGGGATCGAGCGCAGTGCCCGCGGGCAGCGGCGCCTGCAACGACGCCGGACCAGTGCCCCCGGCGGCTCCCGGGTGGATGTGGAAGCCCGTGATGTTTCCGGTGTCGGCAGTGGTGTACCTGGTCTGCTGGTAAGTTTCGCCGGTTACGATCTGACCCGACGCATCGAGAGTGGCGAGGGCCACCACCACCGCGGTGCCGCTCGCCGTGGTGTTGGTTATGGCGGGAACCTCGTTCGCCTGACTCATGTCTCCCATCAACACGGTGGCGATCGCCGGCACCAACTGGCCGCGGATGGCGCCGCTCGGCAAGTCGGTGGTGTGGATGTTGACGTAATAGTTGGCGGGATCCGTGAAGAGACCACGCAACGCGCTCAGCGCCGCGGCAGGGGAGTCCGTTGTCACCTGGGAGGGCAGGTTGATCACGGTACTGGCGGCCTTGATCGGAAGAGTGTTGGCGGCAGTCAGGCCGCTGCTGATGACGACCGGCCCGGCTACGGTGGGGCCGCCGCTGTGAATGTGCAGCCCTACAGCCGTGTTGTCGGCCGCGAAGTTCACGTGCACCAGGAAGTTCACGGTGCCGCCGATGATCTGGCCGGAACTGTCACGCACCACGTGCGCGGCGATATCGGCCACACCCTTAGCAGTGATGGTAGTGGCCGGTACTTCGTTCGACGGAAGCATCACGGCGCGGAAGTACGCGACATCGGCAGTCTGGGCAAACAGCGCAGAGCCGAAGAGACATAGACAAACGGCAACTTTCCTCATGGCTCCAACAGCATACAGTAAGAAGCCGCCGCCTATATCCGGGCAGCGAATGATTTTACACTTTCCACGAAATTCGCTCGCGCCGCCCCAAGCCGCCGGCGCGGCACTATAAAATGGAGTCTATGTTCTTTCGCCGGGACCGCCCCAAGAATCCCACGTTTTCCGAACGGATCGACAATCTCCGCGCTGCCGGATTTACAGCCGTTCCGCTGGCCGGCGGCGTGGTCCGCCTCAGCCGCGGGGATTGCGCGGTCGACCTGAAGGAGGATGGCGGATCGGTGGTCAGCGCCAGCCGCCCGGGGATTCTGATGGGTGGCGAAATCGGGTCGCTGGTCGATGGCGGATTCCAGAAGTTTTTTGAGACGCCCGCGGGGAAACGGAAGCCCGCCCTGGCCGACGATCTGAAGGCGCTGCACGATTTCGAAGGCGACCTCAAGGAAGCGCTGGGCCAGGAAAGCCTGTACAACGAGTCGCTAGGCACGGTCTCGACTTACTATCTTTATGACCGGGTGCAAGACCGCGACCGCGGGGTGCCGAAGCGGGTTTGGGAGTAATGGGTCCGTTCTACTTCTTCTGCTTCCGGACTTCCTCGAAGTACTGCTCGACGTAGGTCTGTAGCACCACCGGGATCTCGTCGCGGCTGATCTCGGCGCCGCCCTGCGTGTGCTGCACGCCGCGCTGCGCATAGGGCGTCTTCAGCGTTTGGACGGTGTTCTGCACCTCCACCGTAGCCTCGCCCGTGATATTCGCCGAGCGCTTGCCGAAGAGCTCGGTGATCTTGCCCATGGCGGCGAGCTGCTCCGCCTGCCGGATGTCCTTGCTGCCGTCCTGGCTGCCGATCCCGCTGCCGGGCTGCTTCGACGCCTGCTTTTCTTCGCTCTTGCCCTGGCCCTTACCCTGCGGGTCCTGCGC
Organism: Bryobacteraceae bacterium; assembly: GCA_041484525.1. Taxonomy (GTDB): domain Bacteria; phylum Acidobacteriota; class Terriglobia; order Bryobacterales; family Bryobacteraceae; genus JBGPHT01. The sequence continues at coordinate 68,129 of JBGPHT010000018.1, read as the reverse complement.
GTTTTCCGCCTGCTCGCCCTGCTCGCCTTCCTGCGCTTCGCCCTGCTGGTTGCCCGCCTGCTGCTGGCCGTCCTTGTTCTGCTGCTTGCTGCCGTTCTGCTGGCCCTTGCCCTGTTTCGAATCCTGATTATTGGCCTGCTGTTGCGGCGAGGGGTTGTTGTTCGGCTGCTGCTTCATGCGCGACATCAGGTTCTGAAAGCCGTCCTTCACCTTATTCCAGAGGCTGGAATTGTCGCTGGCATTCTGCTGCTGCCCCTCTTTGCCGGACTGCTGCTTCTGGTCGGCGTTCTTGCTTTCCTTGCCCGAGTTGGGATTCTCGCCGGAGCTGCCTTCGCGGTCCTCGCCCTGGCCGTCCTGCTCCTCTGCGCTGTTCTTCTCGGCCCCATCTTGCGATTTCGAATCGCCCGACTTCTTGCTCGTCGCCATTTCCGGCTGCTTGGCGTCCGCCTGCTCTTCGGCAGCGTCCGGGTCGCCATCCGGGGATCCGCCGGATTGCGGATCGGGTTGCGCGGCGGCATCGCCGTTCTCGTCCTGCGACTCGGGTGGCTGCAGCGGGTTGGGGCGCTTCTGGTTCTTCGCGATCTGTTTGCGCTCGCCGCCGAACGTCTCCTGCAAAATGTTCGCCAGCGGCGGCCTGAGGCCGAGCCGCTTGGTCAAGCCGTAGCGCAGCGCGAACAGGCTGGATGCCACCAGCAGCAGCGCCAGCGCCGCATAGAGCCCGCGCGGCACAACGTACGGAATGGCCTGCCGCACGTCGACGGTGCGGGAAACGCGCTCCGCCTCTTCGAATTGCAACCGGCGGACCTCGGGAGAAACCCGCGCGTCCGGTTTCTGGCTGAAATAGAGCGCCGTGGAAATGGTGTCGGTCAGCGCCAGCCGGTGGTCGATCGCCTGCGCCACCACATAGGGCGAAGGCAAACGCCGGCGCGCCAGATAAACCCCAACGGCCGCTGCCGCCAGAGGGATCAGCAGGGTCCAACGCCAGTCCAGCAGCATTGTGCCCACGAGCAGAAGCAGTATGAAGGCTACTAGAGCGGCGCAAAATGCATTCGCGCCCTGGGAGAGCAACTCGTTCTTGAAGAGGCGTTGCCTAGCGTGACGGACCAGCGCTAACACAGTTCTTCCCTCGTGCGTTGCCGCACCGCTATTCCGGGCCATTTACGGCTCGAGCCCGGAGTAGCTTCAATACTATCATTTTCCTGCAAAACGCGGTTTCACCCGCAACTCGTCCTTCTCCTTGGACGTGGGCGTCGTAAAATAGGTATGAAGCCGTCCCAGGGAAGGACTCACTCATTTTGAATCAACCGATTAAAGTTCTGATTGTCGACGACGAGGCCAGCCAGCGCAGCGGCTTGGCCGCAATGGTTTCCGCCTGGGGCATGCAGCCGGAGACGGCGGGCGACGGCAACGAAGCGCTCGCCAAGCTGGCCGGCTTCGCGGCCGACGTCATCATCACCGATCTTAACATGCCCAACCTCGACGGCTTCGGCTTCCTCGAGCGCCTGCGCGAGTCGGGCGAAATGCCGCCCACCATTGTGCTCACCGCCTACGGCAACATCGAAACGGCGGTGAAGACGGTGCACGAACTGGGCGCCTACTGGTTTCTCGAAAAGCCCTTGCAGCCGGCGACTCTCGAAGTGCTGCTGCGCCGCGCCGGCACACATGCCGGTCTGCGCGTCGAGAAGCGCAACCTGGAGCGGCAGCTCAGCTACAAAGGATCGCTGGGCGAAATGGTCGGCACTTCCGGTCGTATGCAGGAAATCTTTGCGCTGCTGCAGCAGGCGGGGCCGAGCAAAGCTTGCGTGCTGATCACAGGCGACAGCGGCACCGGGAAGGAGATGGTGGCCCGCACTCTGCACGCGCTCAGCCCGCGCCGCCAGGGGCCGTTTATCGCCATCAACTGCGCCGCGCTGCCGGAGACGCTGATCGAGAGCGAGCTGTTCGGACACGAGAAGGGATCGTTCACGGGGGCGTCGGAACGCCGCGCCGGCTGTTTTGAAGTGGCGCAGCACGGCACTCTGCTGCTCGACGAAATCGGCGAGATGCCCATGCAGACGCAGGCCAAGCTGCTGCGCATTCTGGAAGACTCGAAGGTGCGGCGCCTGGGCGGCAGAACCGAGTTCGAAGTGGACGTCCGCGTGGTGGCGGCCACCAACAAAGTGCCGGAACAGGCGGTGCAAGGCGGGCAATTGCGCGAAGACCTGTTCTACCGGCTCAATGTGTTCCACATCCACCTGCCGGCGCTGCGCGAGCGCAAGGAAGACATCCGGAACATTGCCGAGGCGCTGCTCACGGATCTGAACCGCAAGCACGAGTGCCGTGCCTCGGACATCTCACCGGCCGTGATGGAAGCGTTTGAAAAGCACAACTGGCCGGGCAATGTGCGCGAGTTGCGCAACGTGATCGAACGGGCAGTGATCCTGGTGGGGGAAGGCACCATCGAGATGAAGCACCTGCCGGCGTTTCTGCAGAGCCGCCCGGCGGGTTCAGCCACGCTCGCGGGCGCCGGCTCTCATGCCACCCCGGCATCGCCCGCCGACGATCCGGATACGGTCCGGTTCCAGATCGGTACTACGGTGGAGGATGCCGAAAAGGGCCTCATCCTGCGGACCCTCGAGCACACGCGCAACAATAAGACGCGCGCCGCCGAAATCCTGGGGATCAGCCTGAAGACGCTGCACAATAAACTGAAGGAGTACGGCGCCGGGAAAGAGTTCGGAATAGGAGCGTAGGATTAGTTCCTTAGCCCCCTCAGCCAGCCCCGCGAAACGAAGTCAGCCATCGTCAGGAGCAGTAGAATCCCCAGCCACAACAGACCGCCGGCCACCACCAGTTTCGTCAGCCGCGAACTATGCCGGATGTGCATGAAGAACAGCGCCACTAGCAGCGTCTTGCAGGCGGCGATCGCCAATGCCACCACGACGCTGAAGGGGCCGAGGTCCACATGCGCTACGACCGTCGTCACCGCGGTGCCGATCAGTAGAATGATCCAGATGATGGTGTAGGTCTTGACGGAATCGACGTGGTTAGTCATAGCTATTTCAGTAAGTGGCGGTCAATCAGGTACAGCAGCGGGAATAGATAGATCCAGATAATATCGACGAAGTGCCAATAGAGTCCACCTAGATCGACAGGCGTCATGTAGTCCGCCGAATACCGTCCCTTCTTTGCCTGCCAGATCAGGACCATCAAAATGCCGGCGCCGATCACCATGTGGAACGCGTGCAGTCCGGTCATGGCGAAGTACAGCGAAAAGAAAAGCTGCGCCGGGCCCTGATCTCCCGCCGGAAGGCCTTCGAAATGGAAGGTGGGACCGGGAACGTGGTGCTCCACAAATTTCTCGTTCCACTCGTAAGCCTTCACACCCAGGAAGACGAAGCCGAGGACCAGAGTCAGGATCAGGAAAATCACGATAGCTTTGCGCTGCCCGAGTTGCGCTGCGCGCACCGCCAGCACCATGGTAAAGCTGCTACAGAGCAGTACCGCCGTATTGATCGCGCCGATCACCTCGTTCAAGCTGCTGCTAGCGTGGGCAAACACTCCCGGGTAGATGGAGCGATAGACCGTGTAAACCAGAAACAGGCCGCCGAAGAACATGATTTCGGTGATGAGGAAGATCCACATCCCGAGCGTGGAGGCGTCCTTCTGTTGCTCGGCCGTGTCGAACTGCACCCGCAGCGCGGGTGTTTCCGCATGCGCACGATCAGCCAACTTCGATCCCCTCCTCCATCACGGTGCTGTAATCGTAGGCATCGTGGGTCACCACCGGCGTCTCGTCGAAATTGTGGAGCGGCGGCGGCGAGGCGGTCTTCCACTCCAGTCCTGTCGCGCCCCAAGGGTTCGCGCCCGCCACTTGCCCGTAGCGCAGCGACCAGATGAAGTAGACCATGGGGATGACGTAGCCCACCGCCAGCACCGAGGCGCCGGCGGTCGAGAGCACGTGCAGCACCTGGAATTCTTCCGGGTACACATGATAGCGGCGCGGCATGCCGAGATAGCCGAGGATGAACTGCGGGAAGAACGTCAGGTTGAAGCCCAGGAAAATCACCAGCGCCGAAAGTTTCGCCCAGGCCTCCGGGTACATGCGGCCGGTCATCTTCGGCCACCAATAGTGCAGTCCGCCGAGATACGCCATGATGGTGCCGCCCACCATGATGTAGTGGAAGTGCGCGACAACGAAGTAAGTATCGGTTACGTGCACGTCGATCCCCAGGCACGCGACGAACAGGCCGGTCAGCCCGCCGATGGTGAACAGCCCGACGAAGCCGAACGCATACAGCATCGGCGTGGCGAACGATATCGAGCCCTTATATAAGGTAGCGGTCCAGTTGAAGACTTTGATGGCCGACGGAATCGCCACGAAGTAACTCAGGAACGAGAACACCATCCCGGCATACACAGATTGTGTGCTGACGAACAGGTGGTGCCCCCAGACCAGGAATCCGAGCACCGCGATCGCCACGCTCGAGAACGCCACGAAGCCGTACCCGAAGACCGGCTTGCGCGAAAACACCGACACTAACTCGCTGATCACGCCCATCGCGGGCAGCACCATGATGTATACCGCGGGGTGAGAGTAGAACCAGAAGAGGTGCTGGAACAACACCGGATCGCCGCCGCGCGCCGGATCGAAAATCCCCATGTGGAACACGCGCTCGCAGAACAGCAGCACGATGGTGACGGCCAGTACCGGCGTGCCCAGCACCTGGATCAGGCTGGTGGCGTAATTTGCCCACACGAACAGCGGCAGGCGGAACCACGTCATGCCAGGAGCGCGCATGCGGTGCACAGTCACGATGAAGTTCAGGCCAGTCAGGATGGAGGAGAAGCCGCTGATGAAAATGCCCAGCGCAGTGGCGATCACCCAGGTGTTCGAGTAAGTCGTGCTGTAAGGCGTGTAGAAGGTCCAGCCGGTATCCACGCCACCAGCAAACATGGCGAAGAGTGTGAATAGTCCGCCGACTACCAGCAGGTACCAACTCAGTAAGTTGATCTTCGGAAACGCCAGGTCGCGTGCGCCGATCATCATCGGCATAAAGAAATTACCCAGCGTGGCCGGTACCGACGGAATCAGGAAGAAGAACACCATGATCACGCCGTGCATCGTGAACAGCTTGTTGTAAGTGTCCGACGAAACCAAGTCGCCCTGCGGCGTCAGCAGTTCGATGCGGATCAGCGTAGCGAAGGCGCCGCCCAGAAAGAAGAACAACGTAATAGTAGCGAGGTAGAGCAGCCCGATGCGCTTGTGGTCCTTAGTCAGGAGCCACGATTTGATGCCGTAGCTGGTGTTTAAGTAATGCTCTCGTTCTTGTGCGGCGGCGGTAATCATATCTCTACCGATTCTTAGGTGTCGAACTCCCGGTACTCGCGGCCGGCGCCGCGGCATTCGCAGGCTTCGGCCCGATCGACTTCACGTACTCGATCAACTGCAACACGTTCTCCTCCGTCACCAGCCCCTGGAAGGTCGGCATCACCGGCTGGTATCCGGACACCACCTTGGCGCTTGGGTTCAAGATCGACTCCCGGATGTAGGCTTCGTCGGCCTTCACGCTGCCGCCTCCGGTGAGCGGCACGCTGGTGCCGAACAGCCCGACCAGCTTGGGACAGCGCCCCGTGCCATCGTCCTTGTGGCAGTTGGCGCAGGCCAGCTCCTGGAAAAGTTTCTGCCCGTTTTCGGCGAGCGACCCCGTGGTCGCGCCGCCGCTGAGCCACGTTTGATAATCCTGCGGCTCCATCACATAGACCCAGCCGATCATTCCCGAGTGCTTGGTGCCGCAATATTCGGCGCAGAACAGGTGATACTTGCCCGGCTTGGTGGGCTGGAACCAGGTCATCGAATACTTCCCTGGCAGCACGTCCTGTTTGGTACGGAATGCCGGCACGAAGAAACTGTGGATCACGTCCTCCGACGTCATGATCAGCTTCACCGCGCGCCCGACCGGAATGTGCAGCTCATTAATTTCGCGCTGCCCCTCCATGTGCTGCAGCTTCCACATCCACTGCTTGCCCACGGCGTAGACCGTCAGCGCGTCATGCGGCGGGACATTCTGCGTGAAGTAGATGCTGGCGCCCCACGTGAACATCACCATGGTGAGGCCGAACGGAATCACGCTCCACAGGATTTCGAGCGTCATGCTGCCGTGGATCACGTGCGGCAGTTCCTGCTCCGAGCGGCGCCGGTAGCGGACCGCGAAATAGAAGATCGAAAAGAAAATCAGCAACGTGAAAAACACGGCCACTGCGAGCAGGAAGTAGAGCAGATGATCCACCTCGGGCGCGATGGTGGATGCCTGTACCGGAAAAAGTGGTAGCTTGGTTCCCATTTCGATTTATCCAGCCCGCTTCACGCTCCGCCGGTCCGCCCGGAAATCCCGGCGGAAAGCGATCAGCAGAAACGTGCCGCAGAGCAGCACGAAACCAGCGCCGGCGAACCGGATCATGTCGATCGCGATGGCGCCGTATTTGCCCGTTGCCGGGTCGTAGTGATAGCAGAACAGCAGCACCCTGTCGACCGGGTTCCCGATCTTGTTCTGCGAAGCCTCTACCAGGCCCAGGCGCACATCGCGCGGCGCAAACTCCACACCGTAGAAGTAGCGCGACAGCCGCCCTTCCGGCGTCGCGATCTGGATGCCGCTGGCGTGCGCCCACTGGTCGGTCTTCTGGTCGTACTTCACGTGGTAGCCGATGGCGTTCAGCAGCGCGCTGATGTTGCGCTCGTCGCCGGTGAGAAAGTGCCAGCCGTTGGCCGTGTTCGGGCGGCCGTAGCGCTTCAGGTACATCTGCTTTTTGGCGGCGGCGAGTTCGGGCGTGTCCTTGGGGTCGAAGCTGATGGCGACGACTTCAAAATCCTGACCGGGATTGAACGAGACGGCCTTGAGGCTGCTTTCGAGGCCCGTCAGAATCTGCGTGCAGAGCATCGGGCAGCGATAGTAGACCGGCGCCAGGATGACAGGCTTGCGGCCGGCGAAGAACGTGGAGAGCGGAACCGGCCGGCCGGCCTCGTCCTGGAAAACGAGATCGAGCGGAAGTTGTTGGTCGAGTTTCTGGTCGATGCCCACGCCCTCGAGCGCGCCCGGGAGCGCCGGCTTCAGGTTCGAATCCTGCATGCTGTACGACCGCTGCGCCGGCGCCGGCTGCCCGGGCTGCCCGAAAGCAAACGTGGCAAGAAGCAGGACCAAACAGAGTCGCGACCGGCCGCGAAAGAATGCGGGGACGCCCCTACTCTGCGCAACAGGTTGCGGAATTCGTGTAGGCCGCCCGGAGCATCCCCGGATTCTTTCACTTGCCAGTAATTTCGTAACCTTCAACATTTATTTGCCCTTCAGTTCCCCGGCCAGCGGCCCGCCCACCTGCTGCACTTTCTCTCCCAAGCCGCTCTCGGTTGGTACCGTGACCCCCGCTGCCGCGCTCTGCGGTTCTGTCGTACGCCGCCCCGGTAGACCGCGCTGGGCCAGCAGATCGATGGCGCGATCGATCGGAATCCGCACGATGCCGTTTCGCCCGTCCACCCAGCCGTAGCTATTCAGAACCTCGTCTTCGCTCTGGCGCATGCGCTGCAAGTCCAGCACCGGGGTCCTCTCCAACTGCGGCTGCGGCGGCAGCTTGGCCCCGGCGGTGTGCGCCGACGGCTCGCTCCCATAGAAATACCGGAACAGTCCGAAGACAAATGCCAGCGAGGCGATGCACAACAGCGCCAGCGCGATCCCGAACTTGCCGACTGCCCGCGCGTCGACGTCGGCGCTCTCGTGCCGGTTCTCGGGCCGCTCGAGGTCCACGTTATTCCCGGCCATGTGCCAGCGTCTCCTCCAGGTTGGGATCGTTGAGCGGCAGCAGCGGCCGTTTCTCGAGATGCGTCAGGAACCACGCCAGCCAGATGCCGCCGATCGCGACCGGCGCCACGAAATCCATCCAGCTTACGCCGAACGCGCCTTTCAGATAATCCGGCGCCACCAACCAGTACAGGTCCACAAACCGCATCAACAGGATGAAGACCGCGATCCTGGCCAGCAGCTTGTAATTGCGTTTGAGATCGCGCGACAGCAGCAGCGCAAACGGCAGCGCGAAGTGGCCGAAGACGAGCAGCAGCGCGACGTACTGCCATCCGCCATTCAGCCGGCGCAGGTACCACGGGATCTCGGCCGGCAGGTTGCCCGACCAGATGATCAGGAATTGCGAGAACGAAAAATACGCCCATACCATGACGTTGGCGAGCAGCAGCTTTCCCAGGTCGTGCAGGTGCCGCGGCGTCAGGATGTCGGACAGCGGCCGGCGGAAGGAGAGCAGCACCAATAAGGCGATGAGGAACGCCATCGACGAAAGTCCCTGGCCGGCGATGAACAGCAATCCGAAAATCGTCGAGAACCAATGCGGGTCGAGCGAGAGCACCCAATCCACCGACATAAAGGTAACGGCGAAGCCCCAGAACAGCAGCCCGGGTCCGGCCAGGATCACCATTTTCCGGTGCGCCACCGCCGCGCCTTCCTGGTCCTCGACGGCAGACCATCGGTTCATCCACCACGCGAAGAACAGCCAGCCGCCGAAATACAGGGCGGTGCGCGCGAGGAAGAACGGCACGTTCAGGTAGGGCTGTTTGTGCCGCAGGGCGGCATCGGCCGCCACGATATCCGGGTGCGACCACTGATACAGGTATGGGATGCCGATAGCGATCGGAATGAACAGCAGCACGAGCAGCGGGATGGTGCGGGTCGCGGCTTCGCACGGCCGGCGGATCACCGTCCCCCATGCGCCGCCCGTGAGGTACTGCACCATCAGCCAAGCCAGGGGGCCGACCGCCAGGCCCACGTAGAAGATGTACGACCACAGATACGAGCGGAAGAATTGCGCGGGCGATAAGAACGCACCGATGAGCAACAGCACGGACGCGACCGCGCCCACCGTGCCCGCGCGCGTGCGCCACTGCCGCAGTTCGTCGCGCAGCGCAACGGGGATGGAGAAATCGAGCCCTTGCGCCGTCATCGGGCGGCTCCTTCGGACGGCGGTCCAAGTTGCGCCCGCGCGTCGGCCGGAACATCGCCGATCTTCGCGTTACGGCTAAGCTGCAGCGCGCGGACGTAGGCCACGATCGCCCAGCGGTCGCGCGGTTGGATCTGCGCCGCGTAGTCGGGCATGGCGCCGAACCCGTTCGCGATCACGTCGTAGATGTACCCGTTGGGCGCCTGCCGCAACCGATCGATGTGATACGACGGCGGCTGCCGGTACCCGCGCTGTACGATCTTGCCGAGCCCTGTGCCCAGCCGGTCGTGGCAGGGCGCGCAATAAATGTTGTATCGCTGCTGCCCGCGCAGGATCACGTCCTTCGTCACCGGGAACGGGAATTCGTCGACGGGCTTGCCGTCCGGGCCTTTGCCGGTAAAGAACGCCGCGTCGTCGTTCAGGTGGCCGCGCGCAACGGTCCCGTCGATCAACGGCCTTGCGGAGCGGCCATCGCCGAAGAAATCGCTCGGCCGTAGCGGAATGTATTTCGGCTGGTCGTGCATGTCCTGCCTGCATGCTGCCCCCGCGGCCAGCACCAACGCCACTGCGCCGAGTTTGGGATTAATGCGCAACTTCAGACACCTCCCGGGGCTCCAGGGTCTCCAGGAATTCGCAGGTCTCGTCGTGGTCGTACAGCGGGTCCCGGGACTCGATGCACAGGAAAAACCGGCTGCGCGAAGCTAGCGCGAAGCGCGGCACGTTGAAGACCGGGTGGTACGGCATCGGCAGGCCGCACAGCGCTAGCAGTCCCAAAACGGTGGAGAGCGCCGCGAACAGAATCGTCAGTTCGAACGTGATCACGATATACGAAGGCCAGCTATTCAGCGGCCGGCCCGCGACGTTGATCGGGAAATAAATGACGGTCACGTAGTATTGCAGGAAGAATCCCGTCAGGCCGCCGATGATGCCGGCGATCAATACGATCAGCGGCAGCTTGTTCTTGTGCAGGTGGAGAACGTCGGTCAGCTCTTCGATAGGGAAAGGCGAATACGCGTCCAGTTTGCGGTAGCCCTTCTCGCGCGCCGCGCGCGCCGCATTCACCAGGGCGGTGGGGCTGTCGAACTCGGCCATCACGCCGTAAATCGGTTTGATCAACTGCGCACCTCCTCGTCCACCTTGGCCTGCGGCAGAAGGGTGCGGACTTCAAAAATCGAAATCATGGGCAAGAGACGGATAAACAGGAAGAACAAAAACAGGAACAGCCCGATGGTGCCGAGATACGTGGCCCAGTCCCAGCGCGTGGCGTGGAAATTTCCCCACGACGAGGGCAGGAAATCCTGCGCGAGGCTGCTGACAATGATGACGAATCGTTCCAGCCACATGCCGAGCAGCACCACCAGGGAAGCCAGGAACAACAGCACCGGCTTGCTGCGCACGCGCTTGAACCACAGTACCTGCGGCGCCACAATGTTGCACGTGACCAGGCTCCAGTAAGCGAAAGCATACGGCCCGGTCATGCGATTCCACATGGCGGCGGCTTCGAAAACGTCGCCGCTGTACCAGGCGGTGAAGGCTTCGAGCATGTAGGAGTAACCCACGATGAGACCTGTGGCCAGCATGATCTTGGCCGAGTTGTCGAGATGCTTGTCGGTGATGAGCCCTTGCAGGCCATAAACCGAACGCAGCGGAATCGCCAGCGCCAGCACCATCGCAAAACCGGAGTAGATGGCGCCCGCCACGAAATACGGCGGGAAGAACGTGCTGTGCCAGCCGGGGACAATGGCGATGGTGAAGTCGAAGCTCACCACGGTATGTACGGAGAGCACCAGCGGCGTCGCCAGGCCGGCGAGCAGCAAGGTAGCGGTTTCATACACGCTCCAGTGCCGCGCCGAGCCGCGCCAGCCCATCGCCAGGATGCCGTACGCGAAGCGCGCGAAGCGGCTCGAGGTGCGGTCGCGCAGCGTGCCGAGGTCGGGCAGCAGGCCGACAAACCAGAACAGCAGCGACACCGTGGCGTACGTCGAAACCGCAAACACGTCCCAGATCAGAGGGCTGCGGAAGTTGGGCTGAATGGCCATGCTGTTGGGGTAGGGGAAGAGCCAGTAGAGCACCCAGGGCCGCCCCAGATGGAGCACCGGATACATGCCGGCGCAGGCCACCGCGAACAGCGTCATGGCTTCTGCGAAGCGGTTGATCGAGTTACGCCAGCTTTGATTGAGCAGCAGAAGGATCGCCGAAATCAGCGTGCCCGCGTGGCCGATTCCGATCCACCAGACGAAATTCGTGATGTCCCAAGCCCACATGACGGGCGCGCGATTGCCCCAAATGCCGATGCCCTTCACCAGCAGCGTCGCGACCGCCAGCAGGAACAGCAACAGCAGGCCGAAGCCGACCGAGAAGCACGCCATCCAGAAGATCGGTGTCTTCTTCGTGAGCACGACCGCCGAAATCTGGTCCGTCACCGTCCCGAACGTGTAGCCCGGGGCGATGATCTCGCGCGATGGCGGCTGCTCGATGACCTCTTGATTCTCAGGCATGGGCTAGGCCTCGAACTCCGGATTGGGATTTCGCAACTGCGCCAGGTACGTCGTGCGAGGGCGCGTGTTCAATTCCGCCAGCAGCGAGTAGTTCAACGGCCCCGCCTTCATCTTTGAGACACGGCTGTTCGGGTCATTGACATTCCCAAATATGATGGCCTCGGTCGGGCAAGTCGCCTGGCATGCCGTTTGGATCTCGCCATCCCGCACCTGCCGACTCTGTTTCTCAGCGTCGATCTTGGCGGCATTGATGCGTTGCACGCAGTAAGTGCACTTCTCCATGACGCCGCGACTGCGCACCGTCACATCCGGGTTGTGCAGCAGTTTCAGGCTAGGCGTTTCGAAATCCGAGTACAGGTAGAAGTTGAATCGCCGCACTTTGTAAGGACAGTTATTGGAACAGTAGCGCGTGCCCACGCAGCGGTTGTAGACCATGTCATTCAGGCCTTCCGAGCTGTGGGCCGTGGCCTGCACGGGGCAGACCAGCTCGCACGGCGCATTCTCGCACTGCATGCAGGGAACGGGCTGGTTGTAAATCTCGGGCTTCGTAGGTTCGCCTTTGTAATAGGAATCGACGCGCAGCCAGTGCATGGCGCGGCCGCGGCGGACCTGATCTTTGCCCACCACCGCGATATTATTTTCCGCCTGGCACGCCACCATGCACGCGCCGCACCCGGTGCATGAATTCAGGTCGATCGCCATGCCCCACGCGTAGCCCGGATACTTCCATTCGGGGAAAAGCGTCAGCGATCTGGGCGGCGATTCGGCGCTCTCCTGGATCACTTCCGGATTCTTACGGAACTCCTCGATGCCGGCCGAGTGAATAATGTGGCGCTCCGAATCGAGCATGTGTTCGTTCTGGGTGGTCGCGAAAAGGTACGATCCCGTCGTCTTCCGCGCCTCCAGTCCCACGCTGCTCCACAGCGCGTTCGACGTCCGCAGTCCGTAAGGGTTGAACCCGAAGCCGGTGCCCACGCGTCCCGCGCGCGTACGTCCGTAGCCCAGATGGAGCGTAATCGCGCCGTCGATTTGTCCCGGCTGGACCCATACCGGCGCGCGCAGTTTCCAGCCCTGGTAGGTGAGTTCCACCATGTCGGCGGTTTTGACGCCCAGGCGGAAAGCATCGCCGAGGCTCATGATCGCTGCGTTGTCCCACGTCAGTTTGGTTATGGGCTTCGGCAGTTCCTGCAGCCAGCCGTTGTTGGCGAAGCGGCCGTCGTAGATGGTCGGGTCGGGCCGGAAAATCGCTTCGAACGTACCGCCGAGGCGCGGCTCTTCCGCATTCGCCCGGATATTCGCGCCCTGGATCGAGGGCGTCCGCAGAGCCAACGCCGTGCCGGCCGCGACGCCATCGTGCACCGCGCGGCGCCACCACGCTTCGAAACCGGCGCCGGCATACTGCGCGGCCCAATAGTTCCTCACGATGTCGTAGGCGCGCGCATCCGGAGCCTCAGTGAGCATCTGAAGCACTTCAAGCGGGGAGCGTCCGTTATACAGCGGCTGGATCAGCGGCTGCTGGATCGTCACCGTCCCGTCGAACGCGCGCGCATCGCCCCAGGTTTCCAGGTAATGCGTCTCCGGCAACTGCCACTGGCAGACTTCGCTGGTCTCGTCGTCGTAGAGCCCGAGCCGTACCCGCAGCTTCGCCTTCTTCAGGCGGTCGCGCATCCCCAATTCCACGGGCGAATCGAACGCAGGGTTGCCGCCGACGATCAGCAGCAGGTCCACCGCGCCTGCGTCCAGATCTTTCACCAGATCCTGGAGAGACGCGATCTGGTCCACCGGGTTGGCTTCGATCGGGTCGGTGTAGAACACCGTCTTGCCCACGTTATCGAGCGCCGCGTTCATGGCGTGCGCCAGCGCGTGGACGGCTGGCGGTTGGTATTCGCCCGCGATCACCAGGCATGCGCCCTTGTTCTTCTTGAGGTCGCTCGCGATCGGCCCCACCCATTTGTAGATGTCGGCGTTGGCTCCAGACTTCGGGCCTTGCGCCACTCCCAGCGCCGTGGCGAGCGCGCCCGCGAACAGTTCAATCTGCCCCGAACGCAGCGGCAGCCGGTGGTCCGCTTTGGAGCCGGTGGGCGTCGGCGTCGGCTCCGCCACATACAGACGATTCATTTCCGTCTGGCCGCCACTCACGCGACGGCGCGCCGCGAACTGGCGCGCGTAACGCAGACTGGCCGGCCCTGAGGCCAGGAAATCCGAATCGAGCGAGACCACCACGTTGGCGTTCGCCAGGTTGTAATACGTGTTGAAAGTCTGGCCGAACGCCAGCCTTGCACCGGCACGCTCCTGGTGCGCTCCGGCCGGTTCCCACTGGTGCCACTTCGACGCGGGAAAGAGTTTCTGCACCGCCGCCAACTGGCTCGCCATGGTCGGCGACGTGATGGTGCCGGTGAGGATGCGGAGCCCAGCACCGTTCTTCGTCTTCTGCAGCGCCAGCGCTTCCCGCAGCGCGCCAAAAAATGCGCCCCACGACTCGATCTCGCCGTTGAGCGTCAGCGCTTGCGAGCGGTCGGGATCGTAAAGCTGCAACACGGAGGCCTGGGAAAACGCATCGCATGCGCCCAGTGTCGCGGGGTGCTCCGGGTTGCCTTCGATCTTGGTCGGACGCCCTTCGTGGCTTTCCACAAGCACGCCGCTGGCAACGCCCGACAGCGTCGCGGCCGTCGCGAAGAACAGCGGCCTGCCCGGAATCAACTCCTCGGGCTGCCGGATGTACGGCGCAATCTGCTCGTTCGGCTGCCGCGTGCAGGCCGAGAGGCCGGCCAGCGCCAGTGACGCGCCCATCAGCTTCAGAAAATTGCGGCGACCCTCGACCGGGTCCTCGTCTTCACTCCAGCCGATTGCCTGGCGCGGAAACTCGCGCTCGATCATCTCGCGGAATTCCGGCGTGGCCGCCAGCTCGTCCAGGCTGCGCCAATATTCGCGCCCGCGCGCGCCGTCGAGCCGGGCCCCGAGGGCGCCCCGTACGGCGGCCAGATCCAAATCTTTCTGTGAGTCACTCATCGGTGGCAAGTGGAACAATTCGTAAGCATGCGCGTGTCCGGCGTATTGAATTCCGCCATCAGCCGGCGGCCGATCTCTTCCTGATTGCCTGCGGGCTGGTATCCCATGGTCGTGATGTATGGCAGCGGCCTCAAGTATTTTTCCGGTTGGCGGTGGCAGTTCAGGCACCACTCCATCTGGAGCGACGCGGACTGCCAGGTCAGCGGCATGCGGTCCACGCGCCCGTGGCAAGTCTCGCACCCGACTCCCTTGTCGACGTGAATGCTGTGATTGAAATAAACGAAGTCCGGCAGATCGTTAACCCGCGTCCACGGAATCGATTGGCCCGTGCGGAAACTGGCACGCACCGCCTCGAGTGTAGGGCTGTTGTTCCAGATCTGCGAGTGGCAGTTCATGCAGGTTTTAGTCGGCGGCACGTTGGCGAAGCTCGAGGTCTCAACCGCGGTGTGGCAATAGCGGCAATCCAGGCCGAGTCCGCCGACGTGATGCGCGTGGCTGAACGGCACCGGTTGTTCCCTGACCTGCGTGGCCCTCGTGACGTAAGCCGAACGGTCCAATTGCACTACCGCCCAGGCGAGAAATGCAATGACGAATATCGCGCCGAAAATCGTAATTCGCGCGAACGTGTTGGTACTGTGATGGAAAATCTGGGGCATAGAAGCAAATGCAACTTACTACCCGGACCACACACTGTGCCCTTTCAGTTTGCTAAATACCGATCAAACTCATCGGATGCGGAAAGAGGAGATTTGTTTCATTGTAAACGAAAAACCGTGAGGCACACGCAGAGTGCCCGTCACAATTATTTGTGTTCGAAAAGGTACACCGATTTCTCGTGATGGCTGTTGCCGTCGGCCGTACAGACCGCGAACTGCGGGGCCGCGCCGTTCGCCGGACCCCACAATGACCCGCTGGCGTATTCGCCATCCTTGCGGACGCAGTAAAAATCCAGGCCCACCTTCGCCAGCAATTCCATGTCGTTGTTGAAATTCCGCGCTACGCGCTTCAGCGCGTCCAGGATCGCATCTTTGGGCGACATGTCATGCCGCATGTTTTCGACGACCGTGTGCGCACCGCAGATCCTGAGATTCTCTTCGCCGCGCCCCGTCGACCCGGCGCCGCCCACATCCTGGTCCAGCCATAAACCTCCGCCGATGATGGGTGAATCCCCCACGCGCCCCGGAATCTTCCACGCCATTCCGCTGGTGGTCGTGACCGCCGACATCTCGCCTTTTTCGTTCAGCGCGATGCAGTTGATGGTGCCGTGCGGCGGATGGACCGCGTTCTGCATGGCTTCGAGCAGCAGCCCCTCATCCGCATGCGGAAACTCGCGCTTCAATTCATTCAGGTTGAGCTCCGCGGATTTCTTCTGCTCGCTCTTGGGCGCGTCCAGCCCAGGACCCCAATTGTTGTGATTCTGCCGGTCGCGCAGCGATTTTTTCCACACCAGCCACTGGGTGCGGGCTTCGTCCGTCAGCAGATCTTCTTCTTTGAACCCCATCGCTTTAGCGAAGCGGAGCGCGCCTTCGCCCACCAGGAACATGTGGTCGGTTTGCTCCATTACGAGCTTCGCAACCTTGGATGGCGTCTTGATTCCGCGGAGCGCGCCCACCGCGCCCATGCGCCGGGTGGGCCCATGGACGCAACTGGCATCCAGCTCCACCACGCCGTCTTCGTTGGGAAGACCGCCGTAGCCCACGCTGCTGTCGCGCGGATCGAGCTCGACGATGTTCACGCCCGCGATGGCCGCGTCCAGCGTGTCGCCGCCGCCTTTGATGATTTCCATCGCCTTCGCGCAGCAATTGATGCCGCCGTTATTGCGGTTGGCGCTGGAGATGACCACCGGCTTGGCCTTCCCCTGCGACTTGCCCACGCGAAGCATGGGGAGCACAGCCGCACCAACCAGCGCCGCTCGCCTGCTAAATGTGATTTGCTTCATGGATGTACTCCTTCCGCCTGGAGCCCGCACGACGGCCGCTCGATGGATCTCGCCACGGAGATAATTGCGAAAGAATCAAATATTATGCCACAGCTTGAGCGGCAGAGCGTACTCTGATTTGCGCTCTCGCCTGTTAGACTACTTCTTATGCGGGTGATGATCTGCGCGCTCCTGGCGGCCTTCTGTCTGTGCTCCGGCGCGCAGGACAAGAAGAAGAAACCACCGGACGTCCAGGTGGTCGAAACCAAATGCCGCCGCGAGGAAGGCAAATTCAATCTGGATGGCCGCGTCCGGGTCACGGCAGAAAAGCCGCTGCGCGGTCTGGTGGTGGTGTTCGACTTTATCTCGCCCGAGCACGCTGTGATTTCGAGCGAAAAAACAGCAGTGGACGAGGGCACCATGAAGAGCGGGCAGGAGGGCTCCTATCACGTCGAGACCCGCGACAACGCCCGCGCCGTGCAGTACAAGATTCGAGCTTTCGATATGGGAGAACGCGAGTTGCGTGTCGCCAACGACGGCCCATTTGTCATCGAATAGGCAAGAGCGGACCGCTTCTTTTTACAAAGTTTTTACAACTCCACCATCACCTTATGCTGCGTCGTCCGTAGCATTACCATAGGCCAACAAGGAGGCTGAATGGGATCGCTTCAAATGGGGAACAGTCTGCAACCATATCGGGACGAACACCTGACCATGGAATTCGACCAGCAAAGCGTCAAGCTGGACGGGGAGCGCATGACGCTGACCCGCAAGGAGTACGACCTGCTGGCCCTGCTGGTGCAGCACGCCGGTGAGATTATCCCGCGCGATGCGCTGCTGATGCGGGTATGGGGATACGGCGCCGAGATTCGCACGCGGACCCTCGATGTCCACGTGCGCCGTCTACGCAAGAAACTGGGCGGCTATGCCGACCAGTACATCGAGACAATCTTCGGGATCGGCTACCGTTTCCAGCCCTACCGAGCCCCGCGCTTTTTCCAGACCGTAGTCAACAAGCCGGCCATCGCCATCAGCGCCTAATCCGCAATTCGGTGACAGGCTACGAAACCTTCCGCGCCGTCTTTGCGCGGAATTTCGTTGCCTGTCACCGAATTGCCCCGCGACGTAATTTCGAGGTTGAGTTTCGAGGTTGTGTAGCCTGTCCCCGAAATTGACACCCCTTTTCGCTGCTGTTAGCCTGAGTCTTCATGCCAGCGGCACCGTCGCTCCGTACCACTCCGCTCAATTCCGTTCATCGCGCCCTCGGCGCCAAGATGGTCGACTTCGGCGGATGGGACATGCCCGTCCAATATTCCGGCATCATCGACGAACACAACGCGGTGCGCACAGCCGTCGGGATTTTCGATGTCAGCCACATGGGCGAGATTGAGATCCACGGCCGCGAAGCCGCGCATCTCACCGATTTCGTCACCACCAACAGCGTCTCGAAACTCAAGCTTGGGCAGGCGCACTACTCGGGACTGCTCTACGACCACGGCGGTTTCGTGGACGACATCCTGGTACATAAAGTAGCCGACGACCGCTACTTCCTCTGCGTCAACGCGTCCAACCAGGACAAGGATTACGAGCACATCGTGGCGCAGAACCGCTTCGACGCCCAAGTGGATTTCGCCGGCGACCGATACGCGCAACTCGCCATCCAGGGTCCTCGGGCATTGGCGACGCTGCAGCCTGTCACTCCCGTCGACCTCGCGGCCATCAAATATTATTGGTTTGCCGACGGCGAAGTTTGCGGCACTCCCGCGCGCATCGCGCACACCGGCTACACCGGCGAGGACGGCTACGAGATTTATGTCGCACCCGCCGAGGCCGAGCGAATCTGGAACGTACTGGTGAAGGCTGGGGCGCAGCCCTGCGGCCTGGGCGCGCGCAACACACTGCGTCTCGAAGCCAAGATGGCGCTCTACGGCCACGAGATCGACGCTTCCATTTCGCCGCTCGAAGCCGATCTCGGCTGGATCGTGAAACTCGATAAAGGCGAATTCGTCGGCCGCGGCGCGCTCCTCAAACAAAAGGAAAGCGGCCTCAAACGCAGGCTGGTGGGGTTCGAAATGCGGGGCCGGGGCATCGGCCGCGATGGCTACGAAGTCTATCTGGACGGGGCGCCCGCCGGATGGGTCACCAGCGGCTCGCCCGCGCCATCATTAAATAAGAACATCGGTCTGTGCTACCTCCCCGTCGAGCACGCCCAGCCCGGCAGGACCATCCAGATTATGATCCGCAACCAGCCGGTGGATGCGGTGACGGTGGAAACTCCGTTTTACAAACGAGCAAAATAATGTATCCAGAAAACTTCCGATACACGAAGGAACACGAGTGGGTCCTTGTCGAAGGGGACATCGGCACGATCGGCATCACCGATCACGCCCAAGAGGAACTCGGCGATATCGTCTACGTGGATCTGCCGAAGCCAGGGACTCACGTGGAGCAGGGGAAGTCGCTCGGCTCGGTCGAGTCCGTGAAGGCCGTCTCCGATATCTACGCGCCCGTGAGCGGTGAAGTCACGGAGATCAACGCCGTCCTGGCGGACGCGCCCGAGAAACTGAATAGCGATCCCCACGGCGCGGCGTGGCTGGTGAAGGTTCGGCTGAGCAATCCCGCCGAGGTCCCGAATCTAATGTCGGCCGCCGATTATCAAACTTATATAGGAGCCGAAAAGTAGTTGCGCTATCTTCCGAAATCCGAATCTGAACGCCGCCAGATGCTGTCCGAGTGCGGCGTGGGATCGCCCGAAGAATTGTTCGCGCATTTGCCCGAAGCCGCGCGACTGAACCGGCCGCTGGGCCTGGCGCCGGGGATCTCGGAATACGAAATCGTCGAATATTTCAAGCAGCGCGCCGCCCAAAACGCCAACGGCTATGCCTCGTTCCTGGGCGCCGGCGTGTACAACCATTACCGGCCGGTCCTCGTCGACACCGTGGTTTCGCGTGGCGAATTTCTCACCGCTTACACGCCCTACCAGGCCGAAATCTCGCAGGGTACCTTGACCCAGATTTTCGAATTCCAGACCATGATCTGCCAGCTCACCGGCATGGACGTGGCCAACGCGTCGATGTACGACGGTTCGACTGCCGTCCCCGAAGCAGCGATGATGGCCGTGCGCGCGACGGGAAAAGGTCGCGTGCTGATCGCCAAATCGGTCCATCCCGAATACCGCGAAGTGCTGCGCACCTACGCCAAATACCAGGGGATGCCGGTCGACGAGTTCGGCTACGTGCCCGACGCCGGCACCATCGACCTGGAAGATCTCGACCGCAAGATGGACGGACTCACCGGCGCCGTGATCTTGCAATCGCCCAACTTCTTCGGCATCGTCGATCAGGTGAAGGCTGCTGGCGAAATCGCGCACCGCCACGGCGCGCTGCTGGTGGTGATCTTCACCGAGGCCGTGTCCATGGGGCTTCTCGAGCCGCCAGCAGGCGCCGATATCGTGGCCGGCGAGTTGCAGTCGTTCGCGATTTCACCATGCTATGGCGGGCCGTTCGCCGGGATCATCGCCACCCGGGAAAAATATCTGCGGCAGATGCCCGGACGCCTGGTGGGCCAGACGGTCGATTCCCGCGGCAACCGCGCCTTCTGCCTGACGCTCGCCACGCGCGAGCAGCACATTCGCCGCGAGAAGGCCACGTCGAACATCTGCACCAACCAGGCGTTGATCGCGCTGATGGCGACGGTCTTCATGACGGTCTATGGCAAGCTCGGCTTGCGCGAACTGGCCGAGCAGAACCTGGCCAAGGCGCACTACCTGGCCGGGAAACTGCAGCCTCGCTTCACCGGAAAGTTTTTCAACGAGTTCGTGGTCAAGGCGCCGGAAGAGGTAAACAAGACGCTGCTCAAACGCAAGATCATCGGCGGTCTGCCGCTAGGGCGCTTCTACCCCGAGTTGGCCGATTGCATGCTGCTGTGCGCCACCGAAATGTCGCGCAAGGCGGACATGGACATCGTAGCCGAAGTCGTCGGACAGCCCATCGCCGCGGAGGTGCTGGCATGATCGCCAAGGTCAGATCGCACATCTCGCAGAACGAGGCGCTCCTCTTCGAGCGCAGCTCTCCCGGCAAGAAAGCCTACCAGCTTCCGGACCTCGACGTCCCCGCCGTGGACGCCGCCGAAGCTCTCGGCGCGGACAACGTGCGCGCCGGAATCGAAGGCTTCCCCGAAGTCAGCGAAGTCGAGGCCATCCGCCATTTCACGCGCCTCTCGACGTGGAACTACGCCATCGATTACGGCATGTATCCGCTCGGCTCCTGCACCATGAAATACAACCCGCGGATCAACGAGCTGGTGGCCCGAATCGAAGGCTTGGCGTGGGCTCACCCCTACCAGCCGGAGGCGCTGGCGCAAGGGTGCATGGAAGTGATGGAGCGCATCGAGGCCGCGCTGGCCGAGATCACCGGCATGGACGCCGTCACGCTCCAACCCGCCGCGGGCGCGCACGGCGAGCTCACCGGAATCCTGCTGATCCGCGCGCTCCTCGAGAAGCGTGGCAACCCGCGCAAGAAGATTCTCATCCCCGATTCCGCCCACGGTACCAATCCGGCGACAGCCGCCATTGCCGGTTACGCCGTCGAGAACATCAAGTCGAGCGACACCGGGGTCCTGGACGTCAGCGCGCTCGAGAAGATGGTCGACAAAGACGTCGCCGCCCTCATGGTGACGAACCCGAATACCTTGGGCGTCTTCGAAGAGAACATCATCCACGTCGCCGAGATCCTGCACAAGAAAGGCGCGATGTTGTACATGGATGGCGCCAATATGAACGCACTAGTCGGGATGGCGCGGCCCGGAGATTTCGGTGTGGACGTGCTGCACCTCAACCTGCACAAGACCTTCTCGACGCCCCACGGCGGCGGCGGTCCCGGTGCCGGACCAGTGGCGGTGAAGAAAGTTTTCGAGCCGTTCCTGCCGGCCCCGCGCCTGAAGCGTTCCGGCAAGAAATTGGCCTGGGACTACAAGCGCAAGAACACCATCGGCCGCGTCAAGGCCTTCTACGGCAACTTCGGCGTGCTGGTGCGCGCGCTCGCCTACATCCTGGCGCACGGCGGTCCGGGGCTGCGCAACGCCACCATGGACGCGGTGCTGAACGCCGTCTACATCCGCAAGAAGCTGGAGCCGCACTACGACCTGCCGTACCCCTCGCCCAACATGCACGAGGTGGTGTTCAGCGATGACCGGCAGGCCAAACTCGGCGTCCGCACGGGCGATATCGCGAAGCGTCTGATCGATTACGGCTTCCATCCGTACACCGTGAGCTTCCCCTTGATCGTGCACGGCGCGCTCATGATCGAGCCTACCGAGACCGAAAGCAAGCTGGAGATCGACCAGTTCATCGAGGCCATGATCTCCATCGCCAAAGAGGTGGAGACCGATCCGAACATGGTCAAAAACGCCCCCTACGGCACCCGGACGAGCCGCGTGGATGAAGTCACCGCCGCGCGCAAGCCGGTGCTGCGATGGAAACCGGCGTAGTCGAGCGGCGCGGGCTGTGGCTGGTGCTCGCGCTGGTTCTAGTCCTGCGCATCCTGTTTTTCAACCAGGCAATTCAGGGCGACGATCCGACGTATCTCGCCGAGGCGCAGCACGCCCTGATCGATCCGCTGCATCCTTCGAACACACAGTATCCGTTTCAGGGTGTGATGGTGGACCTGCGCGGCCACCCGCATCCGCCGCTGAACGCGTGGGTGCTGGCGGCGCTGATCGCCATTCGCGGCCGCGTGGAAGAGATCCCGTTCCACGCGACGTACACGGCATTTTCGCTGCTCGCCGCCTGGGCAATGTGGAGCCTGGCGCGGCGCTTCTCTCCCGAACCGCTCTGGGCCGCGCTGCTATTCGTCGCCGTTCCCGCCTTCGTGGTCAACGGCGGTTCGCTCGAAGCCGACCTCCCGTTTCTGGCGTTCTGGATGGCAGCTATCGCGTGCTTCGCCTCCGGCCGCCTGGCGCTCTCCGCCGCGGCGATGGCGCTGGCAGCCATGACGGCATACCAGGCGATATTCCTGACGCCCATTCTGGCTGTATACGTCTGGCTCTATCACGGCAAGGACCGCGGTCGCTGGGCGCTGATCCTCGTTCCGCCCGCGACGTTCGCGGTCTGGCAGATCTTCACTCGCTGGACCACCGGAGCCATGCCAGCCGAGGTGCTCAGCGGTTACTATGCAACGCTCCACACAGCGTCAGCAGCCCTCCGCAGCAGCGCAGCGCTGTTCATCCACTTCTGGTTTATCCTCTGTCCGCCGCTTGCGGCCGGCGCGCTCGTGCTGGCGTGGCGCAGGCGTCACGACCGCGACACTCGCTTTCTCGCGGCCTGGATCGCCATCTTCTTCGCCGCCGCCATGGCGATCTTCTTCGCCGGCTCGGCACGCTACCTGCTACCGATCGCCGCTCCGCTGGCGTTGCTGGCGTCGCGCCTTCCCCGGCGGTGGCTCGCCATCGGATTTGCCGCCCAAATGGCGCTCGCGCTCGGCCTGGCTCTTGCCAACTACGAAGTCTGGGATGGCTATCGACGTTTCGCCGGCTCGCTCCGGGAGACCGTCCACTCGCGCCGCGTGTGGACCGATGGCGAGTTGGGGATGCGCTACTACTTTGAGAACGAGGGCGCGCTGCGGCTCCTCCGCGCTCAGCGTTTGCGGCCGGGCGACGTGGTGGTCTCGAGCGCACTTACCCACTCGCTCGACCTCACCTCCCCCGTGGCAATGCTGGCCGCCGCCGAGATCCGGCCATCCATCCCGCTGCGCATCATCGGTCTCGAAACAGACTCCGGCTACTCCACCATTCAGAAGGGTATCTGGCCATTCGGAATCAGCGGCGGCGTGGTGGACCGACTGCGCGCTCTCCAGATCATGGAGCGCCACCCCGCGCTCGAATACCTGCTCACGAACGCGCCCGAGGCCGCGTCGCAGATCGTCTCCGGCATCGATCCCGACCACTGGATGGGGAAGACTGCGGAGGTCGTGCTGAAAAGCTCGGACTCAGCGAAACCGCTGCGCGTCGAGTTCTATATCAGCGATCAGGCGCCGGCGCGGCACGTCACCTTGCGCCTGGATGGCCGCGAAGTCGCATCGCAGCAGTATCCCGGCCCCGGCCCGCAGGTGATCGAGTCGGAACCTGTACGGCCGGCCGGCGCGGTCGCGACCGTCGAGATCGAAGTGGACCGGACGTTCCGCGCGCCCGGCGACCAGCGGGACCTGGGAGTCGTGGTCACGGCCGCGGGGTTCCGGTAGGGTCCGAATACGCTATTCTGATCGTATGGGATGTGGTAGCGGCGGTAGCGGCATCAACCAGATTCAGAACGCGATTCGTCCAGGCGCCCGCAAGGTGTTTTGCGTGAAGTTTCAGAAAGAGATGGAAGGCCTCGATGAGGTTCCGTTCGAAGGCCATCCACTGGGCCACAAGATCTACGACAGCGTCTCGAAAGAAGCCTGGAAGATGTGGATTGAGCACATGAAGATGCTCATGAACGAGTACCGGCTCAACCTCGGCACCAAGGAAGCGCAGGAATTCCTGATACAGCAGATGGACAGCTATTTCTTCGGCGAAGGCGCGTCCCTGCCGCCCGATTTCGTGCCCCCGAAGGCGAAGGGTTAAGAGCATATCTTTACCGCCGAGACGCCGAGAACGCTGAGAAAACGAAAAGAAACAGCCTTTACTTTTTCATTCCCTCTCGGCGATCTCGGCGCCTCGGCGGTGAAGATGATCTGCTGTCAGCGAACGCTGGTAACAACATCCAGCGTCGTCGCAATTTGAAAACGCAGTTGAGCGTGAGACTGGCGTAACGCCGCTTCCACTTCTTCCGGCGTCTCGCCCCGCGCGAAGATGAACCCCAAATAACTTGACCCTTCCGGCAACGGAACGAGTTGCTGCCCGCCCTTCGCCGTGACGATCGCCTCTTCGATTCCCGGCACCGCCGACGCCTCGTTCACGCCCTCCGCCGATTGATAGATTCCGCCCTTGGGAATCGGGATCATCATCACGCCCGAAGCGGCGCTATCCAGGCGCGCGCCCGATACATCCTGCCCCATCGCGTGTCGCAGGATCAGTTCTTCGAGCGGCACGCCGCCCGCAAAGCGGAGCGCGCGCGCACACAACCCGCCGATCGGCCGCGCGTGCGCCTCCAGCATCCAAGCGCCCCCGGAGTTGTATCGCAGCTCGGCATGCACCGGTCCGTGCGATAGACCCAGCGCACGCACGGCACGATCAGTGGTCTCGATCAGCTCCCGCTGCACTTCCGCCGATTCGCGCGAAGGGGTCACGTAGATCGTCTCCTCGAAGTACGGCCCTTCGAGCGGATCCGGCTTGTCGAAGATCGCGAGCGGCTGAAACTTCCCCGCGGTGGCCAGACCCTCGATGGCAAACTCGCGCCCCGGAATGTAGCTCTCCACCTGCAGGTGCTTCTCGCCGATCTTGCGGATGCGCTCGAACACAGCGACGAACTCCTGTTCGTTGTTCGCGCGGATCACGCCGCGGCTGGCCGACTGTCCCAGCGGCTTGAGCACGCACGGATAGGGCGCGCGCCGGGCCATCGCCCGCGGATCATCTTCGAGCGCCCCGCGGAAGAACGCCGGCACGTGCAGACCGGCCGCCTGGTAGAGCTGCCGCGCGAGGTACTTGTCGTGGCAGGCGCGCGTTGCGGCCGGAGGATGGAACGGAACGCCCAGCATCTCCGCCGCCTCGGCCGCCAGCACTGCCGGCAGATCGCCCACGGCGGCGACGGCATCGAATCGCAGTGGACGCAAGAGATCGAGCGATTCCGGAACGCGGTCGAACTTCACCGGAATGGCGCGATCGCCCCACGGATCCTCCAGAATGTGGCAGCGATCGGTGGCCAGCGTGAGGTCCGCGCCGAGCCTTCGCGCCGCGCCGGCGAAGACGCGAATCTGGTAGCCGGTGGTCGCCGCGAAGAGAAGGAGCCGCTTGGGCACTACCTTTATTGTGGACTGGTATCGTGGTGGATGTGAAAGCGCTGGTGAAGAGCAAGAGCGAGCCTGGTCTGTGGCTGGAAGACATCGAGGTCCCTAAGATCCAGATCAACGATGTGCTCATTCGAGTGCTGCGCTCGGGGATCTGCGGCACCGACGTCCACATCTACAAGTGGGACGAATGGGCGCAGAAGACGATTCCGGTGCCGATGGCGATCGGCCACGAGTTCGTCGGCCGCATCGTCGAAGTGGGCTCGAACGTGGCCGACTTTTTCCCGGGCGATCTGGTGAGTGGTGAAGGCCACGTGGTCTGCGGCCGCTGCCGCAACTGCTTCGCCGGCCGGCGCCATCTCTGCGCGCACACTTCGGGCGTCGGCGTGGACCGCGCGGGCGCCTTTGCCGAGTACATCGCGCTGCCGATGACCAACATTTGGCGCCACCACGAGGACATCTCGCTCGACGTCGCCGCCATTTTCGATCCGTTCGGCAACGCGGTGCACACGGCGCTGTCGTTCCCGGTGCTGGGGGAGGACGTGCTCGTGACCGGCGCGGGCCCCATCGGCATCATGGCCGCCGCCGTGGCCGTGCACGCCGGCGCGCGCTACACCGTGATCACGGACGTGAACCCGTACCGCCTGGAACTGGCGAGCAAGATGGGCGTCACCCGGGCCGTCAACGTGAGTGAAGAGAAGCTGCCTGACGTACAGAAGCAACTCGGCATGACTGAGGGCTTCGACGTGGGCCTCGAAATGTCCGGCAACGCCTCCGCCTTCCGCGACATGCTGGCCAACATGAGTCACGGCGCCAGGATCGCGATGCTCGGCATCCCGGCGGGCGAAATGGCGATCGATTGGCGCACCGTCATTTTCAACATGCTGACCATCAAAGGCATCTATGGCCGGGAAATGTACGAGACCTGGTACAAGATGACGGTGCTGCTGCAATCGGGCTTGGACATCTGCCCCGTGATCACGCACCGCTACCACTACACCGAGTACGAGAAGGGCTTCGCCGCCATGATGTCGGGGAACTCCGGCAAAGTCGTTCTGAACTGGGAATAATCCGCTATTCGCCATCCGTCCCGCTCTGCTGCAGCAGCTTCGCCACCAGACCCGTCCATCCCGTCTGGTGATTCGCCCCCAAACCCTCTCCTGTCTCTCCGTGAAAATACTCGTGGAACAGGATCAGGTCGCGCCAGTTCGGATCGGTCCGGAACAGTTCGTTGGTGCCGTGCGACGGACGACGGCCCGTCCCGTCTCGCAGGAAGAGCCGCGCCAGCCGGTGTGAGATCTCCGCGGACACGTCCCAGAGCGTCATCTGCACACCCGACCCGCTGGGACACTCCACCTTGAAGTCGTCACCCAAATAATGATGGAACTTCTGTAGCGCTTCGATCAGCAGGTAGTTCAGCGGGAACCAGACCGGACCGCGCCAGTTGGAATTGCCGCCGAACAAAGCGGTGCGGGATTCGGCCGGCTCGTAGTCCACCGAGTGCCGCTCGCCGTCGCACGAGAATATGTACGGATGATCCTGGTGGGCGCGCGACAGGCTGCGGATCCCGTAGGGCGACAGAAACTCGCGCTCGTCCAGCATACGGCGCAGGATCACGCGGAGCTGCGCGGGATTGACGATCGAGAGCAGTCTCCGCTCGCCCTTCCCCGGCACTACCATAGAGGCCACGTTGCCCATCAGGTCCTTGCGATTCTCGATGAACCACTCCATGCGGCGCTTGAAACCGGGAAGCTGGTCCATGCGGCGCGGCTCGAGCGTCTCCACCGCGAATAGGGGAATCAGCCCCACCATCGACCGCGCGCGCAGCGGCACGTGGCTTCCGTCCGGCATGTGAAGCACGTCGTAGAAGAACCCGTCCTCGGCGTCCCACATGCCTGTGCCGTCGTCGCCCAGGTGGTTGATGGCGTTCGCGATATAGAGGAAGTGCTCCCAGAACTTGCTGGCGACGTCTTCGTAGGCCGAATCCTCGCGCGCCAGTTCGAGCGCGATGGCCAGCAGGTTGAGGCTGTACATCGCCATCCACCCGGTGCCGTCGGCCTGCTCGATGGTGCCTCCCCCCGGCAGCGGCGCGCTGCGGTCGAAGACGCCGATGTTGTCCAGCCCCAGAAATCCGCCCTGGAAAACGTTGTTGCCGCCGGCGTCCTTCCGGTTCACCCACCACGTGAAGTTGAGCATCAGCTTGTGGAAGACGCGCTCCAGGAATCGGCGGTCCGCCTTCCCCGTCCGCTTCTGCTCGATCTTGTACACCCGCCATGCGGCCCACGCATATACCGGCGGATTCACGTCGCTGAAGTTCCACTCGTAGGCGGGAAACTGCCCGTTGGGATGCATGTACCACTCGCGCAGCATCAGCATCAACTGATCCTTGGCGAACTCGGAATCCACCAGCGCCAGGGGCACGCTGTGGAACGCCAGGTCCCACGCGGCGTACCACGGATATTCCCACTTGTCCGGCATCGAGATGACGTCGGAGTTGTACAGATGGGTCCAATCGGAGTTGCGTCCGCGCTTGCGCTCGGCGGGAGGCCGCGGCGGGGCGAGGTCGCCGCTGAGCCAGTCGCGGACCACGTAGTGGTAGAACTGCTTCGACCATAGCATGCCGGCGAAGGCCTGCCGCATCACGGCGCGGCCGTCGATCGAAAGCTCGCGCGGCGTCACCGTGGCGTAGAAATCGTTGGCCTCGTCCATCCGGTTCTGGACGGTCCGCTCGAAACCACTGAACGGGAGATGCAGCACCGCATCCGTCAGCCGAAGCCGGAACGTCGCCGATTGGCCGGCCTCCAGATGCGCTTCATAATGCGGCGCCGCTTTGGTTCCGAACGGCTCCGGGTTCACAGCTTCGCACCGGCCGTGCACCACCGCCTCGCCGATCCCGTCCTTCACAAAGCGCGCCGGGTTGGGCACGCCCCACAGCGCTTCCCGATTGGTTTCGTTCTCCGTGAACAGCAGTTCGGGCGAGCCTTCGCAATATAGCCACCGCCGGCCGTAGTAGGGCTCTTCCAACTCGATCGTCTGGGGGGCGCTCTCCCGCAATTCCGGCCGCGACGCTTCATGGCCCCACGACCACGTGTTGCGGAACCAGATCGTCGGCAGCACATGCAGGGTCGCCGTCTCCGGCCCGCGATTGAAAGCCTCGATGCGAATCAGAATGTCGTCCTGCCCCGCCTTGGCGTACTCGACCACAACGTCGAAGAAACGGTTCTCGGCAAAGATGCCCGTGTCCAGCAGATCGAATTCCGGCTCGAGGCGCGAGCGCCGGCGATTCTCGTCGCGCAATCGCTGGTACGGGAACTCCGCCTGCGGATAGCGGTAGAGGCACTTCATGTAGGAGTGGGTGGGCGTACTGTCGAGGTAGAAGTAGCACTCCTTGACGTCTTCGCCGTGGTTGCCCTCCTGGCCCGTGAGGCCGAACAGGCGTTCTTTCAGAAAAGGATCGCGCCCGTTCCACAGCGCGATGGCGAAGCAGATTCGCTGGTGGCGATCGCAGATGCCGGCGATGCCATCTTCGTTCCAGCGGTACGCGCGCTGCCGGGCGTGCTCGTGGGTGAAGTACTCCCAGGCATTGCCGTCGGCGCTATAGTCCTCGCGAACTGTGCCCCACGCGCGCTCGCTGAGATAAGGACCCCAGCGGTTCCAGTGGACGCGATGCAGCCGTGCCTCGTCGAGCCGCGCTTGCTCCGCTGTCACGCTAGACCACCATCAACCTGTGGTCCGGGCAGTCGAGTCCGATGCCGTCGTAGATCTGGCCGATCAGGTCAAACCCGTGCTTTGCCACGAGGGGCAGAATGGTATAGAGCCGTTCCTGGAGGTGGCGTTCGGGGTAGATCAGGCCGTAGAGCGACGCGGCGTCGGCGGTCGCGCGCCGATCGCGCCGCAGGGCTTCGCGTCCCGCCTTGGCTTCGACTTTTCCGATCTGGTGGCGAATCTTGCGCGCGCTCTTTTCCATCGCCTTAACCAGCGTGGGGTCGAAGCCCGCGAGTTGCGACCGCAGCGACTCGATGGCTCCATCCACCGTGGCGGCGGTTGCCTGCATGGCGCCCGCCAGCGACGGAGGCACCAATATGGCCGCGATGCGTTCGCGCAGCGCATCTTCGCCGCCGAAGAAATCCTGGATCGTCAGGCCGTACCGCTCCATCAACTTTTCGCTGCGCGCATCCAGAATCGTGAAACCGCTGCGCGGCACCGCCACCGGCATGCGCCCCGGAATGGCGCGGTAGATCACTTCCGATTGCGCCAGGTAGGCGGTCTCAGCCGGCCCGCCGATGCACGCCACCGTGGGCATCATGGAATCCTGCACCACCGGGCGAAGCAGCGCGTTGGGCGAAAGCGACGCCGCGCGCGCGGCCAGTTCTTCGCTGGTGAACCGGCGTCCGTTCTGCACGTATTCCGACCCGTGCCGCCGCAGGCCCAGCCGCTTTCCGTTCTCCAGCAGGAACACCAGCGAGGTCTGGTCTTCCACATGCACTTGCGCGTGGTATCCGGCGGCCACCAGTTCGCGATTCCGCTCGAGCAGGCGCGCCGTAATCTCGGGCGCAGCCTCCACTGCACTGCGGATCGTGGGCGCCGCCAGTTCGCGAAACTCGGGCAGCATCGGGTCCACCTGCAGGATGTCGTCGTCGGCCAGCAGCCGCCTGAGAAGCGCGCCGAATGCCGCGCCCATCGGCACGCCCGCCCGGTACGTCTGCTCGACCGCCGCACTCACTTCCGCACCGAAGGGCCAGCCGGACAGCGCAGCTCGCAGTTCGTCCACGGGAGGCGCTACGAGCGGCACTTCGCCTACCGGCTGCGCGCCGGCCGAGCGCCGCATTTCGAGTTTCACCGGACGATGTCCGGCGTCGAATACCCAGGCGTGGTTGACCTCCGCGAAGTCGTGGTCCTCGGTGGCCAGCCAGAAGCCAGGCACGGCCGGGATGCCGTTTTCGGTCAGCCAGCGCGCCAGTTTCACGGCGTGGAGAGCCTTGTAAATTGTGTAGGCGGGACCGGAAAACAGGCCGACCTGCTGTCCCGTCATCACCGCCACACACCCCGGCTGTGCCAGCAGGTCGAGCGACGGGCTGGCCGGATTCTGCACCCGCAGCGCCTGGATCAGCGCGGCGCGCCGCTCCGCCGGGAACTCGATTTCGCGCGCCGCCGCCTCGTAGGCAGCCAGATCGCGCACCGGGTGGCGGTAGAACGGGGCGGTGCGGTCCGGATGATAGAGTACGTCTGCGAAGAGTGGTGAGGTGTGCGGAAGTTCGGTCTGCGGGACGCAGCTACATTGCATGCCTGATTCCAGGAAAGTTCAGCTTACCAGATGATTCCGGTCTGATGTGGGATGCAAGTATTGCAGCCTCTGGCCGCCAGCGGACAACACGGTTTCAGGACCCAACCGCCCCCTGAAAATACCCTCGGTCGCCCAGGCCTCGCCGGCTTCGACCGCCTATTTTCATCCTTCGTTGTGGCCGGCGGCCTTGTGTAACTGCCTTACGGTAGCGGCTCAGTGCGCGCGCCTTACCCCGCCGGCAGTAATTTCGAGATGTCGTTGTAGAGCACGAACACCAGAATCACCATGATGCAGACGAAGCCGACCTTGAAGACTGCTTCCTTGACGGTGAGGCTCAAGTCGCGTTGCATGGTCATCTCGACGAGCAGCATCACGATCACGCCGCCATCCATGATGGGGATTGGCAGCAGGTTCACGATCGCCAGATTCAGGCTGATCATCGACATGAGCAGCAGGAACGACGAAGCGCCCTCGCGCCCCGCGTCGCCCGCCAATTGTCCGATGCCGATCGGGCCCGAGATGTTCTTGGGCGACATGCGGCGCTCGACTACGCCCTTCAGGAACGTGACGATCAGCAGCGCGCCCTTCTTGTTCTGGCGCAGCGATTCCTGGAAGGCGTCGGGGAGCGAGAGCTTGGTCGTGATGAGCGTCAGCTTCTGCTGGGGGATGACGCCGATCATCCACTGCTCCGGCCCGTTGAGTTTCGTCATCACCGGCTGCACCGTGATCTGGCGCTTCTCGCCGTTGCGCTCGAAGTCGATCGTGACCGGCCGGCCGTTGCTGTTCTTGGTGATCTCGTAGAGCTTGAACTGGGAATGGATCGGCTCGCCGTTGACCGCCAGCATCAGGTCACCCTTCCGCAAGCCTGTCTTGTAGGCCGGCAGATTGGGGTCGGCTTCGCCCACCTGGATGCGGCCGCGCTCGTCCCAGCCGGCGTAACCCACGCCCGTGCGCTCGCTGAGAGTCGGCATAACTGTGGTGTCGAAGCGCCTGCCGCCGCGATCCACCGTCACCGAAAGCCCCCGGAAGGCGCTCTCGATTTCTTTCAGCTCGACGTCTTCCCAGGTCGGATTATCTTTGCCGTTCAGCCTGACGAGGCGGTCGCCGTCGCGGATGCCGGCCTTGGCGGCGGGCGAATCGGGCATCACGTGGCCGATGACCGCTTCCAGATCCGCTTCCGACACTTTCTGGAACTTCACCATGTAGAGGCCCGTGAGAACGGCCACCGCCAGCACGATATTCATGAAGGGGCCGGCGAAGGCGATGATCAGCCGCTGCCACCGCGGCTTGGCCAGCAGGCTGCGCGGGTCGTCGGCATTCTCGTCGCCGACCTGCTCGCCCGCCATCTTGACGTAGCCGCCCAGGGGCAGCAGCGAGAAGCGGTAGTCCGTCTCGCCACGCCTGAAACCGAACAGCCGCGTGCCGAATCCGAAGCTGAAAGCTTCGACTTTGACATCGAACAGCCGGGCCGCCCAGAAGTGCCCCAGCTCGTGGATGTTGATCATCACCCCGATCAGCAGAAAAAACCACAGTATGTTTTGTATTAACAGCATATAAAGCTCAAGCCGTCACCGCGCCTGCCCGGGCCGTTACCAAACCCCGCGCCAGCGCTCGCGATTGCCGGTCGATCTCGAGGATCTCTCCCACCGTCCGGGGGTACCGGACCGGCATCTGCGACAGCGTCTCCCCGACGATCTCGTGAATCGAAAGAAAACCAATGCGCCCTTGCAAGAAAGCCTCCACAGCGATTTCATCCGCCGCATTCAACGTGCAGGTAGCCGAACCACCGGTCTCCTGGCACTGGCAGGCAAGCTTCAGCAAGGGAAACTTTTCATAGTCAGGCGGCAGGAATTCCCATTTCCTGGCCTCCGCCCAGTCGATCTTCGGCACCGGCGCCTCGGCGCGGTCCGGATAGGTCAGCGCGTACTGGATCGGCATCCGCATATCGGTGGCGCAGATCTGCGCCAGCACGCTGCCATCGGTGTACTCGATCATGGCGTGCACCGTGGACTGCGGATGGATCACCACCTCCACCTGGGAGGGCGAAAAACCAAACAGCCAGCAGGCCTCGATCACTTCGAAGCCCTTGTTCATGAGGGTGGCGCAATCGATGGTGATCCGATTCCCCATCTTCCATGTTGGATGGTTGAGCGCCTGTTCCGGTGTGACGAAAGCCAGCGCGTCGCGGGGCGTGGTCCGGAAGGGCCCGCCCGAGGCGGTAAGGATGAGCTTGGCCACCTGGTCGCGATTGCCGGCGCGCAGGCACTGGTGGGCGCCGTTGTGCTCGCTGTCCACGGGCAGCAGCTCCGCGCCGTGTTCCCGGACGGCGTCCATCACCAGCTTGCCGCCCGAAACCAGCACCTCTTTATTCGCCAGTCCAATACGCTTTCCTTTGACGACGGCTTCGTAGGTGGCCTCGAGACCGGCCACGCCGACGATGGCGGAAATTACCGTATCCACCTCGGGCGCGGTGGCGATCTGGATCAGGGCGGCATCTCCCCACAGCAGGTCCGGCCATTCTGACGGAACGAAGCCAATTTCCGCCAGCCTCTTCCATAGACGCTGGAGAGCCTCGGATGTTGCAACGACGGCGATTTTGGGGTGGAATTCCTGGATTTGAGCGGCCAGCACGTCGACGTTGGTACCGGCGGCGAGCGCGTACACCTGGTACAGGTGGCGATTGCGCCGGACAACGTCCAACGTATTGGTGCCGATCGAGCCTGTGGAACCCAATACCGTGATAGTTTTCATCGGCGCGACGCTCTGGATAAGGTTATCTGTCAGGCTATCTGCCATGATATCACGGGAGTCGAGTTTCAGAACCGGTTAACCGCATCATCCCGCACGCTGGGCGCTCATGAGATATCTTCCGGGCCGGTTTAGCTTTTTTCTGTTTTTTCTTTTTTTGGAAGACCCAACCCTTTCGGGCGCCGGGGAGGATTGCTTCAGGGGTCTTTATTTAGAGGTTAGTCTCGCTTTGGTGGGAGTTGCCTCCCCGGCTTAATTCCAATATTAGTAGATTCCGATTTTGGAATCAACAAAAATCTGTAGATATTTATCCGGCTGTCACCTCTACGCCTACGAGTTCCTCTAACACCTTGATAGTAGAGCACATATCTTCGTCCGCATGACCGGCCGCCATGGCTGTCTGGAAAAGCTGTTGTGTGAGGGCCGTTACAGTTAATGGTACTCCTAGCTCCTTGCCGGAGTCCAAAATGAGGCCTAAGTCCTTATGCATCCACTTGGTAGCGAAATTTGCGACGAAATCGCGCCGAAAAACGAAGGGAGCCTTGTAGGAGATGAGTCCCGACTTGGCGGCGCTGTTGTCCAGGATGTCGAGCATGAGTTGGGGCGGTACACCTCCCTTGGTGGCAAGGACCATGCCCTCGTTGAACGCCATCAGCAGGTTGGCTAGAATCAGGTTCTGGGTGAGCTTGGCTTGCAGGCCCATCCCGGCGCTGCCGCAGTAGTAGAGGCGCTTGCCCATGGGCTCGAAGAACGGCTTCAGCTTTTCGAAGACTGCTTCGTCGCCGCCGATCATGAAGGTCAGGGTGCCGCCGTTGGCGCCGGGCGTCGAACCGGTGCAGGGGGCGTCCAGGAAATCGACGTTCTTGGCTTTGAGCGCGGCGCCGATCTTGCGGCTTTCGCTGGGGCTGATGGTGCTGGCGTCGACTACTGCCGAACCGGGGCGCGCGCCGGCGATGATCCCGGTGGATCCGAGGATCACCTCTTGCGCCATGGCGGTGTCGCCGACACAGAGGAACATGCAGTCGGCGTTCTCGGCGACTTGTTTCGGTGTTTCGCAGAAATGGCCCTTTTCCTCGGCGGCGAGCTGCTTCGCTTTGTCGGCGGTGTTCGACCACAGCCACACGTCATGACCGGCGCGCAGGAGGTTGCGGGCCATGGGGTAGCCCATGAGACCGAGGCCTAGAAATCCAAGTTTTGCCATAGAGAGGAATTTTACCGCTATCAGGCCAAGGGGGGAGTAGCGGGCTGGAAAGCCGGGGACAGGCAACGAAATTCCGCGCAAGGGCGGCGCGGAAGGTTTCGAAGCCTGTCCCCGGGTTTCCGACTCGACGAGTTTAGTCTAGGTGAAGAAGGCTCGCCAGGTGGTGACGACTAGCGCGTGCGTTACTACGCCGGCGCGAATGCTGCCTGCCTGGTTGCGGGCGCGGCCGCAAAAGAAGCCGAGGACTGCCACGACGGCCGCCCAACGCCA
This sequence comes from Bryobacteraceae bacterium, assembly GCA_041484525.1. GTDB lineage: Bacteria > Acidobacteriota > Terriglobia > Bryobacterales > Bryobacteraceae > JBGPHT01. The sequence goes on along the minus strand of JBGPHT010000018.1, from coordinate 33,307 downwards.
GTTCGGAAATCCGCGGAAGGGGAGATGGGCGAGGCCGAAGAGCGCCGAGGTGAGGAGGAGCGCGGCGGTGCGCTTGCCCGTCCAGTCTTGCAGCCATTGCTGGAGGATGCCGCGGAAGAAGAATTCTTCGGCGAGCGAGCCGACCCAGAGGAAGCCGAAGAATGTCCCGATAATTGCCCAGAGGGGAGCTGGATTCTTCAGGTGGGTGGCGTGAAGCAGGGCGGCGAGCGGCACTCCGGCGGCGCAGAAGTAGATGAAGTGGAGGGCGCCGATGCGCCACTCGGCGCGCGTGGGAAGGAAACTGTAGCCGGGGTCGGGAACGCGGCGCACTAGAAGGAGCGACATCACGGCGGTCTGGTTCAGCGCCAGGTGAGCGAGCAGGATGAGGCCCTCGCGCAGGTCTTTGGTGGGCGCGGTGGGATAGATGGCGTCGAAATATTTGCCGACGATGATCGCCATGACCGTCGCCAGAAACAACACGTCGGTGAGCGGGTTCGCGGGGAGCACGCGGAACCAGAGGCTGAGCCCGGCGGCAAACGCCGCGAGGCGCAGGAGCGACATCCATTGAAATGGCACGGTGCCCAGGCACGCGATGAGGTACGGAGCCACGGCCCCGAGCACCAGGAAGAGGGGCAGGCGGTAGCCGGTCCAGCGCTCCCGCATGCTGGGAAACGCCGGCACCAGATAGAATGGATATGCTACGAGGAAGGCGGCGAGCACCGGCAAAGCCGTCCAGGTTGGTATGCCTTTCTGCCGCGCGTACAGCACGCCCGCTACCGCCAGCACCGCCCAGCCGATCAGCAAAGCCGCCCGGAAGCCGCCAGGCGTTTTGGCCATCGGGCTCATTCTAGCATTGGCATTCGCGGCGCCTGGCGCACGCGGTCAGAATGCGCCGGCCAACCTGGCCAAGCTGGTGGCGCATCGGGAATCCGAGACCGAGGCGGAGCGCAGCCAGTACATGTACCGGCAGACGGTGACGCTCGAAGAACTGGACGACCACGGCTCGGCGCGCGGGTTGTACCGCGAAGTCCGAGACATCATCTTCTCGCCGCAGCAGGAGCGCACCGAGCAGACGATCGGAACGCCGACGCACACGTTGAAGAATCTTATTCTCACGCCCGAGGATTTCCACGACATCCGCGATATTCAGCCGCTGGTGCTGACGGAAGACCGGCTGTGGATCTACGAGACGAAGTTTCGCGGCGAAGAGTCGATGGACGGGGCGGATTGCTGGGTGCTGCAGGTGCGGCCGCGCCAGATTCTGGATGGGCAGCGGTTGTTCGACGGCATGATCTGGATCGAGAAAAAGGAATACAACATCGTAAGACTGGAGGGGCAGGCGGTGCCGCAGATCCGGTCGACGAAGAACGAGAATCTGTTTCCGCGTTTTACGACGATTCGGAAGGCGGTGGACGGTAAGCACTGGTTTCCCACCTATACTTACGCCGACGACACGCTGCAGTTTCGTACAGGGCCGCAGCGGGAGCGGCTGCGGATTTCGTATAGCAACTACAAACGGTTTGGGGCGGAGTCTACGTTCACGGTGAAGTAGAGGGCGCATTGGCAAACCAGCTTGGTGCCGGTAGTCTACACACTCTTGCTCGCCGGGACGTCTTAAGTAACGATCGAGAGCGACAATGAGACCTACGTTAACGTATTGGAGTTTGGTAGTTGTTACCTCATTGGGTCTTGTCGCCCAGCCTGCATTTGAGGTGGCGGTAATCAAGGCGAACACATCCTCCGACCCGGAATCAGGGGACATCGAACATGGAAGGCTCACGATCCGCAATGCCTCGCTGAGGCATCTTATCGGCGCTGCATACAACGTTAGAATCGACCTTCTCAAGGGAGGCCCGAACTGGGTCGATAATGACCGTTTCGATGTGATCGCCAAAGCAGATCCCACCACATCCGAAGACATCTCGCGGATCATGCTGCGAACACTCCTGGCCGAACGATTTAGACTGGCGGTCCATCATGAGCAAAGGCTCACGCCGGTATTCGTGCTGAAAGTGGCCAGGAACGGGCCTAAGCTCCAGCAGTCGGCTGCGGGCACGCCTGACAGGGCAGGATGCATAGGCTCTGCTCCACTCACCTGCCATAAGCGGAGTATGGCGGATCTGGCGGAGACGCTGCGGAGGCATGCAACAGGGATCGACATTCCAGTGGTGGATGAGACGGGCCTCACGAGCCGGTACGACTTCAAGCTATTCTTCGCGGCGACATCGCCGGCCAGCGGCGCTAGCCCGGGTGCAACTGAACCTGCAGTGGAGGCTCCCGCTGGCGTTTCAATCTTTGCTGCGTTGCGTGAACAACTCGGGCTGGAGTTGCAGAAGGCAAGACGCCCGATTGACTTCCTGATCATCGACCACGCCGACCGGGTTCCGGTAGAGAACTAGCACGTGCGGCGCTTACATCGCGAGCTTGCCGTGGTACATCAGATCCTTCACGCGGAACTCGACTTCGCGTTCCGGAAAATCCAGACCGCCCAGGTAGAGGCGGAAGACTACGCTCTTGTCGGTGGACTTCAACTGGCGTGGGAATACCAGACGCAGCACGGGGTCCGAGGGCGTGGGCGGAAAGTATCCCTCGATCGGATAGGTCTTGCGGCCGATCAGCATCACCGAATCCTCCTCGGTGCGCTTTTGCTCGACCGCCTTTCCCAGACCGGCGAGGGTTGGGTAGGCAACGGCCAGCACGAAGTGATCCTCGCGATGCTGCGTCAGATAGTAGGCGTAGTCGGGGTCGGGTTCGCGGGGCGGATTCTTCGCCCGCAGGCGCATCTCCGCCTCCGCTTCCTCGACCGGCGCGGCGGTTGCCAGGCACACTACCACCGAGGGCGATGGTCCCACGGTCAGCGCCCAGGGACTGTTGTAGCGCATGCGGTCGAGTTCCAGGGTGGTCCACTTCTCGGGAGGCTTGGATTCCCAGAAGGGCTGTGTCAGAAAGAACAACGCTACCGTCAGCGCGTACATAAACTATCCATATGCCAATTATCCGCCGTGGGGAAGTGGCCGATCTGCCACAAATCGACGCCATCCAGGCGGCCAGTCCGGAAGCGGCGCGGTGGGCCGTCGCCGACTACCTGGATCACGATCTGCTGGTGGCGCTCTGCGGAAATCAGGTAGCGGGATTCGTCGCGGCCCGCATGGTGGCGGTGGATGAATGCGAGATTCTGACGCTGGCGGTAGCGCCTGAATTCCGCCGCCAGGGCGTGGGACGGGCGCTGATTTCGGCGTTGACGGGCAATTCCGCGGTGACGGTAATCCTCGAAGTTCGGGAGTCGAACATGGTGGCGCGAAACTTCTATAACTCTATAGGATTTCAGGAGGTTACCATGCGACAAAAGTACTATCAGTCCCCCTTGGAAAGCGCTATTGTCATGAAGTTTCATTCATGTTAATGTGCAGTTAGACGGCGATGATGCCGTTCTTTCAATCACGATAAGAGATTACCCACCGAGCCTTTTTCCGAACCTTCCGACTCGGCGCGGCAACCTCGCTGGGAGGAATTGCCCATTATGGAACGGAACGCACAGGAAGAATTGAAGGCGCACCTGATGGATACGAACGACGAGTTTCGTCGGCTCGCCAGCCAACACACAGAGCTTGCCAAAAAGCTGGACGCCCTTGAAGCGCAACCCCATCTGACTCTGGATGACGAGTTGGAGGAGACGCGCCTAAAGAAGATGAAACTCAGATTGAAAGATCAGATGGAAGCGATCGTGAAATTGTACCGGTCTCAGCAGGTCGCTTAGCCATCAGGTGCGCGTTTAAAATTGGCCCGGCCGGCGAAAGCTAGCCGGGCTTTTGATTTTTATGGACGACCCGATTCGGATACCCATCACGGATGTGTTCGATCTTCACACCGTGCCGGCGCGGGATGCGAAAGCGGTAGTGGAAGAGTATCTGGTGGAAGCGAGGCGGCTGGGATTTCGAGCGCTGCGGATTATCCACGGCCGCGGGATCGGGGTGCAGCGCGAGATGGTTCGGGCGGTTCTGGCACGCACTGAATTCGTGTTGGAATTCCGCGACGCTCCGGCGGAAGCGGGCGGCTGGGGCGCTACCATCGTGACGCTGGCTGGTGGCGACAGGCCGGATGGTTGAGGACGTGATTGCAACATGAAATGGTTTGTTATCGGCGCATTCATTGCCTTGGTGCTGCTCTACAACCTGATCTGCTTTGCGGGCGCCACGCACGATCTCGAAACCGGCGAGAAGTTCAGCGGGTGGGAGCGCTGGAAGAGATTTCTGTTGATGGGTGGTTTGTGGCCGTTCACATTCGGTTTGTGAAACCGACTCCCGCGCACGCGATCTGATCCACCTCGAGCGCTATTACTTCTCCCTCGACACCGCCGATCACGCGCGCGGTATGCTCGAATGCGGCCCGGTCCCCCGTCACAAAGTGCACTACGCGGCCAGCGGGCGAGGATTGCGGGCCCGGCTGAAACGCGGCGCTCACGCGCTCCGCGGTGACCTCGGCGCTATCCACCAGCGCGACACCCTCTCCGATTACGCGCGCGAATACGTCGCGCAGCAGCGGATAGTGGGTGCATCCCAGAATCAGGGTATCGATCTCCGGACTGGCTTGCAGGTAGTGCCGCACGAGCAACTCGGCTTCCGGAGAATCTGCAAGGCCTTCCTCGACCACGTGCACCAACATGGGGCAGGCTTGCGCCCACACCTCGATGCCGCGCGCCTCGAGTCGCCGCTGATAGGCGCCGCTCGCGATTGTCCCCTTGGTCCCGACTACTCCGACGCGTTGCGTGCGAGTGGCGCGTGTCGCGGCTTCCACACCCGGGTCGATCACTCCCCACACGGGCACCGGACAGCGTTCGCCCATCCGCGGCAGCGCCACTGCGGACGCCGTGTTGCACGCGACCACCAGACCCTCGACGCCGAGGCCGCAGAGAAATCCGGCGATTTCGACGGCGAATCCAGCCACCATCTCGGGGGGCTTACGCCCATAAGGAACGCGCGCCGTATCACCGAAGTAGATAAAGTCGCGATCCGGCATCCGGCGGCGGAGAGCCTGCAGAACCGTCAGTCCACCCACACCCGAATCGAAAACGCCGAGAGCGCGATCGAGCGGCGGCTGCATCGTCATACTACCGCCGGGAGCACGTTTGATGCCGTTCGCGTGCGATAATCAATGTTCCCCATGAAAGCTCGCGTCTTCGTATCCTTTAAGTCCACGGTCCTGGATCCGCAGGGCCAGACGGTGCGCTCGGCGTTGAACAGCCTCGGCTACCATGCCATTGCCGGTGTACGGCAGGGCAAGTTCTTCGACATCACGATCGCCGACGGCATCCCGCGCGAGCAGGCGCAAAAAGAGGTCGAGACCGCCGCCCACGAAGTGCTCGCGAATCCGGTCATCGAAGAGTACCGGGTCGAGATCCTGGACTAATACTACCCGTACTTAGCGTACCTGGTCACACAGGGCGATCGCACATCCGGCCGCTATAATGGAGCCATGTGTGGAATCGTGGGGTACATCGGCAACCATAAAGCCGTTCCGATCATTCTGGAAGGGTTGAAGCGCCTGGAGTACCGGGGATACGACTCGGCGGGCATCGCCGTGTTCGGTGAGGATAACCAGCTTGCCATTCGCCGCGCCAAGGGCAAACTGCGGAATCTGGAAGAGGCCATCCGGCTCAGTCCTGTGGACGGCTCGTACGGAATCGGGCATACCCGCTGGGCCACGCACGGCCGCCCCACCGAAGAGAACGCGCACCCGCATCGCGACTGCAAAGGCGACGTGGTGGTGGTGCATAACGGCATCGTGGAAAACTACCTTCCGTTGAAACACCAGCTCGAGCAGGAAGGCCACGAGTTCCGAACGGAGACCGATACCGAGATCATCGCTCACCTGGTGGAGAAGTATTTCGAGGGCAACCTGGAGGCGGCGGTACGCACGGCGGTCAAGCAACTGACGGGTGTTTTCGCGCTGGCCGTGGTCTCGCGTTCCGATCCGCACAAGATCGTGGCGGCGCGCAATGGTCCGCCGGTGGTGATCGGGCTGGGCGATAACGAATACTTCGTCGCCTCCGACGTGCCCGCCATCCTGGCCCACACGCGCGATATGTTCTTTCTGGCGGATGGCGACATGGCGGTGCTCACTTCCGAGGGCGTGCGGCTCAGCGATTTCTCGGGCCGCCCGGTCAACCGGCAAGTCACGCACGTGCTGTGGGATCCGATCATGGCGGAAAAGGGCGGCTACAAGCATTTCATGCTCAAGGAGATTTACGAGCAGCCGCGCGCCGTCCGCGATACTACGCTCGGCCGCGTGGGACAGGAGACGGGGCGCATCTTCTTGGATGAGATGGACATCGCACAATCGGAATTCGCGCGCTTCAAGCACGTGAAGATCATCGCGTGCGGCACCAGTTGGCACGCCGGGCTGGCGGGCAAGTTCATGATCGAGAAGCTGGCGCGCCTGCCGGTCGAAGTGGATTACGGGAGCGAGTTCCGCTATCGCGACCCGATGATTTCGGAAGACACTCTGACGGTGGTGATCTCGCAATCCGGCGAGACGGCCGACACGCTGGCGGCGCAGCGCGAAGCCAAAAGCAAAGGCTCGAAGACGCTCGCCATCTGCAACGTGGTGGGCTCGATGATCACGCGCGAGGCCGCGGGCACGATCTACACGCACGCGGGTCCAGAGATCGGCGTGGCGTCGACGAAGGCATTCACGTGCCAGTTGACGGCGCTCTTCATCCTGGCGATGCACCTGGGCCAGGCCAACGAACGGCTGGACGAGAGCACTTCCCGCTGCCTGGTGCAGGAGCTGCTGCGCATTCCCGGCAAGCTCGAGACCGTGCTCTCGCACGATCCCCTGTACGAAGCGCTGGCTAAGGAGCTGCACCATTCCAAGGACGCGCTGTTCCTGGGGCGCGGCGTGCATTTCCCCATCGCGCTCGAAGGCGCGCTCAAGCTGAAAGAGATTTCTTATATCCACGCTGAAGGCTACCCGGCGGGCGAGATGAAGCACGGGCCCAACGCGCTCATCGACGAGAATCTGCCGGTGGTCATCTTGGCCACGCGCGATGCGGCCAGCGAAGAGAGCCGGATTCTCTACGAGAAGACGCTGTCCAACATTCAGGAAGTGAAAGCGCGCGAGGGAATCGTGGTGGCGGTGGTGACGCAGGGTGACGAAGAAGTGCGAAAAATCGCCAACCATACGATCGAGATTCCGCCGTCATCCGATTTGTTGGGACCGATCCTCGAGATCGTACCGCTGCAGTTGCTGGCGTATCACATCGCCGTGCGCCGCGGCTGCGACGTCGACCAGCCGCGCAATCTCGCCAAGAGTGTCACGGTTGAGTAGCGGCGCGGGGCTGGAGCAAGCCTCGCATCGACTGCAAATCCCGACGCGCGGCAAGGGGCTGTACGAGATCACGGCGCCTATCGCCCAATGGCTGCGCGAGAGCGGAATCCGGAGTGGACTGCTGACGGTTTTCGTGCAGCATACATCGGCGTCACTGACGATTCAGGAAAACGCCGACCCGGACGTGATCCACGATTTGAACGAGTTCTTCAATCGACTCGTGCCGGAGGACACGCGCCATTATCGCCACACGGTGGAGGGTCCGGACGACATGCCGGCGCACATCCGCGCCGCGCTCACGCTGACACAACTCTCAGTGCCGGTGGACGGCGGCCGCCTGTCGCTCGGCACGTGGCAAGGCATCTACCTGTTCGAACATCGTGCGGCGCCGCATAGACGCAGCGTGGTACTGCACTTGATCGGCGAGCGGCCGGAGACGTAGACTAGCTCAGTGCCAATCGAAATCACGCGCCGGGGTTTGCTGGCGGGAGCGCTTGGTTCTGCCGGGCTGCTGCGCGCCGCCGATTCTCCCGCCGTCGAGACGCACGTCCACTTGTTCGATCCGGCGCGGGTCCCTTACGCTCCGGGCGCGCCGTATCAGCCGGCGGCTTACACGCTCGAAGACCACACGAAGCTGATCCAATCAGCGAATCTGGCGCATTCGGTGATCGTTCATCCCGAGCCTTACCAGGATGACCATCGCTACCTGGAATACTGCTTCGCGCACGAGCCGCGCCCCGGCTACTTCAAGGGCACGTGCTTGTTCGATCCCTTCCGCGACGACACGCCGCGGCGCGTGCGCGCGCTGCTGGACCGATGGCCGAAGCGCATCGTCGCCATGCGGATCCACGAAGTCAGTATGAAGTCCGAGTCTGCGGGGGCCATCCGCAATCGCGACATGGAAGATCCTCGAATGCTGGCGTGCTGGAAGGCGCTGGCGGCGATGGGAGTCGGAATTCAGATGCACTTCATCCCCGGCCAGGCGCGCCACGTTCATGCGCTGGCGGCGAAGTTTCCGGAGACGACGGTGATCTTGGACCACATGGGCCGACCGGGCGACGGAACGGCGGAAGAATATCGCGACGTGCTGAATTTGTCGAAATTGCCTAATACTACAGTGTTACAAAATTGCGAAACCCCATACCGGCGCTGCTTTCACCGCATCCGTGTGGCGGCAGACTTCGCTTCCCGTCGAGCCCGAGCTTACCGCCACGAAACCCGATACTGGCGGGGCTTCGGAGTATACCGGCGAAGGTTGGATGACGACTGTTTGTAACACTGTAGTACTAATGTGATGCTGAAGTATTCGGGCTGGACGATGTACAAGGGGGACATCGAGAAGCTTACCAGGCAGATCCACGACGCTTTCGGCCCGGACCGTATGGTCTGGGGAATGCTGGGGAATACGGCGGACGAGTATCGCAAGCAGTCGGCGCGGTTTGACGAGTTACTGGCGTTTGTATCGGAGAGCGATCGCGCGAAGATCCGCGGTGGGAATGCGCAGCGGGTGTTTTTTAAGTAGCGCAGTACAGGGTCTGCAAATGCTATGGCCGATAGACGGTAAGATCGGTTGCCGAGAAGTCATTTCCCGTGGCCAGCACCGGTTCACCGCGCATTCCTGCGAGGGCATACACGGCACAATCTCCGAAGGTGAGCTGCGCTGCGTGGCCCATTCCTTTGCCGAAACGCTCAAACGCGGAGATGGCCAGTCGCGCCTGGATCACATCAAATGGGACTACCTCGTTCACGAGTTCGTCCACGAGCTTGTACAACAACGGGAGGGCGGTCGGGCCAAGCCGCGCTCGAAGGACTATGCCCGCTTCAAGGAGCGATATCGACGAAATGCTTCGGCTGCCCTCGGACTCAAGTGCGTCCAACAGTCTCTGCCGGGATGATTCCCCGAGCGCGATTGCAACCAGCGCCGACGTGTCGATTACCATTAGCGCGGAATACCGATTTCGTCGTAGCTGAGAATCTCTACGGGAGCGCGGGCGTCGATGACCGGAAGGGCACCGATTCTGGCGCAGATAGCATCCACTCTGGTGCGATCGAGGGGGCGTCCCGTGTACCCAAGAATCTCTTCAGGGGTGCGGGCGTCGATGACCGGAAGGGCACCGATTCTGGCGCAGATAGCATCCACTCTCGTGCGATCGAGGGGGCGGCCCGTGATACGGAGTTTGTCTTCCAGCGCGGAGATCACTGCGTCGCTGAGGGTCACGCCCATCCGTTTGCTGACCTGCTCAGCCAAACGGTGTGCGGCGGGATTTCTTGACATAGAGGGTGCGCCGCTTCTTCCGGGACCTCACGATTTCTATTGTGAGGCAATCCCGAGGGATATACCAGAGCGCGAAAGAATGCGGGGACGCCCCTACTTTGCGGATAGGTTGCAGCATTCGCGTAGGTCGCCCGGAGCATCCCCGGATTCTTTCGCCAGATTCTTTCGCCGGATTCTTTCGCCGGATTCTTTCGAAGCATTGCTTTGAACCTTTTCTCGATGTCCCTCGTCATATCAGGGTATGAAGCTGCTTCGAGGCGCTCTTCTTACGATCATGGCGGTTCCGGTTTTCGGTCAGACTCCGGCGACGGCGCGGCCGGAATTCGAAGTGGCGTCGGTCAAGGCGTCCGCACCGGCGGCGGCGGGACAGGTACGCATCGGCGTCCAGATCGATGGCGCGATGGTCCATTGCAGTTCGCTCTCGCTGAAGGACTACATCCGGATGGCGTATAAGGTGAAGGATTTTCAAATCCTGGGGCCGGATTGGATCGGCGCCGAGAGGTTCGACATCTCCGCCAAACTGCCGGCCGGCGCGGCGCGCTCACAGGTCACCGACATGATCCAATCCCTCCTCGTGGACCGCTTCAAGTTGAAGGAACACCGCGAGACGAGGGAGCTTCCCGTCTATGCCCTCATCGTCGGGAAGAGTGGACCGAAGTTGAAAGAGTCGCCGCTCGATCCGGAGGCCGACGGTGTGCCTGCCGGGAGTACGCCAGTGAATGTCGCCGTCAATGCCGGCCGGGGCGGTACCGACGTCAGCCTCGGCAGAGGATCTTCGATGTCATTTACGGCCAATCGCTTCGAAGCTAAGAAATTGACGATGGCGGGACTCGCCGACACTCTGGCACGGTTTGAGGATGGGCCTGTCGTGGATATGACCGGGCTCACCGGGACGTATGACTTCACGCTCGAATTCTCGTTTGACGAACTGCGCGCGCTGGTGAGGGCGTCGGGCACCGGAAGGACGATTCCACCCGAAGCGGGTCCGCCGCCGGGCACCGATTCCGGCGTGTCGATCCTCACTTCGCTGCAGGCGTTGGGGCTCAGACTGGAGAAGCGGAAAGCTCCACTCGAGGTCGTGGTCGTCGATCGCGTGGAGAAAGTCCCCACCGAGAACTGATTCACCACGGCGAGGAGCGGCCCAGAAATATCCCGCCCACGATCAGCATCAGCGCGCCCCACCACAGGCTGGGATGCAACTCCGCCAGGACGGCCGGGTGAACCGGCGGGCGGAACAGTTCCCACATGCCTTGGCCCATAATCAGGAACCCGTAGATCATGAGCAGGATTCCGATGAAAAACCAAATCGGAAGAGGATGTTCCTGCATATTGACCTCCGATTGTACATAATAACGGAGGAGGATTAATGAGCTGCAAAGCATCTGTGCGCCACGTTGGCGACGTAGTGGTGGTAGATATTTCGGGCCGTCTTACCCTGGGGGATGGTTCCGGAATGATCCGGAACACCATCAAAGACCTGGTAACTGCCGGCGAAAGGAGGATACTCCTCAACCTGAAAGACGTCAGCTATATGGATAGCGCCGGCTTGGGCGAAATGGTGGGCGCCTACGCCACGGTGTCGAATCTGGGCGGCCACATTAAGCTGCTCAACACCCAGGGAAAGATCAAAGACCTGCTGCAGGTGACGAAGCTGTACACCGTCTTCGCCTCGTTCGACGACGAAGCAAAGGCCGTCACCAGCTTCCTCAGCGACTGATTTCTAAAGTGGCGCACCGCCTGGCCTGCGCCACTCCTACCCTTCGTACGGAAATTTATTGATCGACTTGACGCACTCCGAGAGAGCCTCGAATAGCGTCTTGCCCCAACCGCAGGGAGTGTACGGCGCGGTCTTCTGATTGGTCTGCCTGTCGGCCTGGGCGAAGAAGATCATGGTCGGCTCTTTGGGCGTGATGTATTCCTTCACGGTGACGCGGAACTCGACCGCGCCCCCTGCCTGCTGCTTCTGCATGGAGAAGAAATGCAACTGCGCCAACTCTTCATTGGGTTGGTTCTGCGCAAAGCCCCACTCTTTCATGAGACCTATGATACGCTGCGATGGGCCACGCGCGAAACAGCGTTGACCAGTTTTCGATAGGGCACGTCGTCGAAGCTCTCGAACGCCAGCCACTCGCCGTCGCGCCAGGTGGAGTAATACCAGCGCGCCAGCAGAGCCAGGTATTCCTGCCGCTCGCGTACCGAAAGCCGGCGCGGGGCGATGGCGGCGATGGTCTCGCGCAGCTTGCGGTCGAGCGACACCGGCTTGCCCTCCTCCACCACGAAGCTGAAATGCGCAGGCGGCGCTACTTCGCCTTCGCGTACGAACCAGAGCACCACGCCATCGGCGGACGTCGAGCGAGTTACAGCGACGCCGTGCAGGCGGTCCAGATCGCGTGCCAGCTCGTCGCGCAGCTTGAGCACGTCTTGCACCTTCTCGAAGCGTTTGTGCAGGCGGGCGGCCTCTTCGAAGTCCATCTGCTCGCTCATCTGGTCGCGCGAGCGGCCGATGGAATCGAGCAGCGAGCGTCCGCCGGTGCTCAGGAAATCCACCACGCGCTCCACTTCGCGATCGTACTCGGGCTTGCCCACCACTTGCTGGCACGGGCGCAGGCACATGCCCATTTCGCCATAGATACAGCCGGGGTGATCGGGCGCGGGGACCAGGTCTTCCTGGCAGCGGCGCATCTGGAACAGGTCGAGAAATTGCGCTTCGAACCGCTCGGCCGAGGCTCGCGAGCGGAAGGGGCCGAAGTGCAAGCCGGCGCGCGCGAGGTGGGTGGTGATGTGGCTGCGCGGGAATTCGTTGGTCAGGATAATCTTCACGTAGGGCGGCATGCGCAGCCGCAGGACTTCGAGGCAATTTTCCGGGAACAGGCGACGGGCCTGTCCGTACTGCACCATGCTGGATTCGAGCGCGGAGCCGGTCAACTGGTATTCGATGCGGGCGACTGTGTGGCGGAGGTTGAGAAGGCGCGAGGGCTTGTCGCGCTGGCGCAAGAGGCGCAGCAGGCGGCGGCGGAGGAGCGCGGTCTTCGAAAGATACGGTTCGCCGCTCTTTGGCCACAACACGAAAACGGCGGGACTGTTGGGCAAGCCCTCGAGGGCAACATCGAGCGGCGCCAGATCTTCCCCGACTTCGATGGCGGTCATCACTGGTAAAGCCGCAGATACTCCTCGCGGCTCGCCGGGCGCACACGGGCCACTCGCAGGTTCTCGAGCACGTGCTCCGGCCGGCCCATTCCCACCAGCGCCACCGCGATTCCCGGGGTCGAGCGTGTGAACTGGATGGCGCGCTGGGCGTCGGTGTCGAAGCCCGGAAGCAGTTTCGAAACTGACTCCGGCATCTCCTGGATCACGCGCGTCTGCTGCAGGCTGGCGCTGGCCACTACGGCCACGCCTACGCGCGCCGCGGTTTCGAGAACGCTCTCCGGCCGGTCCACGAACGCTTCCACCATCCCCAGGTTGAACGGAAGCTGGATGAAACGGAAGTGGTGCTCCGGGCCGCCCTCCTGCTGCGCGATCCCGGCCAGGCGCGGCAGGCTGAGCGCGTCTTTCTTGCGAAATCCGTCCCAGGTGGCGCAGCCGTACCAGCGGATCTTCTCCTGGTCTACGAGGCGCTCCAGGTGGGCGAACGCGCGGCGAATGCGCGCTTCGAACTCTTCGTGGGTGCGGAAGCCGAGCTGCGTTTCGGGGTTGTGCAGATAGAACACGTCGATGGTGTCGACGCCTAGGTTGGCGCGGCTCTGCTCGATCTGGTGCGCGAGAAAGTTGGGCGACATGGAATGCATGCCTCCGACGACGTCGTCCGGCTGAAGGAAGCCGGGCACGGCGCCGGGCGTGAGAAATCCGGCCTTGGTCGAGACTACGACTTCGTCGCGCTGCAATCGATCGAGCGCGGCGGCGATGCAACGCTCCGAGCGCTGGTTACGATAGTTGATCGCGGTGTCGAAGAAGTTGATGCCGCCCTCACCGGCGGCGACCAGGGCGTCGATGTAGGCGCGGTCCGCGGTGTCGTCGAGGCCGCCGAGATAGGTGCCGATGCCGAGCGTCGAGACCTTAAGGCCGAGGATGGTTCGGTAGAACCCGGCGTCGCGGTATTCGGGGTGACGATCCACGTAGCGCGCGGTGGCAACGGAGGTCGCGTACATAGTCTCTTTCTATTGTAGGGGCGGATGCGTTGAGGGCGGTGCGATTCGTGACGGGGCATTTCGGGGACAGGCAACGAAATTCCGCGCAAGAGCGGCGCGGAAGGTTTCGTAGCCTGTCCCCGAAATGCGGATTAGGTTGCCAGGACTTGTTCGTAATAGCGTTCGTATTGCGGGATGATTTTGTCGGTGCAGAAACGCTCGGAAGCGTTCCAGCGGCCGGCCTTGCGCATGCGGTAGTGCAAATCGTCATCCGTCAGAAGTGAAACTACGCGCGCGGCCTGGGCTTCGATATCGCCGACGGACTCGAGAAATCCGTCTTCGCCATCGGTGATCAACTCCATGACGCCGCCTACGCGCGTGGCGACGGGGACCACGCTGCAGGCCATGGCTTCGAGCGCTACGAGTCCGAACGATTCGAGCTCGCTCGGCATCAAGAGTACGTGCGCCAGCGGGATCAACCGCTCCACGTGGTCCTGTTTCCCGAGGAACGAGACGTGCTGTTCCAGCTTCAGCTCACGCGCCAGATACTCGGCGGGGCTGCGCTCCGGACCGTCGCCCACCATCAACAGGTGCGCGGGTGTGTGCTTCCGCACTTCGGCCAGGATGCGGATGCAATCCAGCACACGCTTCACGGGCCGGAAGTTCGAAAGGTGAATCAACAGCTTCGCGCCGTCGGGCGAATAGGCGGCGGCGCGCTCCTTTTTGTCGTCGGTCTGGTAGACATCGCAGTTGACGAAATTGGGGATGACGCGGATCTCGTTGGCGACGCCGAAGACCTCCACCGTCTGCTGCCGCAGGTACTCGCTGATCGAGGTCACGCCGTTCGATTGCTCGATGGAAAATTTGGTAATCGGAAAGTACGAGCGGTCGGTCCCCACCAGCGTGATGTCGGTGCCATGCAGTGTGGTGATGAAGGGCAGCTTGCGCCTGACGGCCAGCATCTGCTGCGCCAGCATGGCGGAGATGGAGTGCGGAATGGCGTAGTGCACGTGCAGCAGATCCAGGTGGTATGACTCGGCCACTTCCGCCATGCGCGAGGCCAGCGCTAGGCAGTAGGGTGGGTATTGAAACAGCGGATAGGTGGAAACCTCGACCTCGTGGTAGTGGATGCGGGGGGTCCCCGGGTCCAGGCGGATGGGGTTGGCGTAGGTGATGAAGTGGACCTCGTGGCCGCGCATCGCCAGCTCGAGCCCCAGTTCCGTGGCGACGATTCCGCTGCCGCCGTAGGTGGGATAACACGTGATGCCGACGTTCACTTCGCCAGCGTAGCATTAACCGGCCGCAGGATCGCGAGGCCGATCCGGCCGTGCAGACCGGCATCGCGCGAGGCCACGTCGCCGCCGCCGAACCAGACGCGGATCACGCCGCCCGAGGTGTCGACGGTGGGGTCGCACAGCACGCGCGAGTTCCACATCTCGGTGCCTGCGAACACTGCGGGGAGTCTGGTCCAATGCACGCCGTTGGTGGATCGCGCCAGGCCCAGCTTGCGGTTGACGGAGGCGTCGATGCCCGTGTAGAGCATCCAATAGAAGCCGTGGGACTGCCAGACGGCGGGCTCTCCGAGATCGGCCTCATCGAACGCGCCGATGTTGCCCAGTTCGAGCACGGGATTGGAGCGGAGTTTCTCGAAAACCAGACCATCGGTGGAGCGCGCCACACCGATCCGCTGGCGCCGCGCGCGGTCCTGACCCAGGTAGTACATGTAGAAGTATGGCTCGATCCAGATCACGTAGGGATCGGCGACGCCCCGCTCGTCCCAACTTCCGTAGGGGCCGTGCTCGAGGACGGGTTTGGATTCCTGGCGAGGCAGACCTTGCGGTCCGCGCGCATCTCCGGGGACGCGCTTCAGGCCGATGGCAGGCACGGCGCGGTCGCCCGCGACGTACCAGTAGTAGAACTGATGGTCGTGATAGAGGGCGGAGCCATTGGCGGCGATGTAGGGGCCTTCCCATGTGTGCGGGGACGGCTCCAGGAAGGTGCCGCGACGCTGCCAGTTGACGCCGTCGGTCGAGAGCGCGAGGCCGGTGCGCCAGGTTTGGCCGTCGAAGCCGGAATAGAAATTGAGGAGTTGCGCGCCGATGCGGACGACGGAAGGGTTTAGGACGTCTTGGGATTCCCAGCCTTCGGCGGGAGAGAGGACAGGATCTTTCTGAGGTTCGAAGGAGAATGAAGTGTTGGGGTCGCCGCCGGAAACTTCGGGTAGCGTGAATTCGGAGTAGTGGGAACAGGCAGACAGGAGGAGGGCGAGGGCGACGACTACGGGCCTCCGGGGAGTTTCGGGGACACGAGTTTCGGGGACACGAGTTTCGGGGACAGGCAACACAACCTCGAAATTGTACGCGACGGGCAATTCGGTGACAGGCAACGAAATTCCTCGCGCAAATGCGGCGCTCGGAAGGTTTCGTAGCCTGTCACCGAATTGCGGAGTCATTGCAGAGGGACGCGGAACTTTACACCGGCGCCGCGGCCGGGGCGCGATTCGAGGAGCAGGTCGGCGTTTAAGGAGCGGGCGCGGCGCTTTAGGCTCGCAGGGCCCAGGCGCAGCAGTTCCAGTTCCTCGAGGGAGTAGGTGCCGGCAAAGTTGAAGCCGTGGCCGTTGTCGTCGATGGAAATCTCCAGGCCGCGGTCCGTCTTCTCCATGGCCACGGCTACGCGCGTCGCGCCCGCGTGTTTCTGGACGTTGTGCAGCGCTTCGCGGAGCATCTGCAGCACTTCCGACGACATCTCCTGCGGCAGGCCCACGGGAGTGTTGGTCCCCATGAAGGTTACAGGGATGCCGCTCTCCTTCTGGAAATGCTCGGCGGTGCGCCGCGCGGTCGCGACCAGGTTGCCGCCCTCCATGTCCACGGGGCGCATGCTGTGCAGGAACGAGCGCAGGTCGCGCACCTGCTGGACGGCGATCGATTGGAGCTGCTTCAGATCCTGCATGCCGGATTGAAAATCGCGCTCCATGAGCTTGCGCAGAATTTCGAGCCGCATCTGCATGCTGATGAAGCTCTGGAGCGGGCCGTCGTGGAAATCGGAGGCGATCCGCTGCCGCTCTTCTTCGCGCGACTTCTCAGCGGCGGTCACGGCCTCTACGACAGCCTCCTTCATGCTCTCGATGCGGGTGATTTGCGCGCGCCGGTTGATCGCAAAGCCCAACGCTACGGCCCCCGCCACCACCACTGTGGGCTCTAGCAGTCCGCTCGAACGGGACGGCAGCACGGCGCAGAAAACGGCTGCCACGCCGGCCACCACCCCCAACTCCACGGGGCCGTAGAAGACCAGGGCTTCGGCCATCAGGTAGAGGAAAAATATGGACGACAGCCAGAGCAATTGTTCCGTCCCATAGCTCGCCAGGATCAGGAAGAACACGGCATCGCCGAACAGCGCCAGCAGCCCCAGCATCCCGGCCTGGCCACGGGCGCGAACCGCCACCAGGACGGCGCACGCCAGGTAGAGGCCGATCAGTCCGAAGACGTACGACTCGGCGTGCAGCAGGTAGAAGTAAGTGAGCCCGAGGCTGCTTACCGCCAGCAGGACGCGCGCCCACGGCATAAGGCGGGACCAGGATATTTTGGGGGACCCGAGCACGCTCACTTCCGGTAGAGAAACAGCGTATGACTCCGGCCCTCGCCGTCGTCCGCGACGTTCTCCACTTTCTCCGGCGTCCAGTTCTTAAACTCGAAATCGTGGGCCACCACGCGCGCCCCCTTCTTCAGTTGCCTGTCGAGCAGGGGCTGCACTTTCGCATCGATGGAATCGGGAAGCAGATAGACGGTCACCAAGTCCGCGGAGCTGTAGTTTTGCTTCAGAAGATCTCCGTTCACGATGTGGGCGGTCTTTTCCAGGCCGAGCTTGCGGATTTTGTCCAGGCTCTGTTTGCAGAGATCGACGGCCAGCTCGACGCCGGTAGCGTCGGCATGAAACTTCTGGGCCGCCATGATCACGATGCGCCCGTCGCCCGAACCGAGATCGACCATTTTCTCGCCGGCTTTGAGGCCGCCCAGTCGAAGCATCTTCTCGACGATCGTCTCCGGAGTGGGATAGTAGGGCGCCAGTTTTTGGTCCTGGGCGGTTAATTGGGCGCAGGCCAAAAGGGCCAGGAGGCAGACTCTCCGCATCACTTCCAACCTCGCAATGTATTCAATTTACCATTGTCGGCGAACGGTGGACGGAGTTTCGGGGCGATTGGTCCTGGGTCGGCTGAACGCTATCTAAAGGGTTTTCCACTGGGACGTGGAAAAGACTGTGGAAAACGATTATTGGAAAGGGTCGATGTCTAAGTTAGTTATACGTTTGTTACATTCTGCACAATGATTCAGCAAGAGGAGTATTCGCTGGAAAGCGGGGACAGGCAACGAAATTCCGCGCAAAAGGCGGCGCGGAAGGTTTCGTAGCCTGTCCCCGGTTTCCGATCAGAAGGTTAGCTTGGCGCCTAACTGCACGACGCGTCCGCCGCCGGTGCCGTTCACACCTGTACCTGAACCGATGGTTCCCGTGATGAACCCGAAGTTGGATCCAAAGCCCGTATTCGGATTGGAGAACTGCGCCGTATTCGTGGCGTTGATGGTTTCCAGGCGAAGCTGCAGCTTCAGGCCCCCTTCACGAAAGGCGATCGTACGCGATAGCGAAGCGTTCAGGGCGGTGAGTCCCGGTCCGCTCCAGATCGCCCGGCCGGTGCTCCCTTGAACATTGGTGTTGGTCCTGACAAAGCTGGCAGTGTCGAACCAGGGATTGTTCACGTTGATTCCGCCGAGGACCTTGATCGGAGCAACCGGATCGAGCGTCGTGGTCCCGCCGCTGCCCAGGGTCAAACTGTTGTTGCCCGTGAAGGTAAGCGGAGTGCCGGTGCGGCGTGAGAAAATGCCCGAGATCCGCCAGCCGCCGATGATTTGGCTGGCAATCCCTTGCTTCAGAAAATGCTTGCCTCTGCCGCCTTGATCGCTGGTTCAGGCTCGCATGACTATGTTGTCATATCTGACTACACGCCGGTCAAAACACACGACCCGTTAGACCCAGACTTTTTGTAAGGGCTCGCCTTTGCGGCAAAGGTCGCAATTGCTGCTGTCGGTGTAATAGTGGGCGTCGAGTTTGGCCAGATAGTACAGCGGAAGAGAACCGAAATCCTTGGTGGTGGGCGTCGGCTGGTAGATGATCACGGCCAGGCCGACGACCATGGCGCCGCGGGATTCGAGCAGGTGCTTCAGCTCCGAGATCTTGTTGCCGGTGCGCAGGATGTCGTCCACCAGGATGACCGGCTCGCCAGGTTGCGGGTCCACGAACTGGCGGAAGTGGAGCGGCTCGTGGTCGTGGTCTCGCTCGGCCCAGTAGACCTGTTTGGCGCGCAGGGCTTCGCAGACGCCGAACGCGACCGGCAGTCCGCCGGTGGCCGGCGCCACGATGGAGACGTCGGACAGGATGGCCCGAATCTCCGGGTTGGCGCGCAGCAGGCGGCTGAGTCCGACCGACAGCAGGCGCTGGTGCTGGTAATAGCGCAGCGCCAGGGGAACCTGCAGGTACTCGTTCGAGTGCATGCCGGTGGGGTATTCAAAATGGCCCTCGCGCAGCGCGCCGGTTTCACGAAGCAGGTGTACGACTTCGTCGGGAGTGGGGAGCAAGTGCATGTTTGTGTGCCGTCCGGTATCAATTGGCCCCGCGGCCGCTCAGCACGCGTGGGATGGTGCGCAGCAGGATCTTCCAGTCGAGCGCGAGCGACCAGGTATCAATGTACTGCATGTCCAGTTTCATCCACGTTTCGAAATCGACGTTGTCGCGGCCGGCCACGGCCCAGAGGCACGTCAGGCCCGGGCGCATGCGGAGCCGCCGGCGCTGCCACTGCTTGTAATTATCCACTTCGCTCGGAACGGCCGGCCGCGGTCCCACCAAAGACATGTCGCCGCGCAGCACGTTCCACAACTGCGGCCATTCGTCGATCGAGAACTTGCGGAGGTAGCGGCCGAGCGCGGTGAGCCGCGGATCGCCGGGAATCTTGAAGGCCGTCCCGCGGGTATTCAGGTGCGCCACTGTCCCCTTCAGCTCCTCGGCGTTATCGCACATCGAGCGGAATTTGTAGAACAGGAACCGCCGGCCGTTGAGACCGCAGCGCACCTGCCGGAAAATGGCGGGGCCGGGCGAAGTCAGGCGGATCAGGGTGGCGACGGCCAGCATGAACGGCGCCAGGACTACCAGCCCGGCGATCGCGAGCATGATATCGAAGATGCGCTTCAGCAGCAGGCGAACTTCGTCATAGGGGACGGCTGAAAAGGTCAGCAGCGGCGTGACGCCGAAGCGGTCGAGCGACACGGTGCTGTTGACGTGCGGGAAAAAATCCACCGCCACGCGCGTGCGCACTCCCTCTTCGTCGCACAGCAGGAAGATCTCTTCCAGGTCGGCGAGGCTCTCGCTGCCGACGGCGAAGAGGATTTCATCCACCACGTGCTGCCGCAGGATCGAGCGAAGGTGCGCGATGGGCCACACGTGGTACGTCGATCCGAGCACGATGTCTTCGGGCGTTCTTCCGTTCCCCGCCGGCTGTTCGTCGAGGAACCCGCGCAGCCGGATGCCGTATTCGCCGGACTGCTCCAGTTCCCCTGCCAGGCGGACGGCGCGCGGGCCCGTCCCCACCACCATGACGTAATGCGGCGCGGCGAATTCGCGGCGGATCAAGCCGACCATGCGGCCGGCCAGGAGGCGGAAGGTCAACAGCAGTACCCAGGCGTACGCGAAGAACAGGACCAGGAAGAAGCGGCTCAAATCCATCCGTAGGATGTATTCAAAAACGACCAGAAAGAGAGCGCCGTAAGCGCACTGGCGGGCGGTATCGCGGAGGATGACGCGGGGGTGGCCGGAATCCAGTTTCTCGTAGACGTCGAGCCACAGGCCGATCGTCAGCCAGGCCGTCAGGGTGAAACCGAGGACCAGCGCTTTCTGCTCGACGGTGAGGTAGAAGTCATGCTCCAGTCGCAGGATAGACCGCGTCTGGTAAGCCGCCTCAAACGCCAGCGTGACCAGGATTAGATCGGACAGCCCGAACAAAACACGGGCTTTACGCTGCCGACTGAACATCCGGAACCCAGCATATCACGCGGCACGGCGAGCGACCGGCCGGTGACGGATTTACAGCTTCCGCTTGAAGAAATCCGCAGTCGCGCGGTAGGCGCGCAGCCAGGAGCCGTGCCGCAGGAAGCCGTGGATTTCGTCGGGGATGATGAGCTGTTCGAAGTAGGTGCCCTGGCGGCGGAGAGCGCCGGCGAGTTCCACGGTCTGTGAGAAATCCACGTTGCGGTCGTCATCGCCGTGGATGAGCAGCACGGGCGAGCGCCAGGTGCGCACGGCGGCCATAGGCGACGATTGGAACGCGAGGCGGGCGGCTTCTTCGCGCGCGGGATCGGGGATGGCGGGGGCTGCCGGAGCGGCGGCGCCACCACGGCCACCGCCATTGGCGCGGGCGCTCCAATCGTGGACGCCGTGGAAATCCACGCCGGCGGCGAACAGATCGGAAGCGCGCGCCAGACCGAGGGCGGTCAAATATCCGCCGTAGGAACCGCCCCAGAGACCGATGTGCGCGGGGTCGACATCCGGCCGGGTGCGCAGGTAGAGTCCGGCGCCTTCCACGTCATGGAATTCGCTGGCGCCGCTGGCTCCGTAGTTGACGGCCTCGCGGAAGTTCATGCCGTAGCCAATGCCGCTGCGGTAATTGATCGAGAGCACAATGTAACCCTGGTTGGCAAGGTATTGGTTCATGGCGTACGCGTTGTTGTAGTAATCCATGTAGTGCCAGCCGAGCATCATCTGGCGGCGCGAACCGCCGTGCATGAAGACGAGCGCGGGATGCTTCTGGCCGGGACTGCTGCCGGGCGGCATGAAAAGTTGGGCGTGGATGGGCATGCCGTCAGAGGCGTTGTAGATCACCTGCTGGGGCACGACGAGCGAGTCGACGGGGAAATCGGCGGGGACGGCGTCGGGCGCGAGATCGCGCGGCTCGCCGTTCACCAGAACAGCGGCGCGCAGCGGGCGGCGGCCATCGGCGTGCAGGAACACGACCTCACTCCCGGCCAGCACCGGAGTCAGCTCGATGCTTTCGCCTTTGGTGATCGGCTTGGGCGGACCGCTGTTGACGGAGACGCGCCAGACGTGGCGGCGGTCGATATCGTCCTGGTTCGAGTCGAAGATGATGTCCTTGCGGTCGGGCGAATAGGAGACGTGATCGACTTCGAAATTACCGGGCGTGAGGAGCGTGGCGGAGCCGCCTTCGACGGCCACGGAATAGAGGTGCACCCAGCCGTCGCGCTCCCACGGGAAAACGATGCGGTCGCCGGCGGCCCAGAAGAGCGCGTCGGGAGACTCGGTGTTGTGGAAGACGCTGCCGGGTCCGGATTCGGCGCGCCAGATCTGACGGCCCGTGCCATCGGAAACGGCGGCGACGCGAATGGCCCACGGATCGCCCGCGCGGCGTCCACCGCGGCCGCCGCCACCGCCACCCGAAGTGTTGCGGATGAAAGCGATTTGCTTGCCGTCGGGCGACCAGATGGGGTTGGAATCGCGATCCACCGTGGGGTCGAGATAGGTCAGGCCCTTGGAGGCGAAGTCATAAACCGAAATGAAGCTGTGGTTGCCGCGGTCGCTGACAAACGCCAGCCGGTTGCCGTCGGGCGACCATTTCGGCTGCGAGGAAGTGACGCCGGTGCGCGCACGATAGAGCTGCGCGGGGCGGTCCGAAGCGGCGAGTGAGGCGATCCAGATCTGGCTGGCGCGCAGGAAGGCGATGCGGTCGCCGTTCGGCGAAATCAGCGGCGAATGGCCGTCGGCGATCTTTCGCGGTTGCTCGCCGGGAACCACCAGGTAGATGGCCTGCTCGGTGCCGGCGGTATTGGCGGAGGGGTTGGGATCGGGGCGGCCCAGGAATTCGAGATCGCCGCCGCGCGTGTAGAGGACGGCTTTGCCATCGGGGGTCCAGGACATCTGGCCGATGTCGGTGCCATCGTCCTCGGTGTAGGAGGTGATGCGCGTGCCCTTGTAATCGGGGGCGGCGGCGACCCAGATGTTGCGCGCGCCGTGCTCGTTCAACAGCCAGGCGACTTTTCCGGCGCCGGGAGCGGCAATCAATTCCGATGGGAACGGCGCCGAGAGGACCTGTTCCAAGGTGAAGGTCTTCGCGCTCGCGGCGCAGACGAATACAAGAGTGGCCAGGAGGAGTCGTCGCATGAACGAGAGTCTACAACAAAGGGGCACGGGGCCGCGAGGGTCAGCGGCACTTCAATTTCGGGGACAGACTACACAACCTCGAAATTCGCCAAAGGGCACTCGCGCTAGTTCAAGATCTTGCGGCGAATTTCGAGGTTGTGTAGCCTGTCCCCGAAATTGCGAGGACGGCAGTGATGTTGACGCTGCCGTCGATGGCGGGCGGGCCTCCTATCGGATCTGTCATTCCGGCGACAGTTCGTAGCGATGCGGCTTAGGCTGGGCAGCGGCGCGTTGGGCGGCGATGAGGTCGGTCTCGAGGGCGTCGAGCGCGTCCATGGCCTGCTTCAGGTGTGCGGGGGCGTCCTTCTCGAGGCCGGTCTGCAACTTCCGCCAGCGCGTAGAGTGTACGTTGTTGTGCTTCAGTGTGAGCGCGTGGACGCCGGCGGCCTGCTTCGCCATGGGGGTGGGGAGCGTGGCGAGATTGATGCCGGCTTCGAATTGCTCCCGGGTGAAAGAGCCGACGGGGGCATCGTCGATCTTGAGTTGATAGCGGGCGCCGGTGATGCGCAGCGGCTGCTGGTTCAGGGAGTCGGTGAAATCGGAGGCGCGGAGGGCGAAAGCAACGGAGGCGGATGTCGACGGGACCGCCGCCACCGCCGGTGACGCGGTCGCCGCCCCAGCCGGAGTGCACAAAAGCGATCTTCATCTTCGGGAAGCGCGTCAGGACATAGGTTTCCGTGAAGGTGGTGTAGAGGCGCTGGTCGGTGATGCTGTCGCCATAGAAGACAACAGTGTCGTTGTCTTTGAGGTAGAAGGTTTGGGCGAAGGCGGAAAAGCAGAAGAGGGCCAGCAGCAGAAGTCGTCGCATGGGTCACAAGATTATCGCTACACTTTTCACTTCGATAGCGTTGCCCGGATGACTTCCACAACTTCGGCAATACGATAAGGCTTTCTGATGAAGCGATCGAAAGTCAGGTCTTTGAATAGTCCTGCGACCCTCTGATCGCCATGGGCGCTCGTTAGAACCACTTTCAAATCCGGCTGGATCCGGCGGGCCTCACGCAAGATCTGCGGGCTCAGCATTCCGGGCAGGGTGACATCAAGGAGCATCAGGCTGACGCCATCATGCAGGCGAAGCATCTCGATGGCAGAGAGTCCGTCGCCGGCGTCGAGCACGTAGAAGCCTTTCTTCCGCAGCATCTTGGAAACGACTTCGCGCAGCGGTTCTTCGTCTTCCACGATCAGGACCGTCCCGAACGGGGCGCGGACCTCAATGCGGGCGCTGTCCGCAATTCTATCGCGCTTTGCCTGAAGCAGCTCGCCGGCACAAGGCACCCATACCTGAACCGTCGTGCCCTTGTCGGGAGCGCTCTCGATTTTGATTGCGCCCCCGAAACCTCGAACAATACCCTGAACCACGGCGAGTCCGAGCCCGCGACCTTGATACTTGGTGGTGTAGAACGGATCGAAGATTCGGGCTTGCGCCTCCGCGGTCATGCCGCAGCCGGTATCGGAGACATCGAGCAGTATGTAGTCGCCGGCCGGCAGGGACTGGACGGCGCTCGGAACGGAATCGGACTCTACCGTTAGCCGCGCCATCCCGATGTGGATCGTTCCGGGCCGGTCGTCGATGGCCTCCGAACTGTTGATCACGAGGTTCATCACCAGTTGTCTCAGTTGCGCCGGATTGGCACGCACGGCGGGAAGATCCTTGCCGAGCTGCATCTGCAAAACCGCATGCTTCGACACGGAGATTTTGAGCAGCTCGATCATCTCCTCGATCAATTTCGCAAGATCGACGAGCTCGGATACGGGACTCTCCTGGCCGGAATAAACCATCAACTGACGGACAATTTCGGATCCCCGAATTGCCGCGGTGCGGATATGACGCAGCCCTTCTACTGGAGACCCACCCTCGGCATTCTCCAGCAGGGCGAGTTCCGCATTCGCCAGGACGCCGCCGAGCAGATTATTGAAATCGTGAGCGATGCCGTTGGCCAGGGTTCCCACGCTTTCCAGTTTCTGCCGGTCGATTTCCCGCTCATGCGCGCGCTCGATATCCGTGATATCGACAGTAGTGCCGATTTGACCGGCATAGACATCGCCAATGTACCGTGGACTCGTGGTGGCGACCATGTGCCGATACTCCCCGTCCGCGCGACGCAAACGGAAAGTCGCTTGATCGGTGCTGCGGCTGCCGGTGGCAGTCCGGAACCAGGAACTGAGGATCTCCATGTCATCGGGATGAATGACCTCGCTCCAGCCGCCGTTCTGCAACTGCTCCACCGTTAAGCCTGTAAACACCGCCGCCAGCCTGTTGATGAACGTAACGGCATAGCCGGGGTCGCTCATCCACATCATGACCGAGGCGGTGTCAGCGATATTCCGGAAACGCTCTTCACTCTCGCGCAGCTCAGCTTCCGCTCGCTTCTTGCTGGTAATATCCAGGAACGCGCCGACAGCGCCCCGGATCTGGCCAGCGTCGTCGCGCAGCGGGCTCGCGTGACCCCACACAATGATCCGCTTGCCGCTTGGAAGCAGGAACTCCAGCTCCGCATCCCTTACATCCTGTCCGTGCATGGCCGCTTTCTGCATGGGGAGCTCTTCCGCCTTCAACTCCACACCGTCACGGAAGTACCGGCGCGGGCTGGGCACTGGCAGAGCCGGCCGGGCGGAAATGTTCTCGCCTTCGCTCGACTCGTACAACTGGTTCGCCATCCGGTTCCCGGTGATTTTATGACCCCCCTGGTCGTGGGCAACCAAAATGGCGACCGGTGCCACGTCCATCAACTTCTCCAACTCCTCGAGACGCTGGCGAAGTTCTTCCTCCAGGCGCTTGCGCTCGGTGATATCGATGTAGACGCCGAGAACGCGGACGATCTCACCCGCCTGGTTGTAGACGGCGCCACCCTTGACGTTGATCCAGCGGACCCCGCCTGTATGCGGAAGGGTGCGGATTTCCAGGTCGATGGGCTGACGATTCGCGAGCGCCTGGTCGCGGGCCGCCTGCATCCTCGCGAAATCTTCCGGGTGGACCAGCCTACGCCGGGCCGTAGGATCCCTGACGATGTCGGCAGTCGCGGATTCATCCGCCCTCCCTTCGGGCGTCCAGATCACGTCGCCTGTCCTTGGATCCCAATCCCAAATGCCGATATGCGCCGCGCGTTGCGCCATTCGCAGCCGCTCCTCGCTTTCTTTGAGCGCTGTCTCGGCCCGCTTCCACTCGCTGATGTCCTGACCGGTGCCAATCAGATGCACCGCCCGGCCCTGTTCGAAAAAGACCTGTCCGGTCGCGGCCACCCATCGTTCGCTCGCATCGGCGTGGCTGATTACACGGTACTCCGCGTAGTATTCGCCGCTTCCCGCAGGATCGAGCGCGCGTTCCAGGAGAGCTTGCGTCTGGGCACGATCGTCCGGATGCAGACCGAAGAAGAACGTGTCGAGGGTGATGGGCACTTCGGGGTCGACACCCCATAACTGCCTCACTCGCGCGTCCCACATGATCGTTCCCGCCGCGACGTCGTAGTCGTAAATCCCGAGCTTGGCGGCGTCTTTGGCGATCCGCAGGCGCTGCTCCCCCTCGTTGAGCGCGTGTTCGGCACGCTTGCGGTCTGTGACGTCGTGAAACAGAAGCGCGAATCGGCCCGGCGAAATCCGATATGCGCGGCATTCGTAGTGTTTCGCGGAGACAGTACTGTAGATTTCGAAATCGCTCGGTTTTCCGGTAGTTACGACACGGCCCAAAGCCTCAAACGCGGAGTCTGGCAGGCCGGCGGAAAGTTGGCGGGCAGTCTTGCCGACGATCTCCTCCGGCTTCAGCCCGGACGGCTCGGTTCCGCCTGGATTGATCTCGAGGTAGCGGAAATCAGCAGGCTTGCCGGCATCGTCGAAGATCATCTCGCAAACAGCGAAACCCTCCTTCATGCTGTTGCACAGGGCCCGGTATCGCTCTTCACTCTCGCGCAGGCGGTCTTCCAGTTGTTCGCGATCGGCAAGTTGGCGGGTCAACTCGGCTATGCGGTCGCGGAGTTGCTGGTTTTCGTGTTCGCTATCGAGTTCGGTAGAGGTCACTGGCCCCGGCGGGCGATCAGGAAAGACGGAGGACTCCGAAGTACCCATAAGCTGACCCTTTGGAAGAAGGAGAAGTCATTCTATCAGATGCATTATTGCGAACTTCTTTCCCGATGCGATCCCGCCGCTAGATCGGGATTCGAATGAGAGCCGAACATTCCGGCGACCCGGTCCAGCATGCGGCGGATCGCTCGCAGCACCTTCGGCATCAACCAGGCGAGCAACAGCAGGAAGAGGACCAGGATCGCTAGAATCACGGCCGGATGAAAGGCCGCGAGAATCGCCAATCCCACGGTGAATACGTCTTCCAGCAGACTCAAGAGGATGTTCGAAAACGGCTCCGGACTGGCGTTTGCAGCCATGCGAACACTCGCTTTGGTCCCATGAGAGCCCAGCGCGAGAGAACCGCCGGCGAGTAGAGCAGCAGCGCGAACAGCCGGGTCGAAATCGGCAAACGCAGAGGCGGCCATAATTGCGCCGGCGGGCACGCGAATGAACGTGTGAATAGCATCCCAGGCTGAATCGACCCAGGGAATCTTGTCGGCCAGGAACTCAATCGAGTAAAGAACAGCGGCAACCGCGAGCACCCACCCGTGGCTAATGAAATCCAGCGTCCCGGGCAACTTTACCAAGTGGAATCGTTGCAGCAGGCCAAGAGTCAGGACGGTGGCGTAGAGGTTGAAGCCCGAAAGCCAAGCCGATCCCATGCCCAACCCGAGTGTGGCTAGCCCGCCCAATGGCACACCGTATTTTCAAGCTAGCACCGTTATGGGGTCACAGGCAGCCAGAGTACACCCCTTCATCTACGTAAGAAAAAATCCGGGACGCCTCGGGGGCGTCACTTCTATTGGGAGCCGGGAGGTAGAAATGCAATTGATTTGGATGCTGTTCATCGGGTTGATTGTCGGTGCGCTGGCGAAACTCGTCATGCCTGGGCACGATCCGGGCGGGATTTTCGTGACGATGCTGCTCGGTGTTTCCGGTGCGGTGGTCGCGGGTTTCCTCGGCAGGATACTCGGTCTATATGGCCCGGGCCAAGGCGCGGGATTGATCTCGTCGACGTTGGGGGCGATCCTGCTGCTCGCGCTGTATCGATTGGTGACGCGCAGGCATTCGTCGGTTTGAGGTGGATTCAGCGGGCGCCGGCCAGCTTGAAGGCGTAGGCCTGACGAGGGGGAAGGCTGGCCGGCACGCGGATGGTGAGGCGCTTGCCCTGCAGCGTCGACTGGACAGCGCCGCCACCTTCCACCAGGGTCACGCGCACGCCCGAGGGGGCTTCGACATCATCGATTGCCAACTCGCGGACGGCGTGCGGAACGATCGCGTAGACGGCGCCAGGGCCGGCGGTCAGAAACGCTTCGACGCGCGCGTAGCCTGCCGGCGGAGCATCCACCAACTTCTTGATATCGTACTCGCCCATAAACTGCTTTTCTTCGAGCTTGGGCACGGTGCCGGCGCTCCACTGGCGGGAGTGGCGCCACTGGTGAGTGCCGTAAATGGCCTCCCCGTTGGGGCGGAGCCAGTCGCCGATCTGGGTCAGGCGCTCCTCCATGATGACGGGGATGCGGCCGTCGCCGGTGGGGCCGATGTCGAGGAGCAGGTTGCCGCCGCGGCTCACGATATCGATGAGCATGAGGAGCAGGTCGCGATCGGTGTGGTAGTCCCGCAGTGTCTCCATGCGGTTGTAGCCGTATGAGTAGCCCATGCCGCGGCTCTCTTCCCAGGGGTGCGTGCCGGCCGCCAAGCCGGCGGTGTACTCGGTGGTGTAGTAGCCGCCGTGCTTGTGGCGCGTATCCTTGCCCCATCGATCGTCGATCGCCACTTCGTCGCGCACCGGGGATTCGTTGAAGAGCCACGCGAGCAGCTCGGGCGAGCGCCATTCGTCGCTCGGGAGATCCCACTCACCGTCGCAGAAAATGATGCTCGGCTTGGCGCGCGTGACGACATCCTTGAACTGCGGGTGCATGTGCTCGGTGACATAGCGCTTCTTGTCGGAAAGCCAGATGGGGTTGTACCACTCGTAGAGTGAATAGTAGATACCCATGTGGAGACCCTTGCGGCGGCCCGCCTCCATGAGGTCGAGCAGCAGGTCGCGCTTGGGTCCGATATCCACGGCGTTCCACGGGCGTCCCCAGGCGCGGTTGGCCTCGGCGCTGCGCCAAAGCGTGAAACCCTCGTGATGTTTCGAGGTGAGCGCGACGTATTTGGCGCCGGAGCGGGCGAAGACGTCGGCCCAGTGGCCGGGATCGTAGAGCTCGGCGCGGAAGAGCGGCGCGAAATCGAAGTAGGAAAAGTTCTCGCCGAAGGCGCGCTTGTGGAACTGCCAGGTGAGCGCGCCGTTGCCGGTGGGTCCTGGGGCCGTTTTACCCTTGGTGAGCGAATTCCAATACCACTCGGCGTAGGGGTTCTCGTCTTTGACGTTGACGGCGGCGTAGGAGGGAACGGAGTAGACGCCCCAGTGAATGAAGATGCCGAACTTGGCATCGGTGTACCACGAGGGCGAAGGCCGGCGGTCGATCGATTCCCAGGTGGGCGCGTAGCGGGCCTGGGCAGTTGCAAGGCGTTGCGCAGCCAGCGCGAGCGGAACGGCCGCGGCGGTTCGGAGCAGATCTCGGCGACGCATCGACTAATTATCGCGTCCGATGGTGACGACCAGGTAGCGGCACGGCTTGTCAGTGGGGTTGCTCGGGCCATGCAGATCGTTGGACGCGGCGTAGGCGACGGAGCCGGGCGAGAGTTTCGTAGTGGCGCCGTTGACAGTGAACGCAACCGTGCCGTCGAGGACGACGAGCATCTCCTCGTGCAGGTGGCGATGCGGCGGATGCGGGGCGCCGCCGGGTCCGAGCTCGGTCTCGTGGACCTCGAGCGGGAAGCCGGTGCGATTGACGCCGTTGAAAACTGCGCGGGATTTATTGGCGCCGTTGACTTTCACGGCAAGGTCGTCGAAGGGGTAGACCTTGGAGGGAATGGTGGCGGGCGTCTGGGCTTTCGCGGCGGCGAGAGCGGTCAGGAGAGCGGCGAATTCTCGGCGTTTCATGAGGACCTCAAGCTCCTAACTTGATCGGCAACGTTCGGATGCGCTGGCCGGTGGCGGCAAAGATGGCGTTGGCAACGGCGGGGGCGATGCCAGGGGTGCTGGCTTCGCCGATGCCGCCGGGAGCGGCCTGGCTGGGCACCAGGTGCACTTCGACGACCGGCATCTCGTCGATGCGCAGCACATCATATTGATGGAAGTTGTCCTGCTGCACGCGGCCCTTGTCGATGGTGATTGCGCCCTTGAGCGCGGCGCTCAGGCCGAACACGATGCCGCTTTGGATCTGCTGCTCGATGCCGGCGGGGTTCACCGCCTGGCCGCAATCCACGGCGCTGACTACGCGGTGGACGCGGATTTTGCCCTGCGTCACGGAGACCTCCGCCACCTGCGCGGTGAAGCTGCCGATGTTGGTGGAGAGGCCGATGCCGCGGGCGTGTCCGGCTGGGAGCGGCTTGCCCCAGCCGGCCTTTTCGGCGGCCAGTTCGAGCGCGGCCAGCACGCGCGGCGATTTCGCGAGCAATCGCCGGCGGAACTCGAGTGGGTCCTTGCCGGCGGCCACGGCCATCTCGTCGATGAAGCCTTCGGTGAAGAAGATATTCTGCGAGTAGCCGACGGAGCGCCAGTAGCTCACCGGAATGCCGGGGTCTTCGGGATGATGCTCCACGAGCACGTTGGGAATTGTGTAGGGCGCGTCGGCGATACCCTCGACGGCGGTCCTGCCACCGCCACCGAAGGGCGGGCAGACGACGCGCGAAGCGATCGCCACGGGCCAGCCATCGGCATCCAGGCAGGCTTCGAAGCGGGTGTAGGACGCGGGGCGATACCAATCCTGCTGCATGTCGTCCTCACGCGCCCAGGTGAGCTGCACCGGCTTGCCGATGGCTTTCGAGACCTCGACGGCCTCGCCGATATAGTCGGCGCGCGCGCGGCGGCCGAAGCCGCCACCCATGTACTTCGTATAGACCTTCACCTGCTCGGGTTTGAGTTTGGTGATGCTGACAGCGGCGCCGAGCGCGGCGGACTGTCCTTGAGTGGATGCCCAGACGTCGCAGCCATCGGGGCGCACATCGGCGGTACAGTTGAGCGGCTCCATGGGCGCGTGGGCGAGGTAGGGCGCTTCGTAGACGGCCTCGATTTTCTTGGACGCGGCGGCGAGAGCGGCGGGCGCGTCGCCGGCTTTCTGCATCTGGGTGCCGGGCTGCTGCGCCTTCTCGACGAATCGGCGGCGGATTTCGGCGCTGCTCAGGTCGGCGCGGGCGCCTTCGTCGAAGCGCACTTCGAGGGCGCGGCGGCCCTGCATGGCGGCCCAGGTGTTCTCGGCCACCACGGCGACACCGGTGGAAATCTGCACTACGTGCTTCACGCCGGGGACGGCTTTCGCCTTGGCGTGGTCGAAGCCCGAGACCTTGCCGCCGAAAACGGGACAGCGCGCCACCACGGCGTAGAGCATCCCGGGAAGACGCACGTCGATGCCGAAGGTGGCCTTACCGTTCACCTTCTCGGGCGTGTCGAGGCGCTTGTGCGATTTGCCGATGACCTGGAATTGCACCGCCGGCTTGAGCGGCACGTTAGCGGGCACCGGCAGCTTGGATGCGGCCTCCGCCAACTCGCCGTAGCTGAGGCGGGCGCTGCTCGAGGTGTTGACAACCGCGTTGTTTTGCGCGCGGCACTGGGATTTATCCACGCCCCATTTTTGGGCTGCGGCTTCGATCAACATTTCGCGCGCGGCGGCGCCGGCCTGTCGCAGCGTCGTGTACGAGGAGCGGATGCTTTGGCTTCCGACGACACCCTGGTTGGCGCCGTAAGCGCGATCGATGCCGGGGAATTCGGTGCGGATTTTCTTCCAGTCGCACTCGAGCTCCTCGGCCAGCAGCATGGCGAGCGAGGTGACGGTCCCCTGGCCCATCTCGGCCTTGTGGATGAAGAGCGTAACGGAGTCGTCGGTGGCAATGTGGACCCAGGCGTTCAGCTTGTTGCTGGTGGGCGCGGCGCTGAGCGATGGCAGTTGAAAGCGGAGCAGCAGACCGCCGGTGGCAGCGGCGCCGGTTTTAAGGAAGCTGCGGCGGTTCACTTACGGCCTCCTTTCTCCGAAGCGAATTGCGCGGCGAGGTGGATGGCGCGGCGAATGGACTGGTAGGTGCCGCAGCGGCAGATGCTGTTGTGGAGGGCCTCGTCGATATCGGCGTCGGTGGGGTTCGCCTTCTTGGCGAGGAGCGCGGCTACGGTCATGATCTGGCCGCTCTGGCAGTAACCGCACTGCGGCACGTCCTCTTCGATCCACGCGCGCTGCACGGGATGGCTGAGGTCGGGCGAGAGTCCTTCGATGGTGGTAACGGTTTTGCCGGCGATGCTCGAAACGGGCGTGGAGCACGAGCGCATCGGCTGGCCGTTGACGTGGACGGTGCAGGCGCCGCACAGCGCCATACCGCAGCCGAACTTGGTTCCGGTCATGCCGAGCGTATCGCGCAAGACCCAAAGCAAGGGCATCGCGGGAACGGCGTCGACGGTTTGCGGCTTGCCGTTAAGAGTGAACTTGATTGCTGCCATACGGCCCTCCGTGGGATAACTTCGAGTATACAGCGCGGGCGCGGACGATCTGGTTCAATGGTGCTGGGGCAGTAGGATGCGATACGTCTTCCGCCGCCACCTGTTCCTGCTGATCGGTGTGCTTACTCTCTGCCTGTTCTATCTTGTGGCGGCGCTCGATGGAGCGGGTAAAACCGAAACTGCCGAGGCACTCGCCGTTCCGATGCGGATCCTGATCGTGCCGATGTACCTGGTCTGGTTGCTGTTGACGATGGCGCACGTGGCGATGGCAGGGCCGCAAAGTCCGCCTCAGCCGTTCGCGGCTATTGTGATGGCGATCAGTTTTGTCGCGGGGTTGGCGCCCTACGCGATTGCGGACAAGCTTCTCGATCTTTGGCGCGGGTATCGCGACAAACCAAATCGCTGACTAACCGCGAGCCCTGGCTTGGGCAAGCCTATCGAGGAGGGCCGGCGAAAGGCGAGCTTCGATCTCGGGAGTGATCAAGCCGGCCTCATCCAGGTCATTGATGTGGGCTTCGTCCTTGGCGCGGAAGCTCGTGAGCTTCATCCGGATCAGGTCTGCCAAGGGGATGGTGCGGATTTGCTGAATCGTTCGGCAGGGGCCTAACAGCCTGTGGTAATAGTCGCGAAAACATGTGACCTAGCGAATGTTCTGGGCGTCTATACTGCATGGCCATGGGAACCCGCAAGAAACGGGAGCGACAGGAAGATCTCTGGGTCGTCAGCAGCGAGGTCGTGGGC
>JBGPHT010000017.1:0-78783 GCA_041484525.1 Bryobacteraceae bacterium | reverse complement strand
AGTCACTATGAGAAGATCCTATGGGTTCCGAACCTTCCGAGTCACCGAACTGGCACTCTATCATTCACTTGGCAAACTGCCCGAGCCAGAACTCACCCACAGATTTTTCTGACGAATCGAAATTTTGGGCCGTTGATGGACGCAGATGAACGCAGATGAAACAACTACTGGCGGGCGGGGCTGCGCGGAGTATCGGAAATAACGTGGTGGAACACGTAGGAGCTCTGCACCGGGATGCCCTGTTTGAAAGTCACTTTGATCACGATCTGGAAGTAACGGGGGATCTCGCCCGAAGGCAACCGCAAGCGGCCCACCAGTTCCTTCGCGCGCCCGGGCTGCGTCAGCCATTCCGCCGCGGCCAGCGTATCCGGCGACGCGTTGCCGGCCATCATCAGCAGCTCACCCACGCCCGAGAGGCCGGGGGTGCGGCTGATCAGCGCGTGCGTCTCTCCCTCGGAAACTTTGCCCGCCACGATATGGTCCTGCAGGAAAACAGGCTCGCCCGGACGCGGTTTGAGATTGCGAATGCCGTCGGGCTCGACCACGATGTCCTGGGCGAGCGATGCGGCCTGTAGGTGCACGTTAAACTTGGGCGGTCCGATGAAGACGATGTCCTGGTCCGAAACCTGCTGCCAGGAAAGCAAATTGCTGCGCGTCAACTGCAGATCCGGTTTTCGGGAGGAAAGCAGCTTGACAAGCTGGACCCCCGCCGCGGCCTCACCGGCGCCGGTGAAGGGGTAGATCGGACTGATCTCCGGATCGCCTGTCGCCTTCCGCATGGCGCCGATACGTTCGGAGTGCAGGGCCTCCTCCCATTCGTTGGCTCTGGGATCGCGGAAAAATCCGTAATTCGGGATTCGCACAAACAACGGTGCGCCCAGGCAGAGCAGGATGGAACGCTTGCTTTCGAGAAACGGGGCCCAGAGGGCTTCGAGATCCGGGGTCCAGTTGCCGGTGGGAGCGCGCTGATTGCGCAGCAGGAGGATGGTGCCGGTAGCCGCCCACAGCGTGACTACGGCGAGTGCGATGGCCAGCAGCCGCGACTGGCGACGCAGTCTCGGCGTTTCCTCCGGTTGCTCGGTGGGCGCTTTGACGGGCACTGCCTCGAAGCTCAGCTTGAAGGCGCCCTTGGGAAGGCTGACGACTATGTCGTCACCGTTAGCTTCCGTTTGATAGTAGGTGGCGAGCTTCTGGCGAAGGCGCCCGGTCTGCAGCCGGACGATGGTGTCGTGCCTGGGGTCGTAGGAGCTCGGTTTCCCGAAAGCCTCGATACCGATGGTATATTCTTTGAGGCGATCGGCTTCTCCGTTGAGCGCTTTTTCAGCCAGGTACTGCAGGAGACGGCGATGGACTTCCGACGTTTCGAAAGTCTTGCTCTGCACCAGGCGGTCCACCTGGGCTCGCACAATATCTACCCCTACGACCATTTTTCAATATCTTAGCAAAGATACACACCCGGTTACCTACCATCCCCGTACACCGTCTATCCCCAATCTTCTATGAGATTTTCGGACCATGTTGTACCATGTTCGCTAGAAATGATTGCAATAGGGGAAATGCAGGCATGACTCGGGCCGGGGATCGGCTCGAGAATTGATCGAGCGTTTCATTTGGAGGCAAATATGCTACGTCGCATTATCGCGCCGATGGCGCTTCTGTGCCTGGCCGCGGCTTCAGGACGGTCGCAGGATACGAGAGGCACCATCGTCGGACGCGTAACGGATCCAAGCGGCTCAGTTATTCCCGGCGCGCAGGTGGTAGTAAGCAACGCCGCGATGGGAACCAAATCCGCTCTTAGCACAAATGGCGAGGGCATTTATCTGGCGCCGTTACTGTCGCCTGGCCTTTATCAGATCGAAGTCGCGGTACAGGGCTTCAAAAAGGCTGTTCGCAGCGGCATCGAAGTCCGCGTCGCCGATCGCCTGGACATCAACATTGTGCTCGAAATCGGCGCTCCCGACCAGTCGGTAACGGTGACTGCCGAGGCACCGCTGCTCAACTCGGAAAGCTCGTCGCTCGGCACCGTGGTCGACGCCAAGCGCGTGGCCAGCCTTCCGCTTTCCTACGGCAATCCGTTCCTGCTGATCGGGCTGACCGCGGGCGTGACCTTTAACGGCAGCGTCCGGCTGGATCGTCCTTTCGAACCCACCCACATCGTCAACTTCTCGATGGGCGGAACCCGCGGCAACCTGAACGACATCACGATTGACGGCGCGCCTACCACTGCGACGGCCAATGCCTTCGAGGTGACCGCGTCCTATGTGCCCCCCACCGACATCGTGCAGGAGTTCAAGGTCCAAACCAACACCTTCGACGCACAGTTCGGCCAGACCCAGGGCGGCGTCACCAACATCAGCATCAAGAGTGGCACCAACACTTTCCATGGCAGCGTCAACTACTCCTTCCAGCGCCCCAGTTTCTGGGGCAACGACTTCTTCCTGAACAAGGCCGGCACGCCGCGGCCGGACTTCCTGTTCAACCGCTGGGGGGGCTCCTTCAGCGGCCCCGTGCGCATCCCGAAAATCTACAACGGAAAGAACAAGACCTTCTTCCTGTTCGGCTATGAGGGAATCCACGACTCGCGCCCGCGGCACGACGATACCAGCAACACCGTCCCGACGCCGGCCATGCGCAACGGCGACTTCTCCGCGCTGCTGGCCGCGCCGAACGGCTCCCAATACACCATTTACGACCCCAGCACTCGCGCCGTCGCCCCTAGCGGGCGGTTCAGCCAGTCCCCGTTTCCGGGCAACAAGATCCCGTCCAACAAGTTTGACAAAGTGGGCGCGGCGATCCTCTCTTATTACCCCGCCACCGAGAAGACGCCGGGCGATCCCCTCGGTCTGTCGAACTATCAGGATGCCACCACGGCGGAGAAGGCCAAGTATTACAACTTCACGCAGCGCGTGGACCAGAATATCGGAGACCGCCAGCGGTTCTTCGTCCGCTACAGCGCCTACATCCGCAACAGCACCTACAACCAATACTTCGACAACGCATTCGTGGGCGACCAATTCTATTTCTACTCGAAGACCGCGGCCTTCGATCACGTCTACACTCTTTCGCCCACGATGGTGTTGAACACGCGGTACAGCTACAACCGGTTCATCCGCGGTTCGGATCAGCCCGCCGCGGCCGTCGGGTTCGACCTGGCTTCGCTTGGCTTCTCGCCGCAGTTTATCAGTCAGGTTCCGAAAGACCAGGTGCGTTTCCCACGCATCAACCTCACCGGCTATATCAGCAACGGACACACCAACGAAAACCGCCCGGTGATGAATCACACCGTGGCCTCCACCCTCACCAAATCGGCGGGCGCGCATTCCCTCCGCGGTGGCTTCGAATACCGCGTCTACCAGGAGGCCGATCAGTTCAAGAGCAACCAGCAGACCGGCCAGTTCACCTTTGGAACCACGTGGACGAGGGGACCGCTCGACAACTCCGCTGGCGCGCCGAGCAGCATCGGACAATCCGTTGCGGAGCTTCTGCTGGGCCTGCCCGACTCGGGGAGCATCACGCGGCAGTCGGATTACATCGAGCAGTCCGGCTCCTGGGGATTTTTCGTGCAGGACGACTGGAAGGTCGCTCCCAGGCTCACGTTGAATCTGGGGTTGCGCTATGAGTTCGAAACGCCGCTACATGAGCGTTTCGACCGCAGCACCCTGGGTTTCGACACCAGCTACACGCAGCCCATCTCGGCCGCGGCGCAGGCGGCTTATGCGACCATCTACCCCGCCATTTCGGGTGGATTCCCGCAGCTTCCCGTCAGCGCGCTGGTCCTCAAGGGCGGCATGACCTTCGCCGGGCTGAACGGCAACAACGGCAATCTCTACAACACGCCGAAGAACGTTTTGATGCCGCGCCTCGGAATCGCCTACCAGCTCAATAGCAAGACGGTGCTGCGTTCCGGTTTCGGGATGTTCGCCGGCTTCCTCGGCGAGCGCCGGGGAGACGTTTTCCAGAACGGCTTCACGCAGAACACCAACATGGTTCTGACCACCGACAACGGGCTCCACTTCCTGACCACGCTGGCGAACCCATTCCCCAACGGCGTGGCCGAGGCAGTAGGCGCGGCCGCCGGTCTGCAGACGTACCTGGGACAGGGCTTCACCTACTTCAACCAGAATCCGAAGATCCCGGTCACGATGCGTTGGGAAGCCAGCCTGCAGCACCAATTCAGGAGTTTCCTCTTTGAGGCAAACTACCTCGGAAACAAGACCAACCACATCGAGATCACGCGCAACATCAACACCCTGCCGCGGCAGTATCTGAGCACGCTCACGACGCGCGACGATGCCAACAACAACCTACTGACCGCCAGTATCTCGAATCCGCTTTACAACTTGGTGCCGGGCAACAGCCAGGGCATCTACACCGGCACCACCACCTCGCGTCAAACGTTGCTTTCGCCCTACCCGGCCTTTGGGTCGAACGGGATCAACACCACTGAGAATACCGGCTATAGCTGGTACCACAGCTTCCAGTTCACCGCCTCGAAGCGGTTCGCCAAAGGCTATACGATCCAGGGAAGCTACACGCTGCAGAAGTGGATGCAGGCCGTCAACCTGCTGAATGCCGCCGACCTCGCGCCGGTCCGGGAGATCTCCGACGCCGACGCGCCGCACCGCATCAACATCAGCAGCGTCTGGTCGCTTCCGTTCGGGAAGGGCCGGGCCTTCCTCTCGGGCGCGAACGGGTTGGTTTCGCGACTCGTGGGCGGATGGGAAGTTTCCGGCATCTGGAGTATCCAGAGCGGATTCGCGCTCCCCTGGGGCAACGTGATTTACTACGGCAACCCCAAGGACATCCAACAGCCGCTCGGCCTGCGGTCGCCCGAGAATTGGTTCAACGTCGCCAACTTCGAAACGGCCTCCGCCAAGCAGTTGCTCGGCAACCAGCTTCGTACCTGGCCGCTGCGCTTCCCCACGCTGCGCGGGCCGCGCCAGAACAACCTCGACCTCGCGTTGATCAAGCAAACCCGGATCACCGAAGGCAGGAACATCGAGTTCCGTGCCGAGGCCCTCAACGCCGCCAACCACCCGTACTTCCCGAACCCGAACATGACGGTGACCGCCGCCCAGAGTATTAAGGACACCGGCTTCGGGCAGATCAGCGCTTCCACAATGAACAACTACGCACGCCGCCTGCAATTGAGCCTGCGGTACATCTTCTAGGCGTCAATCTCCTCCGCCCTGCAGTGCCGGCGCGATCGCGGCGCTGCAGGGCTCTTTTCGTAACCTCGCTGTAAGACAATCCTCTAGTTATTAAAACAGTACTTCCTAAAGTATTAGTACTTTAGGCTCTGAAACGGGCTTGGCCCAATTGCCGAGCCACGGTACTATTTGAAAAGTACGATTTATAACATCGGAGGAATTAGTGACTAAGACACTATTAACGGGTTGGGCATTGGCAGCCTGCCTGGGTGTTTTCCCCGATCCGGCTTCCGCCACGCTGATCGGCTTCGCCGGAACCGGCGGGTTCGTGGTTGCCGGTCCCGGTATCGGCGACCTTACCGGGACTTGCTTCCCATTGGCATGCGACAGTGGCTTTGTTCAATTTACAACTGGCAACCTCTTGGCTGATGGAATGGTGATCTCCGGGAACATCAGGGAAGTCGTCCAGGAAAACGGCGCTGGAAATACCACCTCGGCCCTTCTGTTGGTCACGGATATTCTGGCGATCAACTTCGGCGGGAACACGATCAGCGACACCATGTTCATCGTTAGCGACCAGTTCGCTCCGTCGGTTGCCGGCCCGATTGGGGTAGGCATTAGCGGAGCGTTTTTGAGCAATGCCGGGGTCTTCGGAAATATTTCCTTCGCGAGCACGCAGGCGCAAATGAACTTCCTGACGACCGGGATCATCACGCAAGCCAACTTCGGCGGACCACTTGCCGGATTCACCCTGACCACGGAGGCGCCGTTTGTGTCGTGCATCGGCTGCTCGCCCGTAGGCTTCTGGGCTTCCACCTTTGGATTCGATCCGGCCGGCGGCGTGGAGCAATTAGTCGGCGCGATCAATTTCACGGTCGGCCCGGGCGCCTCCATCGCGCTACCGGGAAGTTTCATGATCGAAGACAACAACAACGCGGCGATCGGCGCGGAGATGCCGGAACCGGCCACGTTTGCCATGTTAGGCGGCGCGCTTTGCGTGTTGGGTCTGTTCTCCCGCAAGCGCAAGAAGTAGGACACGTCTAACATCGAAGCACAGGCCCGCGCCAGAGACGGCGTGGGCTTTTTCTTGCGCACCACAAGCAAGCATCTTCCCGGGGCGATCGGGGGCTGCCTGAGGGGGCGTGAAAGAATGCGGGGCCGCGCCTTGGTGTACGGATGGGTTGCGGAATTCTTTCACACACAAATAAAAAGCCGCGCAGCCCGTTTCCGGGCGCGCGGCTGAATGAATCGAGAGTCGATCCTGAGTTAGTAATCCATCTCCGGACCATGGCCGCCCGGACCAGCCGGAGCCGACTTCTTCTCGGGGATTTCCGCAATCATGGCTTCCGTCGTCAGCATCAGGGATGCGATCGACGCAGCATTCTGCAGGGCCGTACGAGTCACCTTGGTCGGATCGATGACGCCCGCCGCTACCAGATCCTCATAAGCGTCGGTGGCAGCGTTGAAGCCGAAGTTCGGGTTGTCGTTCTCCCGAATCTTGCCGACCACGATCGCGCCCTCGGTGCCCGAGTTCGCCACGATCTGCCGCACTGGCTCTTCGCAGGCGCGCTTCACGATGTCGACGCCGATCTGCTCGTCGCCTTCCATCTTGAGGTCCTTCAGGGCCTTCGCCGCGCGCAGCAGAGCCACGCCGCCGCCCGGAACGATTCCCTCTTCCACCGCCGCGCGGGTGGCGTGCAGCGCATCCTCGACGCGGGCCTTCTTCTCCTTCATCTCGGTCTCGGTCGCGGCGCCAACCTTAATCACCGCCACGCCGCCGGCCAACTTCGCCAGCCGCTCCTGCAACTTCTCACGATCGTAGTCCGAGGTGGTCTCGTCGATCTGACCGCGCAGTTGCTTGATCCGGCCCTGGATGTCCTTCTCTTTACCGGCGCCGTCCACCAGCGTCGTGTTGTCCTTATCCACCGTGACGCGCTTGGCGCGGCCCAGGTCTTCGAGACGCACGCCTTCCAGCTTAATGCCGGTCTCTTCCATGATGGCCTTGCCGCCGGTCAGAATGGCGATGTCGTCCAACATCGCCTTGCGGCGATCGCCGAAGCCCGGCGCCTTCACCGCACATGCGTTCAGAGTGCCGCGCAGCTTGTTCACCACGAGAGTTGCCAGCGCTTCGCCTTCCACTTCCTCGGCGATGATCAGCAGCGGCTTGCCGGAGCGGGCGATCTGCTCGAGCAGCGGCAGCAGATCCTTCATGTTGCTGACTTTCTTTTCGTGGATCAGGATGTACGGATCTTCGAGCACCGCTTCCATCCGCTCCGCATCGGTCACGAAGTACGGGGAGAGGTAGCCGCGGTCGAACTGCATGCCTTCGACGGTATCGAGCTCAGTCGACATCGTCTTCGACTCTTCGACCGTGATGACGCCGTCCTTGCCCACCTTCTTCATGGCATCGGCAATGATGTCGCCGATGTGCTTGTCGCTGTTGGCGGAGATGGTGCCGACCTGCGCAATCATGTCGCCCGACACCGGCTTCGACAGCTTCTTCACTTCCGCGGTAGCCAGTTCCACGGCCTTCTCGATGCCGCGCTTCAGGGCCATCGGGTTGGCGCCCGCCGCAACCGCCTTCACGCCTTCGCGGAAGATCGCCTGCGCCAGGATGGTCGCCGTCGTGGTGCCGTCACCGGCCACGTCCGACGTCTTCGACGCCACTTCGCGCACCATTTGCGCGCCCATGTTTTCGAGCGGATCCTTCAGCTCGATTTCCTTGGCCACGGTGACGCCGTCCTTGGTAATGGTCGGGCCGCCGAATTTCTTCTCGAGGACCACGTTCCGGCCCTTGGGGCCGAGGGTCACTTTCACGGCGTCGGCAAGTTGATTTACGCCGCGCAGAATCGCCTGCCGGGAATTCTCGGAATATACAATCTGTTTCGCCATCGTTGTTCTCGCTCCTTAGGATGCTTTCTTGGCCGCTTTGGGCTGCGCGTCGAGAATCCCAAGGACCTCGTCCTCGCGCATAATCAGGTATTCTTCACCATCGAGCTTGATGTCGCTGCCCGAGTATTTGCCGAACAGGATGCGGTCGCCGGCCTGGACATCCAACGGAATGACCTTGCCGTCTTCCAGCCGCTTGCCCTTGCCAACCGCCACGACCTCGCCCTCCTGGGGCTTCTCTTTGGCCGAGTCGGGGATGAACAAACCGCCTACCTTCTGTTCCTGCTCTTCTACGCGCTTGACCACAATCCGGTCATAGAGCGGACGAATTTTCATGGGTGGTACAACCTCCAAAATGAGATAAGTTGAGTATTGGCTTACGAGTGAAACCCACGCCGGACTTGCCGGGGTTTCATGAATATTATTAGCACAGTTCCGGCGAGAGTGACAAGAATTAGCTGTAAGCTACTGCGATAATTACAATTATCTGTCTTGACAATGATCGACTAAGATTTCCTTATGCCCGGCACCGATTCGAACACTCCACGCTCCTGGTCCTTGTGCACCGATTGCCAGTCGAAGCATCGCCCGTTCATCGCCACATAGACTCCAGGCTCGAGCGTCTGGACGAACGCCAAGGCGGTCCCCAGGTTGAACATCCCGTCGGAGCTACCGAACGTGTACGGCACCATGGCGCCGGTAAGCACGATGGTTTTCCCCGCCATGTTCGGTCCCAGCACGGCGGCAGTCTGTTCCATAGTGTCGGTGCCGTGCGTGATCACGATGCGGCGCTCTTCGGCGTTGCGGCACCGATCGAGGATGCGTTCGCGGCCGGCATCGGTCATCTCGAGACTGTCGATCATCATCACGGTCTCGACCGCGACCTCGAGGTGGGACCGCCCCAGGAGCAGCATGCCGGCCACGTGCGTGTCTTTGAAAAACAGCTCACCGGTGAGTTCGTTGTACTCCTTGTCGAACGTTCCGCCGGTGACGAGAATTCGGATACGCTCCATCGTTTGCCACTATAGCGCGGTATATTGGTGTTATCTCCATGCGAGGCACGCGGTGGCTTTTGCTGGTGGCGATCGCAGCAATCCTCACGGGTGTCGGCGCTACCTATAGAGCCAAAATCAAAGCGATACGGGCATCGGCTCCCACTTCTCCGCAACCGCTGCCGAACGACCTGCGGTCGTCTTCTGCCGGCTGGGACTGGTCGGAGACCGACGCCAACAATCACTTGCGCGTCGAGATCCACGCGGAAGGCGTTCGCGAGCAGAAGGATTCGTCGCGCGTCGACCTGGACCGCGTGCGGATCAAGACCCACAATAAGAACGGCCTCACGTACGACCTGGTGGAATGCGCGGCCGCGTCATTTTTCAAGAGCGAGAACCGGCTCTACTCCGACGGAGAGGTGCACATCACGCTCGATATCCCGGAGCAGGGCCAGCCCAAACATCAGTTGGTCACCGTCAAATCGTCGGGGGTGACGTTCGACACCACGTCGCAGCATGTGGACACCGATCGCGCGGCCGAGTTCACTTTCGAAAACGGCGACGGCGCGGCCACCGGGGCTTCGTACAACTCGCTCACGCACGAACTGGTGCTCAAAGGCGACGTGAGGATCGATCGCAAGGCGGCCGGTCCCAAGGGCAAGGCGATGCGCATCGAGGGCGCCAGCCTGGCGTATCACGAGTCCACCGCCGAGGTCTGGCTGAAGCCTTGGGGCCGGCTGACGCGCGGCGACACGGTGGTGGAGGGCGAGCAGGTGGTGGTGCATCTGGAGGACCGCCCGGCGGACGATGGCGAGACCGGGAAGCACAAGCGGATTATCCGCATGGTGGAAGCCAGCAACGCGCACGGCACCGGCAAGCAGCCGCACCGCAATCTGCAATACTCCGCCAAGCAGCTCTGGGTGAATTACACCGGCGACGGCATCGTGGAGAAGATCACGGGCCAGGATCAGGCGCACCTGCTCTCGACTTCCGAGACCGCTTCGACCGAGGTCGCGGCCGACCACGTGGACCTGAATTTCGATCCCGACGTTGACGGCGTTCTCACGCACGTCGGCGCCACCGGACACGGGGTGGTGACTTCGAAGCCGCTGCCGGCGCCCAACCGGCAGATGCCGGAGTCGCACGTGCTGCGCAGCGAGAATTTCGAAATGAAGATGCGGGAGGGCGGGCGCGATATCGAAAACGTGGTGACACATGGTCCGGGCACAATCGAGTTTCTACCTAACGCGCCCCTCCAGCACCGCCGCACGCTCGACGGCGACAACCTGGTGATTGCCTACGGCGCGCAGAACCGGCTCGACAGTTTCCGCGCCACTAACGTCAAGACGCGCACCGAACCCACGGAGGAGGAGCGCAAGAAAAACCGCGTCGCGTCCATCACTGCCAGCCGCGAGATGACGGCGCGCTTCGATCCGCGGTCGAGCCGCATGGCGTCGATGGAGCAGACGGGCGACTTCACTTATGAAGAAGGCGACCGCAATGCGCGCGCCGCCAAGGCGACGATGGATTCCGAGAAGAACACGATACTGCTCGACACCGGGGCGCGTGTGTGGGACGCGACGGGGTCCACGGCCGCTGACCGCATCCACCTCGATCAGAGCAACGGGAATTTCACCGCCGATGGCAACGTGCAATCCAGCCGTCTGCCGGATAAGGACAAGAAGAAGAACTCCGAGATGCTCTCGGGAGACGATCCGCTACAGGCGCAGGCGCGCAAAATGGTGTCCACCAACCGCAACCGCACGGTGCACTACGAAGGCGCCGTCAGCATGCGGCAAGGAGCCAATCAGATCACGGCCGACACCATCGATCTGGATCGCGAGAAGCATACGCTGGTGGCGGACGGCAAG
Source organism: Bryobacteraceae bacterium (assembly GCA_041484525.1). GTDB lineage: Bacteria > Acidobacteriota > Terriglobia > Bryobacterales > Bryobacteraceae > JBGPHT01. Next base: position 67,881 of record JBGPHT010000017.1, on the reverse strand, counting down.
GTGGTCACGCGACTATGGGACGAGAAATCGAAGCCGCCGATTCTCACGGTCACCAACGCGCAGCACCTGGTCTACACGGAGCCGGACCGGCAAGCGGTCTACACCGGCGGCACGTCTCTGACGCGGGCCAACATGCGGGTGAAGAGCGAGAGCCTGCGCGCCTTCCTGGCCGAAGCGGGCGGCGACTCGCGCCTGGAGAAAGCCTTCGCGGACGGCGCGGTCGAGATCGTGCAGACGGCGAAGCCGACGGTGCGCACGGGCACCGGCGGGCACGCCGAATATTACACGGAAGACCAGCGCATCGTGCTGAATGGCGGCCGGCCGAAGATGGTCGAGATGAACAATGGCAGGCTCAAGGACAGCACTGAGGGCGAAGAATTGACCTACTTTGCCAACGATGATAGGCTTCTGGTTAATGGGTCTTTGAAGCAGCCCGCCGGGAGTATTCTCCAGCGGAAAAAATAGGCCCCGCCCTGCGCCATGAGTAAACTCGAGACCCACGAAATCTCCAAAACATACCGCGGACGGCGAGTGGTCTGCGACGTCTCGGTATTTGTGCAGCAGGGCGAAGTGGTCGGACTGCTCGGCCCCAACGGCGCCGGCAAGACGACGTCCTTCTACATGATCGTGGGCCTGATCGGCCCTGATTCCGGCCGCATCCTGGTGGACGACAAGGACATCACCGACATCCCGATGTACTTGCGCGCGCGCCGTGGGATCAGCTACCTGCCGCAGGAGGCGTCGGTTTTCCGCAAGCTGACGGTGGAAGAAAACCTGATGGCGATCCTGGAGACGCTGCCCCTGCGCACGCGCGAGCGCCGTGAAACCATGGAGCGTCTGATCGACCAGCTTGGCCTCGAAAAAGTGCGCGCCAGCCGCGGCTACATGCTGTCGGGCGGCGAGCGGCGGCGCGTCGAGATTGCGCGCTCGCTGGTCATCAATCCCAAATTTCTGCTGCTCGACGAACCGTTCAGCGGCATCGATCCGATCCAGGTTCTGGAATTGCAGCGCATCATTTTCGATTTGAAGCGCGCCGGCATCGGCATCCTGGTGACCGACCATAACGTGCGCGAGACCATGGCGGTGACGGATCGGGCCTACATCATGGACGAGGGACGCATCTTCCGCGCCGGCAGTCCCGAGGCATTGGAGCGCGATCCCGAAGTTAAGCGCATCTATCTGGGCGAGTCATTTTCGCTGCGCGTGTGACGGGTCGCGTTTAATAGAAACCGCCGGCGGCATCGGCTCGTAGAAACCATCATGAGACTATTGCTTGTACTGCTTCTGACCGCGTTACTGGCTTTCTCTCAGCATTTTTCCGTCGGCGTCAAGGCTGGCGTGCCCCTGACCGACTTCATCAGCGGTGTGCAAAATCAGAATCCTGCTTTCGTCACCAATACCAATCGTTATGCGATCGGAGGCCAAGCGGAAGTGCGGCTCCCAGCGGGCTTCGGTATAGAGTTCGATGCGCTGTACCGTCACTTCAACTACAGCAGCACTGTCGTTTCGGGCGGCAGCAGCGCGTTTGAGTTTCCCCTGCTGGTGAAGTATCGATTTCCCGCCCCGGTAGCCCGGCCGTTCGTGGCCGCTGGTCTCGCGTGGGACCGGTGGACCGGCGTGAAGCAGGCGATCTCCTCCGATTTCAAGAACACCGTTGCGGGCTTCGTGTTGGGCGCCGGCCTCGATATCCACGTGGTGGTGCACATTCAGCCCGAGATCCGGTATACGCGCTGGGGCTCGCAGCGCTTCGCGGGAGCGAGCAACCTGCTGAACAGCAATCAGAATCAGGCCGAGTTTCTGGTGGGCTTCTCGTTTTAAGCGGGCGCCCGGACAGCGGCTGTCACAACCGTCCCTCCTATCTCGTCTTATCCGTGGAGAGACAAGATGCAATCGTACATCATCGTCGGCGGCGGCCTCGCCGGACTCACGGCGGCCAACGCGCTGTCAGGCAATGGCAATCGGGTCGTCCTGATCGAGGCGGGCACGCATCTGGGCGGACGCGCGGCCACTCACATCGAAAAAGGGTACGCGCTGAACGCGGGACCTCACGCGTTCTACCGCGGCGGACGTGCATTCGAAACGCTGCGCCGGTGGAACGTCCCGTTCTCCGGCAATTCGGCAGTACTCGACTACGCCTGGTTCATCCACCAGGGCCGCAAGTATCCCTTCTTTACCAGTGCCAGGAGCTTCTTCCAGACGACGCTGTTCCGCTTCGCGGAAAAGATCGAAGCCGCCCGGTTGATTGCCGGTATCAGTCTGGGCCACGCCGCGGACGGCGAAACCATGGAGCAGTGGATCGCGCGCCATAACGAGCAGCCTCCGCGTCTACGAGTTCGCGGAGACCATCATGCGGCTCGCGACCTACTCGGCCGACGCGGCGCATCTGGATGCGCGGGCCGCATTGGCGCAGATCAGGACCGCGGCGCAGGGTGTCCTCTATCTCGATCGCGGGTGGCAAACGCTGGTGGATGGCCTGGCCGCGCGCGGCCCGTTCCCGCGGTGTCGAGATCCGCTGCGAGGCGCCGGTTTCGAACTTGAATTCGCTCGATGCCGACGGAATTATTCTCGCGATACCGCCGGCGCCGGTGGCAAAACTGACTGGCCGTCCGCTGCCGCAGCTTCGACCGGTCCGCGCCGCGTGCCTCGATCTGGGACTGCGCTCCGTGGGGCCGTTGGACTCGACGTTAGCGCTCGGGATCGACCGGCCGTTGTACCTCTCGATGCACTCCGCCTCGGCCAAACTCGCTCCGGAAGGAGGCGCCGTGGTCCACCTCGCCAAGTATCTTGGTGCGGCGGAGCCGGATCCCGCGCGCGACCTCGCGGAACTGGAGGGACTGGCGCACCTCGCCTTGCCCGGGTGGCGGAGCCGCGCCGAAGCGATCCGCTTCCTGCCGAACATGCCCGTGGCGCACGCCATGCCGGCGCCGGAAGGCCGCCCCGATGCGGACGCGCTCGGCCTCGACCACGTGCAGATCGCCGGCGATTGGGTCGGTCCCGAGGGCATGCTCGCCGATGCCGCCGTCGCGAGCGGATTGCGGGCCGCCGCCATGGTACAACGGCGTAAGGCCAAGGCCGCCTGAGATGGACCGCGACGCGCAATTCCAGGAGCAACGCCCCATGCTGTTTGCTCTCGCCTACCGCATACTCGGTACACGCGCGGATGCCGAGGATGTGGTGCAGGACGCGTATCTGCGCTGGCAATCGGCGCGCGATGAGGAGGTGCGCTCGCCGCGCTCGTTCCTGACGACGGTGGTGTCGCGACTCTCGCTCGATGCGCTCAAAGCCGCGCATCGCAAGCGCGAAACGTATATCGGCCCCTGGCTTCCGGAGCCCCTGGTGGAGCCGCTCGGTACGCAGCACCTGGAGATGGCGGAATCGCTATCGGTGGCGTTTCTTCACCTGCTGGAATCGCTGTCGCCCGCCGAGCGTGTGGCGTTTCTGATGCGGGAAATCTTCGATGCCGATTACACCGAGGTCGCTGCGACCCTGGACACGAGCGAGGCCAACTCCCGCCAGCTTGTGACGCGGGCGCGCAAACACCTGTCGGAGCATCGTCCGCGATTTCGGGTGGACCGCGATCGGCAGCAACAAGTGCTCAATCAGTTCCTGAGCGCCTGTGCCGCCGGCGATCCCTCGAACCTCGCGGCCATGCTCTCCGAGGACGCTGCGGTGTATTCGGACGGCGGCGGCAGAGTGCCTTCCGCCCTCAACCCGATCCACGGATCGGACCGGGTGGCGCGGTTCCTGACCGGCATCGCCGCTAAGAGCGGGGCCGGCCTGCGTGTCGAGTTCGTCGACGTGAATGGCGAGATCGGCGCGCTGCTGCACGATGGCAAACGGCCCTTCAGCGTGGTGACTCTGGAGCTCGAGGACGACGGCCGTATCCGCACGGTTTTCCTGGTGAATAATCCTGAGAAACTACCTTCCGCCAAAATCGACGCGCGCGGCGTCTAATCCGATATGCGGATGCTCTTTCTGCTGGGATTCGCGGCCGCGCATGCCTGGGCCTGCACCTGCGCCCCTATGTCGCCGACCGGCAACCCGCCGTGCCAGGCGGCCTCGCAGTCTACCGTCTTCACCGGCATCGTGATCGAGATCGCGGACCCCGGGTTCCTAACGGCGCCGCCCGGGTCCGTCGCCTCTACCCGACCTGCGTTCCCGCAGCGCAGGGTGCACTTCAAGATCACGGACCCACTGATCGGAGTGGAGACCGGCCAGAAGGAGATCACGATCGAGACCGGCCTCGGCGCCCCGATTGCGGCTACCCCTTCCAGCGCGGGCTCGAATACATCGTCTATGCGAACAAGATGTCGACCGCGATCTGTACGCGCACGCGGCTTGTCGAAGACGCAGCCGAGGACCTGGCGTACTTCCACCAGATCCCGAAGATGGCACCGCTCTCGGAAATCCGCGTGACCGCTTTCGACCAGCACAGAGCGCGGGACTACCGTGCGGGCGACCCACCGCAACCGCCCGGTATCGCGGGTGCCCTCATCACGATCGATGGCGCCGGCGTGCATCAATCGGCGGAGAGCGATGGCACTGGCCGCCACATCTTTTCGGCGCTACCTCCCGGCGACTACAACGTGAAGGTATCGCTCGAAGGCTTTGCGTCGCCATACGGCACTCAGGGAGTCCAGGTACACGCCAAGGGTTGCGCGGAGATCGCGCTGTGGATGCGGTTGGACCGGAGCATCACCGGGACTATCCGCAACAAGGAGGGCGCAACTGCCGCCGGCGTGACTGTCGAGGCCGTGCCGTGCGCCCGCGGCAGCAGAACGATCTGCCCCTCGCCGCGGACTCCGCACCTACCGATTCGAACGGCCATTACGAGTTGCTCCAGCTTACGACCGGCGACTATTACCTGGGGATCTCTCTCAGCCGTGCACCGGCATTGCGGAATCCCTACGCTCGCTGGTTCTATCCTGGCACGGAGGACCCGGTACGGGCTGCCATCCTGCACGTATCAGACAGGCCCGAAGCCCAGCGGTTCGACCTCGTACTGCCTGTCGAGCAGCACGATCGCGTGCTGCAAGGCGGCATCTTTTGGCCCGACGGCAGGCCGGCTAAAGGCGTCTATGTTTTTCTGGAAGACCCACGCTCGCCGTGGCAGAATTCGATCGTGGCGGATACGACTGACGAGCAGGGCCGCTTCACAGTGCACGCCCTCGACGGCACCACGTACCACCTGCACGCCGTCTCGCAGTCGAAGGGACCGGTATCCGCCGAGCCAGTGCCCATAGCATCCGGCTCGAATGCGCTCGACGTGAAGCTGGTCCTCACGCGCAAGGGCAACACAATAGGAGACAACTTCGGCAAGGGGCTGGAGAATTGGCGGAAGGGATCAGGGCTGCAGTGACTCGAACCGCAAACAGGCTCTTCCCAGATAAATCTCGTCGCCGGGCCTGAGCTTTTCACCGCGGCGATTGCCGGCGGGCACGTCGATGGGGCGGCCGTCGCGGAACACACGGGTGCCGAATTCGCTTTCGTCGTCGCAGATGCGGTACTCGCCGGCTTCGCGCTTGATGTGGGCGTGACGCCGGGAGACGGTCGCGTTGGCGCCGTCGCCGCCCTCTTCGAATACGACGTCGTTGCGGCGCACCACGCGCTGCTCGGCGTCGGTCAACTCGGCCATGCGACCGATGTTCGTCCGCGCCTTCTCGATCGTGTACTCCGGATGCTCGGCCTTTCCCCGAACTATGATTAGCCGTGCCGGTGCGGCGGGCGATTCGGCCGTTTTGACCGGCTCGCTGCCGTACTCCACACGAAACGCGGACGCGCCCGACTCGCTCGTCTTCACTTCGACCGAAAAGCCGCGCGGCACTTCGCAACCGACACCGTCGAGCGCCTCGCGGACGCCGGTGCCCAGGCGCTCTCCAAACGCAGCCTGCAACAATCCGCGGCGCGCCTTTTCAGCCGCCGTCAGCGTCACGATCACCCGCGCATATGGAAACACCCGTTGTCCCCGGGCCACCATCTGCACCTGGCCTTCGATCTCTTCGAGAATGCTGTGATGCAGCACCAGCAGCTCGTCCGATTCGGCGGCGCCGAACATGCGGTCCGTCCAGCGCCGGAAGCCGCGCTCGATGGTCTTTTCGATTTCGGAAAACAGGCTCATGGCCGGATCAATCCGAGTTTCACCGCCGCGTTCACAATCTCCACCGACATGGGCGCCGCGGCCGTTCCGCCGTACACCCCATTTTCCACCAGTACGGAAAACGCGATCTGGCGTGCGCTGCCGCCGTACGGCGCGTAACCGATGAACCACGCGTGCGACGGCGCGTCAGCTAATTCCGCCGTTCCGGTCTTGCCCGCGATCGGGACTGCGGCGGCCGCCGCCCGTTTGCCTGTGCCCGAGGTCACTGCCTCGCGCATGAATCGACCGAGCGTCCGCGCGGCATCGGCGGTGATCACGGCCTGCGGTGCATCGGTTCGGGCGTTGGTCTCGTCGCTGATCCAACGGCCCTGCGGCGCCGTGCCGCCATTGGCCACGGTGGCCGCCACGCGCGCCATCTGGAACGGCGAGGCCACCACTTCCCCCTGCCCGTAGGCCGACTGTCCCAGGGCGGTTTTCAACGGGCCCGTCGAAATTCCGAGCAGCTTCGCTGTATCCTGCAACTGCTGCGACCCCACATCATAAGTGCCCAACTGTGCGAAGTAGGCGTTGCACGAAACCACGATCCCGCGCTGCATGTCTACCGTGCCGTGCGGCTCCTTGTCCTGAATATCGTCGCGAATCGGGCGCTTGGAATTCTTCAGGAAGTTGCCCACGCGCCCGTCCGGCAGACGTACGCAGTCGTAGGTGCGGTGCGCCAATTGCGGGTCCTTGCGCAGTGCCGCCATGGCGGTCACGATCTTGAACGTCGAGCCGGGCGGATACAGGCCATAACGCGCGCGATCAATGGCGGACGCTTCGGCGTTGGGGTCGGGAAGCGGGAGGCTCACGGCCGCCAGCAGATCGCCCGTGGCGGGATCGACCACCACCGCGGCGCCGTTGTCCTTTCCAACTTGCTTCAACTGATTGCGCAGGATCTCGGCGAGGCGCACCTCGAGCCGCGCGTCAATCGACATGCGCACGTCGCGCGGCTGTTCGAGCACTCGCCGCACTTCGGGGCTCGACGGATCGTGGCGATGGCGCAGCAGCGGGACGAGTTCGCGGTAGTCGTACCGCAGCGTTCGCTCGCTCTCGCCCGTCTTCGGGTTCTTCACTTCGACCAGCGTGGGCCGATCGTCATAACCGCGCAGCCGCCGCGCCGAATCCCGCTCCACGAATGAAGTGTTGCTGGCGCCCCAGCGGGTGCGCGTGCGCAGATCGCCCAGCAGGTCGAACATCAGCATGCCGAACGGATAGTGGCGGCTGTCGGTGCGCGAGCAGGCGCGGTCGAGATCGATGCCAAGCTGCTGGTATTCGGCGCGGTGCTTCTCCAGTTCGTCCCAATTCGAAGTCGCGAGCGGCAGGCCGTTGCGGTCGTAGATGGTGCCCTTGGGAATCTCGCGCATGATCTCCTGGAACCGCGGATTGTACTGATAGCGGCGCGCGCCGTCCGCCTGTATCACGAGCGCGCCCTGTCCGACGTACGCGGTGTCGCGCGCCACCTGTACCATCGCCGCCTTGGCCAGCACGGCGGCGCCGGCGATCGCGAAGATCGCGCCTGCGACGGCCATCGGCACGCGGAACGGCGCGGAGCGCTCCCCATCGCCCGAGCGCGAAGAAATGGAAAGCAGCACCGCCAGCACGAAGAAATTCGCCAGCATAGCGGTGCGCCCGTAGCTCAGGAACGGCGTGACGACGCCTGAAAGCGGCAGCACTCCGAGGGCGCCGCCCGCGATCAGCAGGATCTGCAACGCCGTGGCCGCCGCCAGTCCCGCACCCAGGAAGAAGTCGTAGTCGGTGCGCGCGCGTAGAGCGATGCGGATGGAGCGGTACACGATAAACGCGTATAGCGCGAAGACCGCGGCCACGCCGAGGAAGCCCCACTCTTCGCCGAGTGCCGACAGGATCAGATCGGTGTGCGCGGCTGGCACAACCTGCGGATCGCCCAGCCCGATCCCCATGCCCGTTAGGCCGCCGGTGGCAAACGCCCACAGCGAGTGCGCCAGTTGATCGCCGCCGTGCACCAGGTTGTCCCACGGCGAAAGCCACATCGCGACGCGGTCGTGCACGGTGTGCGGCACGCCCAAGAAATCGCCGGCCGCGAAGCCCAGCATCATCAGCACCAGTCCCGCGGCGGGTACGAGCGCACTGCCGCGCGCGATCCCGTAGAGCGTCAGGAACAGGCACGCGAACACCAGCGCCGGGCCCATATCGCGCTGCAGGAAGAAGAAGAGAAGCGAGAGCACTACCGAAACGAGAACCGGGAGTGTGTATTCCACCGGCGGGATGTCGAACCGTTTGGTGAGCGCCCCGAGCGATTGGCGCGTCTCGCGCGCGTGGCGCAGGATGTCCCAGCGGTGCGCGAAGTATCCGGCCAGGAAGAATACCAGCAGGATGCGAATGATCTCGACCGGCTGGAACCCGAGCAGGTTCACCTTGGCGTCGCTGGTGCCCGGGCCGCTGCCGAACAGGATCAGCAGCACCGAAAGCGCGAAGCTCGCGAGCAGCGGCACGTAGCTGAGCTTGCCGAAGAGCCGCTCGTAATCCAAGCCGCTGGCGATGGCGAGCAGAATGGCGCCGCCCACCACGCCCTGCGCGAAATCGACGAACAGCAGGTTGTCGCGCACCGGATCGCGCAGACTGATCATGAGGATCAGGCCCACGCCTGAGAGCAGCAGGATGGCGGGCATCAACGACTGGTCGCCGCGAAACGCGCGCAGACTCCACCACAAGTGCGCCAGCAGGAACGCCGTGAAGAACAGCGCCGTCCACTCGAAGAATGCGCGGCGGAAGCGCTCCGGCGGCCGCACCACGAACAGCGGCTTCAGGACGCGGAATTGTTCCCCGGTGACCACTTTTCGGATGCCGCCGACGTTGGGCAGTCCGCCCGAAAGGTAATAGATTTGCCGCGCTGCTTCCTGGCGCTCGCGCGACGTAGGGATGACGCTGAGCGCGGGCAGCAACTCTTCACGGGTGCCCAGGGCATTCAAGTTGAGCAGCCGTTTGGCCGCGAGCCCCTGCTCCGCCTCGGCCAGCGCCTGAGTCTTGGATTGGTATACGAGGTAGAGCCCCCCACCCACCACGAGCGCCGCCGCCAGCATCCACAGGAGCTCGCGCGTGCGCCACCGCGGACGCCCGCGAGTGGTGCGCCGCAGCTCGACGCGCTCCACCGACCGGCTACGGGTTACGGCCATCGCCACGTCCACGCGCTACCCGGCGGAACACTTCATTCAACACCTTCGACAGAGGTGAGGGAGAGCTATGAGGCGCTTCGTCCTGCGCGATCTGTTCCAGCCGCGAGCGCACACTCTCCAGGCTGCTCTGCACGCGAACGATCTGTGCATTTGCGTTGCCATAAGGCGCGACACTCTGGTACAGGCCGAGCGCCTGGTTGTAATCGCTCTGCGCGCGCTGGATCTGGTCCTTCTCCTGTGGCAAACCGCGCACATTGCGGGAATCCCACCACAGCCGGTCGCCGCGATCGCGGTATCCGTCGGCCAGTTGCGACTTCTCGCGATTGCCCAACTGGTAGCCGCGGCTCTGCGCCTGCTGGAGTGCTTCGTGTGCCTTGTCGATATCTTTCAGGCCATAGACATAGACGCGGGCGAGGCCGAGCTCGGGATCGGGCGATTTCGGCATCATCCGCGCCGACTCGGTGAACTTCTGGACGGCGGTGTCGAGCTCCGCCGCGCTGCGGTGCGTGGTGCCGTTGATACGCGCGATGTGTCCCTCGCACAACCGCAGCTCGCCGCGGACGGAATCGTCGGGATCGACAGCCAGCGCCCGCGCCAGCAAGCTGCGCGCGCGCTCCCAGTCCTTCTCGTAAACCGGCTGCGCTTCGCTGGTGCGATAGGTTGCAATCACGTGGTCGGCCGCCTCGACGAACTTCTGCTTCACCGCTTTTCGCGGTCCGTGCAATAGGAAGGACGAAGAATTCCCCTTGGAAAGTTCCGTCCATTTCGTCCAGATCTGCTCCGGATCGGTAAGTTGCTCGGCCTGGATCTGCCGCTCGAACTCGCGACCGTGCTGATAGAGGAAGTAATCCGAAACCAGCGCGTAACCACCGTACATAACCGACGCCAACGCCAGAATTCCGATGGCGCGCATGACGGTGCGGAACCCGCTACGCCGGCGTGGCAAGGGCACTGGCGGCGACGCCACCGTCCCCGTGTTCCGGGTCTCGCCCTCGATCGCCGGCCCAGTTCCGGTGCGGCGCGTCTCATCACCCACGGCCACCCCGCGCGCCGTCCGCCGCGTGGCGTCCAAATCCTCCGCTGCCGCCTTTACGGTCTTGCCTTCGCGAAATGCTTGCAACTCGTCCGCGATCTCGCTGGCCGACTGGTACCGCACCGCCGGCTCGGGCGACATGGCCTTCATGAGAATCCGCCGCAGCGGTTCGGGGCACGGGTTGGGCGCGGGCGGCGGCGGAACGCGCGACCGGATCATCCGCTCCAGCCGCTCCGTGGTCTCGGCATCGTAAGGCCGCATGCCCGTTACCATCTCGTACAGCATGACGGCGAGCGACCACAGGTCCGAGAGCGCGTTAACATCGCCCGTGTCCAACCGCTCCGGCGACGCGTACGGCACGCTGCCGAACTCGTTGCGCGTGAGCCGCCGCGACATCGAAAGCGCCTTGGCGATGCCGAAATCCAGCACCCGCACGTCGCCGCGCGCGTCGATCCGGATATTCTTCGGCTTGATATCGCCGTGGATTACGCCTTGATAATCCTTGCCCTCGATCCCGACCCGTAGATGGTGCGCATTGTCGAGCGTGCGCGCCACCGCGATCGCCACGTCGGCGGCGAATTCGACGGCCAGCGGCCCGCGCCGCATCAACTCGGCGAGGTCCTGCCCGTCGATGTACTCCATGGCGACGTAAAAAAATCCGTCGGCGTCGCCCGCTTCATATACCTTGACCACGCGCGGATCGATGGCCGCCAGGTGCTCCTGCAACACGGCGCCGCGCCGTTCCGCCACGATGGCGTCGCGCGTATCCTGATCCGCGCTGCGCTCGACAATCTTCAGCGCCACCGTGTGGCCGAGCGCCGTGTCCTGCGCCAGATACACGTCCGCCATCCCACCGCGCCCCAACTTCTCGCGGATGACGTACTTACCGATTTGACGGCTGGCCGGCGCAATCATTTCTTCTTGACCGCTTTCGTGTCCAGCACCAGATTGTGCTCCCGCACATCCGGCGGCAAGTCGGGCGAACTCTTGTCGAACACATTTCCCATTAAGGCAGGTTTAGCTCCATCGCGCGCCGCCAGGGCCGCACCTTTGTTCCCCTGAAACGTGTTGTGCGATATCCACGGCTGGGAGGGCCCGGTAATCAGCAGTCCCTCGCCGAGGGAATCGCGGATGGCATTCGCGCGCAGCACGGAACTGGCGCCGCCGCGGATTTCGATGCCGATTCCGGCGCCTTGCACCTCGTTGTCGGTAACCTCTACGCGCGAGTTCACGATCAGAATGGCGCGATCCACCTGCGCGTTCGGTCCCACCAGAATCCGGAAGCCGATGAGCGCCGCGTCCTGAATGTTCTCCGCGATCACCACCGGGTTATTGAGGGGAGTCCCCCGAAGGATGGCGCCGTAAGGCACGCGGCTTTTTACAGCCACGCCGCTTTTCAGGCGGACCTGCTCCTGATACTCGCCGCTGGCCACTTCCACCATGTCGCCTTTTCGGGCCTGCTCGATGGCGGCGTTAATGGTCATGCCCTCGCCCGCCACTATGACGCGCGGTTGGATCTCTATCGGGGGCGGCACCCAGAAGCTGCGCGAGAACCACGCGGCAGTCCCGGCGATCAGCAGCCCGGCCAGGAATAGCGCTACGCCGAGAGGCAGGAAACTGCGCCGCCGTGGCGCAAGCGGCGGTGTCGCGGAAGCGGTGAACTGCTCCCCCTCGACCACCAACACGGTTACGTTGTCCTTCCCGCCCGCGCGGTTGGCAGCGTCGATCAACTCCTCCACGGCGCCGTCCGGATTTTTGGCGTGGCGCTCGACCGCGCGCCGGATCTCCTCCGACCCCACCTGGTCGCTCAGCCCGTCGCTGCAAAGTACCAGCGCGCTGTCGGGCTCGAACGGAATCCGCAACACCTCGATGAAGTCCGCGTCATCGGGCGCGTGCTCCTGCGATCCGACATCGCGAAACACTTCGTTGCGCCGCGGGTGGCGCATGGCCTCGCTTTCAGTGAGCTCGCCCGAATCCTCGCGCTCGCCCACAGGCGAATGGTCGTGCGTAATCTTGCGGATCTCGCCGCGCCGCACGTGGTAGAGACGCGAATCGCCCACGTGCCCCACGACGGCGGTCCCATTCTCAATCACCGCCACGGTGAGCACGCAGGCCATCCCCTGCCACTCGGGATTGCCGGCGGCGGCGCGCAGGATTTCGTTGTTCGCCACGGCGATGGCTTCGCGGATACGCTGTTCGGCGGTGCCGGTCTGCCGTTCGAGCCGCGCCTTGATGCGCGAGACCGCAATCTCCGCCGCCTTCTCGCCCGCGGCCTGCCCGCCGATACCGTCCACCACCAGGAAGATGCCGCGGTCGGCATCGACGTAGAGCGCGTCTTCGTTGTTCGAGCGCACCCGCCCCGGATCGCTTGCCCCCGCACTTTTGATTCGGGTCTTAACCATTCGCTGTGCTTCGGAACTCCAGGAATACCGCGTCCGCGAGGCCAATGCGCGCTCGCGGCGGCACCGGCGCCTCCACATTGCGATCGCGCCGCTCGCCCTCCACGAATTCCACGCTCGAAGGCGCCCGCTCGCCGTTGATGGTGGTGCCCAGGCGGCTCAGGTCCTTCAGGAAAAACTGCCCCGTGGAGGCGTCACGACGCAGCCGAAAGTGCTCGCGCGAAACGTCGGGCACGGTGTTCAGTTTGAGATCGGTCCAGTAATCGCGCCCGCCGCGTCCGACCACGATTTCGTCCTTGTTCATGCGGAATGTCTGACGGACGCCGTTGTCCTCGTACTCGATGGTGGCGAACGCGTCGCCTTCGGACGCGGCGGGCAAGGGCGGCTTCTCATACGATTGCGACGTCGACGTGCTGCCGCCCAGCTTGCGCGTGGCGATCCGCTTCGTCATGGTGCCCGCGCCGAACTCGGTCTTGGCGGGCAGCGCCAGCTCGGAATAGATCACGATGTCTCCCGCCTGCACGTCATCGTCCGTATTCTCGAGGATGCGAATCTGCCAGCCGCCATCGGGTGGCGCAATCTTCGGCTCGCCGCGGCGCGAGATCTTCAACCGCTCGGCCAGCGACGCACGGTTGAGCGCGTCGAGTTCGCTATCGAGCGCGCGCCGCGCTTCGTCGAGGATGCGCGGGAGAATGCCGCGCAGCCGGTCCATGTCGTCGGGGTGCAGGTAGACGTGATAAATGGAGGGGGCGAGGGTGGAATAGTGCAGCGGTTCCAACCCCTCGCGCATGTTCCGCACGATTTCCAGAATCAGTTCCCGGGCGGTGGCGGGGTTGGTGGTGGCAGGCCGGTCCATATCAGAACCTCTTACGATTCTAACAACCCTGGTGTTCCCTGCCGGAAAAGAATGGTAGGTCTAGGCTGGGACGCCGGTGGTTGGCGTCGTCTGGCCGGGGCAAACGGCGGCGATGGCGTTGGCCAGTTCGTCGATCCGGACTGGCTTCGAGATGTACCCGTCCATACCGGCGTCCAGGCAGCGCTGCCGGTCGGCGGCCATGGCGTGGGCGGTCAGGGCCAGAATGGGGGTTCGTCGACCGGCTGGTTCGAGCCGCCGGATCTCCCGCGTGGCATCGAATCCGTCCATCTCGGGCATTTGGAGGTCCATCAGGATCAGGTCGAATCGCCCATTCCCGGCGGCTGCCACCGCCTCGCGGCCATTGACCGCCAAGCACACGCTGTGCCCTTGCTTTTCGAGGATGATGCGCGCCAGCCGCTGGTTCACCGGATGATCTTCCACCAACAGAATCCGCAGCGGCGAGACTGCGACAGAAGTACTCAGCGACTGCGCCGGGACGCTGCCGGGCGCCTGCCCCGCAGGCTGCAATTGGAACTGCGCCGTGAAATGCGCGGTGGCGCCCTTCCCCACCTCGCTCTCGATCCAGATTCGGCCGCCCATCAGTTCCACTAACTGCTTCGAAATGGAGAGGCCCAAGCCGGTGCCGCCATAGCTGCGGGTGGTGCTGGCACTGGCCTGCGCAAAAGCCTCGAAGACGATCTGCTGCTTCTCGGGAGGAATGCCGATTCCAGTGTCCCGCACCGCAACGTGCAGCGTGCCGCTCCCTGCGCTCTGCGCCTGCAGTTGGACGGAGACGACCACCTCTCCCTGCCGGGTGAATTTGATGGCGTTGCCGATGAGGTTGAGGATCACCTGCCGAAACCGGCCGGGATCGCCGATCAGCCCGTCCGGCACGTCGTCGCCCACAGAGCATGCCAGATGGAGACCCTTTTCACGAGCTACCACCGCGATCGGGCGCAGGGCTTCTGCCACGCTCTGCCGCAGCCCAAAAGGAACCGAATCCAGCTCCAGCTTGCGGGCCTCGATCTTCGAAAAGTCCAGAATGTCGTTGAGGACGGTGAGCAGGACACGCCCCGAACTGCGGACCATCTCCATGTACTCCCGCTGTTCAGCCGGGACGTCACTGCTCAACGCCAGCTCCGCCATCCCGATGACGCCGTTCATCGGTGTGCGGATTTCGTGGCTCATGTTGGCCAGAAAATCGCTCTTCGCCCGATTCGCCGCCTCCGCCTGCTGCCACGCCCGTGAAAGCTGGCGGACCTGATGGAACACCCGCCACACCAGGTAGGAGATGGTCACGATCGCGAGGGCCAGCAGGCCCAGAAAACCGCCAGTCCGGTACCAGGGCGCTATCACCGAGAACTCCAGGCGCGCCGGTGTCCGGCCCACGTTTCCCTGGCGGTCGGCCGCCACCACTTCGAAGACATGCTTCCCCGGCGACAGCGAATCGAAGGCGGCCATCGCCGGGCGCCCGAATGCCGTCCACGGACCGTCGTCGAGCCGGTGCGAGAACTCCAGCAACTCGGGCGGCGTGAGGTCCCATCGGTCCTTCCCCGTGAAGATGATGCGGAACTCTCCCGATGGCGCCGCTTGGCTGGAGTTCTGGTCGGCCCGGATGGCGGCGGTGGGCGCATCATGGTCCGTCTGCGAAAGGTACACCGCCGGTCCCTTGTTCGTACCCACCCACAAGCGTCCCGCGGAATCCTGCAGGATGGACTGCGCCACGCTGGAGGGCAAGCCGTCAAACGTGTCATTGGCGATCCAATCTCCGGCTGCGTGGTGCAGCCCAGGGCGTCTCGAAGCCAGGGTCCTGAAGAGGCCGGAACCGGAAGCAGCCCAGAAAGTTCCGGAGCGGTCGACGATCAGGGCGCGCGCGGTATCGATCCGGTCCGCCACCAGCTCCAGCCGTTTTCCTGTCCAACGATACAATGCTTCCTTGCCGCCCACGAGCACGTGCCCGTCCGGCTCCGCCAGCAGGCCATACACGCTCTTGCTGCGGGGTCTTGGCGGAACCTGTGGGATAGTCTCGGGCGGCGGGTCTTCGATGCGTTCGAATTTCCCCTGCGCATACCTGCCCATCCCGGCCGTTCCGGCCATCCACAACTCGCCCGCGCCGTTTTCGAGCATGGCGCGCGGATAGTTCAGATTCCACCTGGCGCCGATCGAGCGGACATCCGAAATCGAATCCTTGTCCAGGACGCCCAATGCATCCGAGCCGCCGCTGAGGGCCACCAGCAGCACGGCGAGTCCTCCGCCGGCACGGCGGCAGAACATGAACGGCCGGAATCCTGCGGGCGCCGGGATGACGGAGAACCGCTCCGTCCTGGAATCAAAGGACCCCAGCCAGGGAGGGGCTTCGAGCTGGATCAGAATTCTTCCGTCGGCCAACTCTTCGAGCGAGTTCGCCTGGTTGTAATCGACGATATATTCCTTGGGGAACGTAAACTCGCTCCACGTTCCCCGATCGAATCGGAACAGGCTGTGCTGCCCGCGCAGCCACATGCGCTGCTGCCGGTCTTCGAGCAGGGCGGTGAGGTGCTGGCGAAGATCGAGGGGTTTTCCGCGCGAGTCCCGAGTTACGCCGAATGCCTTCCATGGGCTCATGACATGCAGGGCCATGCCGCGTGTCGTCGCCACGAAAAAGCTGCCGTCGGGGTTGGCCAGAACCTGCGTCACCTTGGCCGACAGCACTTCGTTCGATGGCTCTACTACTGTCCATTCGGCTCCTCGTTTCCCGGCCGGCTTGCGAAGCAGGACATCGCTGTCGGACAGCCACAGATCGCCGTCTCCGTCGCGCCAGGCAAACAGCGATTGGCCGCCGTGGTTCTGCTGCGCAATTATCTCCCACTTCCCGTCCACCAGCCGCAGAGCCACGCTGCGCGCCGTCTGCTTGTGGGTGCCGGTAACGAAGAGTTCGCCGCCCACGCAGGCCACGGCGTGCGTCGGGTTGGTAATTCGGAGGTCGCCAAAAGGGTATTCCTTCCAACGCAACGCCGCAGGATCCAGCCGGCTGTATATAAGGTTGGCAACTCCCTTCTCGCCGATCACCCAGATGCTGCCATCGAGAGCGCGTTCCAGCAACACCAGGCGGCCAATCGCGGAGGCCCGCGGCGGAACCGGTAACGTGTCCATTCGGCGTGTCGCCGCCGAGAGGTCCGCCAGCCGGTCCGGGAAGACGAGCAGCGCGTGCGAGTCCCCAAGATCCGCTACGCGCAATTGGTCGTAATACGACGGGACGATGAACTTCAGTTCCGGGAAATCGCTCCAGACGCCATTCCGGGAATGGTGGAGACCAAGCCGATCGGCCATCCAGCCGCTCTTCCCGTCGAGCGTCTCAAACCGGTTGTAAAGGGCCGGCGACCCAATGAGATCGAAGGTGCGGCCGTCCATCCGGGTGAGAGCCGGAAAATCGCCGTGTACCGCCCAGATTGCGCCGGTTCCGTCCCGGCTCAGACCGGCAATGAAGGAATCGCCAAGTCCTTGACCGGCTTGCCAGGTTCTCCACTCGCCGGCATGGCCGGCAACCGGTGGTACGGTGGTGAGCGCCACCCCAACGATCAAGATGGGCCACGCCGTCGTCATCTCTAATACATATCGGCTGGAGAGAGCGAATCCTTTAACCAAGGTTCGTTCGAGTCTATTTCACGCAGCGAAACCCGATGTTCCCGTTCTTCCACCGCGCCGGAACTGTGGTCTTGTCCCAAACGGCGCCATCTTCCAGCGTTTCCGCCTTGGCAAATGACGAGCCGCGAATCTGGTACCACAGATCGTCGCTCTTGGGCGCAGGCGTGACCAGCCTGGCAAAAGTGTCGATCGACTGTTGGGTGGGCGTGCTCAGTTCCTGCACCAGCTCCCAGACGTTTCCCACCATATTGAGAGCGCCGCTCGGACTCGCGCTTTGTGGCGTCGCGGTCGCCGGACGGATCTCGCCGGTTCCCACATTGGCCCGCGCCGGGTCCTTCTCATTGCCCCATGGAAACAGCCGTCCGTCAGTACCCCGCGCCGCCTTCTCCCACTCGCGTGCCGTAGGCAGACGCTTCCCCGCCCACGTCGCGAAATCCCGCGCGTCCAGAATCGTAACGTTCACCACCGGATAATCCGGCTTGTCCGGCGGAAAGTCAGGCGGCAGTTCCCGATGCGTCTCGCTGGCAAACTTCTGGTAGGCCGCGTTGGTCACTTCCGTCTTGTCGATATAAAACGCCGGCTGCTCGGTTTGTTCTTTCTTCTCGCCGAACAGGAACGGGCCCGCGGGAACCAGCACCATGTCGCCCGACGGCATGGACTGGGTCTTCGCCAACTCCGGTCCCGGAGGCGGCGCCGGCTTCGGGCGCGTGGCGAAGTACAATCCCACGGCCAGCAGCGCGATCGCCGCCACCACCGCCGGCAGCACCCACGCCGGACGCGCGGGGGGCGCCAGCACCGCCTGCGGCATCGTCATCGTCGGCGCGTCCAATTCCATCAACACGCGATCCAGTTCCGCCACTACCGGTCCGAAGCCCTGCGGCCGCTCGGCCGGCTTCTTCAGCGTGCACTGCGCCACCAGGCTGACGATCGACTCCGGAGCGCCCGCCGTACGCATCGGCTCCACGTTCAACGGCTCGTTCAGGATGCTATAGAAGATGCGCTCCACAGCATCGCCCGAGATCGGCTTCGAGCCCGTCATCATTTCGAACAGCAGGATGCCGAATGCGTAGACGTCCACCTGCTCGGTGATGTTCGAGCCCATCACCTGCTCGGGCGCCATGTAGTACGGCGTGCCCAGCACGTAGCCGGCGCGCGTCATCTGCAGGCCTTCGGTTTTGGCGATGCCGAAATCCATCAGCTTCACCACGCCCGTCGTGCTGATGTGGATATTTTCCGGCTTGATATCGCGGTGGATGACTTTCTGGGTGTGGATGTATTCGAGCGCGCGCGCCGCCTGGGCGGCGGCCTTCAGCTTGCCCTTGAGATCGCCGAGATGGCCGTTCTTGATGGCGTGCCGCAGGTCTTCGCCGCGCAGAAGCTCCATCACCATGAACGGGTGATGCTGCTCGTCTTCGCCGAAATCGTAAATGCTGAGGACGTTGTCGTGCGTGAAGTTGCCCGCCATACGCGCTTCGGCCAGGAACCGCGCCTTGGCCTCGGCGTCCTCGCAGCCCTGCTCGGTGAGAATCTTGACGGCGACGGTCCGGCCGATCACCGTATCGAGCGCACGATAGACGTGCGACATGCCGCCGCCGAGGAATTCCTGGAGCTCGTACTTGCCGATGCGGGCGGGGAGTTGCATGTTTACGGACGTGCCACATCGGATACGCAGCTTAGTCCGCTGAAGTATCCTTTATCGAAGATCGGAGGATTGGCGCCGATCTCGAAGCGCACGGTCACCGGCTGCCCGGTTGCCTGATTCAATACGGGCCGGCCTTGCTTGCCGCCGCGCAGGTTCATCTCGATCAGCGAGCCGGTGCGCTTGTCGGCGTCGCCCACGAATTGGAAGACCGCCCACAAGCCATCGTAGTTCGGGTAAGTGAATTCGCTGCCGCCTTTGAACTTCACGGTCAACAGCAGGCCGCTCGCGCTGCCGGGCCAGGTGAACTGCTTGGCGGCCGGATTGCCGCCGCTGAAATCCGCCGTCTGGCCATCCACCGCGAGCTTCAGACTCGACGTGTCGGGCGACATCACGGGCTTCATCGAGTACGTGAATTTGGCCGACGCCGCACCGCCCGGATACGCGGCATCGCTGAACGCGGCGGCGTGATTCAGGAATCCGAGGAACGCCGGACTGATGTTCATTCCGCCCGTCGGATTGGGCGCGAACTGCGAACCCTGGCGCGTCACAGCCTTCGACAGATTGGCGTCGTAGAATTGCCAGAGAGCGCCTTCCTTCGGTTTGAAGACGCTGTCGATATCGGCCATCGTGGCCTGCACGGTCGATCCCGGCGTGAACGGATACTTGGCCATCACGGGACGAATCTGCGCGCACAGCGCCTTCCCCTTGCCATTCAATTCGGCCGGACCGAGCGTGCGCAGCAAGCCCTCCACGTACACGATGGGATCCTCGAGCAGCTTCTGCGCGTTGACTTCGATGTGACCCTCGGCATCCAGGCGGAAGGCCTGCGCCATCTGCCGCGTGGTGACTTTGGCCTGCGTGGCGTTGCTGAGAGTGGCGGCCGCAGCCCCGTCGTTCGGCTGGCCGGGCTGATTGGCGATGCCTTCAAGAGCGGTCTGCAGCGTCACCAGCGCGCCCATGTAGTTCTGGTTCGGCGGCGCGATGTAGCGGTCGGCGCACGCCGGCGGCACCACGGTCTGCAGAGGCTGGAACAGGTTGGCTACGTTAGGATCATCCACGGCCGTGTTTTGCGAAGCCACGCAGAACAGCGCCAGCAACGGCGACTGATTGCCGGAAAGAGTCTGCAGCTTCTGCGATGCGTCCTTCAACGAGGCATACCGGATAATGCTGGCCGACTTCACGTAGGTGCGCCACTCGCGGACGAAATCACCGTAGTAGCGCGACTTCAGGTCCTGATCGAGCTTGGTGCGGTCGATGTTGGCCGAGGCCTGCTCGCCGAGCACCCACGATTCTCCGGAGAAGTAGCGGTCGGCATGCGCGATGGCGTCCTTCATGAACGCCCATCCGCCCTTTGAAAATGCGCCCGGCACCTCGTGCAATTCGACCACTACCTGCGCCGACCCCGGGAACTGGCGGTTGAAATTGATGGGTGGATTGTTCTTCCCCGCCTCCGCAATCATGAAGGCGTATACGCGCTCGGCGCCAGCGAACTGCGCCAGATAACGGCGCGCCTTCTCGATGGCCTGGCCGTCGTTCTCGCTCGAATATGGGTTCGATTCCTTCAGCTCCTCGGCGTAGAAATCCGCCTGCTTCGTGCCGAGCTGCAGGCGATCGGGATCGATCGTGCGGTTCGCGCTCCACCAGCGCATCAACACCGGCGTGAGGAACAGGCGGGTGCTCTTGTCGTGGTGCGACGTGGTGATGAGGTACGCCTTCAGCGCGTCGTAGGTGGGCCCGTATTCGGGACCCGGAGTGGCAGGCAGGCTGCGCAGGGATTGCAGCATCCCGCCTTGCGTCTGCGCGAAGAGCAACTGCTTGAAGCGGTCGAAGTAAACGCGGCGCGCTTCGGGATACAAATCGTCGCCCACGAACAGACCCCATCGGTAGCTGAAGGGTGAGCCTTCGCGGCGGTATTTCACGAGCTTCTCGATTGCCTGGCGCAGCGTGTCCAGCTTGCGCAGCGAATTGGACGAGGCCAGGTCGGCGCCGGTGGATTCGGCGGACGAGATACCCTGCGCGGCCTCGCGAACCTGCGATTCGAGACCGCGATTGTTGAAGAAAGAAATGGTAAACGCGATGGTCAGCAGGAAGCAGAGGGCGGCCGCGGTAGCGAACAGAATGCGGCGCAGGCCACTGGTCTTGGTGCTCGACCCGCTGGCGCCCAGTGCCGCGCGGTCGGCCATCAGGACGTCGTTAAACAGGTGGCTGAGGAAGAGCCACTGCGGCACTTTGCGCGTCCCGGTCACTTGCGGGGCTGCGGCCTGCGGCGACTGCATGGCGCCCGCTTGGAAGATGCCGGTGGCGCCCGAAGCCTGGCCGAACCCGCCCTGCTGCGGGGCAGCCGCGGCCACCGGGGCGGTCTCGTTGACGATCACGGGGCGCACGCCGGTGAAGTAGAAACCGCGCAGGAACGGACCGACGGTCAACTGGCTGGGACGGCAGAGATCCACCAGAAACTGCACCGCCGCCGCCCGGATCTTGCGGAACTCGCGCGGGAATTCGTATCCCGGGGGGAGCTTCGACGGGTCGGTTTCACGCGCCAGAAACTCGGGCCGCGCATCCGCCAGCGACCGGAAGAGGCGCTCGAAATTGCCGTTGAGTCGCGCGCTCTCCTCTTCTCCGTAGACGCCCTGGCTGCGGCTGCCGAGCATGGGCAGAGTGGCGCCGAGCACCTGCGTCGCCTCATCCATGGTCAGGTTGCGGACGTACTCGGTGAAGAACGGCAGCCGGTCCAGCCGGGTGAAGAGCACGTAAACCGGCAGGTTGATTCCCATGGACTGCGAGATCTCGTCCAACCGCGCCCGCAGCCCGCGCGCGGTATTGGTCACGATATCCTGCGCGCCCGGCTTGGTGAAGTTTTCGCAATCGAACGCGACGATCACGGCGCGCGGCGCTCCGGCTTTCGGCGCGATTTTCTTTACAAGCTTCTGCCAGTTGGCAGCATCGGCCAGAAGCCGGCCGCCGGCTTCGACGAAAATCGCGCGCCGCGAAAACCAGATGTTGGAGGTGCGCGTGGAGACGACGTTGCCGCCGTCGTAGACCTGCCCGGCCAGCAACTCGGGCTCGAGGCCGGAGTTCAGCATCACGCTGGTCTTGGCGGTGGCGACGTCGCC
Source organism: Bryobacteraceae bacterium (assembly GCA_041484525.1). Lineage (GTDB taxonomy): Bacteria > Acidobacteriota > Terriglobia > Bryobacterales > Bryobacteraceae > JBGPHT01. Next base: position 45,926 of record JBGPHT010000017.1, on the reverse strand, counting down.
GAGCAAGATGAAGACCGGCAGGCTGCCCAGATTGGCGGCTTGCTTCGCCGCGGCGAGCTTCTGTTCCGCCTCGCGTACCAACGCGTCGATCTCGTCGCTCTTGCCGGGGGTCATAGGGACCTCACCGCGGCGGCTACCGCGACATGCACTCCGCTGCTCAGCACTACCTTATATATGACAAACAGCAGCACCATCAGCCCGGCGCAGACGGCGGCGATGATCCCCAGGCGCTTCACCCACGGGTCGGAGCGGCTTGGTGGCGTTTCATTGGGCAGCATCCATGCGGGAGAGAGCGGCCCGAAACGGCCGCGAATGCGACGGATCTTCTCCGCCGTCAGGTCCATGATGTGCGACAGCTCGCCGCGATTTCCCACGCTATAGCGTCCGCCGAACCCGAGCAGCAGGCAGAGATAATGCACTTCGAGCACGTCCGCGAGGTCGGCCGAATCGGCGCGCCCGAGCAATTGCTGCAGGTTCTGGAAGAAAACTTCGCCCGCCAGGTGAGTGCCGAACAGTTCTTCCTGAAGCGGCTTGCGCACCCAGTCTCCGAAGATCGGATTCTGCGAATTGAGCACGGATTCGTCCAGAACGCCACCGCGGCGAAGGTGCCGAGCTTCACGTCGTCGGCCGGGTAGCCCGCGGCCATCCCCTGGTTGGTGGCGTTCTTGAGGGCATCGCGCGTGTGATGGCGGAACGCCTGCGCGTCCGTGATGCCGTGGCGATTGGCGCGCAGCCGCACGATGGCGGTGAGGACTTCCTGGAAGATCAGAGCCAGGTTCTCGGGCCTGCGGGTTTCGACGGAGGGAGACATAATCAGTTATCCAGCACGACTAGGATTTCGACTTCAGGATTCGGAATCTCGCCCGGCACGTAGGCGCCGATGCGGCGCGTCTGCGCCATGTGGTCCCAGCACGGACCGCTGCGGCTGATGCCGAAGTAGAACGTCTCGACGCGCGCGGAAATGGCCGCCGGCGGTACCGGCAAGTGCGTCAGGCCGAGACCGGGCAGCGCGCGCTTCACCAGTTCGCGTACGAAGGACGGCGAACATACTTTGATCAATTGCGGCGCTTTCGCCATCAGCTCGGCTTCGCCCATCTGCGATCGCACGGCGAGCACCCAGCGGGACCGTGAAAGGCAGCGCTGGTCGGTGACCTCGCCTTCGTAAAAATAATCGCCGGCCGCGGTCAGCGGGATCGAAATGCAGTTGGTGGGAACGATGGTTTCGAGGTGCGCCCGAATGTGGCGGTCGAGCTTCTGGAAGCATTCGCTCAGATTGTCGTGGTGGTAGAGCGGGAGGTCGCGCGGGTGCGATTCGAGGGCGAACGTGCACAGGGCGCCGGCCAGGCGCGAGAGCTCGAGGTACAGCTCCTCGGGATGGCCGCGCTTGGCGATCAGCTCGTGGCGCAGCGGGGCCAGCGCGGAATTGACGGCGTGCAGCAGCCAGAAATTGGCGATCTCGCGCGTGGAAAATTCGGTGAGCGATTTGCCCGCGCCGCGCGAAATGGCGGCGCTTTTCTCGTCGAGGATATCGATGAGCCGCTGCACCATCAGCATCAGGCGCGCGCTGGCGCCGATCTGGAGGACGGGCGGGACGAACTCGGAATCGTAAGCATAGTGGCCCGAGCCGTCGCGCACCACGCGCGCCACGGGCAGCGTGTTGAGGTCGCCCGCTGGTTCGGTATCGATCAAGAGGCGCATGTTTTTGCGGCCGAGCCGGATGGGGCGCTCGTCGGAGCCGGTGTTCTCATCATGCAGCACGCGCGACTCGGCGACGTAGCGGGAATCGAGCGGCGAAATCAGCGGCAAGCCGGCTGCGCCGTTGCCGTTCCCTTCCGGAATCGAGCAGTTAAAACCGTTCGGCTTGCGCGGCGGGATGGCGAGCATCACGGTAATGCCGTCGCGCGTGGGCGGGAAGAGGTCGGCGATGGCGCGCGGCTCGGGCAGCGCGTCCGACTCCGGCATGTTGAAGGGGAGTCCGTCGGGGAAAATGCCGCGCGCGTGGAGCAGCGATACGGTGCCGTTGTGGAGCGCGTCGGCGTCCAGTTCCACGCCTGCCAGGCCGTAGGAGGCGAACCAGAGGGACGAAGTGGCGAACTGGATGGAGTCTTCGAAGTACCGGCTCTGGACCTGGAAGTGGTGCGGCCCCAGGTACATACCTTCCGACCAAACCACCCTTGACAGTAATCGCATAGGTCCTGTGAGGCCACTATACATCAGGCGACAGCCCAGGCGCTCTGGACGAACGCGCGGCGCGGTGCCATGATGAGGGCAGGCCGGCCCATGGACTTCTATCAAAAGTACGAGCTGATCGAGCCGCTGGCAGGAGAAGGCACGCGTAGTTTTCGCGCGCGGCAGCGGGCGACGAGCCGCACCGTGTCGGTGCACCTGTTGGTAGGCGGGAAGACTCCGGAGAACGAGTCGCTGCTGGCGCGTTTGCGCGGGATGCCGCCGCAATCGATGTCGAAGCTGATCGAAGTGGGGGACAACGACGGGACCATTTATGTGGTGACGGTCGCGCCGCCGTACCATCATTTGCTCGAATGGCTGGACGAACAGGAACGCGCGGCCGCGCCGCCGGGCGAGAAGGAGTTCACGCGAGCCGGGACGTGGAAGGTGCCGGCGCAGGCGGGTTCCGCGGTCGAACCAGCGCCGGTTGCGCCGGTTGCTCCGGCCGCGCCGCCGAAGCCGCCGGTGACGCCCGCCAAGCCCGGCGAGTTCATCCGGATGGTGGGGCCGCCGAATCAGGCGGGACCGGCCCCGATGGCGCACGCTTCACAGCCGCCGGAGCCTGCCGCTCAGACCGCGCCGCCCCTGGCGTCGCAGCCGCAGCCGCCGGCGGCGCAGCCGGGAGAGTTCACCAAGATGTTTCAGGCTGTGCCTCCGCCAGTCGAACCTTTGCCGGTGACGCCGGGAGAGGCATCGCAGACTCCGCAGCCAGCGGCGCAGGCGGGAGAGTTCTCGAAGATGTTTGAGGCTGTGCCTCCACCGGTTGCATCTTCACCGTTGGCGCCGGCATCGGCAGCACAGCCGCAGCCTCCCGCTCAGGCTGGCGAGTTCACGAAAATGTTTCAGGCGGTGCCGCCGCCGATCGAACCTTTTCCGGCGCCAGCGTCCGCAGCGCAGCCGCCCGGTGCCCAGGCTGGCGAGTTCACGAAGATGTTCCAGGCGGTGCCGCCGCCAGTTGAATCTTCACCGGTGGCGCCAATGCCACCATCGCCGCCGCCCGGTGCTCGGGCTGGTGAGTTTACCAAGATGTTCCAGGCTGTGACACCGCCGATTGAATCTTCGCCGGTGATGCCAGTGGCGCCGCAGCCGCCCCCGTCTCAGGCTGGCGAGTTCACGAAGATGTTTCAGGCTGTGACGCCGCCGGTTGTATCTTCGCCGGGGACGCCGCCTCAGGCATCGCAGGCTCCGACACCTGCCGCGGTTCCGCCGCCAGTGGCCGCGCCACCGCCGACACCGGCGGCTGTCCAACCGAGTCCGCCACCAGTGCCACCGCCCGCACCGCCGCCTGCGGCCGCTCCAGTGCAGACACCGCCTGCATCGCAGGCAGGCGAGTTCACTCAGATGTTTCAATCGCCCGGGCAACCGGTCGGGGAAGCGACTCCGGCGGCTCCGCCAGCAAGACCGCCCGCTCCGCCTGCGGCCGCTCTACCGCCGACGCCAGCCGCATCGCAGGCCGGAGAGTTCACCAGGATGTTTCAAGCGCCGACGCAACCAGTCGCGGAGGTGACTCCAGCGGCCCCGCCATCGAGACCGCCCGCGCCACCGTCGGCACTGCCACCGGCGACTGCTCCGCCGCAGACACCGCCAGCATCGCCGGCCGGTGGGTTCACCCAGATGTTTCAATCGCCCGGACAACCTGTCGGGGAAGAGACTCCAGCGGCTCCACCATCGAGACCGCCCGCGCCACCGCCAGCACCGCCGCCTATGTCCGCTGCTCCGCCGACGCCAGGCGCATCGCCGGCCGGAGAGTTCACTCAGATGTTCCAATCGCCAGCTCAACCGGTCGGGGAGGTCCCGCCAGCGAAGCCGCCCGCATCTGCGCCACCGCAGGCACCCCCAGATCCACACGCCGGAGAGTTCACCAGGATGTTTCAATCGCCGCTGCCGCATGCGCCAGCGTCGGGAGATTGGCCGCAAGAATCACCGCAGAAGGCAAGCCCTCCGACGCCAGGTGAATTCACGCGGATGTTTCAAGCGCCGGCACCTGGAGCATCGAAACCCGAGCCTCCCGCAGAAGGGGGCGAATTCACAAAGTTCTTCAAGGCGCCTCCGCCGGGCGCGGGACCGGGGCCCGCGTTTCCTTCAGCTCCCGCATTCCCACCGGCGGCTCCGGCAGCACCGGCTGCGCCCACCCAGCAAAGGTCGGGTCCGGGAGACTACACGCGCATGTTCTCGACGCCTGGCGCCGGTACACCAGCTTCAGGGACGCCGCAAGCCCCGGCACCTCCCTCGTCACAGTACGGCGGAGGCGGCGCGACGCAGGCGTTTCGTACGCCGCCCGCCGTACCCAATATGCCCGCGGTGCCGCAGGGGCCGAGCGAATACACGCGCATGATGTCCACGCCGCAGGTTCCGCAGGCGCCCCAGATGCCGCAGATGCCGCAGGTTCCGCAGATGAGCCTGCCGCAGGCGCCGCAGATGAACGTGCCGCAAGCGCCGCAGATGAACATGCCGCAGGCCCCCACGGCTCCGCCGGCGAAGGGGATCTCCACCAACATGCTGCTGATCGGCATCTTCTGCCTGCTGGCGTTTCTGGCGGGCGGATTTATCGTGTACGTGCTGGTACACAAGTAAGATCAGGCGGAGAGCACGCGCGCGATCACCAGCGTCATGTCGTCGTGCTGCGGCGCGCCGGCGGAGAAGGCGTCGGCAGCTTGCATGATGCGCCTGATCGTTTCTGTCGGTGGGAGATCGGCGCAGGCGCGCGCGGTCGCGAGCAGCGCGTCTTCGCCCCACTCCTCTTCGGCCGGATTTTCCGCTTCGCTGATGCCGTCGGTGTAGAGCACCAATAGGTCGCCGGGCTCGAGCTGCACCTCATCCTGCTCGTATGCCGACAGGCGGAACAATCCCACCGGCGGACCACCTACTTCGAGGTGGACGACTTCACTGCCGCGCACCAGCATGGGGGGGTTGTGGCCGCCGTTCGTGTACGTAAGCTTTCGCGTAGCGGGGTCGAACTGGGCGTAGAAGAACGTGGCGTAGCGGTTCTCAGGCGAAGCATCGCAGACCAGTCGATTGACGGTGGCGATAAGGCCGGCAACATTGCTGTCCGACGATTGCGACTGGCCGCGCACCGACGCTTGCAGGCTCGCCATCAAGAGCGCGGCAGGGACGCCTTTGCCCGAGACATCGCCGATGGCGAGGCCGAGCCGTCCGCTGGCGAGCGCCAGGAAATCGTAGTAGTCGCCGCCGACGCCTTGCGCGGGCCGGCAGTGGCCGGCATATTCGAGCGCGGCGATCTCGGGCTTGTTCTGCGGGAAGAGGCGCTCCTGCACCTCGCGGGCAATTTCCATCTCGCGGCTGAGCATCTCGCGCTGCGCAATTTCGTGCGCGATGGCTTCCGAGAGGCGGCTGTTTTCGAGTGCCAGGCCGGTCTGCGATGCCACCGAGCGCAGCAGCAGGGTGTCGCTGCGCGAGTACGGCTCTTCCGATTTCTTCGGTCCCAGGCTGATGAATCCGAGCAGCTCCGTGTGGGACGCCAGCGGCAACAGAAGCTGCGCATCCAGCAGGCCGAGCGCTTTGCGTTCGATCTCCGGGGTGTGCTCGTTCACGGCGACAGGCTCGCGCGAGCGGCGCATCCGTTCGACGCTGGGCGCCTCCGGCGGCATCACGACATCGAGCGGCGCGGGATAGCCGGTGGCGAGCGCCGGCCGATACAGCCCGCCCTCCTGGAGCATGACGGCGATGCGCTCCACGTGCAGCGATTCCGAGATGCGGCGCGACGGTCTGGAGCAGCGTCTCCTTCTCAAGGATGCCGCGGACCTCCTCGCTCAGGTCGCCCAGGATCTGCTCGGCGTTGAAGGCCTCGCGAAAGAACTTGCGGTCGACCCAGCGGCGGACGCGCTCGCCCAGATCGCGAATGCGGAGCACGACCACGACGCCGATCGCGATGATGGTGAACTTCTGCGGGCGGGAGATGGAGGAATCGAGCGAGGTCGCGGCGGTGAACACGATGGCCGCTGTGAGTATGCCCTGAATGACGCGGACACCGCGGCGCGCCAGTGCGTACTGCATTCCCTGGCGCAGCACCACGCGAACGTCGAGCGCGCGGTGCACCACAATGACGTACGCCATGGTGATGGGGAAGATCACCATCGCCATCAGGGCGAAGGCGAGCAGCAGCCCGTCGGAATCGTTCGGGCCGCGATGATTCACAGCGAAGTCATAGAGGATCAGCAGGAACATGGGGCTCAAGGCAGCGGTCACGCCCCAATAGAGCAGCTTCAGGCGGCGGCGGTCGTCGGACGCGAGTCCCGCTTCGTTGTACTTGTGAAAGATGGCCGGGAAGAAGAATCCGGTGCAGGCCATCATGAGCAGCATGATCAGCCATCCCGGCAGAGGCAGCGGCGGGATCAGGCGATCGGCGGCAACATAGTCGATCGAGTAGCCGAGATCGCGCGCCGCGTCCCATAGCGCCAGCACCACCACGGGTATGATGGGCAGCCACTTGATCCACGGGAATCGACGGTCGAAACTCCAGCGCTGCGGGAAGTAGAAACCGAACAGCAGCATACACACCGACCAGGCGGATTGCGCCAGATCGCGGTAGATGAAAGACGTGAGGCCGATCCACGCCGGCCAGCCGCGCGCGTCGAGCACGCTGGGCCGGTTCAACTGGCTCATGCCGATGAGAATGCCGAGCAGGAGCCAGGCGAGGCGATCGCGTGGGCGCACGGCGACCACCCAGAAGCCGAGCAGGATCGATAGCCAGGGCAGCAGGAACCAGGTGATGGAGGCAAAGAACCAGAAGAAATACGAAGTGCCGCGGAAGATGGGACGCATCGGCACCTGATATTGAGTAGCCTGCCCGCCGCGGTTCACCACTACGTCGAGCGACTGGCCGGGATGCTTGGCGCGGAGAACGCACGCCCAGTCCTGCCACCCGCGCAGGGCTCTGCCGTCGATGGTGACGATGCGGTCGCCGGGTGCGAGGCCGGCAACTTTGGCCTCCTGGTCCACGCGCAGGACGCTGGGCCAGGGACGGCCGATGTCGAAGGGCCGCCACATGTAGTCGCCGGTAAGATCGCGGAAGACGTCAATGCTGAACGTGACCTGGCCGGCAACGGCGATGGCAAACAGAATCGCGAGGAAGAGGTAAGGCCGGCGCGCGGCGCTGTCCATTGCGTTCCCGTTACGTGCCGGGCGGAAGCACGGCTTGCGCCGCCGGCAGGAGGATGATCAATTCTAACTGAGGATTGGGCAGGTCGCCGGGCACATAGGCGGCGAGGTTGCGTGCGCGCTGTATGGCTTCCCACGCCACGCCGGACTGGCTGAGGCTGAAGTACTGATAGTTGAGCTTGACGGGGATGGCGCTGGGGGGCGCGGGCACGTAGGTGAGGGATACGCCGGCGAGCGCCTGCCGCACCAGGTGCTCGATGTGGCTGGCGGAGCAGACCTTCACGAGCTGCGGAGTCTTGCCGACTATTTCAGCCTGGCTGGCTTCGGCGGCGATCGCCAGGTACATCTTGGTGTTAACGAGGTACTTGTCGTTGTCGATCGAAGCGGCGTAGATGGAGGGCTGCACCAGCTTCAACGGCAGCGATACGAAATTGCTCGGCACCACGGTTTCGAGCATCATGCGCAGCTTTTCATCCAGCTCGGTGAAGCAGCGGCCCAGATCGTCGTGGTCGTAGGCCGGGAGGTCGCGCGGGTGGATGTTGACGGCGAACGTGGTGAGCGAGCCAGCCAGCGAGAGCATGGCGGCGAAGAGCGTTTCGGGGTGGCCGCCGCGCGTCTCGAACAGGTGGCGGAAGGTGGGGAAGGCGGTGTTGATGGTGTAGAGCAGCCAGAAACTGGCGACGTCGGCGGCGGTGAAATCGGCGAGGCTCTGATTCTTCTGGCGCCGCATGCCGGCGATGGAACTGGAACGCGCGCTGAGGATTTCGACCAGACGCCGGGCGATGGCGACCAGGTAATCGCTGGCGTTGAAATCGAGCAGCGGCGGCACGAAACGCGGATCGAGCTGGTAGGTTCCGGCCGGCGTGCGCAAGACGCGGGCGGTGCGCAGTAGCGAGTAGCCCTCGCGCGCTTCGCCTTCGGTGAGCAGGCGCAGATTCTTGCGCGCCACCTGGACGGGCTTCTCGGAGAGGCCGGTGTTCTCGTCGCGGAACAACTCGATCTCGGCGCGATAACGGGCTCCGCCCTCACGCGCAGTGGAGGCCACGTTGAGGCCGCGCTCGCGATATTGCGGCACGGCGAGGAAGAGATCGAGCGAAGTCTGATCGGGCTCGAAACATTCGGCGAGCTGCTTGGGCGGCGGTGCCGCGTCGGAGCCGGGGATTTCGAAGAGGAGACCGTCGGGCAGAATGCCGGATGCGCTGGAGACGCCGAGCGCGCCAGCGGCGAGAGATTCCTGCGAGATCTGCAGCGAGCGGAATCCCCAGGGCCGGAAGGAGAGGCTCTCGAGTTGGAACTGGAGCAGGTTTTCGAGGAAGCGATCCTGAAGCTGGAGGTGCTGTGGGCTGAGGAACGTGCCTTTGGTCCAGATGACCGGTTGGAGGCGTTTCATTGCGTTCACAGTAGCAGATTGGTTGCGCTGGTGGGAATTGGAGAAGAGGGCGCGGAGTACACTGGTGGAGGGACATCAGTCAATGCCGTTCGATCGTATCGCGATCAATTCGAGCATCTGCCACGGACAGGCGTGCGTGAAAGGTACGCGGATTCCCGTCCACCAGGTTGTGCGCATGCTGGCCAGCGGCGACACGGTTGAGGATCTGCTCGCGGAGTATCCTTCGCTCTCGCGAGAAGACATCATGGCCTGTCTCGACTATGCCGCTGCGCTTGCGGAGGAACAGGTGACGCCCATAGAGGCCGCGAACCTCTAGCGGATGAAGATCCTGGTGGATGAGAACATTCCACGGATGACCGTGGACAGTCTTCGTTCGCTCGGCCACGAAGTGAGAGATGTGCGCGGGACCGCCGAACAGGGTATTCCTGACGCCGAGCTTTGGCAGATTGTCGTGGATGAGAGCCGGCTGTTGGTCACGACCGATAAAGGGTTCACCGAATATCGAACGTCGCCGCATTGGTGGATCCTCGTGGTTCGCCTCCGGCAACCCAACCGGCGCACGATCCACAACTCCGTGATGCGGATGCTTGAACGCTTTCGGGATGACGAATGGCCAAACTTGCTGGTTGTCGTGCGCGACGCGACTATGAGTACGTTCCGTTGTTGATATGTTGGCGGCGGTTCGGGACGCGCGTGAGCGAGGACATCACGGCCTCGTGACCGCGGTTCGGTCAGCGGGAGGCAGAAGTCATTTGTTTCCAATGTCCGAAAGCTGGTCGTGACCGAACCGCGGTCACGAGGCCGTGAGAAGTAGCGGCGTGGCACGACCGGCCGCAAGACTCCTTTACCCCATCAGCAGTCCCTCGCGAGCCAACGATTGCAAACTGATTTCCAGGCTCTGCGCGTCGGCGGGCGGACCTAGTTCGCGCAGCAGGGCGGCGCGGTCGCGGGTGCCGTCCAGCAGGCCGATCAGCTTTTGGGCCATGCTGTCCTCGATGATGACGGCGATGTGAGTCATGGTGGACATCGGGATGCCTTCCGCGGCTTGCAGACGGGCGAGGGGGCTCACGATGGGGCGCTCGCCGGCGGTAGCGGCACAGGGCGCCGGCACGGAATGGATCTCGACCACCGCGCCGGTGAACGATCCCAGCAGGATTTCCAGGACCACGGATTCGTCTTCCGTTCCCACGCGGCGCATGATCGCCTCGAGATTCAGGCGGGCGGGAAAGGACTCGATGAGCGTGGACACAACCGATTTCGCGAGTGCATGACCGGTCTGGATGCCGCGGCCGCTCCTGGATTCGAAATCGGATTCCTCGCCCGGGTTGGAAACGCGCGCCATGGACGAGAAGCATAGATCGCGCAGCCGCTCGGCGCGGACGGGTCGGTCCACCGTCACGCCGGCGCGGCACAACAGAGTCTGGCGGAAGCTCCGGCAGCGGACGAAATCCAGGTACTGCTGGCGCTCGATCGTGCCGGCTTCCATTTCGCGCAGCGCATTGTGGGTATCGTGCATGGCGGCGAACTCGGCTTCGGCCAGGAATTGCAGGCGGTGCGCCTCGGCGTGCCGGATGAAATCCGTGAACAGGAGCGGCACGTTCATATCGGCCAGGTCGTCGTGGTAGATGGCGCCCGCGGCCCGCTTGGCGATGCTCTCGGCTTCTTCGCGCAGCAGGGCGCGGTAGGTGTCGCCCTCGGCGACGTCGCCGAGAAAACGCATCAGCGCGCGCGATTGCGTCACCTGCCGCCCGGGGTCCGGAAAGTGCGTCGCGTGATAGCGCATCATTTCCCGGAACAGGTTGCGGATGTGCCGTCCGGGAAAACAGTTGTAGCTGACGAAGGCAATGCCGGCGGGGGAAAGCATCTCGTCGCAGAGCGCCAGAATGCGGTCGCGCACCGGCTCCGGCACCCAGGAGTACAAACCGTGGGCGATGATGTAGTCGAATTCGCCGAGTTCGCGGCCGGCGTTCATGAGGTCGGCGGCTTGGATCTGGATATTGCGAAGTCCCAGTTGGCCGATGCGCGCGGCGCCGCGGGCGATGGCGGTCTCCGCGAGGTCCAGGCCGATGAAGGTCGCGCCGGGGAGCGACATCGCCATGGGGATGAGGTTGCCGCCATCGCCGCACGCCAGCTCGAGCACGCGGCAGCCGGCGGGCGGCGCGGGACTAAGTCCGAAAACATGTCCCATGGCGGCCAGGTGATCGGGATGCGTGATGCGCCGCGGGTGCGTCGGGTAGCGGACTTCGTCGTAGGCCGTCATGCGTTCAGGGTACCCCGCCGGTGTTATTCTCAGCACATGGAATCGGCGCCGGCGGTGACGCACCCTCTACATCTATTGCTTCCGCGGATCGGAACGGATGAAGAATTTGCCGCACTGCGTGAGTTGCTCGATGCCTGCTCATTCACCCGCGAATCCATCTGCCGGCGACTGGATATTCCGCAGGTTATCGACTTCGTGAGCATCCGAAACGGCCGTACGAAGGCAGTCGAGATCGAGGAGCCGGTGGATGTCCTGATCCGGCTGGTGCTGGATGGCGAATTCGTGGAGCAACGGATTCTCGAAGCTATGCTGCCGGCGGGCGGGCCGGCGCTGCTCGAAAGTTTTGGACTGCTGGTGCGCGACTCGGTTCAGCCCGACCGCTGGTTCTCGCCCATCACGATGTACCCCGCGGATGGAACCGTTTTGCTGGCCGGCGACCGTGCGTCAGCTCCCGATGGGTCCCGATACTGGCTGCCGGCGGACGTGGTGTACCCAGGGGTCATCCTGAACACGCGCGAGTTTCTGGCGAGCCTGCCGCACACTCCGTGTGAAGCCCTGCTCGACTTGGGCACGGGCAGCGGCGTGGCGGCGTTGGCGGCGGCGAACTACGCGCAGCACGTGTGGGGCACGGACATCGCGGGGCGCTCGGTGCACTTCGCGGAGTTCAACCGGAAGCTCAACCACGTGGGCAACGTAACCATGCTCGAGGGCGATCTGTACGAGCCGGTGCGCGGTCTCACCTTCGACCGCATCGTGACGCATCCGCCGTATGTCCCCTCGCCCAAGACGAAGCTGATTTTCCGCGACGGCGGCGACGATGGCGAACAGATCCTGCGGCGCGCGATCGAGGGCCTGCCCGAGTTCCTGCGGATCGGCGGGCGCTTCTACTCGCTGGTGCTGGGCGCCGACTGCGAGGGCGAAGCGTTCGAGCAGCGCATTCGCAAATGGCTGGGCGAGCGCCAGGCAGAGTTCGACCTCATCCTGGTCTCGCACTCCCTGCGGCCGCCCAAGGAATTCGTGGCGAACTCGCTGGCGAAGGAGGCGATTTCGCTGGACGATCTGAAGTTCTGGACCGACACGTGGCGCCGGCGAAAAGCCGAGTTTCTCTTCTATGGGTCGATTTTGATCCGGCGGAACTCGGGTGACCGGGAGGCGCTGACGGCGCGCGTGCAAAAAGGTACGGAGTTCCGTCCGGAGCACCAGGATTGGCTGCTCGATTGGCAGACGGAGTCGCACGACCCGGCGTTTACGTCGCACCTGCTCGACTCGCACCCTTCGATCACGCCCGGTTCCGAACTGCGCGTTCTGCACCGCCTGCGGGACGGACGATTCACTCCCGAAGCCTTCGCCATCGAGTCGGACGGGCCCTTCCGTTCCCAATTGATGTGCAAGAGTTGGCTGGTGGCGGTGATCTCGGAATGTGACGGAAAGCACACCTGGCGCGAACATTTCGAAAGAACCAGGCAAGCGGGCATGATCGGTGTAGAGACTACGGAGGAGGAATTCGCCGGGGTTTTGGGGGCACTGGTCTCGCAAGGTATCCTTATATTACGAGAGAGACCGGTGCTATCGGATTTAGCCAAGAGCTGAAATTTCAAATATTCGGTACGTGGGCAGCGGAGCCGGGCGCCCTCCCAGTACCGATTTCCCATCGATTCCCCATCGAGGCAGTGCAAACTCCACCGAACCGAGCGTATAATCACATCCGTGGCCGATAGTGGCCGATGGCGTTTTCTGATACCCTCTAGTGGCCGGGGCCACAGAGGCGCCGGAAAACGGAAGTCCACTGCGGAGGTAACTGCATGGCAAGACAAAGCACACAGCATAAACTCGATCGTGTCCGCGCGCCCCGCGTCCAGCTAACGTACGACGTGGAAGTCGGCGACGCCATCGAAGTAAAGGAATTGCCGTTCGTGATGGGGGTCCTGGGAGATTTCACGGGACAGCCGGTAGACCCGCTTCCCCGTTTGAAGGACCGCAAGTTCGTTGAAATTACGCCGGATAATTTCGACACGGTCCTGGAGAGTATGAAACCGCACCTGGCGTACTCGGTGGAGAACAAGCTGAGCGAAGATCCCAACGCCGGGAACATCAAGGTGGATCTGAATTTCAAGAGTCTGGAGGATTTTTCTCCCGACAATGTGGCGCGCCAGGTGAAACCGCTGCGCGAGCTGCTGGAACTCCGGGATCGCCTTTCCGACCTGCGCGGCAGCATGCAAGGCAACGACAAACTGGAAGAGATGCTGCGCGACGCCGTCACCGATAAGGACAAACTGGCCAAGCTCCGTACCGAGCTGGGTTTGAAGGAGGGCGGCAATGAGTGATCCGCAAAAGGCTACCGCCGGACAGCCGGCGGCGGGTGAAACCGTAGAGGGCAGCCTGCTGGATCAGATCGTGCAGGAAGGCCGGCTGGCACGCGACCCGGCAGCCAAAGAGCGCGGGAAAAACCTGATTAAGGACTTCGTGGCGCAGGTGCTCGACGGCACCATGACGGTGTCGAAAGACGCCGAGGCCATGATCAACGCGCGCATCGCGCAGATCGACCACCTGGTCTCCCTGCAACTGAATGCGGTCCTGCACAACAAGGACTTTCAGAAGCTGGAGGCGAGCTGGCGCGGTCTCAAATACCTGCTCGACCAAAGCGAAACCAGCGACAAGCTTAAGATCAAGGTGCTAAATGCCACCAAGAAGGATCTGCTGCGCGACCTGCAGCGGGCTCCGGAATTCGATCAGAGCGCGCTGTTCAAGAAAGTCTACGAAGAGGAATTCGGCGTTTTCGGCGGCGCGCCGTTCGGCGCTCTGATCGGCGACTACGAATTCGGCAGGGGTCCGGAAGAGATCGAGTTGCTGGAGAAGGTGGCCCAAGTCGCATCCGCGGCGCACGCGCCCTTCCTGTCGGCGGCGTCTCCGGAAATGCTCAACCAGGATAGCTTTACCAATATCGACGCGGCCCGGGACATGGCGAAGATTTTCGACAGCTCGGAGTACGCCAAGTGGAAGAGCTTCCGGCAGAGCGAGGACTCGCGCTACGTGGGGCTGTGCCTGCCGCACGTGCTGATGCGCCTGCCGTATGGCAAGGGCGGCGTTTCGGTCGAAGCCTTCAACTATGAAGAGGGAGTGGACGGCAGCGACCACGACAAGTATCTCTGGGGTAATGCCGCGTACGCTTTGGGAGCGCGCCTGACGGGGGCGTTCGCCAACTACGGCTGGTGCGCGGCCATCCGCGGAGTGGAAGGCGGCGGCCTGGTGGAAGGCTTGCCGACCCACACGTTCACCACCGATTCCGGCGACATCGCGCTGAAGTGCCCGACCGAAGCGCCCATCACGGACCGTCGGGAGAAGGAACTGGCCGACCTGGGATTCATTCCGCTGGTTCACTGCAAGGGGACCGATTACGCGGCGTACTTCAGCGTGCAATCGGCCCAGAAGGCCAAGATGTACGACAAGGAAGCCGCCAACGCCAGTGCGCGGCTCTCCACGCAGTTGCCTTACATTCTGGCGATCTCGCGCTTCGCACACTACCTGAAGGCCATGATGCGGGACAAGATCGGAAGCTTCATGTCACGCAAGGAGTGTGAGAGTTTCCTCAACAATTGGATCCTGCAGTACGTGGTGGGGAACGACGATGTATCGGCGGCTGTCAAGGCCAGCAAGCCGCTGCGCGAGGCAAAGGTGGAAGTAGTGGAGGTGCCGGGCAAGCCGGGCGCCTACCGCGCCGTGGCGTTTCTGAAGCCGCACTTCCAGTTAGACGAACTGTCGGTCTCTTTGCGCCTGGTGGCGGATCTGCCGCAGAGCGCAAAATAGCGTACCCATCCCGGCCCGCGGCCGGTTAGGAAGCCGCGGGCCAATTCAACCAACGAGGAGGAGCCTGCATGGCATACGACGCATTTATCAAGCTCACGGACGTAAAGGGTGAATCCACGGATTCCAAACACAAAAGCGAAATCGACATCCTGAGCTTCAGCTTTGGCGTGAATCAAACCGGAAGTTCTGCGACGGGCGGCGGCGGCGGCACCGGCAAAGCATCGTTTCACGACTTCAGCTTTGTCCACTCTGTGGACCAGTCATCGCCGGTACTTTTCCAGAAGTGCGCTACTGGAGAACATCTCAAGGAGGCTCTGATCACCGTTCGGAAGGCGGGCGGCGAGCAACTGGAGTACTTGAAGATCAAGCTGGTGGATGTACTGGTTTCGTCGGTAAGCCCATCCGGCAGCGCTCATAGCGGGGGTGAGGTGCCATTGGAATCCGTGAGCCTCAACTTCTCCAAGATGGGAATGGACTACCAGCCGCAGGGGCCGGACGGCAAGCCGCAGGGCGGGGCCATTCACGGCGGATGGGACGTGAAGCAGAACGTGAAATTCTAGAAAGATGCCGGTGCCGGCGGGGCCAGGGAGGCGCCGCCGGCGAAAGACGGAGGCTACATTGGCATTCGACGCTTTTATCAAAATCACAGACCTCAAGGGCGAATCGCAGGACGCCAAGCACAAGGGTGAAATCGACATCGTAAGCTTCAGCTTTGGAGCCAATCAAACGGGAAGCTCCGCTTATGGAGGCGGCGGCGGCACCGGAAAGGTGTCGTTCCACGACTTTAGCTTTGTCCACTCCCTCGATCAGTCGTCGCCGGTCCTTTTCCAGAAGTGCTGCACCGGCGAACATCTTAAGGAAGCTCTGATCACGGTCCGCAAAGCGGGCGGCGACCACCTGGAGTACTTGAAGATCAAGCTATCGGACGTACTGGTTTCCTCGGTAGAGCAGGCTGGACACTCGGGCGGTGGCATCGTATCACCGCGAGACTTGGCCACGGGGCAGGCGTCGGGCAAGATTGTGGCTAGCGGTAGTCCGTCTGACAATTTCCCGACTGAATCCATTAGCCTCAACTTCGCCGCGATGACCATCGACTACCAGCCGCAGGGGCCGGACGGCAAGCCGCAGGGCGGCGCCATTCACGGCGGCTGGAACGTGAAGCAGAACGTGAAAGTCTAGATGCATGCGCCAGCGCCGGCGCGGGCCAGGAGGCGTCCTCCGGGTCGGCGTTTCAAACCGCGTTGGCGGTCAAGGCGCTGCGGGAGCCCTTCTTCATGACAGCTAGAGAACTCTACCACGCCGGGCAACTCGGGGCGGCCATTCAGGCGCTGGGCGCCGAGTTGCGCGATAACCCCACCGACACCAAACGGCGCACTTTTCTTTTCGAGCTCCTCTGCTTTGCGGGCGAGTACGACCGCGCCCAGAAGCACCTGGACGTGCTCGCCGGGCAGGGGCCGGATTCGGCGACGGGCGCGCTGCTCTACCGGGCGGCCATGAATGCCGACCGGATGCGGAACGATCTTTTCGCCAAGAAAGACTATCCCGAGGTGCGGGCGGATGAAGCGCCGGTGGCGGGCACACTGAACGGGCAGGCGTTCGAATCCATAGAGGACGCCGACCCGCGAATCGGGCCGCGCCTCGAGATCTACGCGGCGGGGCAATGCATGTGGCTGCCTCTGGCTCACGTGGCATCGGTCGAAATGCAAGCGCCGAAACGACTGCGCGATCTGTTGTGGCCGCCGGCCCTGGTGCGCACCGGCCCGGCGTTCAAGGGAACCGAGTTGGGAGAAGTGTTGATGCCGGCGCTCGCGCCCCTCAGTTTCCGGCACGCCGACGACGCCGTGAAACTGGGACGTTCCACTGTTTGGGAAAAACAGGAGAACGGCGATATGATTCCGTTTGGGCAGAAGATGCTGCTGGTGGACGGCGAAGAGTTCCCGCTTCTGGAGTTGCGCCATCTCGAGATTACCGCTGCCATAACTGCCCCCGAACATCATGCCTCTGCGCAATGATCTGCTGAATCCGATTTCGGCCGACAAACCCGCAGGCGAGAACCTCAGGTACGCGCCGGTCTACGACAAGATCAAGGAAGCCCGCCGCGAGGACGACGACGCGCCGCAGGGAGACTGGAAACACGAGCGCAAGGTCGCCGACTGGCAACTCACCGTCAAGCTGATTGGCGACGCGCTGGCCACCAAAACTAAAGACCTGCAACTGGCGGCATGGCTGGCGGAAGCCATGCTGCGGCGCGAAGGCGTGAGCGGTCTGCGGGAAGTGCTCGATATGACGCGCGGCTTCCTCGAAAACTTCTGGGATGGACTATACCCGGAGCTGGAGGATGGCGACGCGGAGTACCGGGCGGCCCCGCTGCAATGGGTCGGCGATCGCCTGGAAATGCCGCTGAAGGGCTCGCCCCTGACGCGCGGCGGTCTCAATTGGCTGCAGTATAAGGAATCGCGCGCCATCGGGACGGAAGAAGCGGCGTCCGCTAGCGAAGAGAAGATGCAGGTCCGCCTCGACGCCATCGCCGAAGGCAAGATCACGGAAGAAGGGTTCGACAAGGACTTCGAGGAAACGCCGAAGAAGTTTTACGTGAACCTGATCGAGACGTTCGACGCCACCGCGGAGTCCCTGAGCGCGCTGGGGCAGGTGTGCGACGAGAAGTTCAAAGACGTCAGCCCCACGTTCGGAACTTTGGATCGCATCCTGCAGGAAGTGCGGCAGACGGTCTACATTCTGCTGCAGCAAAAGCGGGTGAAGGAACCGGACGAGCCGGTGGCGGAGGCGGAGGTCGCAGCAGAGGCCGACGCCGAGGAAGCGCAGGAAGACGCTGCGTCAGGGGCGACGCCGATTCGCGGCGCGGCGCGCAAGAGAGGGCTTTCGGCGGAGCCGGTGGACCGCGACGACGCCATCCGGCGCGTCGTGGCGGCGGCGAAATTCCTGCGCCAGCAGGACCCGTGCCATCCGGCTCCGTACCTCATGCTGCGCGGATTGCGCTGGGGCGAAGTGCGCGCGGCCGGTTCCACAATCGACCAGACGCTGCTGGCGGCGCCCCCAACCGAGATCCGGCAGAATATCAAACTGCTCTCGCTCCAGGCCAACTGGACCGAAGTGCTGGAGGCCGCCGAAACCGCCATGGGGATGGAGTGCGGCCGCGGCTGGCTGGATCTACAGCGCTACGTGGGCCGCGCCTGCTCCGAACTTGGGGGCTATTACGATCCCATCCGCATGTCCGTGATTTCGGAATTGCGCGCGCTGCTGGCGGATTATCCGCAGCTTCCCGAACTGACCCTGATGGACGACACGCCGACGGCCAACGCGGAGACGCTGGCTTGGATCAAGGAACATCCCGGCACGGGGCAGGCCGCGTATTCGATGGCGGCAGCGGCTTCCTACGGCATGGACCAGGGCGATCAACAGCCGGGCGCGCCCGCGCCGCCCGATACTTTCGAACTCGCCTTGCAGGCGGCGCGAGCCGGCCGGCCGCAGGAGGGAATCGAGCTGCTGATGCGGGAACTGACGCAGGAACGCACCGGCCGCGGACGCTTCCTGCGCAAGGTGCAACTGGCGCGGTTGTGCGTTTCGACCGGACACGCGCCGGTGGCGATGCCGATTCTGCAGGAGCTGGCGGCGGAAATCGAGCGGCGCAAGCTGGAAGATTGGGAGGCGGCCGACATTCTGGCGAATCCGCTGGCCCTGCTCTACGGCTGCCTGGCGAAATCCGACGACAGTCCCGAGGAACGCCAGAGGCTGTATTCCTGGATCTGCCGGCTGGACCCGCTACAGGCACTGAACGTGACGAGGTAGCCTATGCCACGATGGGAACCGGAGCAGACGGTTACGCAGTCGGTGCTGGAGCGGTTGATCGATCGCGACCCCGCCGTCCGGTCCGAACCGCCGCCGACGCGCGCGCAATCGGTGCGGCTGGTGAAGGCTTCGCTGCGGCGCGACCTGGAGTGGCTGCTCAACACGCGGCGCACGCCGGAGGCGGTGGGCAGCGAGTACCGCGAACTGGAGCAGTCTCTGTTCAACTTCGGGCTGCCGGACATGACGTCGCTCAATTGGGAATCGGGCCGCGACCGGGCGCGCCTGGCGCGGCACCTGGAACAGACGCTGGCGATTTTCGAACCGCGCCTGCGCCGCCTCAAAGTGGTTCCGCTCGAAGCCGCCGCGGGTACGCAGCACGTGCTGCGGTTCCAGATCGAAGGACTCCTCGACATGGATCCGTCGCCCGATCTGATCTCGTTCGACACCACGCTGCAGCTCTCGAGCGGGCAGTACGACGTAAAGGGAGAGGCGAGTGCGGGATGACCTGCTGCTCTACTACGAACGCGAGCTGACGTTCCTGCGGCAGATGGGGGCGGAATTCGCGGCACGGTACCCGAAGATCGCTTCGCGCCTCGTGCTCGAGCCGGACAAGTGCGAAGACCCCCACGTGGAACGCATGCTGGAAGCGTTCGCATTCCTGGCGGCGCGCGTGCACCGCAAGATCGACGACGAGTTTCCGGAGATCACGGAGGCGCTACTCGGAATCCTGTACCCGCATTACCTGCGGCCGCTGCCCTCGATGTCGGTGGCGCAGTTCCAGGCGGACACGGAGCAGGTGGCGCCGGACACGGGGCTGAAGTTGGACCGCGGGTCGATGCTGAACTCGCGGCCGGTGAACGGCGTGCCCTGCAAGTTCCGGACCTGCTACGACGTGATGTTCTGGCCGGTGGATGTGGCGGAAGCGGAATGGACGTCGCCCGACAGGCTGAAGCCGGCGATCAAGTCCAGTGAGGCTGCGGCCGCGGTGCGCATTCTGCTGCGCTGCGCGGGCGACGTGACGTTCGACAAGCTGGCGTTCGATAAGCTGCGGTTCTATCTAAACGGCGAGAGCAACCTGGTGCATTCGCTCTACGAGCTGCTCTGCAACAACTGCGTGCAGATCCTGGTACGGGACCCGGAGAAGCCGCGCGTCCCGCCGGTGTTGCTGCCGGGCGACGCGCTGCGGCCGGTGGGGTTCGCCGAAGACGAGGGGATGCTGCCGTATCCAAAACGGTCGTTCGCCGGCTATCGTCTGCTGCAGGAATACTTCTGCTTCCCGCAGAAATTCTTCTTTCTGGATTTGACCGGGCTCGACCAGTTGAGGAAGGCGGGGTTCGGCAAGCAAGCGGAAGTGGTGCTGCTGATTTCGCCGTTCGAACGCGCCGACCGGCGGCAGATGTTGGAACTCGGCGTCTCGGAAAAGACGTTCCGCCTGGGATGCGCGCCGATCGTGAACCTGTTCCCGCACACGGCGGAGCCGATCCTGATGGACCACGCCAGGTCGGAGTACCCGGTGGTGCCGGACGTGGGACGGCGGCTGGCTCTCGAAGTCTTCGAGATCTCGGGCGTGGTGAGCGCCAATCCGCAGACCGGGGAACTGGTGCGATTCGAGCCCTTCTATTCGTACCGGCACGCGACCACGCATACGAAGGTCCAGGCATTCTGGCACGCGACACGGCGCGAGTCCGGGTACCGCGACGACGAAGGCACGGAGATGGTGCTGTCGCTGGTGGACCTTTCGTCGCGTCCCGTGCAGCCCAACGTGGACAGCCTCACGGTGCGGACAATCTGCACCAATCGCGATCTGCCGTCGCGGCTGCCGTTCGGCAACGAGGCGGGCGATTTCGAACTCGAGAGCGCGCTGCCCCTCAAGCGGATCGTGGCGGTGATCAAGCCGACCGAGACGCTGCGTCCGCCGGTGGGCAAGGACGCGCTGTGGCGGCTGATCTCGCAGCTCTCGCTGAATTATTTGTCGCTGGTGGAGGACGGGCGCGAGGCGCTGCAGGAGATTCTGCGGCTGTACAACTTCTCGGGTTCGACGTATTCGGAGAAACAGATCGAGGGTCTGGTGGGGCTCACCAGCCGCCGCCATTTCGCGCGCGTGGTATCGAGCAATGGCGTAGCGTTTGCGCGCGGCACGCAGGTGGAAGTGGAGTTCGACGAGGAACAGTTCGTGGGCGGCGGGGTGTACCTGTTCGCCGCCGTGCTGGAGTATTTCCTGGGGCTCTACGTGTCGATGAACAGCTTCAGCCAACTGCGCGCGCGCACGCGGCAGAGAAAGGAGATTCTGAAACAATGGCAACCGCGGGCCGGTCAGAAGATCCTGCTGTGACGGGTGGGGCCGCGGAGCGCTGGCCGATCGCCGGGGTGCTCGAGCGCGAACCATGGGGCTTCGAGTTTTTCCAGGCAGTGCGGCTCATGGCGCTCATGGCGCCCGGGCGGCAGGTTCCGGGAGGGTTCAACAATCCTGCGGACGAGGTGCTGCGCTTCGGCGTGAATCCGTCGCCGGCATTTCCGGCCAGCGAAATCCAGTCGCTGGAGCGGCCGGAGAACGGGCCGGCGAAGATGCGCGTGAATTTCATGGGGCTGACGGGGCCGCTGGGCGTGCTGCCGCTGGCCTACACCGAACTGGTGATGGACCGGCTGCGCGCGCGCGACACCACGCTGCGCGATTTCTTCGATGTCTTCAATCACCGGATGATCTCGCTGTTCTACCAGGCGTGGGAGAAGTACCGGTTTCAGATTCCGTACGAGCGCGGTGAGCGGGACCGGTTTTCGCATCACGTGCTGGGACTGCTCGGGCTGGGCACGCCGGGCCTGCAGGACCGGCAGGACGTGCCCGACGATTCGCTGCTGTTCTACAGCGGCCTGCTGGCGGCGCACGCGCGATCGGCGACGGGGCTGCGGCAGTTATTGGAAGATTATTTCGCTGTGCCGGTCGAGATCGAGCAGTTCATCGGCGCGTGGTACCCGGTGGACGAAGAAGCACAATGTACGTTGGGCGAGGGCGCGAACGACTCCGAGAGGCTGGGCTTCGGCGCGGTGGTGGGAGACGAAGTGTGGGACCAGCAGTCGCGCGTGCGCATTCGGTTGGGTCCGCTGACTATGGCGCAGTATCGGGATTTTCTGCCGGGCGGGGACGCCTACCGGCATCTGAAGGCGCTGACCAAGTTTTACGCGGGCGGGGAGTTCGATATGGAAGCGCAGTTGGTGCTGCGCCGGCAGGAGGTCCCGGGGTGCGGACTCGAAAACAGTGTGCAGTTAGGTTGGACTTCGTGGGCCAGCACGCGTGAAATGGAAGAGGATCCGGGGGAGACGGTTTTGGAATTGTGAACGGCGAAGGCGTTTGTTCACCGCCGAGACGCAGAGAGCGCCGAGAACAAGTTTATTGGAGGCATTCATGGATTTGATGAAACCGCTGGTTGCGAAGCTTAATCCGACAACGCGGAAGGCTGTTGAGGACGGCTTAGGGCTTTGCGTTGCTCAGACTCACTACAACCTTGAAGTGGAGCATGTGCTGACTAAGCTACTGGACTCCACGGATTCAGACTTCTTCGTCATCTTGAAGCAGTTCGGCGTCGATCGATCGCGCTTGGCAAAGGATCTTACCGCTGCTGTCGAAGGTATGAAACGAGGCAATTCAAGTCGGCCATTTTTCAGTCCGACAGTGTTAAAGATGCTCAGCGAGGCGTGGTCTATCGGTTCGCTGGAATTCGGGGGAGCACAGATCAGGTCGGGCTTTATCGTGATGGCGCTAGTCTCCGATGAAGATCTCTCGCGCATCGTGCGCGATGTCAGTAAGGAATTGCAGAAGATCGAACCGGAGGCGTTGAAGAAGCAGCTTCCCGCGATCCTGGAAGATTCGCGCGAGTATACGGTGGAGCCTGCGGCGGCGGGGCCGGGCGGCGCACCAGGGGCGCCCAAGGCTGGAGGCAAGACGGCCAACCTGGATCAGTACACGGTCAACCTCACGGAGAACGCTAAGAACGGGAAGATCGACGCGGTGCTGGGGCGGGATTTCGAGATCCGGCAGATTGTCGATATTCTCACCCGGCGTCGGCAGAATAATCCGATTCTGACGGGGGAGGCGGGCGTCGGGAAGACGGCGGTGGTGGAAGGATTCGCGATGCGCATCGTCAATGGGGACGTGCCCCCGGTGCTGCGCAACGTGACGGTGCGGACACTCGACCTGGCGCTGTTGCAGGCGGGGGCCGGCATCAAGGGCGAGTTCGAGAATCGGCTGAAGGGGCTGATCCAGGAAGTGAAAAACTCGCCGACGCCGATCATCCTATTTATTGATGAAGCGCACACCATGATCGGGGCGGGCGGCACGGCGGGACAGGGCGACGCGGCCAACCTGCTGAAGCCGGCGCTGGCGCGCGGCGAGTTGCGGACGATCGCAGCCACGACGTGGTCGGAGTACAAGAAGTATTTCGAAAAAGATCCGGCGCTGGCGCGGCGATTCCAAGTGGTGAAGGTGGAAGAGCCGACTGAAGCCAAGTGCCGCGTGATGCTGCGCGGCGTGGTGCCGGCGCTCGAGAAGCATCACAACGTGCGGATTCTGGACGAAGGACTGGCGGCGGCGGTAAAGCTGTCGCACCGCTATCTGCCCG
This sequence comes from Bryobacteraceae bacterium, assembly GCA_041484525.1. GTDB lineage: Bacteria > Acidobacteriota > Terriglobia > Bryobacterales > Bryobacteraceae > JBGPHT01. The sequence continues at coordinate 22,708 of JBGPHT010000017.1, read as the reverse complement.
ACCGGCAGCTTCCGGACAAGGCGGTGAGCGTGCTGGACACGGCGTGCGCGCGGCTGTCGCTGGGGCAGAATGCGACGCCGGCGGCGCTTGAGGATTGCACGCGAGAGATCGACGATTGCACGGTGCAGACGCGAGTGCTCGAGCGCGAAGCGGCTCTGGGCGCGGACCACGCGGAACGGCTGCAAGCCATCGCCGCGCAGAAGGCGGTGGCCGAGGCGCTGCTGGCGGAACTGCAGGCGCGCTGGGAGAAAGAGCGCGGTCTGGTCAGCCGTATCCGCGAGGTGCGGGGGCAGATTGAGACCGCGGGTCAGGCGTCAGCAGCGGCGGCGGCTGGAGGTGCGGCGGCGGGAGGCGCGGCGGGTGGAGCCGTGGCGGCAGGAGCCGTAGCGGCCGAAGGCGCAGCGGGTGACGCTTCCGTTGCGGCGGCCGAGCCCGAAGCGCTGCGGGCAGAACTGGCGTCGCTCAACTCCGAACTCGAGGCGGTGCAGGGCGAGACGCCGCTGATGCGCGTCTGCGTGGATGAGCAGATCGTGGGCGACGTGGTATCGGCGTGGACGGGAATCCCGATCGGCAAGATGCTCAAGGACGAAGTGCAGTCCGTGCTCACGCTGGAATCGACGCTGGGGAAGCGGGTGATCGGGCAGGACCACGCGCTGGGAATGATCGCGGAGCGCATCCGCACGTCGAAGGCGAGCCTGGAGGATCCGTCGAAGCCGATCGGCGTCTTCATGCTGGTGGGGCCGAGCGGCGTCGGGAAAACAGAGACGGCGCTGGCGCTGGCGGACCTGCTCTACGGCGGCGAGCGCAACCTGATCACGATCAACATGTCGGAGTTTCAGGAGGCGCACACGGTTTCGACGCTGAAGGGGTCGCCTCCGGGATATGTGGGCTACGGCGAGGGCGGCGTGCTGACGGAAGCGGTGCGGCGACGGCCGTACTCGGTGGTGCTGCTGGATGAAGTGGAGAAGGCGCACCCGGATGTGCTCGAGCTGTTCTTCCAGGTATTCGATAAAGGCAAGATGGAGGACGGCGAGGGGCGCGAGATCGACTTCAAGAACACCATCATTATTCTGACGTCGAACGCGGGGACGGACACGTTGATGAAGCTGACGGCCGATCCGGAGACGATGCCGAGTTCGGACGGACTGGTGAAGGCGCTGAAGCCGGAGCTAAACAAGATTTTCAAACCGGCGTTTCTGGGGCGCATGGTGACGATTCCGTTCTTCCCGGTGCGGGACGAGACGTTGAAGACGATCGTGCGATTGAAGGTCGCCAAGATCCGGCGGCGGCTGGATGAGACGCACCGCATCGCGCTGACGCACGACGAAGCGCTGATCGATGAAGTGGCCAAGCGCTGCACGGAAGTGGAGAGTGGCGCGCGCAACGTGGACAACATTCTGACCAACACGCTGCTGCCGGAGATTTCGCGGCAGATTCTGGGGAGGATGGCGGAGCGGGAGAAGATGGGGCCGATTCACGTGAGCGTGGGGGAAAACGGGGAATTCATATACCAGTAAGTGAGGGCGGGGCGGAGGAACCGGATACGGGTCTCCGGCTGCCCCACGGAGGGTTCGCATGTTCGCACATACCGATCGGCCGCTGACGCTGACTACGCCGTTGGGGAAGGACAAGCTGGTTCTGACGGCATTCCGCGGGCGCGAGGCTATTTCCGAGCTATTCCGATTCGAGTTGGACACGATCTGGGAAGATACCAAGAAGCTGCCGGCATTCGAGGATTTGCTCGGTAAGGTGGCGACGGTCGAGTTCACGATCGACATCGGCAACGATACGCGTTACTTCAGCGGCATCGTCAGCCGGGTGATGCAGGGAGAGCAAGATTTCGATTTCACGCACTACCGGCTGGAAGTGGTTCCCACGGCCTGGCTGCTGACGCGCCGGGCGCAGTGCCGGATCTTCCAGCATTTGACGATTCCGGAGATTCTGAAGAAAGTCTTCACCGGGATCGATGTTGTGTACGACATCGACAACACCCCCTGGGAGCCGCGCGAATACGTGGTTCAATTCCGCGAGACGGACTTCGATTTCGCCAGCCGCCTGATGGAAGAGGAAGGCATTTTCTACTTCTTCAAACATACCGGCAAAGGGCATACCATGGTGCTGGCGAATCAGCCGTCATCCTACCCCTCGATTCCCTTCTCGGCGAAAGTGGTCTTCGAGGAGTTGAGGGGTGAGGTCCGGGAAACGAACCGGGTGACGTCGTGGTCGAAGACGCAGGAAATCCGGCCGGGGAAGTACACGCTGCACGACCGCAATTTCTCGGTGCCGAATACGCATCTGGAGGCCGACAAGCCGATTCAGGATTCGGTACAGATCGGCCGCACGACGCACAAACTTACGGCAGGCGGCGCCGCCTCCCTGGAGATCTACGACTACCCCGGCGGATACGCCAACCGCTTTGACGAAATCGACAAGGGCGGCGGCGCGCAGCCGGACAAGGTGCAGAAGATCTTCGAGGATAACAAGCGGACGGTCGAGATCCGGATGCAGCAGGGAGCCGTGCTGGGCATGGCGATCGAAGGCCGAAGCGACCTGACCGCGTTGACCGCCGGCCATGGCTTCGAACTGACCAAACACTTTTCCGACGACGGCAAGTACGTGTTGGTGAGCGTGGAACACGATGCCTATCAACCGATCGGGGCGGACGAGAAGCCGTTCACGTATGAGAACCGCTTTTCCGCGATCCCGATCGGATTGCCGTTCCGGCCGCAAAGGAAGACCCCGGTTCCGCGGGTGCATGGGGTGCAGTCGGCGGTGGTGGTGGGCCCGAGCGGCGATCCGGATAAGGAGCAGATTTTCACGGACAAGTACGGACGCGTCAAGGTGCAGTTCGATTGGGACCGCGAGGGCAAGAAAGACTCCGACAGCTCCTGCTGGATTCGCGTCTGCACGTTCTGGGCGGGCAAGCATTGGGGTGGGATTCACATTCCGCGCATCGGCCAGGAGGTGATGGTGGAATTTGTGGACGGCGATATCGACCGGCCGATCGTCGTGGGGAGCGTATATAACGCCTTCACCATGCCGCCGTGGGAGCTGCCAGGGAACAAGACGCAAAGCGGGATACTGAGCCGCAGTTCGGAGAACGGCACGGCGGCGAATGCGAACGCGATTCGCTTCGAAGACAAGAAGGGCAGCGAGCAGGTTTGGATTCACGCGGAAAAGAACCAGGACATCGAGGTAGAGAACGACGAGACGCATTGGGTAGGGCACGACAGGACGAAGACTATCGACCACGACGAAACCGTGCACGTGAAGCACGACCGCACGGAAACGGTCGACAACAACGAGACCATCACGGTCCATGCCAACCGGACGGAGACGGTCGACAAAGACGAGACCATCACGATCCATCAAAACCGGACGAAGACGGTGGATAAGAACGACTCGCTGACCGTGGGGGTGGACCAATCCATTTCGATCGGCAAGGATACAACCTCGACGGTCGGGAAGACGGACTCGATTACGGCCGGGAAGTCGATCGTGCTCACGGTGGGCGCGAACAGCATCACCATCGACCAGCAGGGGATCACGCTGTCGGGCATACAGATCGTGATCGATGCGAAAGCGCAATTCAAGGCGTCTAGCGCCATCACGCAGATGAGCAGCTCGGGACCGACGAAGATTCAGGGTGCGGTCATCCTGTTGAACTGATATGGAACCCCGGAAGGAAGAATCGAAATCGGCCACCGTGGCGATCTCCGCGGTGTCGGAATTGGGCGACAAGGCGCAGGCGTTGGTGCGCGCGGAAGCCCATCCGCTCGAGTACGTGTCGGCGCTGATGGACCAGAAGCTCTATATGGATGCGGTGCGGTTTCTGGCGCATGCGCTGCCCAAGCGCGAGTCGGTGTGGTGGGCCTGGGTGTCGGCGCGCAGGTCGGCTGGAGAGAATCCGCCTGCCAAGATCAAGGTTGCGCTCGAAGCCACGGAGAAATGGATCGCGCAGCCGAGCGACGAGAATCGCCGCGCGGCCATGGACGCAGCCGAAGCGGCGGACCTGGGGACGGCCGCGGGGTGCGCCGGAATGGCGGCGTTTTTCAGCGCGGGCAGCATGGCTCCGCCGAACGCGCCGGCGGTACCGCCCGGTGAATTCCTAGCGGCCAAGGCGGTGGCCAACGCGGTGATTCTTGCCGCCGTGAGCGGCGAGCCGGAAGAGGCGCCGGAGCGATTCAAGAGTTTCGTAGCGCAAGGTGTGGACGTGACGAATCGCATTAAGCTGTGGGAGAAGAAAGCATAAGGAGAGCGTATGGGAATGCCGGCCGCTAGAGTGGGGGACCCGCATATCTGTCCCGCGGTGACGGGTGTCGTGCCACACGTGGGCGGCGTCATCATGCCGCCGGGCGCGGTGACGGTGATCATCGGGGGACAGCCCGCCGCGCGCATCACGGACATGACAATGTGCGCCGGCCCGCCCGGAATCGTCATCAAAGGATCGATGACGGTGCTGACCATGGGTCTGCCGCAGGCCCGAATGTTGGACCCGGCCGCGCACGGCGGCATGATCGTGAGGGGCTGGTCAACGGTGCTGGTGGGCGGATAGAGAGAGCGCGAACGCCATGAAGAAACCATTTGTGGCGCTCCTGTTGAGCATCCTTCTGCCTGGCGCCGGCCTGGCATACCTGGGCAAGTGGAAGTGGGGGCCGATCAACCTGGCAGTTGTCGTGGCCGTTGGCATCTGCATGGCCACGTTGCTCCAGGACGAGGTCTTCGATCGAATCAGCACCGGTGTGGCATGCGGCCTGGCCGGCGGTTCCGGTGCGCTGGCGCGGCAGCTTGCGATTCAGATGAACACGAAAGTTGAGAGCGGGAAGACATAACCACGTATTGGCAGTCTTCGAGCCGGAAGATTTTGCTATAACTGCATCAGAGACAAATTCTATTCGAAACGGGGGATCGCATATGACGAGAACTTCCTGTATTACGCTACTCGCCGCCGGCCTTCTATGCCTGTCGGCTTCCGCCCAGGACAAGCCGGCCGCCAGCAAGAAATCGGCCGGCACTGCCGAGATGGCCCTGCCAAAACCGGGTCCGGAGATGAAGGATATTCGCAGCCTGACGGGGACCTGGACCAGCGAGGAAACGTTCGAGCCCAGCCCTTTCACTCCTGCAGGCGGCACAGGTTCGGGAACGAGCACGGTTCGACTGGGTCCCGGAGGTTTTTCGCTGCTGATGGAACAGCGATCGAAAAACGCAATGGGCAATTTTTCGGGCCATGGCGTGATGACTTGGGATCCGAACGAGAAAGCATACAAGTTCGTTTGGGCGGATTCGATGACGCCGGGCGTAGTAATTGAGACCGGACACAAAGAAGGCGAGAGCTTGGTTTTCAAGGGCGAAACAATTATGCAAGGTAAGAAGCTTGCGATCAAGGACGTCATCTCCGATCGAACGGCAACCTCTTACACGCTCACTTCCTACATGAACGATGGCTCCGGCGAAAAAAAAGTAATGAGCATCAAATTCAGCAAACAGGAAGCGCCGGCGCCCAAGAAGTAGTCCATCCTGCGCGCCGGAAGGCCGGCCTCGCGATTGGTCTGATGCCGCTGGCACGCGTCGACGAACCGGCCGGGACCCACGGGTTTTGCCACCTCCACCCCGGTACAATGATAGGGTCCTATGAAACCAGCACTGGGAACCGCGAGTCTGCGAATCGCTCTGGCAATTGCGATCGTTTCGGCGGGGGCGCTGCTGATGTCGCAGCCGGCGCCGCGGGAACAAGTGGGGCCGCTTCCGGGGGGCGGATTCCTGCTCAACAGCGGATGGAAACTGCAGCCGGTGGGGAAGCAGATCGCGCTCGACACCTTGCCCATGGCGACGGCACTGTCGCAGGATGCGAAGTACATGTTAGTCCTGAACGGCGGATACCGGCCGCCTTCCATCAGCGTGCTGGACGCGTCGACGGGCAACGTCGTGAGCTCGACGCCCGTGGCGGACGGGTGGCTGGGGCTCGCGTTCCAGCCGCGGAGCGACCGCGTCTACGTGGGCGGAGGATCGCAAGCCGCGGTTTTCGAATTCACCCTGGCCGGCGGCAAACTGCAGCCGGGGCGGACGTTCGCCGCGCCGTTTGACGAAAAAGGAAAGACCGATCAGGACTTCATCGGCGACGTGGCGTTTTCGCCGGACGGCCGATTGTTGTACGCTGCCAGTCTGTACCGCGACACCATCATGGTGATCAATCCCCAATCCGGGATGGTCATTCAGAAGATCAAGACGGGGCGGCGGCCGTACCGCATTTTGTTTCATCCCGACGGCAAATCCTTCTTCGTGACGCATTGGGCCGACGGCACTATGGGGCATTACGATGCGTCGAACGGGAGCCTGCTGGCGACAGTGCGGATCGGCGCGCATCCGACCGACATTCTGTGGCGTAACGGTGCGCCGGAAGGCGCGGAGGAGAACGAGGCCCCGTGGACGGCGCGGATGTTCGTAGCGGCGGCGAACACCAACAACGTTTACGCGGTGAGCGTGAGCGCGTCCAAAGAATTGAACGTGGTGGAGAGCATCAACCTGGCGATGACGCCGCGTCAGCCGGTGGGGATGACGCCCTCGGCACTGGCGCTGACTCCGGACGGCAAGCGGATGTATGTAGCGTGCTCGGACGGGAATGTGGCGGCGGCGGTCAACGTGGCGGGCGAACGCAGCCGCGTGGAAGGGTTTATTCCCGCCGGCTGGTATCCCACGGCGGTGCGCGTGCTGCCCTCGGGAACGCTGGCGGTGGTGAATGGCAAGGGCCTGCGCTCCTTTCCGAACCCCAACGGGCCGAGTCCGGTGCGGCGTCCGGAGCCGGTGCACGAAGGCCCGCCTAACCCGGGGTTCGTGGCGCGCATGCAGACGGGCACCGTCTCCTGGATCGAGCCGTTCCCGGACAACCAGCTTGCCGAGTGGACGCGCGCGGCGCTAGCGAATTCGGCGTACCGTGACGACAAACTGGACGCACCCAACCAATTGCCGCGCATCGAGCACGTGATCTACATCGTCAAGGAGAATCGCACATACGACCAGGTGCTGGGCGACATGAAGGAAGGGAACGGCGACGCGAAGCTGGTGCTCTTCGGCGAAAACGTGATGCCGAATCATCACAAGCTGGCGCGCGAGTTCGTGCTGCTGGACAACTTCTACGTAAATTCGGATGTGAGCGCGGACGGTCACAACTGGTCGACGGCGGCGATTGCGCCCGACTATGTGCAGAAGATGTGGCCCAACAAGTACGCCAATCGGCGCAAGACGTACGACTTCGAGGAGACGGACCCGGCCTCGCTGCCGCCAGCCGGATACCTGTGGACCAACGCCGGGGCGGCCGGCCTTTCGATCCGCAATTTCGGCTACATGGTGAACAACAAACCGAACGCGCCCGCGGGCTCGGAACAGGTGACGGGCGTGCGCGATCCGGTGCTATCCAAGGTGACGAACCGGTTCTACCGCGGATTCGACCTGGCGTATCCCGATGTGGAGCGCGTGAAGGTTTTTCAAAGTGAACTGGCGGAATACGAGAGGACGGGGCAGATGCCGCGGCTGATCGTGATGCGGCTGGGCAACGACCATACCAACGGTACGGCGGCCGGCAAGACCGCGCCGCTCTCTTCCGCCGCCGACAACGATTACGCGTTGGGCCTGCTGGTGGAATCGGTTTCGAAATCGAAGTTCTGGACCAGCACCGCCATCTTCGTGGTGGAAGACGACGCGCAGAACGGGCCCGACCACGTGGATTCGCACCGCTCGCCGGCGTTCGTGATTTCGTCGTGGATCAAGCGGCACGCGGTGGACGGCACGATGTACAACACGACGTCGATTCTGCGGACCATGGAGTACCTGCTGGGCCTCAGGCCAATGACGCAGTTCGACGCCGCGGCGCGGCCGATCGTGGCGCCCTTCATGAAGGCACCGGACACGGCGGCGTACACGGCCGAGAAGCCGCGCATCCCGCTGGATGACAAGAATCCGCCGAATGCGCCGGGGGCGGCAGCGGCGGCCAAGATGGACTTCGACGAGGCGGACGAGATCGACGATGATCTGCTGAATGAGATCCTGTGGCGGGCCATCAAGGGAACGGAGCCGCCGGCGCCGGTGCGCAGTTACTTCGGAAAGTAAGACCGGCGGCCTCGTAGTCCCGGCGGCGAAAAACTAATCAAGCAAAATGTCGCAAATCTATATGTGCTTCCTGTGGCACATGCATCAGCCGTTTTATAAGGACCTGGTTTCCGGGGAGTATAAACTGCCCTGGACGCGGCTGCACGCGCTCAAGGATTACTACGGCATGGTGCGGATACTCGAAGAGTTTCCGCAAATCAAACAAACGTTCAATCTGGTGCCCTCGATGATGGCGCAGGTGGCGGAGTATGCGGCGGGGGAGGCGGTGGATCCGTTTCTGCAGCTCGCGCTCAAGCCGGCGGAGAGTCTGACGGACGATGACCGCGCGTTTCTATTGCAGCACTCGTTCTATTCCGATCCGCAGCGGATGATCTACCGGTATCCGCGGTATGGGGAGTTGTTCGACGCGTGGCGCGCGCAGAAGTATTCGAGTGCGCGAAGCCTGTTCGGCCCGCAGGAATTTCGCGATCTTCAGATGTGGTCGCAGCTCGCGTGGTTCGACGAAGAGTTTCAGACGGAAGATCCGGAAGTGCGCGAGTGGGTGACGCGCGGGCGCAGCTTCACCTTGGTCGACCAGGGGCGCATGGGCGAGAAGCAGCGCGAGATTGTGGGAAGGGTGCTGCCCGAATACCAGAAACTGGCGAAGGCGGGGCAGATCGAAATTTCGACAACGCCGTATTACCACCCGATTCTGCCGCTGGTGTGCGATTCGAATATCGCGAGCGTGGCGCATCCGGGCGTCGCGCTGCCGCCGCGATTCCGCTATCCGCAGGATGCGCAGCGTCAACTGGCGCTGGCACGCGGCTACGTGGCGAACCATTTCGGCGTGGGGCCGGTAGGGCTCTGGCCCTCGGAGGGATCGGTCTCCGACGAGGTATTCCATATCGCAGCCGAACTGGGATTCGAGTGGGCCGCGACGGACAGCGGGGTGCTGAACCGGACGTTGTCGCGCTCCGTCCCTGTCGACGGGCTCTACCGGCCGTACCGCTGGCAGCAGGGGGAGCGATCGCTGGGGGTGATTTTCCGCGACCACTTCCTGAGCGACCTGATCGGGTTCGTGTACTCGAACATGGAGGCGGGCGCGGCGGCGGACGACTTCCTGCGGCGCATCCGCGAGAATTGCGCGGGAATTCTGGGCTCGGGCCGGGACGCGCTGGTGCCGATCATTCTGGACGGCGAAAACGCATGGGAATACTACCACCAGAATGGCCGGCCCTTCCTGCGCGAGCTGTACCGGCGCATCGAACAGGACGCGCGCATGCGGGCGGTGACGGTGTCGGAAGCGCTGCGGCTGTTGCCGCCGGAGCCGGTCGACCACATTTTTCCGGGGTCGTGGATCAACGCCAATTTCGACGTATGGATCGGCGCGGAGGAGGACAACCAGGCGTGGACGCAGCTTCTGCGCGCGCGCGAAACGTACGAGTCGGCAATGGGTGTATCGGACGAGCAGCGGCGCCTGGCGTTCGAAGAGCTGCTGATCGCCGAGGGCAGCGACTGGTGCTGGTGGTACGGGCCGGAGCACGAATCGGCCAACCGCGTGGAGTTCGATCAGCTCTATCGCAGCCACCTGGCCAACGTTTACCGGTTCCTCAATCTGATGCCGCCGGAGGAGTTGTCGCGGCCGATTCTGCGGGTGGCGGTGCCGGCGGTGGAAGTGGCGCCATCGGGGCCGATCCGGCCGACGATCGATGGCGAGATCACGTCGTACTTCGAGTGGATCGGAGCGGGACTGTACCGCGTGGACGAGCGATCGGGCTCGATGCACGGCAAGAAGTTCGTGGTGCGGGAGCTGCAGTTCGGGTCGGACGGCGAGAGCTTCTACATGCGGCTGGATTTTCATCCGGGCTATGCGGCGGAGCTGGGCGGCATGGAAGCCAGGATCACGCTGCAGTCGCTCGAGGGCGCGCGCTCCAGTTACGTCACGATACAGTTCGCGAACGGTGCGGCGGAGGCGACGGATGTAAAGCTGGCACTGGCGCCGGCGGCGGATGGCTCCTCGGTCGAGTGCGCCTACGCACGCGTGCTCGAGGTGCGGCTCTGTCTGGCATCGTTGGGAATCGCGCAGGGGCACGGGCTCCGGTTCCAGTTGTCGCTGTGGCAAGGCGGGCTGCCGATCGGCGCTATGCCGCATCAGGGTTGGATCACGATGCGAACGACGGACCCGGGCGAGATGGCGGGCTAGAGAGCAGGGCCAGGAACGATGCACCCACTGGGAGCCAAGAGCCAGGCTTGCGCGTGTTACGGCCGGGTGATGCGACGGATGTGCGATCCGCGGACAAAAACGAGCTTCGACGATTCCAGCAAGCTACTTCGGCAGAGCCTGTCAAAACGCGAGATAATGGCTGTGTGTACATTGCGAGGGCGTTTGCACAGCAGCCGCAGTTCTTCGCCGCCGTTGCCAACACCGCAAGCGGTTTGCCGCACCCAGTGGTGAGCGTCACACCTTCGCTTGGTACCGATTGGAACGGTGAATCCGCAGTTTTCTTCCAGGTCGTACTGGCCGATGGAACTCCCCGAGGCCAACTCCTGAACCTTACGAAGCAGATTTCACAGGCCATCGTTCGACAAGTTCAGCCCCTCGAAGAGTGGGGCGTTCTTCCCTATTTCAATTTCCGCACGCAATCCGAGCAGGCGAGACTCAAAGAGCTTACGTTGGCATGATCCGATGGTTTACGCAGACGAATTGCTTGAGCTTGCTCAGGATATCGCCAATCTCCACCCTGAGCACCCTCACCAGTCGAGCTTGCGGCGCGCTGTTTCGACGGCATACTACGCGCTGTTTCATCTCCTCATCTCCGAGGCAATTGCAAACTGGAGCCGTCCGGAGTTGCGCGGCGCGCTCGCGCGGGTATTCGATCACGGCCCGATGAAGCAAGCCGCCGACAAGAGGGTATCGGAGTTCAATAGCTACTTCAAAGAAAAGCCTGCTGAGGGGCCAGCGCGAACGGTTGCCTATCACCTTTACAACCTCGCCGATGTCTTCGCTCAGGCCCAATATCATCGAAACGAAGCCGACTACAACACAGCCAGGCAATGGGAATTAACGGAGGTACTGCTACACATCGACGGCATTGCCGATGCGTTCAGGAGCTGGAAGATCATCCGCGAAGAACCGGTCGCGCAAGCCTACCTTGTCTCGATGCTCCCAAGCAAGGAACGCCGACAGAATGAAAGGCCGAGTCCTGAGAAGCGACCAACTTTGACGGACGATCCAAAGTCTTAGGACAAGGCGGGCGCATTGGTCGCCATCTCGTAGAAGCGCCCTCTCTGCCGGGCGCTCGGGGAATCGGCGATCGAAAAATCGCGTGCGTTTCCGTTCGGAGAGCAGCACTCCCCCTCACAGTTGCAGGCTGATGTGGACCTTCGGAGATTCTACGCCATTCATATTTAGCCACACCGCATTCTGGTCGTTGTCGAAAATCTGGGTCGAGTTGTCGAGGATGAAATTCACCTGGAAAACTCCGACTAAGCCGGGGGTGAGACCAGCGAAGAAAGGATGCTGCGCCGTGCCGTTCACGAAGACTTCCACCGGATTGACGGCGCGGATGAGGCCGGCCTTGGTGGAAACCGGATCGGTATTCGAGACTGCGGCGTCTGTGGGACCGAGCCCGTTGGCGTACAGCACCGCCGCTTCGCCGCGCTGCAGCGGGCGCAATTTCAGATCCTTATTCAAAGGTCCGTTGGTCGAATAGTCGGAATTCTGCACGACCGCGCGCACCACGCCATCCAGCAGATAGAGAAAGATGGCAGGCGAGTACGCGGGCAGGCGCGCCGCGGGCAGGACAAAGGCTGCGGAATCGCCGTCATCGCGCGTGACCGTCACCTGTGCGTCCTGTCCGGCGGATAGCTCGTGCGGGATGAGGACGTTCACCTGCGTGGGGGCGGCATAGAACAAGGGCGCGACCGTTCCGTTGAACGTCACCTGCGTGCCGCACAGGCTCGAGGGAAGCTTGTCGGTGCCATTGGTGGCCGTGCAGTTCGAGAGATTCGCTCCCACGACAGCGGCGATACTGCCCGGTGAAAGGGTCGAGGTGCCATCGACGTTCACGATGCCGGGTGCGGTGATCGCGAGCTTGCCGGGCTGAAAGATCTTGGGCGAGTAGAGCGGGTCGCCGATGAAGATCATCATGTGATTCAGGTAGGGCGCGGCCAGGTAGGAGCTCTCGGCAAAGTTGTAGCCCGACCAGAAATGGTTCAACAGGTTATCGCCCAGCGCATAGCCTGTAGTGTAGGGCTCGCCGGTGGCGCCCCAGGTCGCGGTAATCCCGGCCAGCAGCCACACCGGCACCCAGGTTCCGGTTCCATCTTTCGGGTAGCGGATGTTGTTCGCGCTATACGACGTGAGCTGCGCGCCCACCGCCCCTTCCACGAATTTGTAGCCGTCCCAGGTTTCGGTGCCGCTGTACCAGCCCCACGCCCAGAGCGTGTTGGGCGCATCGTGAATCATCTTGGCGTTGCTGGATTGGTTGTCATTCAGGACGGCCTTGAAGCCCTTCGCCTGGGAGATGTTATACGCATTGAGGAAGCTGCGGTCGGCGATTCCGTACCCGTCGTTGCTCGATAGATTGCGCCAGTCGAAGTAGGCGATGCCGTCGGTGGTCTTCAGGTTGGCTTCCGCGTGGATGGCCTTGTCGACCAATCCCTTGGCGACCGTAAGTCCGGGGCCATCGAGGCGCGTGACCAGATACATCTTCCACCCGCGAGGATTGGTCCAGGTGCGAATGTGCTCCCCGCCGCTCACCGGCGCCAGGTACGGATTGTGCAGCATAAGGGCATCCGTGCCGGAGTTCATCGCCGCCAGGTAGCTGTCGATCGAAATGCCTTCCAAGGTGCCGGCCGCGTTCGTGACCCGTACGGGAACGCCGTAGACCATCACGACGTAGAGGATCTTTCTATCCTTGTCATTGTCGGTGAGAAACTTCTTGATCGGCTGGCGGATCTTGGTGTCGAATACCGTCCAGGAGATGTTCCAGTTGTCCCACGCGCCCACGTTGTCCATGGGGAGATTCAGTTTGACGACGTTGGCGGCCGGAATGCCGCGCGCATTCGCGTAATACTCGCCTAGCCACGTGCTGGCGCTCTTGTTGCCGGTGCCGGTTTCGGGCGGCGCACCGTCGTTGACCACGATGAGCACGGTCGCCGGATCGGCCGCGGCGGCAGCCGTCGAAGGGAAGGCGTAGCACGTCAGAATCGCCAGCAGGGCCGCAGAACCGACGGACTGAAGTCTCATGTATCCGTATTCTAATCGGTCAGGTTCGAAAAACGACGTACCGTCCGAACGGTAGGGGTACTAAGGGGCACGGGCGATTCTGGTAAAATAACGAGAGTTATGGCAATACCGAATGTAAAGAGGTTCCGGCCCTTCTGCCCGACCTGCAACGATAGTTACACGTTGATGGCGGTCCTGCCGAAGAATGCGGACGTGGACAAGTACCTGACGGATGCCGTGGCGCGCCACGATCACAAGGCGTTCCAGGAAGCCAAGGTGCTGCACTTCAAGGTTCGCGTCGGCCAGCAGAAGCAGAAGAAGGCGAAGTAGTTTCAGTTTTCCAGGTAGGGCCCGGGAGACCTTCCGGGTCCTGCTTCGAGTTTACTTTCCGCTCCGCGTCCCGGCTCCAGAATAGGTGTGTATCGATGGGCTTCCGGACGCGACTGGGCATCCTCCTTTTCATTAATTCTCTCTCTTGGGGCGCCGATTCGGCGTTCGTCTACATGCGTAGCTTCGGCGGCAGCGGTGGGAACCGTGTCACCTCCACGGCGGCTGACGCGAACGGCAACGTGATTGTCGCCGGCACCACCACGTCGTTCGATTTCCCGGTCACCAACGGCAGTGTCAATCGCGGTACATCACTTGCCGTGAGTGTGGATAGCGGGCGCACCTGGCAGCCGTTGGGCAACTTGCCGTCGAGCAGCGCGCTCTCGCTCGCAGTGGATTCTAGCAGCCCGCCGATGTGGTACGCGGGGGGCTCGGGCGGTGTGTTCCGGAGCGCCGATGGAGGCCAGACATGGAAGCCCACGGCGCAGATCGGCACACTCAGTTGCCGACTGGGCGACGCGGGTCCATTCTGCGGCGTTACGTCGCTGGCGATCGACCCAGTGCATCCCGCAACAATTTACGCCGGCACCAACCAGGGGATCTATCGATCGGACGACGGCGGCGAGAGTTGGGCGTCGGCGGCCGACCTGCCGAACCGCCGTCGAGACCTCGGTTTCGGCGTGGACTATCTGGCGATCGATCCGTTTCACCCGAGCCACATTTTCACGGCGTCGAACTGCAGCATGTTCCGCTCGTTCAACGGCGGGCAGGCGTGGGAGGAGTATACGGTACCTTTTGAGGGAACCGGTGGATGCATCGCCGGGCCGGCGCAACGGATTGCTTTCGACACGTTCACGCCGGACGTGGTGTACCAGGCCTACCTAGCCGGCGTGTTTCGCAGCCAGGATGGAGGCGTCCACTGGGAATCGCTGCATGCGCCGATGCCGCTCGCCAACACGGTGATCGTTCAACCGGCAGCCCAGGGCGCGATCTACGCGACCATGAGCGGCAACGGTCCGACCTGGAGCCTGGACGGCGGTGTCACCTGGCACACGCTGGAGTTGCGTGGGACCGGCGGACAGGGGATAGCGATGGCGGCCGATCCGTTCCACGGGTCCGTCGTACTGTCGGGTAACCTGCGAACGGAAGACGCGGGAGCCAATTGGACGAGTGTTGCACTGGGCCGCGGGTTTCAGCGGTGTCTGTTCGATCCGCAGACCCCGGGACGCGTTGTGGCGATCGCCGATACCACCAACGACGCCTTCGTCGCCAAGCTGGACCCGAACGGGAACATTCTCTTCGCGACGTATTTCGGCGGGCAAGGCTCAGAAAACAATCCGCGAGTTGCGACCGACGCTGCTGGGAATATCTACCTGGCCGGCACGACCTCATCGCCCGACCTGCCCGCGACGACCGGCACGATTAGCGACGACACGCAGGGATTTGTGGCGAAGTTCGATCCGGATGGAAAGCTGGTTTACTCGATGCTCCTTCCGCCGCTCACGATTGAGGCGATCGCGGCGGATGCCAGCGGAAGCGCCGCGATCGCCGGCACTGCGTTCCCGAAGGGCTTTCCAGACGGCAACGGAGGGTTGTATTTGGCGAAGCTCGCGGCCGATGGCAGCAAGCTGCTCTACGCCGTCAGGTTCGGCGGGCACAACCTCGATATGGTGCGCGGCGTCGCAGTCGATCGAACGGAAACGCGACGGTCGTGGGGGCCACTGCATCCAGCGACTTTCCAGTGACCGGCAATGCGACGCAGACTTCGCTGCGCGGTAACAGCGATGGGTTCGTGGCCAGATTCGATCCGGACGGTCAGCTTGTCTTCTCAAGCTATCTGGGTGGATCCAACAAGGACTCGGCCAACTCGGTAGCGATAGATCCGGCGGGCAACACGGCGTCCGAGGATTTCGTGACGACAGCGGGCGCATATCAAAAAGAGCTGCGGGCGAATTGTCCGTATCCCTCGTCGACGGTCGTGACGGGAATTATTGGAACATTTACCTTTTTCGAGATGGACGACGGATTCGTGACCAAGCTCGACGCGGCCGGGAACCTGGTGTTCTCCACGTATCTGGGCGCGGACTGCTATGACGTGCCGGGGGCTGTAGCCGTGGATGCGAATGGCAACATGTGGCTCGCGGGCACTACGAATTCGAATCCGTTTCCGCAGGTGAATCCATTCGCAGTCGGTCCGGCGTGGTCGCGGTACAAGGCGTTCGTCTCCGAGCTCGATGCCAGTGGAAGCACACTGAAGTTGTCATCATATCTGGATGTGGGCTCATCACCATCGCTGGCGGTGGACAGGTTCGGTAATGCATACGTGGCCGGCCCCGGCGCGTCGGACACAGTGCTGGTAGCGAAGATTCCGCCACCTGCCGCCCCGGCAGCGCTCTCGATCGACGGTGTGGCGAATGCATTTTCGCACCGTAGCGGGCGAGTCGCGCCGGGCGAGATCATCATGGTCACGGCCGATGGCCTGGCGCCGGCCAACGCGATCGATCTGGGGTTCAGCCCCGCCGCTCCCCTGCCCCGCGAACTGGCCGAAACACAGGTGCTGTTCGATGGCGAGCCGGCAGCCATCATCTCGGTGAAGCCGGGCGCCGTGGTTTGCATCGCACCTTACGGCCTGGCCGGGAAACCGCAGACCGCGGTGCAGGTGATTTTCCGCGGCACGGCTTCGACGGCGTTCGTGGCGCCGGTGGGCATCGAGTTGGGGCTCCTCAGCGCGGACGGCTCGGGGAGGGGTCAGGCATTTGCGCGGCTGCGGGACGGGTCGCTGAATTCTGCGGACAATCCGGCGCCTGCACAATCCACGGTGACGTTCTGCTTCACGGGATCGGGCGTGCTGGAACCGTCCTGCCCCGAAGGTGGCGTGGCCGTGGATGCGAAGCCAGTGGATGGAGTGTTGGCCCCGTTCGCGATATCCAGCGTGACCACGGTTCCGGGCGGCGTGTGCGGTCTTTACCAGGTGCAAGCCACGGCAGTAACCGCGAGCGGAACATTCCAGATTTGGGTGGTTGCCTCAGGCGGCGTGCAGAGTAACGTGTTGACTTACGTGGTGAAACGCTAACGCAGGCTGCGCACGGCGCGCAGGGCTTCCTGCGCTACTTCCGCGTCCGGATCGTTCGTCAACTTCTGCAATTGCGGAATGCTGGCGGGGTCGCCGCTCTGCGCCAGCACGCGGCAGATGCCGACCTTTTCGTCCTTCGTGCCGCTCTGCAGCGGACCGTAAAGCGCGCCGCGTACCTGCGCGTCACGCGCCAACTCAGCGAGCAGCGGCTGCGCCTCACCCTTATAGGATGCCGAATTGAGCGTGTTGATCAGAAACTGCAGGGGGCTGAATTCGGTCAGCTCCACCTTGCCGAGCATCACTTGCGCGAAAGCCAGCGAGAGGCGCGGTGACGTTTTTCCTTCCTCCTGCCAGGCTTTTTCGAGCATCGGGAGCTCGGTCGGATTCTTGAGGCGCGCGAAGCCTTCAGCGGCGGCGCCACGCATCTTGTCGTCTTTGTCGCGCAGGTATTGCGCGTAGAGACCGCGGTTTTTCTCGGCGGGCAGCATGGCGATGGCGGTGAGCGCGGCACGGCGCACCTTCTGATCCTTGGCGCGGTTCAGGACGTCCGCCAACTCCGGCACGGCCGATGTGTTGCGCAGCAGGCCGGTGGCCTCGATGGCAGCGATCTGCACCTTGGGGTCGAGATCGTGCAGCAGAAAGGTGATGCGTGGACCGGCCGATTCATCGCGGATCTTCTCGATCGCCACCAGCGACTCATACATCACGCCGGTGTCCTTGGAGTGCGCGGCTTCGATGAGGTCCGGCACCGCCGCCCGTCCGCGCAGGATGCCGACGGCGCGGGCTGCGTTGGCGCGCACGTCCATACTGCCGCCGCCGCGGGCCAATTTGCCGAGCGCGATGATGACTTCGGGGCGGACCGTCACGAAGGGATCGATCGTCTGGTCGTTGGTGTCGGTGAACTTGCCTTTGATCGTGGTGCCGACGCGGCGCAACGACGCGCTGACGCCGGTCTTCACGTAACCGGGAAGGTAGAAATTCACCAGGCCGTCGATGGCGCGGATCTGGACTTCGGGGTCATTATCCTGCGTGGCCGATACGAGCGGGTCCAAGCTGCGCTGCGTGCCGATCTCCGTGATCTGTTTGACGGCTTCGATGCGGACATCGAGATTGCTGTCCTTCAGATATTCCTGGAGCTTGGGAATGCTGCTCGATCCGGCCTTCGCGGCTTCGCGGACGTCCTTGGGGCGGCTTTGGGCAAACAGAACCGTGCAGGACAGAAGCAAGAGTGCGATGGAGCGCATAATTCTATGCTAGCCCTAACGCGGGGTGCTAGCGCACGAATTCGACTTCGACGCGATTGGGGATCAGGCCGGCCTCGAAACCGAGATCGAGCAGCTTTTGGGCGGCCTTGGGGACGATTTCGCCGGCATCCACCGTGTAGTGGTTGACGTACATGCCGACGAACTTTTCGGCTAGGCGAGCTTCCAGGTCGCGCGCGAACTGCATGGCGTAGGCGAGCGCTTCGTCGTGGTTGTCGAGCGCGTATTGAATGCTCTCGCGCATCAGGCGGCAGCATTCGCTCTGGATTTCGGGCTCGAGCGACCGCAGCAGCGCGTTGCCGCCGAGGGGCAGAGGCAGGTCGTAGGTAGACTTGAACCAGCGGCCGAGATCCGCCACCCGGTGGAAGCCTTCGCGGTCGAAGGTCAACTGGCCCTCGTGAATGATCAGGCCGGCATCCACGCTGCGCTCGCGCACGGCGTCGGTGATCTTGTCGAACGGCGTGACCACGGCTTCGAAGTCGGGCTGGTAGAGCATGCACGCCAGATAGGCGGTGGTGAGCGTGCCCGGCACGGCGATGCGTTTGCCCTTCAGTTCTTCCGGTTCCATGGGGCGCATCGAAATAAGCATGGGGCCGTAGCCGTCGCCGATGCTCGATCCACTCGCCATCAGCACGTACTTGTCGGCGACGTAGGGGTACGCGGCGTACGAAATCGCGCTCAGATCGTACAGGCCTTCCATGGCCTTCCGGTTGAGCGTCTCGATGTCCTCGAGCACGTGGCGGAACGACACGCGGGGCGAGCGCACCTTCTTGGTCGCAAGTCCATAAAACATGAATGCGTCGTCGGAATCCGGACTGTGGGCGCTGACAATTTCTCGGGAAGCAACCGATGTCATAAATGGGGTGACTCAGACCAGTTTACAACACTGGGGGTTGGCAACCGCGGAGAAAGAGAGAAGAGTTTTCGCGGCAGGAAAATGAAAATGAAAAAGGGCGGTCACCTGACTGGGTTATGAACTGGAAAGCGTCTGTTGGCGATCATCCGATTTGCGCATTTCGCGCGGCGCCAAAACCTCAGGCGCTGGATTCCGATCGTTCAGAGCCTTCCGTACAGCCTGTTCACTCGCCGCAGATGAGGCCGCCCTCTCTCTGGCCCGGTTCTATATGTCACCTCCTGCCAATCCGGGTGGATCGGCTTAGCAAGACCGCGTTGGAATCACAAACCGGCCTGATTCCACTCTCAGTTTGCGCCCGGCTGGTATGCTTGTCAAGAGTTCAAAAGTACCTGGCCCGCGTTTCTGCGGAGAAATAAACAATGTTTCGGAGATTTTTCTCCAAAAAACCTGTACCGCTGACCGGCACTCCAGCGGTGCGCCGGATGAAAACGTATTCGGCGCAGAGCGGATACGTGTACCAGTACTTTTACGAGGGCCATCGGCCGTTTCGCATCGGCAGCGAAGAGGGGCAAGAGTTCGTTTTCAACATTTCTGCGGATCGTAAGAACTGGGACACTTCCGCCGTGCTGCTGAGCCAGGCGGCGCTAAACGCCTGGGAAGGGACGCACGGGCGCAAGTTGAGTCAGACGGAGTGGTACGCGATTGCGAAGATCGCGTTATTCCAGGCGTTCGATGAGCGGGCGGTCCCGGCGTTGATGAAGGAGCCGGTGCGGGTACGGAGCGCGGATGTGGAGGCGATCGTCGAAACTCTGGGGTTATAGGGGCGGCGAGTTAACCGGTACGGCCCTTCATCTCCCGATCGTAGAATTCCTGCCCGGACCGGCTGACTACAAATGTCAGGCTCGACGTCTGCTCGATGAATCCGCGCTCGATCAATTCCGTGGCGGTACTGGATTCGACGGGGTTAGGCTTCTTGGCGACCAGATTGGTTTTCGTCCGGCGTGGGAGCATGGGCCAAGGCGCCCGCTGCGATTGAGCCACGAGATACATCTGCAACTCAACCATATCCTTGAGGGCCTGATGACCCCCGACGCTCATTACCATGATCCAGTGTCACACATCGCCATCCCGGGCGAGTTAGCCACCTTTGGCTAGAGAAGAGCTAACTGCTCATCCCTGTTATCCGTAAATCTGCAAGTTACAGATTCCATTAGCCGCCTATTCCGCTCATACCGACCATGACGCGGCCTGACTGTCCACAGAAATGTCCATGGATACGAGGCCCAAGCGGTAGCTTTTGGTGCTCTGCCGAGGGACCCTCTCCGCATTTCCTCGACGGTGTGAGCACGGCTGAAACGTTGGCGTCCCTTCGCAACCAGAGCCGTGCGGTAATATCGTAGATCACAGCCATGAGCGGAAACGGGAACGGCCATCAGGTGAACGGAACGAAGGATACACCGCATGTGTCCGGTCCGGTGTTCAGCTACCAGGGCACGGGTTCCGGCATTATCGTTGGCGATGCATGGCATTCGATTCAGCAATTCCCCGACCGCACTTTCCGCTGTTGCGTCACGAGTCCTCCATACTGGGGCCTTCGAGACTATGGCATACCAGGGCAGATCGGTGCTGAGCAGACCCTTGACCAGTACATCGCAAACCTCAAGGAAGTGCTTCAAAAAGTGAAAAGGGCTTTGCGGGACGACGGTACGCTTTGGCTGAACATTGGTGATTCATACACCAGTGGCAATCGGACGTGGAGAGACGCGGACAAGAAGAATCCAGCACGAGGGATGGACTACAGGGCACCAACCCCCGAGGGATTGAAGCCCAAAGATCTGATCGGTGTTCCATGGCGTATCGCCTTCGCGCTGCAAGCCGATGGCTGGTATCTGAGATCCGACATTATCTGGTACAAGCCGAATTGTCAGCCGGAATCCGTCAAAGACCGTCCAACCAGGGCACACGAATATCTTTTCCTTTTCTCGAAATCCGAAGACTACTTTTACGATCACAAGGC
The DNA here is from genome assembly GCA_041484525.1 of Bryobacteraceae bacterium. Lineage (GTDB taxonomy): Bacteria > Acidobacteriota > Terriglobia > Bryobacterales > Bryobacteraceae > JBGPHT01. Next base: position 1,861 of record JBGPHT010000017.1, on the reverse strand, counting down.
CATCGTAGAGCCTACGAAGTCGGGGAAGGGCACAAGGAACAGGAGAACCGTTTGGAGCATCAATACTGAGCCGTTCGCTGATGCCCACTTCGCGACATTTCCTCCGAGTCTGATCGAACCCGCAATTCTAGCCGGTACGGAACCGAATGACATGGTGCTAGATCCATTTTTCGGATCTGGCACGGTAGGAGAAGTATGCTTGAGGCTCAATCGCCGGTTCGTCGGAATTGAACTCAAACCCGAATATGCCGAAATCGCCGCAAAGCGCCTCCACTGGAAAAAAGCCGAAAGCAACGGGAACGGCTGCCACTCCAACGGTATTCCCCGTCCTGAAACCAAGCGGCCAAATCGACTTCTACGCACGCCTGAAAGTAGTACGAGAGCGCTACCTCTCCGAGGCTTTGAAGAAGATCGTCGATGATCCGGCGTTCAATCTCGAAACGCTGAACGCCGAACTATCAGAGTACGTGGATTCCAGCCATCTGAAGCGGCTTGCGTCATTTGGTTTTCGCGGAGAGGTTTGCTTTCCAGTGCCCTATCTCTTCTCTTGTAATCCATACCTGCTCGGCTATTACCGCCTTCTGTACGGCTTCTCAGGCAAGGGCTTTTACGATCAGGGACCGTTTAGGCGGTTTCAGTCGATGGAGAAGGACGGCAAGATTCAGAGTGAACAAGAGGCGCTTATCCCATCATTCTGTCGAAGCCTCGTAGCGACTGGAGAAATGCTGTTGGAATTCATCGACCCCATTTCCTTTTCCATCGTGAACGATCTTCAATTGCTGACACTGGGGGCGCAGTTCAAAGGCAGCGGTAACGTCAAGGTTGGGCAGGATGCAACAGACAGTTTCTTCAATCTCATAAAGAGCTTGGTTGCCGGTTACAACCCCAAAGTGAAAGGGCGCAGGTTGATCCTTCAGAACGATTCCAATCTGGCCGTTACGATTCGTGTTGGGTCCGATCCCGATGTCAGTATCACTCTGAAACTCGAAGCTGAGGAGCGCAAGCTCGTAGCCATAGAACTGAAAGGCGGGACGGACGTATCCAACATCTGGAACCGTCTTGGGGAGGCTGAGAAGAGCCATTCAAAAGCGAGGGCGAACGGATTCAACGAACTTTGGACAGTGACGCGGGTTGATCTGAACTCCGATCCCGAATTGCACAAAAAGGCACGAAGGCAATCCGCCTCAACCACTCGGTTTTTCTTTCTTGACCACATTGCCGACCCGACCACGCCCGAGGCACTCAGCTTCAGGCAGGTGTTTGGCTCGATCATGGGCGTTAAACTAGCGCCGTGACAATTTCCGCGCCATTATCTTTCCCCTTTTCCTTTTCCGCGCCGTTGCTAAGCGTAGGCTCTACAGCGTCCGAATCATGGGGTTTCTGGCGTCCGTCCCCGTTTCCTACTCCTAAACCTTTAGGAGAAGTAGTCGCATCCGGTCATTGCCAAAGGCGGTTTTCGGCGTATGCGAATGAACGGACAGGGGATGACTACTAATAAATTAGTATTGAGGGCTGTTTTCGCGCGGTTTTCTATGCTGCGGCTTCAATGATGTTCTTGACGGCTGGGAACGCCACGTTCCGCCCTGCTTGGTGGCTACGCTATCGCCGTTCAGGGTGTTGGCAATCTCGTTGTAGCTGATGCCTTCGGCGTGGAGGGTCTGCATTCTCGCGATCACGGCTTGCTCTGTTACGTCGGCACGAGGTTGCCGTCTTCGGCTATGTAGAGCTTGTCCCGTATTAGGCGTTTTTGCCAGACGCATACTCTGAAATGTAAAGTACTTTCTATAATTGCAGGACAGCCGCTGTCCGTGCACGCATGACGGGTATCTTCGTTCATTTTTGCCCGTTGGTTTTCGGACTT
>JBGPHT010000016.1:0-79473 GCA_041484525.1 Bryobacteraceae bacterium | reverse complement strand
GCCGTCGCGGCAGCTCCGAAAAAGGCTGTCGCGGCAGTTCCGGCGAAGAAGGCCGTCGCGGCAGTTCCGGCGAAGAAGGCCGTCGCGGCAGCTCCGAAAAAGGCTGTCGCGGCAGCTCCGGCGAAGAAGGCCGTCGCGGCAGTTCCGGCGAAGAAGGCAGCTAAGAAAGCTCCGGCTAAGAAAGCCGTCGCGGCAGCTCCGGCGAAGAAGGCCGCTAAGAAAGCTCCCGCCAAAAAGGCTGCTAAGAAAGCCCCGGCGAAAAAGGCCGCCAGGAAAGCTCCCGCCAAGAAAGCCGTAAAGAAAGCTCCGGCGAAGAAAAAGGGCGGAAAGAAGAAGCGCTAATGCGGAACTGGCGCTGGCGAACGGCCGGCGCCATGTCAGCCTGCCGTAGTCTATTCCGCGCCTACCACTTTCCGGCAGCGGGCGAAGAGATCGAGGAGCGCCGTGGCGTGCTCGTCGGGCGACTGGCTCGCCGGTTTTCCGGAAAACCCGGCCGATGCGCCTCCCGCCTTGCCGTAGCCGGTGGCCGTCGCGATAAACTTCATCAACTCCAAGGCCACATCATCTTTGGTGCGGCCCGGTGGGACAGCCGGGGGCGTGGTGTCGTCGGTCGAAGTGTTGGGTGGTGCTGGTTCCGCCATCGGTAATCGGTTCCTCCGTGTGCTACAACTCTAGGTTACTCTAAAATCCTTCCGATGCCGCTCACGGCTGTACGGCATGTGCGAAAAATGCGAGGGGGCGCCCAGGCCCATCTTCTGGAAGCGGATGACGGCCGCTGGTACGTGGTGAAGTTCCGCAACAATCCGCAGCACCAGCGGATCCTGGTGAACGAACTGCTGGCGGCGGCGTTTCTGGACTACCTGAAAATCACCACTCCGGAGACGGCGTTGATCCAAGTCAGCCAGGAGTTCCTGGCTGCCAATCCGGAGGCGCACCTCTCTCTGGGGACGCGGCGCATCGCGCCCGAATCCGGGTGGCAATTCGGATCGCAGTACCCGGGCGATCCCAGCCGCACGGCGGTGTACGATTTCCTGCCGGATTCGCTGTTGCGCACGGTCGCCAACCTGGAGGAGTTCCGCGCCATCCTGGTGTTCGACAAGTGGGTGGGGAACGCCGACGGGCGGCAGGCGATTTTCTATCGCGCCCGCGTGACAGCAGGCGGCGAGACGCGGCCGGCGATCGTGGCGCGGATGATCGACCACGGGTTCGCGTTCAACGGACCCCACTGGGACTTTCCGGAATCGCCGCTGCAAGGGCTGTACTCGCGGCGCATGGTCTATGACTGCGTCCAGGGGCTGGACGATTTCGAGCCTTGGCTGGAGCAGGTGATGCACTTCCCGGAAGAGGTGATCGACCGGGCGTGGAAGCGCATCCCACCGGATTGGGTGGCGGGGGAAGAGGACGCTCTGGAGCAAATGCTGGAGCGCCTGTTCGAGCGGCGCAAGCGGGTGGCGGACCTGATCGCGGCGTGCCGCGAGGGGCGGACGGACCCGTTCCCCAACTGGCGCGCGCTAAAATAGGCTTCGTGCTCCACCGCTACATTCTCCACAACGACTCGGTCCACGAGGCTTCCGAGCAGGTGCTTTCGCCGGGGCAGGTCGGGCTCCTCGCCGGTTGGGGGGTGTTCACCACGCTCAAGATTACGGAGGGCGTGCCATTCGCCTGGGAGCGCCATTGGGCCCGGATCGGGCGCGACGCGGCGGCGTTCCGGGTGCGGATTCCGGCCGATTCGGAGAAGGTGCGGGCGAAGCTGCTCGAACTGATCGAGGCGAACCACGCGCAGAATTCCACGCTGCGCCTGGCGATCGTGCGCAATACCGGGAGCATGTGGGCCGGACCCTCGAACGGGCGCGCGAGCGACCTGATCGCGCTCACCGCCGATTCGAAGGATTGGGGCGAGGGCGTCAAGCTCGGATATGTGAAGAACGCGCGGTACGCGGCGTGCCAGTTCACGGGGACCAAGATTCTCTCCTGGGCGATGAATCTGCAATGGGTGGAAGACGCGCAGGCGCGCGGGCTGGACGAAGTGATTCTGCTGAACGAGCGCGGCGAGGTGGCGGAGTGCACATCGGCCAACCTCTTCGTGGCGAACGGCGGGCAGGTATGGACGCCGCCGCTGAGCTCGGGATGCCTGCCGGGGATCACGCGCGAGGTGCTGCTCGACGAGATCCACGTGCCGGGAATCGCGATCGGCGAGAAGGCGCTGATGCCCGAGGAACTGGAATCGGCGGATGCGGTATTCATCACCTCGACGACGCGCGACCTGCTGCCGGTCGAGCAGATTGAGTCGAAGCAGATGGGGCGATCGCACCGCGTGCGCGAGGAGTTGAACGGGGCGTTCCGGGAATACGTGCGGGCATACGTCGCGAGCCACAACCGGTCGTTAGTCCGCTAGCGTGTGGAGGCTGCCCTCTTTGGATTTCGCCACTGCCCTCAAATGGGGGATTGCTGCCTAAGTTGAGTCCTGTTGTAGTGGGATGGTTGGCAGAGCAGAGGAAGCGATCCCATGAAGACACGGCCCCCCGAAACTACCGGACAACTTGAGAACCTGTATTACCAGCTTGCGCAGGTGAATGCCGCCATCGAGTCCCTGGAAAAACTCCACCAGACGCGCGAGCGGCGAAGGCGCAAAAAGGGCCCACAGATAGCGCATATAGAAGGCTACCTGGAAGCGGCGTGAATCGGAGGAGCCCGGGGCGCCGGCCGCGCGTGACAGCGCTGCTCGCGGCACCCGCCCCGGGCATGCGGCTCAGGCGCGATCCTCGAGAACGATCGGGAACATGTCGTTATAGATGGTTCCAGTGCCGGGGTGCTGGTCCGGCACCAGCGCCTCGAACTCGAATGTCACGCCTTGCATGTCCCATTGGCCGCACGAGCATCGCAGCTCGATGGTATCCGCGTGGCCGCGAAGCGCCACCCGCATACGGTCCTTGGCGACGCTCAGGACCACTCCTTCAAGCGTCCGCCCCTTCGCGTCACGAATTACGAGGTACATCGGTTGCCTCCAAACTGCGTTGATTGTGTCTTCGCCTGAACAGATTCCGATGAGACAAGCCCGAACCGAGGCCGGCCCCCGTGGCCGGCCCGGCCGGACTTGCTTTGGAGATTGCTACCCTCGCGGTAGCACTGCCGCGAGGATCATCACGAGATTCCACGTCACGATGGCCGCGAACCAATAGTTGGCGAAAACAATGAAGCGCGTCCGCTTGAAGCGGATCGCGGTGAGGATCAGAACAGACGCCAGGAGCTTGGCGATCAGCAGCGCCGGCAGCGGCCCGAATTGCATGAGCTGCCCCACGAACGTGCTTGCTTCGTGCGCACCCGCCTCCAGGCCGAGGAGCGTAGTCAGCATGTCCAAAACTTGCAGTGCGAAGAAAACCGGCAGAGACGGAGCCGGAAATCCTCTACGAATGGCGAGAGCTCCCATCACGATTACTCCAACCCCCCTGCGTTGCCTGCGAGCACCATCTTGTACATATCCCACAGGTACTGATAATGCCGCCGGCGACTGTGTACCCGGTCGAATAGCACCACGAACCCGATCATCCAAACGATCGAAAGCAGGGCGTATTGTTGAGTCAGCATCTGGTCTGTTCCTCGGTCCCTTGTCGGTTTTCTCTATACTGGACTAGCTTGCCTTCGGAAGCCAGTTCTACGCGTACTTCGCGGGTAATGGGACTTTTCCGGAGATTTTGGTCCTTTATTACGTGAGATTTAGCGGCAAACTGCAGGCCGATCGAGAAACCGGAATGGGCAGCCGTGAGAGTGCGCGTGAGGGTGGGGGAACGAGTGCCGCTGCTCACCGCCGGCCCAGATACGTTGGAAAAGTGAACGATATCGCCGGCCTGGCCGCAGCCGGCTGCCGCGAGGTGCAGGCGGCGCGGTTGAATCCCGCCCGCTAACTACTGGGCCTCGGCGGGGTCGACGTGGGTGCGGGCGCCGGTCGTGGCCCAGCGGATGTACGCGATGATGTCGGCCAGCCGCTCGGGCGCGATTTTGGCCACACCCGGGGGATGCTTCCACTGGTCGTTGGCAGTGACTGCCTGAATGTCGGACTTGTCGAGCACGCGCAGCTCGGGCGGGTTCTTCGACACGTCATAGAAGGCGCTCTTGCCGTCAGCCTTGGCCGGCATTCCCGGAAACGTCTCTTTCGTCGACTTCACTTTCACCTTTTGTACGTACTGCGTGAGGGTGGAGCGAACTGCGACGGCGATGGCGCCAGGAGGCAGGCGGCCCATGACACCCAGGTCAGGTCCGACAGCCGTTCCCTTGCCCTGCAGTGCATGACAGGAGGCGCAGCCTTGGGAGGGGTCCAGGAAGTATGCCTGTCCCCGATCGATCTGCGGCGTGGTAGCCGCTTGCGCGAACAGCAATACGATAGTCGATAACATACTTACCTCTATTAATACTCCTAACTCCTGTACCCTGGAAATGCAAGGATGCCGCTGGATTTCGTTCCCGCTGCGGTATAACGGAGGTTCGACCTTTTATGGAAGATCTCAAGAAGCTGATTCGGGAGGTGCCCGATTTTCCGAAACCAGGCATCCAGTTCTACGACATCACGACGCTGTTGAAGGACAAGTGCGGATTCCGCGGGATCATCGACGGGCTCAAGTACCATTACCGCGACGCCCAGGTGGACATCGTGCTGGGCATCGAAGCGCGCGGCTTCATCTTCGCGCCGACGCTGGCGTATGCGCTGGGCGCCGGCTTCGTACCCATCCGCAAGCCGAAAAAGCTACCGGCCGAGTGCGTGACCGTCACCTACGACCTGGAATACGGCACCGATTCGCTGCAGATGCACAAGGACGCGCTGGATGGCGGCAAGCACGTGTTGATCGTCGACGATCTGCTGGCGACGGGTGGAACCGCTGCCGCGGCGGCGCGCATGGTGACCGATCTCGGGGGAAAGGTGGCGGGCATCGGGTTCGTCATCGAGTTGACGTTCCTCAACGGAAGGCAGAAGCTGGCGGGCCACGACGTCTTCTCGCTGCTGCAGTACGACCGATGAGCGCTCCGCGGCGCGCCGTCGCCCGGCGAGCCAGCGTACCCGCGCTGGCCAAGATCAATCTCGATCTGAGGGTGCTGGGCAAGCGCGCGGACGGGTACCACGAGCTTCGCACCATCTTCCAGACGATCTCGCTGGCGGACAGGATCGAGATAACGTTTACGCCGGGCCGGAAGTCAGAGGTCAGGCTGGAGGACGCGTTGGCGATTCCCGACAACCTGGCGGCGCGCGCCGCGAGCCTGGCGATGGAGGCGATGGGAGTCTCGGGCCGTGTGGAGATCCGGCTCGAGAAACACATCCCGATGGGCGCGGGGCTGGGCGGGGGGTCCTCCGATGCGGCGGCCGTTCTGCTGGCATTGCCGGCGCTCTCTGGCGGCGCGCTCGGGCTGACGGAATTGAGCCGCCTCGCCCGGCAGCTTGGCAGCGACGTTCCTTTTTTTCTGCTGGGTGGAACTGCCGTGGGGATCGACCGCGGCACGGAGGTGTTTCCGCTTCCCGACCGGCCGCCGCAAGCGGGCATCCTGATCGCGCCGGCAGTGCATGTTTCGACCGCCGCGGCCTACCGCGGCCTGAGCGCTCGCCAAGGTGCGGGTTTGACAACGGAATTGCTAGAAAATAAAATCTTTTCTTTCCAGTCGCAAGCCTGGGGCTTACGTAACGGCGAGCCTGCCGTTAACGATTTTGAAACCGTAGTGTTCGAACAGCACAGGCATCTCGCTACTCTGAAGAAGCGGCTGATCCGGGCGGGAGCCGAGACGGCCATGATGACGGGCTCGGGTTCCGCGGTATACGGTCTTTTTCGTTCGGGCAACGAAGCATCTCGCGCGCTTCAGTCGTTGGGTGAAGAAAACGTTTTCCAGATTTCGTTGGTGAGCCGTGTGCGCTATCGGTCGCTCTGGTGGCGCGCGCTCGCCGATCACATGGTAGGGAGAGTATGGCCGCCCCTGAGCCGGTACTTGCGATGAACCACGATCGAATCAAGATTTTCGCGGGAAACGCCAACATTCCGCTGGCCCAGGAGATCTGCAAAGCGCTCGACCTGGAACTGTGCCAGGCGATGGTGAAGCATTTCTCCGACGGTGAGATCAAAGTCCAGATCAAGGAGAACGTGCGCGGCGCCGACGTCTTCGTGATCCAGCCGACGAGCACTCCGGTGGACCGTCACCTGATGGAGCTGCTGCTGATGATTGACGCGCTGAAGCGCGCCTCGGCGCGGCGTATCACGGCGGTGCTGCCGTATTACGGATACGCGCGGCAGGACCGGAAGGATAAGCCGCGCGTGCCGATCTCGGCGCGCCTGGTGGCGGCGATTCTGGAGACGGCGGGCGCGGACCGCGTGCTGACGCTCGACCTGCATGCGGCGCAGATCCAGGGCTTCTTCAATATTCCGGTGGATCACCTGTTCGCCACGCCGGTGCTGATCGAACACTTTCGCGCGCTCAATATTCCGAACCTGACGGTGGTTTCGCCGGATGCGGGAGGCGTAGAGCGGGCGCGCGCGTTTGCCAAGCGGCTCAACTCCCCGCTGGCCATCATCGACAAGCGCCGTGAAGAGGCCAATGTGGCTGAAGTAATGAACGTGGTCGGCGAGGTAGCGGGACACCATTGCCTGCTGGTGGATGACCTGATCGACACCGCGGGCACACTCGTGAAAGGCGCGGAGGCCCTGTTGGCAAAGGGCGCGGCGAGCGTTTCAGCTACTGCCACGCATGCGGTACTCTCGGGTCCCGCGGTGGCGCGCATCGAGGCCTCGCAGTTGGAGGAAGTAGTGTTTACGAATTCGATTCCGCTGTCGAAAGAAGCGAAGAAATCGAGCCGCATTAAATCGCTTTCGGTGGCGGCACTGCTGGCGGAGGCGATCCGGTCGATTCACGAAGAGACTTCGGTGAGCGTGTTGTTCGTGTAGCGGTTACAAGACCCGGTTTGCCCGGTGCCCGCCAAATGCGTGGATCGTCCTGGTTCCAGCGGCAGGTTCGCCACCGTGCAGCACGCCGCGCGGGATGAAGTATTCCTCTCCGGCCTTCACCGGAATTCTTTTCCCGTCGATGATCAGCGTGTAGCAGCCTTGTACAACCGTGAAGTATTCGTCAAAGTCGTGGCTGCGGTAGCGCGCGTTTGACAAAGCGAATCCCAACAAAATAAAATAGTTACTTCCTGTTGGTACCTGCGGCCCGGTGTCGGGGTGTGCGGCGGGATGGAATTCGGGCGGGATCCTCGAACCCACGGTATGCCTCACGGCAGAACGGACTTCGAACCCGCTCCAAGGAGATAGCAGTTGAGAAAAGATATTACTGTCCCCGCCGAGGTACGTGCCTCGCGCGGTAAGAACGAAGCGCGCCGTACGCGCCGCGCCGGGCAGATTCCGGCGGTCGTCTACGGAGCATTCAAAGATCCCGTCAGCATCGCGGTCAGCCCTCGCGACATCCTCCGCATCGTTCGCAGCACCACCGGTTACAACACGATCTTCAACCTGGCGGTGGCGGGCGGAGAAACTACACCGGTGATGGTCGTCGACCATCAGAGCGATCCGGTGAAAAATACGCTGCTGCATGCCGACCTCAAGCGCATCGACCTGACCAAACGGCTGCGCGTCACGGTTCCGGTTCATACCGCCGGCGATGCCATGGGAGTCAAGGTGCAAGGCGGTCACTTCGAACTGGTCACGCGCTCGATCGATATCGAGTGCCTGCCGGACGAGATTCCCGAGCACTACACAGTGGACGTGACCGAGTTGATGATCGGCCAGAGCAAGCGCGCGAGCGACGTGCCGCTCCAAGGTTCCACCAAGCTGTTGAGCCCGGCTGATGCCGTGATCGCGCACGTGGTGGCGCTGCGCGCCGAAGAGGCGCCGGCAGCCGAAGCCGCCGCCGTCACGCCGGAAGCCGTCGCGGGCACGCCGGCCGAACCCGAAGTAATCAAGAAGGGGAAGAAGGACGAAGCGCCCGAGGAAAAGGGCAAGAAGAAGTAGCCAGCCATGTTCCTGGTGGCCGGTCTGGGAAATCCGGGCGAGGAGTATGCGGATACGCCGCATAACCTGGGATTCCGAACGGTGGACCGGTTGGCGGAGCGGCACGGCATCCGCGTCACCCGCAGGGATTCCAGGGCGCTCGTCGGTGTGGGCGAGATCGACGGGCGGGAGGTGATGCTGGCCAAGCCGCAAACGTTTATGAATCTCAGCGGCACATCGCTGCAGCCGCTGATGGAGAAGCACTCGATCGGGCTGGAGCAGCTCATCGTGGTTTACGACGAGTTGGATCTGCCCTGGATGGCGTTGAAGATCAAGCCGAAGGGCTCGGCGGCCGGTCATAACGGCATGAAGTCGACGATCGGCAGTCTGGGTTCGAACGAATTTGTTCGGGTGCGGTTGGGGATTTATCCGGACCATCCGGTGAAGGATGCGGCGGAGTTCGTACTGGCGCCATTTCGGCGCTCGCAGAAGAAGGACCTGGAGGAACTGGTCGACTACGCAGCCGGCGCAGTCCGCTCCATAATCGCTGAGGGCGTCGTTAAGGCCATGACGAAATTCAATCGTCGCGCCCCTGGCTTAAATGAAGAGGAAGCATGAACAGGATTTACGAAGAGCTTTTCATAGTAAAGCCGGATGCTCCGGAAGAGGAAGTGAATGCATTCGTCGAGCAGTTGCGGACGCAGTTGACCGCGGCTGGGGCGACGGTGGACAAGGTCGACTTGTGGGGCAAGCGCAGGCTGGCCTACAGAGTGGACAAGTACCGCGAAGGCACGTACGTGCTGATGCAATTCACGGCCGGTCCGGAGTCGGTGAGCGAACTGGAGCGGCGATTACGCGTGTCCGACGTGGTGCTCAAGTTCCTCACGGTGCGCATCGACGAGACGCTGAAGCGTCTGGAGAAGCGCAAGAAAGTTCGCGACAAGCGCGCGGCCAAACGCGCTGCGGCGGGTGGGTCCGGGGCTCCCGTGCCTGCGCAGCCTTCGCTCGAGCGGCAGATGACGGAAGCGGCGCCGGGTATGCCCGGCCTGCCGAAGGAGGTTTAAATCATGGCGGAATCCAGAGGAAGACCAGGCAGTGCCGGACAGCGGCCGACCGGCGGCGACAAGGCCGTCGCCACTCAGAAGAAGCAATACTTCCGGCGGAAGAAGGTGTGCCGCTTCTGCGTCGAGAAGATTGACGACATCAATTACAAGGACGTGAAGATGCTGCACGCGTTCGTGGCGGAGCGGGGCAAGATCATTCCGCGCCGCATCTCGGGCGTGTGCGCTCCGCATCAGCGTCGGCTCACGGACGCGATCAAGAAGGCCCGCAACATCGCGCTGCTGCCGTTCGCGGCGTCGTTCTAGGCAGGAGGAAATCATGGAAGTCATTCTGAGAGAAGATGTCGAGAAGTTGGGCACTCGGGGCCAGGTGGTGAAGGTGGCTTCGGGTTACGCCCGCAATTTCCTGCTGCCGAAACGTATGGCCGTGGCGGCCACGGACTCCAACAAGAAGATTGTGGAGCAGGAGCGCCAGGCCCACCTTCGCAAGGAAGTGAAGGTGAAGGGCGAAGCCGAGGATCTGTCGAAGCTTCTGACCGGCGTTACCGTGACTATTCTGCAGAAGTCCGGCGAGAACGACCAGTTGTTCGGGTCGGTGACATCCAAGGATGTGGCGGATGCGCTGGCTGCGAAAAATTTCACCATCGACCGCCGCAAGGTGCAGTTGGACGAGCCCATCAAGCAGTTGGGCGAGTACAAGGTGCCGGTGCGGTTGCACAAAGACGTGACGGCCGAAGTTACCGTCGTGGTGGCCAAAGAAGAGTAGTATTTCGGGGACAGGCTACACAACCTCGAAACTAATTTCGAGGTTGTGTAGCCTGTCCCCGAATTAGTTTTTGGCGGCGATCTCGATCACGGTATTCCACAGATATTCGACCAGCGCTTCGAGGGAGCGCACTGAAATGTGCTCGTCGTCGGTGTGCGCAAGTCCGATCGGACCCTCTTCCGGCTTGGCCAGCGGACCGACGCCGTAGGCCTGCACGCCTTTGGCACGCAACTGCGCCATATCCGTGGCGCCGGTCATCAGGTTAGGCAGCGTGGGCGCCTGGAACATGCGCCGGCCCACCGTTTCGAGCGCGCGGAACATCTCGCTATCCAGGCGCGAGGGCGGCGCGGCAGGGCGACCGGTCGAGGCCGGCGGGATGATCTCGACTGCCGGATCGTTGATGACGCGCCGCAGATCCGTGACGAAGCCGGCAAGATTCTCGCCCGGTAACAGGCGAATGTCGAGCGAGGCCTCGGCGTCCGCGGGAATCACGTTGGACCGGAAGCCCGCTTTCAACACGGTCGGAACCACCGAGGTACGCAGCACCGAATAGTGCGGCGGATCGTGCTCGCGAAGGTAGCGGTCGGCATCCGCCGCGCGCTTCGGATCGAGCAGGGCGCGATATCGTGCGGCTTCTTCGGGCGTCGATACGGCCGCCAGGCGGTCGAAGTAGGCGCGTGTGGTTTCATTCAGGCGGATGGGCGTGCTCCACGTGCCGGCGCGCGCCACCGCCTGGGCCAGGTGCACCACCGCGTTATCCACGGTCGGGCGCGAGCCGTGGCCGGCAGTGCCGTGCGCCACCAGCCGAACTCCGCGCGCCACCTTCTCAGTGGTGCTGACCAGGATATGGTGCACCTTGCCGTTGACTTCAATCATGGCGCCGCCCTCGGCAAGCGCATACTCGCACTCGATCTCCGGCCAGTGCTCCTTCACCATGAAATCGATTCCGACGCTGGTGGTGCTCTCTTCACCCGCTTCGGCCAGGAAAATCACGTCGCGGTCGAGCGGCACATGCAGGCGCTGGAGCAGGATGAGAATCATCATCCCGGCGACTGCGTGATCTTTGTCATCCACCGTGCCGCGGCCGTAGATCACGCCATTCTTGCGGATGGCGGCGAAAGGATTGACGGACCAGCGCTCGGGCGGGGCGCCGACCACGTCCGTGTGCCCCATGATCAGAATCGGTTTCTTCGAGCCGTTCCCCTTGATGCGCGCCACCACGTTGGCGCGCGCCGGATCCGTCGCGAACAACTTCGCAGCAATCCCCTCACGCGCCAAGATGGCTTCGATGGCTTTGGCGGCTTGCGTTTCGTTCCCGGGCGGATTGCTGGTATCGATCTTCAGCAGCTCCGTAAAACGGTCGAGCAGTTCGGGTTCGAGGCGGCCCCAATCCAGCGGGTAGCGCGGCTGCGCGGCGCTGAGCGAGGCTAGCAGGAGTAAACAGGCGGCGAGTCTCATAAAGGGATGTTGCCGTGCTTCTTGCGCGGCATGGTATCGACTTTGTTTTCGAGCATTCGCAGGGCGCGGATCACACGCGGACGCGTTTCGCGCGGTTCGATCACGTCATCCACGTAGCCGCGCTCGGCGGCCACGAACGGATTGGCGAAGCGATCGCGGAACTCCTCGGTCTTCTGCTGCCGCATAGCCGCCTGGTCCTCGGCCGCCGCCAACTCACGTTTGTACACGATGTTCACCGCGCCCTCCGGTCCCATCACGGCGATCTCCGCAGTGGGCCACGCCAGGTTGATATCGGTACGGATATGCTTCGACCCCATCACGCAATATGCGCCTCCGTACGCTTTGCGCGTGATCACGGTGATTTTCGGCACCGTGGCTTCGGCGAACGCGTAGAGCAGTTTGGCTCCATGACGGATGATGCCGCCGAACTCCTGCTCCGTGCCGGGGAGGAATCCGGGTACGTCCTCGAACGTCAGGATTGGGATGTTGAACGCGTCGCAGAATCGCACGAAGCGCGCGCCTTTCACCGACGAGTTGATATCCAGGCAGCCCGCCAGGAAGGCAGGCTGGTTGGCGACGATGCCGATCGGGCGGCCGTCCATACGGGCGAATCCGACCACCATATTCTTCGCCCAGTGCTCATGCACCTCGAAGAATTCACCGTCGTCAACTACCCGGTGGATCACGTCCTTGATGTCGTACGGCAGGTTCGATTCGCCGGGCACTACGGTGTCGAGCGCCGGGTCCATGCGGTCGATCGGGTCTGTGCTGGCGCGGCGCGGCGGATCCTCGCGATTGTTCTGCGGCAGGTAGCCGAGCAGTTCGCGGATCATCCGCAGGCAGTCGGCGTCGTTGCCGGCGATGAAGTGGCCCACCCCGCTGACGGAGTTGTGGGTCATCGAGCCGCCGAGGGTTTCTTTGGTCACATCCTCGTGAGTGACGGTCTTGATCACGTCGGGACCGGTGACGAACATGTAGCTGGTGTGGTCCACCATGAAGATGAAATCCGTGATGGCGGGTGAGTAGACCGCGCCGCCGGCGCACGGTCCCATGATGGCGGAAATCTGCGGGACCACGCCGCTGGCCAGAGTGTTTCGCAGAAAGATATCGGCATAGCCGGCGAGCGAAACCACGCCTTCCTGAATGCGCGCCCCGCCTGAATCGTTGAGGCCGATCACGGGCGCGCCGGTCTTGAGCGCGAGGTCCATGATCTTGCAAATCTTCTGCGCGTTGGATTCGGAGAGCGAACCGCCGAAGACGGTGAAATCCTGCGCGAAGACGTAGACCAGGCGGCCATCGATACGGCCGTAGCCGGTGACAAAGCCGTCGCCGGGCACTACCTGGTCGTCCATGCCGAAATCGCGGCAGCGGTGCGTGACCAGCTTGTCCAGTTCTTCGAAGGAGTTCTCGTCCAGCAGCAGTTCGATGCGTTCGCGCGCGGAAAGTTTGCCCTCTTTGTGCTGGCGGGCGCGGCGCTCCTCCCCGCCGCCCTGCTCGGCAGCTTCGTGGCGGCGACGCAGTTCTTCCAGGCGATCGATCATTGGAGTTTATTGTCGCATCCGGGCCGAACCTACTTCACAAGCTCGAATTTTCCATCTGGCAGCAGGTAGTACTTTCGCCCGCGCCACAGGATCGTGTTGCCGAAGAACCCGCCGACCCAGACGGCGAAGCTTGCCAAGTCCTGCAGCGGCACCAGCCACCAAAACCGGGCAGTGAGCGGATCGCGCAGCACGCTCCAGGCCGTGGCATAGCCGGCGGCGCCGCGGAGCAGAAGTGAGATGGCAGTCACGGGCCACCACGCGGGCTGTGCCAGAAAAAGCAACAGCGCGAGCGGCACGGGGTTGGTGAAGATCTGCCCGATGTACCCCGCGGGACGCGACCGTCGCGTGCTGCGATTCCATCGCAGGCGATGCTTCAGGTTGGCCGCGAAGCCCTGTGCGCCGATGCGATGCTGGATCACGTAGGACGAGAGAATCACGCCCCAGCCGCGCTCCACCGCCAGTTTCCCCATGACGAAATCTTCCGCCAGGTAGTCCTTGACGGCGTCGAATCCGCCGATCGCTTGCAGTGCTTCGCGCCGCGCCGCGATCGTCGGACCAAGCGCGAACTTCATGCCTTCGAGCATGCGCGCCACCAGCACGCCGCCGAGGAATTCCGTATTCAGACCCAACGCCTCCAGCGTCGACCAGAAGCTGGGACCGGGCACCGCGCGATACGGACACGTCGCGAGGCCGAGGCGCTGGTTCGCGAACTCCGCGGCAATGACGGAGAGCATGCCGGGCTCGACGCGAATATCGCTGTCGGACATCACCAGCAGATCGAACTGCGCCGCGGCCAGCATGCGATCCAGGCTGTAGACCTTCGCATTCGGATAAGGCGGCTCACCCGTGACGATCAGGCGCGAGGGCACATCAGGATACCGCGCACGCAATCGCTCTGCCACGGCGATCGCCGGATCGTGCTGGCTACGCACCGCCAAGAGGATTTCGAACGAGGGGTAGCGCTGCTCGAAGAACGTCGCCAGATTTTCCTCGAGCCCTTCATCCACGCCCGCGAGCGGCTTCAAGATGCTGATGGGCGGTCCACTGTCGATTGGCGTAGGCCGCACGGCGCGGTATCGCGCGGCGGCGATGATGGTGAGGCAGCAGTAGACCGAAGACCCGATCGCCAGGGCCAGCAGGAGCAGCGGGAGCACTCATTCAATCGTGGCATAAGATGAGAACGGGTCCAATGAAGCACATCATCGTCGGCACGGCGGGCCACATCGATCACGGCAAGACGGCGTTGGTGAAGGCCCTCACCGGCATCGATGCCGATCGCCTGGAGGAAGAGAAGCGGCGCGGTATTACCATCGACCTCGGCTTTGCCCACCTCCAACTCACGCCCTCGCTGCGGCTCGGTTTCATCGACGTCCCTGGACACGAACGGTTTGTGAAAAACATGCTGGCGGGCGTGGGCGGCATCGACCTGGTGCTTTTCGTGGTCGCCGCGGATGAATCGATCAAGCCGCAGACGCGCGAACATTTCGATATCTGCCGTCTGCTGGGGATTCCGCGCGGCGTTGTCGCGCTGACGAAGGCCGACCTGGTGGACGCCGACCTCGCCGGCCTCGTCCGGCTCGAAGTCGAGGAGCTTGTCGCCGGCTCATTTCTCGAAGGCGCGCCCATCGTTCCGGTAAGTGCGGTGACGGGCGCCGGCCTGGAGGAACTGCGGAAAGAGATGGCGAACGTGGCCGCGGCGGTTCCGGTGAAGAACGCGCAGGGCCACCCGCGGCTGCCGATCGACCGCGTCTTTTCGGTGAAGGGGTTCGGCACCGTGGTGACGGGAACGCTCGTCTCCGGACAGATCGTCCGCGAACAGGAAGTGGAAGTTTATCCCAAGGGCCGGCGGCTGCGCGTCCGCGGCGTCGAGGTGCACGGCGCGAAGGCGGACACCGCGGTCGCGGGGCAACGGACCGCAGTGAACCTCGCCGACATCGAGCCCGCCGAACTCACGCGCGGCGACATCCTGGCCGCCCCCGGCCTTTTTCGCGCGACGAAACACATCGACTGCCGGCTCAATCTACTGCCATCCGCGAAACCGCTGAAGCACCGCGCACCGGTGCACTTCCATTCCGGAACGGCGGAGATCGAAGCCGAGGTGCGTCTGCTCGGTGGCACGGCGGCGCTGAAGTCCGGCGGGATGGCCTATGCGCGCATCGTACTCCGCGAACCAACTCTGCTACTGCCGGGCGACCGGTTCATCATCCGTATGTTCTCACCGGTGGTGACGATCGGCGGCGGTGTGGTGGTCGACCATGGCGAGCATCGCTACCGGAAATCGCAAGACCCCGCGGCGCGGCTGGACGTGCTGGCCGGATCGGACACGGCCGCCCGCATCGCGTTGCTGGTGCGCGAGTCGAAGTTCGGCGTGGGCACCGGCGAACTCGTGGCCCGCACCGGCCTGCAGGCGGACGAGATCGCGGCGACCGCGGCACGCGCTCCGGTGGTTACGCTGGCGCAGCCGCATGCCTGGTTCGTGGACCGCGCGTGGTTCCAATCCGCCCGCGACCGGCTGGTCAAGATCGTGCGCGAGTTCCACCAAAAGCATCCCTTGGCGCCGGGAATCGCCAAGCAAGATCTGCGTAGCCGCGAACTGCCGGCGTCGCCGCCACACTTGATCGACGCGCTGTTGGCGGCTGCGAAGGAACTAGTGGTGGAAGGCGAGACGGTGCGCTCGCGCAGTCACAAGGTGGTGCTGAAGGCGGATGAGGAGGAGGCGCGGGCGTCCATCGAAAACGCCTTCGAACGCGCGGGGCTGACGACGCCCGCCATCGCCGAGGTGCTGGCGAAATCGGCGGTCGAGCCGGCCCGCGCCCGCACCCTGCTCGAAATCCTACTCCGCGAAAAGCGCCTGGTGCGGATTAGCGAGGACCTCGTGTTTCACCGTAACGCCATCGAAAGCTTGCGCGAAATGCTGGCCGCGCGCAAGGCGGCGCGCTTCAACGTCGGTACGTTTAAGGAGTGGACGGGCATCTCCCGCAAATACGCCATCCCGCTGCTGGAGTACCTGGACCGCGAGCACGTCACGCGCCGTGTCGGCGACGAGCGGCTGGTGCTTTAGGGTCAAGGCTTCTTGGGAGCGGGCGGCGGCGCACTCGCCAGCATCCGGTCGATTTCGGCGGCCAGGCCATTGCCCTCGAAAATGTCCATCGTGGTGGGCGTCTGCACCCAGTCGTTGCGGATCGTCCCGTTGCGGTCGATCAGGAACACATGCGGAAAATCTACGGTCTGCTTGCGAATGTAGGAGTAACCCATCTGGCCGCAATCGAACATGACCGGGTAGGTGATCCCGTGACCCGCGATGTACTGTTTGACCGCATTCTGGTCGTCCGGCGGAAAGACCACCGATAGGATCTGCAGCTTGTCGCCATACTTCTGCTGGATGTCTTTCAGCTTCGCCACGAAAGTCGCGCAATGCGGACAGGTGGTCTGCATGAACTCCAGGACGACGATCTTGCCGCGGTAGTCGTAGAGGTCTTTAATGTCGCCCTTGGCGTCGGGCAGGGCAAAACCAGGCGCGCGGCGAGGGCCCTGGGCCGTCACCAGAGTCGCCGCACAGATCAGAGTGCACAGTATTTTCCGCATCACGTTCCAAGTTAGCATGCTGTCAACTTCCTCAGAGACTCCTCGTAGGGCGCCCGCGCGACCCCCTTCTCCGTGATGATCGCCGTCACGTATCTGGCCGGCGTCACATCGAACGCGGGGTTCTCCACCACCGTTCCGGCCGGCGCCACCGCATGCCCGAAGAAGTGCGTTACCTCGGACGCCGCGCGCTGCTCGATGGGGATCCGGTCTCCCGAGTCCAGCGTCAGATCGAGCGTGGAGATGGGTGCGGCCACGAAGAACGGCACGTTGTTCTCCTTCGCCAGCACCGCTACGGAGTATGTCCCCACCTTGTTCGCCACGTCGCCGTTGGCGGCGATGCGGTCCGCGCCTACCACCACGCAGCCAATCCTGCCCGCCTTCATGAAATGGCCGGCCATGTTGTCGGTGATCAGAGTGGTCGGTATGGAATCCTGCTGCAATTCCCAAACGGTCAGCCGTGCGCCCTGCAGAAATGGCCGAGTTTCATCGGCGAAAACGTCCACCTTTTTCCCGGATTCGATAGCCGCCCGAATCACTCCGAGCGCAGTGCCGTAGCCCGCGGTAGCCAGCGCACCAGCGTTGCAGTGCGTGAGCACGGTCCGGTTGTCGGGCACGAGCGCGGCGCCGTTCCGCCCGATGGCGCGGCAGATCGCGATATCTTCCTCCCGTATCAGCAGCGCTTCCTCGACCAGCCGCCGGCGAATTTCCTCGAGGGGCTGCCCGCGCAGCGAGCCGTAGAGCCGCTTCATGCGGTCGATCGCCCAGAAGAGGTTGACCGCCGTCGGGCGCGTCCGGGCAAGGGTGTCACAGATGGTTTCCATCTGGCCATCGAGGTCCTGCGCGTCCGCATGCACCACGCCGAGCGCAACCCCCATGGCCGCCGCGACGCCGATCGCCGGCGCGCCGCGGATGATCATGTCCTTGATGGCCGCCGCGACCTCCTGATAGGTCCGGCACGTCACGTATTTCTCTTCGATCGGCAGGCGCGTCTGGTCGATCATCACGACGGTGCCGTTCTTCCATTCGATTGTCTCTACCATGCGATTCAGCTATGTGGGACGCCTTTGCCGCCCAATGCCAGCAGCGCCACGAATTGTACTCCGTTGTAAGTTGCATGCATGAGGGTCGCCGCCTTGGTCGAGCCGGTTGCCTGGCGCATCCAGCCGAAACCTGCGCCGGCCGTCGCGATCATCACGACGTGCTTCCATGAGTTCCCGTATTCCTGGAAGTGCAGCAATCCGAAAACCAGCGCCGCCAGCACCACACCGGGCACAGCGCCCAGGCTGCGCACCAGCAGCGGCTGCAGGAAACCGCGGAACGCCAATTCCTCGCTGAGCGGGCCGAGCGTTACTCCGAACAGACCGATCAGCAGGATCGACATTCGGTTTTGCAGGAGATCCGTCATGGGGTTGCTCTCGTTCGGCACGCGAATGAGCACGGCCAGCAGCATGACCGCAAACAAGGTGCCCATTCCGCTCCCCATAACGAGCGGAGGCGGCAGACGCATCGGGGTCCATCCCAACGAGCGCCAGAACGGGCGATCGTACAGCAGCCGGAACATCAGAGCCAGGGAACCGAACAGCAGCGCGTATATCAGTAACTGCGCCGGCAGCAGCTCGGCCAACTTCGTCGAGGCCTGCCAGTGAAACACCAGCATCACGGTTTTCAACAGCGTCGGCACTGCCAACATGTACACCAGCGCCAGCCCGATAAAGAGTCCGAGATCCGAATAGCCCCAAAATGGAAATGGATCGAGGGGCGGAGGAGGGAGCAGTTCGGGCGCGTCCGGCGATAGCAGCTCAGGCGCAGCTGGCGATGGCTGCTCGCGCGCAGATGGCGATGGGAGTTTGGGCTCTGCCGGCAGTGGTTGCTCGGGCGGCGGAGGCGGGAGCAGCTCAGGCGCAGCTGGCGATGGCTGCTCGCGCGCAGATGGCGATGGGAGTTTGGGCTCTGCCGGCAGTGGTTGCTCGGGCGGCGGAGGCGGGAGCAGTTCGGACACTGCCGCCGGTGGCTGCTCAGGTGCAGATGGCGATGGGAGTTTGGACACTGCCGCCGGAGGCTGCTCGGGCGGCGGAGGCGGGAGCAGTTCGGACGCTGCCGGCGATGGCTGCTCGCGCGCAGATGGCGATGGGAGTTTGGGCTCTGCCGGCGATGGCTGCTCGTCCATCATGCATCCTTCTCGATGAGCGCCGCTGCCAGCAGCGGAATCATGATTTCGTGGTGGCCGGTAATGGCGTAGCCCGCGCCGCCCGATTGTGCGTGCGGCCTCTCCACCACGTTGACGCGTGGCCGGTAGTGCTGGAGGAAATCGAAATTTGCCGTGGTGAAACCGGCCAGCGGATGGCCCAGATTGCGTGCCGCCGAAACCGCCTTGAGAAATACTTCCGGCATCACCACGGCCGACCCCACGTTGAGATAAACGCCGCCATCGTTCAGGTCCGTCACATACGCGCAGAACAGGCGGAAATCGCGGTGCGACGCGCTGCCGATCGCCGCTCCATCCGCGGCCGGATGCGTGTGCGGGGTGTCGGTCCCGATGGCCACGTGCACCGTCACAGGCGTTCCGTTCCGATAGGCCGCCAGCACCAGACTCGATGCGGCGTGCTCCGGCGCGGCCGTCAATTCCAGCCACCGGCCCAGCGCCTCACCCATGCCGAGCCCTTCGCGATCGCCCGCCGCGATGGCGCGATTCATCTCGCGGCCGGTCTCCTCGGCGGCACCGAAACGGCCGTCCGGCAGCACGGCCTCGACGTCCTCGCTGGTGTGGCCGGCCAGCGCAATCTCGAAATCGTGGATCGCCGCCGAGCCGTTCAGCGCGAACCCGGTGGCGTAGCCGCGGCGCATCAGGTCGATCAAGACTGGCGCCAGACCGCACTTGATTGTGTGCCCGCCCAGCCCCCACAGGATCGCCCGCTGCCTTTTCCGCGCGAGGGCAATAGCATCCACCACGGCGCGGAAACTCTCGCCCGCCAGGATGCGAGGCAGTGAATCGAGCCATCCCGCCACGCCCGAACCCTTCTGATACGCAGACGCGAAATCGGCGGTCTTCACCTTCCCGCCGCGCTCCGTCAGGCTGACGGTCTTCAGATTCGCGAAATCCAGCGGCCGCTTTGCGTACTTGCTCATGCCGCCCTTACCTTGCCGAGCACCTTGCGCAGCGCTTCGGCGGTGTAGCTCTTTTTCGAGCGGGCCACCTGTTCGGGCGTGCCGCAGACCACTACCTTGCCGCCGTATTCGCCGCCATCCGGGCCCAGGTCGATGATCCAGTCGGCGGTTTTCATCACATCCACATTGTGCTCGATCACCACCACCGTGTTCCCCAAACCGACGAGTCGCTGCAGCACGTCGAGCAGTTTGCGAACGTCGTCGAAGTGCAGTCCCGTGGTGGGCTCGTCGAGCAGGTAGAAGGTGCGGCCGGTCTGCCGTTTGCTTAGCTCCTTCGCCAGTTTGATGCGCTGCGCCTCGCCTCCCGAAAGCGTGGTGGACGATTGCCCCAGGTGCACGTAGCCGAGCCCCACGTCGGAAAGCGTCTGCAATTTGGCGCGAATCTGCGGCAGGTTTTCCATCAGGGGCAGAGCTTCTTCCACGGTCGCGTCCAGCATATCGGCGATCGACCGGCCTTTGAACTTCACCTGCAACGTCTCGCGATTGTAGCGCCGGCTGCGGCACACGTCACACGTTACGTATACGTCGGGCAGAAAGTTCATCTCGATGCGCTTCAGCCCGTCCCCCTGGCACGCCTCGCACCGCCCGCCCTTGACGTTGAAGCTGAACCGTCCCGGCTTGTAACCGCGCTCGCGCGATTCGGGCAGCATGGCGTAGAGGTCGCGGATGAGCGTAAACAAGCCCGTATAAGTGGCAGGGTTCGACCGCGGCGTGCGGCCGATGGGCGCCTGGTCGATGCGAATCACCTTGTCCAGATTCTCGATACCCTCGATGGATTCGTGCGCGCCCGGCTCCTCGTGCGAACCGTAGATTTCGCGCGCCAGCGACCGGTACAGAATCTCGTTCACCAGCGTCGACTTGCCGCTGCCCGAAACGCCCGTCACTACCGTCAGCACCCCGAGCGGCACTTCCACGTCGATGTCTTTCAGGTTATGCTCGCGCGCGCCGCGAATCACCAGCTTCTTCCCGTTGGGCGCGCGCCGCTCGCGCGGCACCGGGATTTCGAGCGCCCCCGAAAGATACTGCCCGGTGAGCGATGCCGGATTGCGCGCGATCTCTCCGGGCTCGCCCGCCGCCACCAGTTCGCCGCCCAGCCGGCCGGCGCCCGGTCCCAGGTCGATTACGTAATCCGCGCGTTCGATGGTTTCGGCGTCGTGCTCCACCACCAGCACCGTGTTGCCCAGGTCTCGAAGGGCGGCCAGCGTCTCCAGCAGGCGGCCGTTGTCGCGCGGATGCAACCCGATCGAGGGCTCGTCCAGCACGTACAGCACGCCGCGCAGCTTCGACCCGATCTGCGTCGCCAGGCGAATGCGCTGCGCTTCGCCGCCAGACAGAGTGGCCGCCGAACGGTCCAGGCTGAGGTAGTCGAGCCCCACCGCCGAGAGAAACTCGAGACGCCGCCTGATCTCCTCGACCACTCGCCCCGCAATCTGCTGCTCCCGTTCGCCGAACTCCCAGTTGCGCACCGTCACCAGGGCGCGCGCCAGCGGCAGCGACGTGAATTCCGCAATCGAGAATTTCTTCACCCGCACCGAGAGGCTGGAAGGACGCAGCCGCCTGCCGTGGCACGCGGGACAATCCACCGGCGACATGTAGTCCGTCATCCACTCCTTGTAGTTATCGCCGGCCTCTTCGTAGAGCTGGTTGAGAATCGCCAGGATGCCGTCGAAGCCCTTGTCGCCATCCATCAGAAGCGCGTGCGCTTTCTTCGGCAGGTCCTCATACGGCTTCTTGAGGTTGATGCGGTTTTTCTTGGCGTACGCCGTCACAGCGTGCTGCACGCTCCACCCGGACATCGCCGGAGCCAGACCGCCATCCAGCAGCGGCTTCGAAGGCTCCACCACGATCTTCACCGGATCGAACGCCCACTTGTTCCCGATCCCGTGGCACTCCTCGCACGCCCCGTACGGGCTGTTGAACGAGAATGATCGCGGTTCGAGCTGCGGTACGCTGGTGCCGCATTCGATGCACGCCAGCTTCTGCGAATAGAGCCGCTCCTCGCCGTTCACCACCACGATCAACACCAGCCCGTTGGCGAGTTTGGTGGCGATATCGATCGACGCCTCGAGGCGCTTCTCGATCCCCGGCTTCACCAGCAGCCGATCGACGACGACTTCAACCGTATGGTTGCGCCGTTTGTCGAGCGGGATGTCCTCGTCGAGCGACCGCAGCGTACCGTCGATCCGGGCTCGCAGGAAGCCCTGCCGCGCCAACTTTTCCAGGTCCTTCTTGAATTCGCCCTTGCGCCCGCGGACGATGGGCGCCATCACCATGATGCGGTCCTCGGGCTTCAGCGCCAGCACGTGCTGCAGGATCTGCTCGGTGGTCTGGCGCGAGATTTCGTTGCCGCAGATCGGGCAGTGCGGCGTCCCGATGGCCGAGTACAGGACGCGCAGGTAGTCGTAAATCTCGGTGATGGTTCCGACGGTGGAGCGTGGGCTCCGGCTGGTCGTCTTCTGCTCGATCGAAATCGCCGGGCTCAGGCCGTCGATCGAATCCACGTCGGGGCGTTCCATCTGGTCCAGAAACTGCCGCGCGTAAGTAGAGAGCGTCTCCACGTAACGGCGCTGCCCCTCGGCATAAATCGTGTCGAAGGCGAGCGAGGATTTCCCCGACCCGCTCAGCCCGGTGATCACCGTAAGCGTGTTACGCGGTATCTCGACATCGATATTTTTCAGGTTGTGCTGGCGCGCGCCATGCACAGAGATCCGGTCCAGCATAGTGAGTCACGGACTGAGGAGGTGAATCTACTATTGTGGCGCGCCTTGTGCCGGTTCCGCAAATTGAGTTATAACTCGAAGGAGTGCGCAAGTGCAGCCAATGCGGCGGTCGATTGAAGCGCGTCCATCGAACCTTCTTCGAGCGGATCCAGTATATGGCGATTTATGAGTGCCGCGACTGCAAGCACGAAGATTATGTGGCACGGCGCTTCATGCTGCACTTCGGTCCCGAAAGCCGCTGCCCGCGCTGCGGCACGGCGCGCGTGATCAAACTGAAAGAACGCGACAAGATCGACCCGATCAATCGCGGCCTGTTCAATTGGATCGAGTGGGTGATCGGCGGCAAGATCCATCACTGCCGGTATTGCCGCATCCAGTTCTACGACCGCCGCCCGCTGGCGTCCGCACTGGCCAGCGAGGCGGCCGAGAAAGCGGAATCGCAACCCAAGCCGGAAGGCCCCGCCGCCCAGCAGGTCACGACCCCACCGGATACGGCCAACTCGGGCGCGTGAACAACCCGCCGTCCACCCATAGCGTCTGCCCCGTGATGAATTCCGCTCCTTCGCCGGCGAAGAAGGCGACCGCGCGCGCCACATCGAGCGGCTGCCCCACGCGCCCCAGAGGCGTGCGCGACGCCCAGGTTCCGGCGTAGTCGGAAAGCTCCAGCTTCGTGCGTTCGATTTCGATGGCCCCCGGCGCCACACAGTTCACGGTAATCCCGTACTGTCCCAATTCCGCGGCGGACACTTTGGTGAACATTTCGATCCCGCCCTTGCTCGCCGTGTAGCTCACAAGATTCGGAAACGGGATCTTGTTGCATCCGGACCCGATGTTGATGATGCGGCCGCCGCGCTCCATCATGTGGCGCGCCGCGCGCTGCGTGCACAGGAAGCAGCCCTTTAAATTGGTATCGATCACGCGGTCCCACTCGGCCTCTTCGAGTTCGAGCAGCGGCTTCCATACCTGCGTGCCGGAGTTGTTCACCAGGATGTCGAGCCGCGGAAACCGCTCGAACACTTCGCCGAACATGCGGTCCACGGCCTCGCCGCTCGCCACGTCCGCCTGGACTGCGAACGCCGCGCGCCCGAGCGCCGCGATCTCCGATACCGTGGCTTCGGCGCCCTCGCGGTCAGAGTGGTAGTTCACCGCCACGTCGCAACCTAAGCGCGCCAGTTCGAGCGCAATCCCTCTCCCAACTCCCTTGCTGGCGCCGGTGACGAGCGCGGACTTCGAATCGAGCGATAGGTCCATTTTCGTAGAATACAGCTTGTGCGCCTCTCCGCCGAGCCGTCCGACACCGGCAAGCGACTGGACCAACTGCTCCACGAACGGTTGCCGGAGTTCAGCCGCTCGCGCATTCAGCAGTGGATTCAGAACGGCCGCGTGCTGGTGAATGGCCGGCTCGCCCGCTCGTCCCACACGGTGCGCTCGGGCGATTGGTTCGACGTCGAGCCCGCCGCGGCTCCGGCGCTCCACGCCACGGCGGAAGATATTCCGCTGGTTGTTCTCTATGAGGACGAAGCCGTGGTGGCCATCGACAAGCCGGCCGGCATGGTGGTGCACGCCGGCGCCGGGGTCCACTCGGGAACGCTGGTGAACGCGCTGCTTCACCGTTTCGAAACGCTCTCGGGCGTCGGCGGAGCGCTCCGTCCGGGCATCGTCCACCGCCTGGACCGCTTCACCAGCGGGGTTTTGCTGGTGGCCAAGACGGATGCCGCGCACCAGCAATTGGCGGCGCAATTTTCCGGCCGGCAGGTGGAGAAAGTCTACCTGGCGCTGGTTCACGGCTGCGTGAAGCAGGAGACCGGCCGCATCGAGCGGCCCATCGCGCGCGACCCCGTGCGGCGGATTCGGATGACTGCGCGGCTGGCCGAGGGCCGCGCGGCCTGGTCGGAATACCGCGTCCTGCGCCGCTTCGAGAAGTTCACGCTCCTCGAAGTCCGGATCGGCACCGGCCGGACTCACCAGATCCGCGTGCACCTGTCGAGTATCGGCCACGCGGTCGCGGGCGACTCACTTTACGGCGCGCCGCCGAGTTCGCACGGGCGGTACTTCCTCCACGCCCACCGCATTCGCTTTCACACCCCGGCGACGGGGGAAGCGGTGACGGTGGTTTCACCCCTGCCGCCCGATCTGGAAGCGTGGCTGGCGGAACTTCCTGCCGCCCCGCGGCTATAATGAGTCATATGCGTTTTTGGGTGCCCACCGTTGCGTCTCTTGGTGTGCTTGCGCTTGCCGCGCTGCCGGCGCAACAGCAGCCGCCGCAACCAAGCCAGCCGCAAGGCGCGGTTCGCAGCGACGATCCCACGCGCATCATCGTCGACGTGACGCGCGTCGACATGCTCTTCACGGTGACGGATAAGAAGGGCCGCTTCGTGACCAACCTCGGCAAGGAAGATTTCGAGGTGATCGAAGGCAAGAAGCCCCAGGTAGTCCAGGAATTCAATGCGGAATCCGACCTGCCGTTGCGGCTCGGCATTCTCATCGACACCAGTAACAGCATTCGCGACCGCTTCAAGTTCGAGCAGGAAGCCGCGGTCGGGTTCATCAACACGGTGGTCAAGGCCAACCAGGATAAGGCTATGGTGGTGAGCTTCGACACCTCGCCCGAGTTGGTGGCCGACCTCATCGACGATACAACCAAGCTCGACACCGCGATTCGCGGCCTGCGCCCCGGCGGCGGCACGGCGCTCTACGACGCCGTCTTTTTCGCCTGCCGCGACAAGCTGCAGCAGGACCAGCCGAAGCACAAATTCCGCCGCGCCATGGTGATCGTGACCGACGGCGACGACAACCAGAGCCGCTACACGCGCGACCAGGCGCTCGAAATGGCGCAGAAGGCCGACGTGGTGATCTACGCCATCTCGACCAACATCAGCCGCATCGAGAGTGACGGCGACAAGGTGCTGAAGTACTTCACTGCCGAGACCGGCGGCCGCGCCTTCTTCCCATTCAAGGTGGAGGACCTGGAGCAGTCGTTCGAAAACATCGCCAATGAACTGCGCCACCAGTACAACATTTCCTACCGTCCGGAGCCGCTCCTCACGGACGGCCTGTTCCATACGATCGATCTCCGCGTGAAGGGTCGCAAGGACCTTCAGGTCCACGCGCGCAAGGGCTACTACGCGCGGAAGATGTAGCCTCGCGAAATCAAGCTGAGCAAGCCAGGCCGCGCCAGCGAAGGCGCTGGTCCGCATCCGTGCGGCCGCAGATGCGGAACCGAGCGCGGTATGCCACTATGGAAATCCGGATGAAGAAGTCGGCGAAAGTTACGCTGACCGTGGTGGCGGCCATGGGGCTGGCGGCGTGCAACCGTCGCCAGGATCCATGCGAGTCCGGCATGTTCAGCGAGCAGGCTTGTCTGGACGCCGTCAATGGCGGCGGCTACTATTGGCAAGGTGGGTGGGTTCCGATGACCTACCACTACCCATATCCGTATTACTACGATCGGTATCGAACCTACGTGTCGCGCGGCGGCGCGGTGCATGCGGCTCCAGGCGCGGCCTACACGCGTTCGGGCGGAACGTCGTCGTCTCCCGGCGTGGAGCGCGGCGGATTCGGATCGACGGGCTCGGGACATGGAGCGGGGGAATAATGCGGCGGATTCAGACGACGCCTCGCGACGATTGGCAGCGTAAGGTGCAGGAGGTGGGGCTCACCTGGCACACGGGCGAGCAGCCTTACTGGAACGAATCGGCGTTCTACGAATTCACGGCGAAAGAAGTGGACGTTCTGGAAGCGGCCACGAACGAACTGGAGAAGATGACGCTGGCCGCCGCGCAGCACATCATCGATGGCCAACTGTACCGCCAGATGGCCATTCCCGAGAGCGCCATTCCGCTGATCGAAAGCTCCTGGGAGGCCGAGCCGCCCTCGCTGTACGGCCGATTCGATCTGGTTTACGACGGGGTGAATCCGCCCAAACTTCTGGAGTACAACGCCGACACGCCGACGTCGTTGCTCGAAGCGGCGGTGGTGCAGTGGCACTGGCTGCAGGATGTCTTTCCGAAGCGCGATCAGTTTAATTCGATTCACGAGCGGCTGCTGGCGCTGTGGCAGGAACTGAAGGCGTATCTGCCGGGGCGGCACGTCGATTTCTGCTCCATGGACGATGCCGAAGACGGCATGACTGTCACGTATCTCGAGGACCTGGCCCGGCAGGCTGGCCTCGAGACTTCGATCTTTCCGATCGACGAAGTCGGATGGGATGGCAGCAGTTTTGTGGGTCCGGACGATCGGCCGCTGGGCGCCGTCTTCAAGCTGTATCCGTGGGAATGGATGGTGCGCGAGGAATTCGGAAAGCACGTCGGCAGCGCGCCCACGATGTGGATCGAGCCGCCATGGAAGATGCTGCTGTCCAACAAGGGCATCCTGCCGGTGCTCTGGAAGCTGTACCCGCGTCATCCGAACCTGCTGGAAGCCAGCTTCGATGGTCCGGGACTGATGATGTCGTGGGTGAAGAAGCCGCTGCTCGGCCGCGAGGGCGCGAACGTCACGCTGCACCAGCCGGGCAAGGATATCCAAACGGAAGGCGACTACGGAGCCGAGGGCTACATCTACCAGGAACTGGCGCCGCTCCAGGCATTTGCCGGCAAATACCCGGTGCTGGGGAGTTGGGTGATCGGGCATGAGGAAGGAAATGCGGCCGGCGGCATCGGGATCCGCGAATCCGCCATCCCCGTCACCACCAACCTCAGCCAGTTCGTACCCCATCTCTTCGGCTGACGCGCGTTTGGGGGATCATCCGGGACGCGCCGCGCTTGCCCGGTAGCCGTTGTTTGATCTCTTCGGCTGACGCGCGTTTGGGGGATCATCCGAGGTAGTCGAACAGGCTGTGGCGCGTCATATTGGAGCGCATCTGAAAAGCCGCCTGAAGTTGCGTATTCACTTGAGTGGATGCCAAAGCGGCGGAGACAACATCGGCCTCTTCTTTTTGGCTGATCTCGATCTGGATGCGGACATCGTAGGTTGCTGCGTAGTTGGTAGCGTCTTCAATTCGCGTCTGCGTGTTTCCGTAAAACGACACCGACCTATTCACATAATCAGTACCGGACTTGATCGAATCGACGGCGGTGTGGAGTGCGGCGGTGTCGCCGTTTAAGAGCGCTGTCCGTAAGCTGTTCAGGGCTGCAAAAACGTTGTCCGTTGCCAGCGAATCGTCAGGATTGCGGTGGTCGAAAATGTCCTGCGCGCTTAACCCGCTGAGAAAGGACCCGCCGGCGGGATGTTCGAATTGGCGCGTGACGGGCGCACTCGAAAGGCGCGTCACTCCATTAACCGCGGTGAGATCCTGGGTGTATGCCGGTTTCGTATCGTCATCGCCAGTGAAGATGAACCGCCCATCTACGGTAGATTGGCTGAGGTTTAGCATCTGCTCCTGGAGCGATTGCACCTGGTCGGCGAGCGCCGGCCAACCCGAGGTGTCTTGACTGAAGCTCAGCGCCTGAGAAGCCACCGCCAAAGCGCGGTCCAAGAGCTTGCCGGCAGAACCGAGGGCACTTTCGGCAGTGTCGTCAACCGTCTTCGACACCGCCATGTTTGCCTGAATCTGCTGGTTGCGCAGCAAGTTGGCGCGAAGCTGCAGCAGCGGCGCGATCTGGTCGGGCGCGTCTGATGGCTTCGTAATCCGTTTTCCCGAGGATATCTGCCGCGAAACATCCTGCAGCCTTTGCTGGAGCCGGCCAATGTCTCCCAGGAAGAGTTCCGCCGATGGGTCAAGGTTGGTGAGCATATGGGTCGTTACCGGAGAATGTCGATTACACTCTGGGTGAGCGTGTCGAGCACGGTGATGTATTTGGACACGGCCTGGTATCCCCGCTGGAACTGGATCAGCAGGGTTGCCTCTTCATCCAGGGAGATCCCGGAAAGCTGCTGGCGAAGAACCTTGGCTTGGCCTACGAGGGACTGCTGCACCTGCTGGCCGGTAGTAGCGTCCTCCAGTCCGCTGCCTGCATTGGCGGCCAACGCACCGAAGAACTCGCTGAAGCTCACGCCGTCGATCTTATCGGCATCCAAAGTCGGCGAGGCTAAGGCGGAAAGAGCCAGGGGAATGCCGTTCGAAACTGGGGGCGGCCCCGGAGCAGTCGCGCCCAACTGGTCCGACGTAAAGGCCGGGTCCACCTGCAGCGTTGCCGCCACGTTGTTATCGTCCGTCGCGTCGTAAACGAACAGGGGCGAACCGTTCACCGGCGGCGGACCGGCCGAGACCTCTCCACTTGTAAGAATGCCGTTGACGCGATCGGCGAAGGCCTTCGCCATCCGATTCACGTCGCCCGGTTGCGAAGTGTCGCCCATATAAGTAGGCAGCGTCTGGTTGCGGAATGCGATCAAGGCGCCAAGTTGCCCGTCCGTGACCTGACCCGTGATAGCAGTGCCGTCGGCGGCCCGCACGTATGCCAGAGGCGGCGCGTTCGGAAAGGCGGCGGTGGCAGCATCCACATTCTGCACACCGGTGGAGAGCGGAAATTGCTTATCCTCGATGAGCAGCGGCACTTGACCGTTCAACAGCACCGTTACTGTGTGATCCGGTTGTTCGGTAGCCGTGAAGTCGACGTACTGCGAGAGTTCCTCGAGTTTCGCGTGGATTTGGGCGTCCAGGCCCGGACTTCCGCCGTTCCCCTTCAGCGCCTCGGTGTTGTAGCCATGTAATTCCCCTACCAGCAGGTTGATCTGCTTGACGGTGTCCCGCAATTGGTTGTTCGTGTCCTCGGCGAGAGTGTCGAGGCCGGCGGCGACCTGCTGGAATGCCTGGGCCGTATTGCCCGCCTGGAGGATCACGGCCTGGCGTCCCGCCACGTTACCCGGGCTCGCTCCCCACGCGGAAAACGCCTGGTTTAGCAGGTTGAGAGCCTTGGGTATTCCGCTAGTGCCGGAGATATCGAAGAGCGACTCTAGCGAACTCATGCTACTGACGTTCTGCTGCTCTCGTCCCAGCCCCACGTTCTGGCGGCGCACGGCGCGTTCGGCGTACTCATTGCGCGCCGATTGCAAGTCACCCACGCGCACGCCGCCGGGGTCGAACGTCAGAGCTTGCAGTTGCAGCCGCTGCCGCACGTAGCCGGGCGTGGAAGCATTGGTGACATTATTCTGCGAGGCCTCGAGCACCCGGTCATAGGCGTTCAAGGCACCCGCCGAAGAAACCAACGAAGCTAGAAGATTCGACATAGGCTATTACCCGTGAAGGGAAACGTGTCCCCGGCGAACCACCGCCGCCGGCTCCCCGCCGGGGATATAACCGCCCGTGATCGCGCCCAGATGCCGGTTCCAATTCCCAAAAAAGCTCGCCGCGGCTTCGAGCAGCCGGCTGGCACGATGGGCCGCAGCCCGCAGTCCGCGCGCCGCTTCCTTCGCCGGGAGGCCAGCCCCAGGACTAAGGCCCCCGCGCACCAAAGCCAGTTCCAATGTAGCCGCTCGCAATAACGCGGCGGTCTGGTCAAGCGCCTCAGGGGTTGGCGAAATCAACAGATCCGCCGCCCGGTTCAGTTCGAGCCCGAGCGCTGCCAGCCGTTCGACCACTTCCTCCGCGGCTGCCATGGTTCTACTCGTGTCCCGCCGCCAGAACCTCCGACACAATGGCGCGGCTCGTGGCCTTCGACTCGGCGCTGTATTTCCCGCTACTGTATTGTGCCGCAAGGGCTTGCGTGCGCGAAGCTCGTTCGGTGCTAGAGGTGTCCAGGGCCCGCGAGAGGCGCCCCAGAGTGGAAGAAATCTCCACGCGGTCGCTGCCTTCGCCCGGCCGGGAGCCGGTGGAACGCGTGCTTTGATCGCGGCCTATCTTTACGCTTTCGTGGGTCCTCCCCGACTGCGCAGCCGAGGTCCCCGTTAGATTCGAATCGTAGATTTTCATATGTGACATGTTTCTCGTGCTACTGGACATATCGGCAGCCCTAGGCAACTCCTTTAGTCCTTACGTTCAAATATTCTTTCGCTGACGCTTAACGTTTCCCGCCGTTCTGCCGATAGCTGCTGTGAAACCATGGACGCGAAACGAGTATTGTGGATCAGCGCTTCCCCCCAGACCCCGTCTGAAGGCCGCAATTCCCCCTGGAGCTTCGAATACCGGCCCCCGGACCGGGCGATCGACCAGCTACGACATACTCATTACGACGCGGCAGTGTTGGATTTTCCGATGCCCGACTGGCTTCCGGATGACCTGTTTGAAGAGGTACAACGTTTTGCACCCACCACCCCGGTCCTTATTAGGGACCCACAAGCCAAGGTATCGGACGCGGTCCGGCTGGTGCGTCTCGGCGTGTGCGGATTCCTGGATGCCGACGATAGGGTGTACGAACAGATTTCCCGGGCTATCGAGGAGAGATCCAGCCGGGACCTGGTCCGGTTGGTGGAACACGTAGCTCGGGAAGATTGGGAAGACCTGCTGGTGGGCGACAGCCCTGAAATCCGCCAAGTCGCGCATTTGATCCGCATGGTCGGCGGACGCCGCGCTACCGTCCTGATAACGGGCGAGACGGGCACCGGGAAGGAAATCGCCGCACGCGCTCTCCACTTGGCCGGACCCCGCCGCCGCGGGCCGTGGGTTGCCGTGAATTGCAGCGCCCTGCCGGAGAACCTGCTCGAAGACGAGCTGTTCGGCCACGTCCGGGGCGCGTTTACCGGGGCCATTCAGGCCCGCGCCGGCCGCTTCGAGCAGGCGCAGGGCGGCACCCTATTCCTGGACGAAATCGGCGATATGCCGCTCGAACTGCAGGCCAAGTTACTCCGCGTGCTTCAGGAGCGGGAATTTCAGCGGCTCGGCAGCTCCGAGACCATTCGCGCCGACGCGCGTGTGGTGGCGGCTACAAACTGCGATTTGACGGACCGCGTCCGCGAGGGCCGGTTCCGCGAGGACCTATATTACCGGCTGAATGTGGTGCCGATCCAGATGCCGCCGCTGCGCCAGAGGCGGTCCGACATCAGCCTGCTGGCCCGGTACTTCGTCGACAAGATTTGCCGGATCGAAGAAATTCCGGTCAAGTCCATCTCCCTCGAGGCGGCCGACCGCCTATGCAGTTACTCGTGGCCGGGGAATGTCCGGCAGTTGGAGAACGCGGTGGAAATGGCGACGGCGCTCAGCGGGGAACGGCCGGTCCTCGGGCCCGGCGATTTTCCGATGCCCGTCCCGGCGCGAACCCCGGTTCTGCCGGAAGCCCACCTGATTGCCGTTCCCGACGGCGGTCTGGATTACGCGCAGACGCTGGCTTGGATCGAGCGCAGCATCCTCGATCAGGCGCTGCAAAAAACCGGAGGGAACAAGCAGGCTGCCGCCGACATGCTGCACCTCAAACGCACCACATTGTCGGCCAAGGTCAAGAGCCTGGAATCGTTGGCGGCATCCAACTGATTATTCGATAGAGATTCGGCCATCGGATAGGCGGATGACGAGCGTCTTGCCGGCGGCCTTGATTTTAGCGGCGCCGATTTTCGTGTCGACCGTAGGCTCGCCCTGCATCCACGGACCGAAGCTTGCCATGGAAACGATCTGGGTTTCCCGGAACATTCAGAAGGCGCGCCAATTCCTGGAAGCTGGTCTGTTTGGCGATCTGTCCGCGCGAATCCAGCAATACCAGTGCCAGCGGGCTTGCCACGTCGATCCACTCGTCGAACAGCAGTACGGCGCCATCGTTGCCTACTACCGCGAAGCGAGGACCGTATTCCTGGGGAAGAATCGTCGACCAAAGCGTGGCGTTCCCACGCCGGAGTAGTTGCGCGACCACCTTCTTGGTTTTCCACTCATCCGGAGTTCGGAGGCGCAAACTGTAATTGCGGTCGGCCGAGAAATACTCACGCTCTTTGGGCGGGATATTCTTTGAATCCGGCACGGGAGCCGCCACTGCCAGCCACGCCACAACCGACAGCGCCAGCCGCAGCTTCCCGAAACCTCCGTAAGTCAACCGCGCTTCCGGGCCCGCAGGAATAGCGGCGCGACAACCAGAGTGAGTAGCCATGTGGAAGGCTCCGGAACCAGCGGACTGCGCAGCGCGGCGGCTCTTTCGACGGCCGAGAGCTTGTCCAGTTTCAGTCCATTGGGGTCGATATCGCCGACTGCGGCCGGAATCGTGCGTCCGGCGGACCGCATGAGGAAATCGGCGCCGCAGGCTGCCGCTTCGAGCCGGTCGGCGTCGTTACAATGCGGCAGCCCGAGACTGTGGCCGATCTCACGTGCGATAGTATCGATCCGCCCCACGCCAGCCGTTGAATGTGAACGTATCGTCATCGATCGCGATTCGGTTGCCGGGCGTATTGGCGCAGCCGAATGCCGCCCCACCGCCGCAATCGTTGATAAGCGTGACAAACCACATCGAAATGAGCGTGGCGCTGGAATTGGCCGAGGCGTCGCCAAACAGAGCCGCCAGATCGGCGGCATTGTCGATCACCTGCAAGGCGGTGTTGTTCACCGAAGTGAAGGGGAGGAACATCACGTTGACTCCGGCATTCGCCCAAATGGTGTTGGTGGCCGCCGTGAACAACTGGTTGCCGGCGTCGCCGCAGTTCGCACCCGCGTTGTTGCAGACATGGATCGGCTGCACGACCACGGTGGAGGCCGCGACGGGCCGCGGGCAGAATACGAACAAGGCGATCGAAATCGCTGCGCCCGGCAGTGGGGACGCTCCGAAAAGAGAACAAGACCTGGAATGTCGCATGGTCACCCTTAGGGCCATATGATATGGCCGAGTCGCTGTATCGCAACGATAAGAAACGCACACTCAGGGCTGCGTCGGGTCTGGGGTATCGAGGGCCGGGTCACCACAAATAGTCTTTGGCGTTTTCTCGTTTTTCGTAGCCGTCCAGCACGTGGACGACGCGAATCTTTTTCAGCGACACCGGCGAAAGCTGGCCGATGGGAATGTAGATGATGGTGCGGCCGACGCGGGAAGCGATGGTCTTGAAAATCGTGCGCGGCGGCTTGGCGGCCACGTAGACCACGTGCCGGTGAATCGAATAATCCACCGCGGCCAGCAGCAGACGCTCCGATTTCGACTCGGCGAATTCGTAATCCGCATCCTGCCAGACGTCGTACATGCGCCGCGGCGGAAGACTCATCAGGAAACCGCCATACTCCGCACGGCCGATACCAGGGCCCACCAGCCGGTCGAATGGAAATGTGGAATAGAACGCCATGTCGGATTCGTTCTGATTTTCACCAAGCCACGTGGTCATGTACGGGTAGCGATTGTCGCGATCCTCGTCGAAAATCACCACCACCGAGCCCACTTCCCCCTGAATCTTTTGGAACTGGCGGACGTAGATTCGGCCTTCGTACCAGCGGCGGATCGTCTCCCGCATGTCGATGCCGTCCAGAATCGACGTGGTGAACGGCTCCACCTGTACGCGCTCTTCAGAAAGAATGCTCTTGCCCTTCTTCTTTAAGAAGCGGCCGTAATCTTCGATCACCAGGTCTTCCGGCGGGTAGGAGCAGATGGCCGCGCCATTCAACTGGCTGGCCCATTCTCCGGGAACGGCTTCCTTTTTCCGGCGTTTGAGGCCGTACGGCCGCATCCGCCGTTTCGTGCTGGGAAGGCGGCGCCGCAGGCGGATGCGCCGCGTGTCGATCCACACTTCTTCGCCCGAGATCCGCACCGTCATCACGTCCGATTCCGTCTTCTGCGGCGGGTAGCGGCTGGCGATCTCCCACACGTCCCAGGCGTAGTTGTCGTCGGCGATGGCGCGGGCGGCCACGGTGAGATCGAAAATGCCGGCCGAGAGTTCATTGGCGATGAGCGCGAGGTTGCGGGCATAGCGCGCCAGTAGGCGCCGCTGCCAGTGGGTAACGCGCTCGCCGGTGGAGGCCTCATACTCCTTCTCCGCATCGCGGAAAACGGCGAGCTGCGCGTGCCGGCGATCGATCAGGCGCGCATCCGTCAGCAGATTGCGGAAGGTCTCGTAGCGCCACTGGAGGGCCGGATATTCGGCGGTGATCTCGCCCAGGCATTCCGGGTGCGGATTCAGCACCTGCACGCCTTCGCGATGCGAGCGCGCCATGGGCTGCGCCTGCGGCTCCTGCATGGCGTCGAGCACCGGATCGAGGAGGTTGAGCGAGATCACGATCATCACCCGGGCCGACGGATTGGCGCCCTGCAGTTTCCAGGCGATGCCGGCCGCGTGGCGCGCGATCTCGGCGGTTCGGGGCTGTGGATAGATCCGGTACGCATCGACGTATCGTGCCAGACCGATGTGACGCACGGCATACGTGTCCGGGTAGGAATCGCGCAGGTGGGGACGCTCGGCTGCCTCGGGATCGGCGAAAACAATTTCGGCTCCGATTTCGAGCCCCGTGCGGATGGCCTCGGTAAATGGGTCGGACGGCTCGACCGGAACGTAGACGGCCTGGTCCTCGCCCGCTGTCTCATCGGGGTAGAACAGGACGGAAATCTCGGGCAGCCGGGCGACGGCACGCAGCCAGACGCGCTGCAGGGAAGCGGGCAGTTCGAGCGCGATGACCTCCGGCTGCTCGCGCAGGATCGCCTGCCGCACTTCGACGGCGAACTCCACGCGGCCGGGCACGACCGGGAAATACGTGAACCGGCCGCGCGTGCGGCTGCCGGGATCAGGAAGCGGAAGGTCGATCTCGCCGGACATAGCGCAGCGCTTCCTCGCCCAAGACCTGGGTGATGGCGATTTCCAGCGCTTCCGCCTCGTGCGTGCGCTGGGTAGCCAGGCTCTTCAGCTTAATGGCAAACCGGGCCACGTTGATGCCGTCGCGCACCGTGTAGCGCTCGTCGGCGGCATGGGCCATCTGGAGAAAATTCGTGACATAGATCAAGATCCGCTCTTCGGCGAAGGGCAGGTTCTCGCGAAGGATGTGCAACTCTTCGTCGCGCTCCGGAAAATCGATGAAGATCTGCGGCTGGAGCCGCGAATGAATGTACTCCGGCAGCTCGAACGTGGACGCATCGTCGTTCATGGTCGCCACCAGCCGAAATTGCGGATGCGCCTTGATCTTGATACCGGCCACGATCGATTCCACGTAGCGACGGTTGTCGAGCAGCGGCGCCAGACTCGCCCAGCTCTTTTCGCTCATGCGGTTACCTTCGTCCACAATGGCGACGCCGCCGCGGATCATGGCCGTAACCAGCGGCGACGCCACATACCGCAGCGTGCCCCCGCCTTCGATGACTGGTGTGACCAGCAGATCTTCCGGCCGGGTGTCCATGGTGGCCTGCAGGATGTAGACGTCGCGGCCCATGCGCCGGCCGGCGGCATAGGCGAGCGTAGTCTTTCCCACGCCCGGCTTTCCCAGAAGCCGCGGGTTCATGGGGAGATCCTGATCGTTCACTACCATCCATGCGGCCAGGAGTTGCCGCATCAACTCGTCCTGTCCCACCCATTGGACAGTGAGCTCGTCCGGATGCGCGAGATGTAACGTGACGCCTTCGATCTCGACCGTCATAGCGTTACTCCTATTATGGTGTACGGCGAAGCCGCGCATGCGTCCGGGGCGGAAGGCTAGAGATTGCTGATCAGGATCCGATGTACCTTCAACAGCAGGTCGACTTCCTGCTGCGGCACTTGCAAGGACGTCGCGATCACCTGGGCAGTGTCGCCGCGGCGGTGCATGCGGAGAGCCTGCGATCGCTTGCTCAGGTTGAGTCCGGGCTTGGGAGTCGCGGACGCCATGACGACCTGTGGCTGCTGCCGGACTTCTTGAAGTTCTTCAGAGAGCCCGTCGAGCGCAACGCGGAGGGTTCTTATGGCCGCTTCGGATTCCTCGACGCCGGCCTGCGCGCGCCGTTCGGTGACGTGAACCAGGATGTGGGCGCGGAAGATCGCAAACAGACTCGCGGCGACCGCAGCCAAAGCGAAGCCGGCCAGGAGAGCGAAGGGAATCACGTTCATCGGATGCTCCGCAGGCGGTCCTGGCGGCTGGCAATCTTCTGGATTCTCACTCCATAGTTGCCCTCCACCACCACCACCTCGCCGTGCGCGATCAGGCAGCGGTTCACCAGCACCTCGACCGGATCGTTGACCCCGCGGTTCAGCTCGACGATCGACCCGGTGGTGAGTTTCAAGACATCCTTCACCGTCAGTTCGGCCGTGCCGAACGAAATGCTGATCGGCAGGTCCACATCGAGGAGTAGATCGAGCGTCCGGGAGGTCAACGGGACAGAGGGTCCATCGAGCGGATCGGGCGTCGCGGCTTCCGGCTCTCGCCCCTCGGATTCGGATGGGGCGGGCGGCGCCGAGATCAATTCCACTAGCTTGGGACTCACTCCGACCAGCAACGGCGGCAAAGGCTCGCCCGCGAATGCGAGGAAGACGGACGCCCATTGCAGCACACCTGGAGCCTGCTCCGGTTCCGTTCCGGTTTGCCAGTTCACCTCGCGCCCGACCATTGCACTGATCGAACGGGCGACGGGTGACGACGTCTGGCCCAGGATTTCGCACCATGTGTTGCGCGCTTCGGACAGCTCGACGGTTTCGAGGCCGGCGGCTTTCAGCGTCAGGCCGCCCGCTTCCAACCACGTCGCCCGCTGGGCGCCGATCCAAATGATGGCGTCGGACTCCGTGTTGAGCGCCTGCTGCCACCACATTACCTCGATCTCTTCACCCGGCCCCTGAGGCGGGCCGACTTCCTCCAAGGTCCCGCTGACGGCCTGCCAGCGGGTACTCGGCTTCTGGTCCGTCATCGATTCCAGAACCTGCGCCAGTGTGTTCACCCACTGATCGATCAGTTCCCGGGAATTTGCGGTGGCATCCAGCCGCAACTGCCCGTTCGGTTCATCCGGACTCATGCCGTCACCATGCCGCGAGTCACCGGCCATTGCACCGCCAGTTGACTGCGCAGCCGCAGGATCGCCTGAGATTTCAACTGTGAGATGCGGGATTCATGCAGCTTTACGATCTGTGCGATCTCGCGGAGCGTGAGTTCCTCGTTGTAGTAGAGGCTGAGGACGGTGCGCTCGATTTCGGGGATCTTGTCG
The DNA here is from genome assembly GCA_041484525.1 of Bryobacteraceae bacterium. Lineage (GTDB taxonomy): Bacteria > Acidobacteriota > Terriglobia > Bryobacterales > Bryobacteraceae > JBGPHT01. Next base: position 42,304 of record JBGPHT010000016.1, on the reverse strand, counting down.
ATGCCTTCCGCCAGCAGACGCTCCAGCTCGGAACGCTCGAGGAGCGTCGAGGGCAGGTCCTCCTGCTTGTCGGGAAGATACTGCAGCAGGTCCTTCCCCTGATCGTTGCCCGAATATTCCAGGCTGGCGATGTTCAAGCCCCGAATTTCCACCAGCCACTCGTGATACTCGGCGAGCGAAAGGTCGAGTTGAGCCGCAATCTCTTCTTCGGTGGGTGCGCGGTGCAGATGCTGTTCCAACACGGCGATCGCGGCCTCGATTTGCTTGGACTTCCGCCGCTTCTGCCGCGGCGCCCAATCCAGGCCCCGCAGGCTGTCGAGAATGGCGCCGCGGATCTTGTACTCCGCGTACGTCTTCAACTTCACTTTGTGGGCCGGGTCGAAGTTGTCGATGGCCGAGATCAGCCCGATGACTCCGGTGGAGATCAGGTCCTCGATGCAGATATTCTCCGGGAGGCGCTCCTGTATCCGGCGCGCAATCAAGCGCACCTGGGGCAGGTGTTCCAGGATCAGCCGCTCGCGCTCGTCTTCGTTAATCACGTCAGAAACCGCATATGCGTACATTGGGTTCCGCCATTCACAGCTCCTAAGCCGCCGACCGCGCCCGCGCGCATCCGCCCGACAACACCAGTTTCGCCAGCCGGCCCGGGCCCGCCTCCTCGATGTCCTCCGGTATGCGTTGTCCGGCAGTGAAGAAGGAGAGTGCCTTGCCCGTGCGCGCTACCTCGTTGAGGATGGGACCGAACGATCCCGTCTCATCCAGCTTGGTGAACAGCAGCTTTTGCGGACGGAAGATTTCATACTCATCCACCATCCGGGCCAGGTCGGCCGGCTTGGTGGATGCGGAAAGCACGAGCTGAGTGTCGATGTCGCCGCGCGTCGAAAGCAGGTGGGCCAGCGCCGCCGGAACATCCATATCGCCGAAACAGAATCCGGGCGTATCGATCAGGATCAGGTCCTTGCCGCGGTGCTCCTCGATCGCCTGCGCCAGCGCCGGCAAGGTTTCGAGTAACTGGAACGCGACGCCGAGGATGGCCGCATAGGAGCGTAACTGCTCGGCGGCAGCCACCCGATACGTGTCGACCGAGAGCAGCATGGCGGGCCTGCGGCACGCCAGCCCGTAATTGACCGCCAGTTTGACGAGGGTGGTCGTCTTGCCGGCCCCGGGCGGGCCGACCAGCGCCACGATCCGAGGCCGCGCTTCGCCGCGCCCCAGCACAGGCTTCGCCGTAATGCGCGATTCGATTTCCTCGGCCAGCGCTCTTTGGAAGGCAGCCGGGTTCAGCCGTTGAGCCGGCTGGCCCGCCGGTTGCCCTGGTCCGGCCACGCGGGCGGCGGCGGCATGCACGATCTCGCGCGCCAGCTCCGCCGAGACCTCGTTGTCCGTGAGCACGTTGTAGGCTTCGGTAGCGTCCGGGGGCGCTCCGATCCATTGCGCCGAAACAAATGCCGAGCGCGATATCGCGCGGCGCATGCCCTCCAGTTCCTTCTTCAATTCCCCCACTTCCGTGGAGAGGCGTGTGCTCGATTGACTGCCGGGCTCGGACGGCGTCTCCGGGGGATGTTCGCCCAGGTTCAAATCCGTAGCGAAGACTACCTCGTACGCGCCCAGATGCCGGCTTTCAGGCGAGGACTGGTGGCTGTTGACGAGCATCGCGTCGGGGCCTAATTCCTGCCGCGCCGAGGTCATGGCGTCTTCCACGGTTCGCGAAAAATACGATTTGATCCTCATCTGATCTGGCTCCTGGTCATACCGAACGTCGAGTTGCCTGGCATAGGCAAGTAATCGTCATATGTCTTGGATTCCTTTAGGGCTATTTCGCCGAATTTGGCGCTGTTTTCACTGAATTGTGCCCAGCGACTGCACGCGCAGTCCCGGCGGCACCTCGTTGTGGGACAGGAAAATGAGATTCGGCATAGACGCCTCCCCGACCTGCCGCAGGAAGAAGCGCGCGCCCGACGACGTGATCGCCACCACCGGCATCTCCGGCGAGACAACACGCGCCGAAATCCGCTGCAGGATGTCGCGGATGGCTTGCGGGGCCATCGTAAGGTGGCTGTTCTGCTCCCCGTGCTCGACCGCGGACTCGACCGCCTGCTCGATGGCCGGGTCGAGAAACCATGCCGGGAGCTCGCCCGCACGGTTGAGGTACGGCTTTACCACGGAACGGCGAATCACCTGGCGAACATACTCGGTCAACAGGACGGGGTTTCGCGTCGCGCTGGCAGCTTCGCCCAGGGCCTCCAGAATCGACACCGCGTCCTTGATGGACGCCCGCTCGCGCAACAGATTCTGCAGCACACGCTGCACGATGGCCAGGGGCAGCAACTTCGGTACCAGATCCTCCACTACCCTGGGATGCTCGACCGACACCCGGTCCAGCAGCTTCTTGGCTTCCTGGCGCGAGAATAGCTCGTGCGCGTACCGGCGGATGATCTCCGAGAGATGTGTGCCCAGCACGCTGACGCCATCGACCACGGTGTAGCCGGAGCTCCGGGCGATCTCGGCGCGCTCCACGGGAATCCAAACGGCACTCATGCCGAATGCCGGCTCGCGCGTGGCCTGGCCCTCCAGATTACCCTCGGCTGCTCCCGTGGGAATCGCCAGCTCGCAGCCCGGCGGCAGCTCGAAGCGCGAGACTTCCACGCCCTTGAGCGAGATCAGGTACTCGCGGCCGCGCAGCGAAAGGTTGTCGGTGACGCGTACCGGCGGCAGCACATATCCCAGGTCGGCGGCGACCTGCCGGCGGATGGCCGAGATGCGCCGCAACAAGGGCGATTCCTGGCCGCCCTCGACCAGACCCACCAGGCCGAGCCCGACCTCGATGGCGAGCGGTTCGACGCGCAGCAGCGATTCCACGCTGTCGCCCGTGGATGCCGCCGGCTTGCTCTCCGGAAGCTCGATGGCCGGGGCTTGCGTCTCCTTGCGCCGCAACTGCCAGCCGGCCGCCGCCGCGCCCCCGCCCAGCAGCAGGAAAGGCAGCTTGGGCATGGACGGAATCGCGGCCAGCGCCACCAGCACTCCCGCCGCCAGCAGCAGCGGCTGCGACTTGCCGAAGATCTGCTTGTGGAACTCCGCGCCTACCCGCGCATCCGCGCTGGCGCGGGTTACGATGAGGCCGCCCGCAATCGAGATCATCAGCGCCGGGATCACGGTTACCAGGCCGTCGCCGATCGTCAGCACGGTATAGGTCTCGAGCGCCTTGCGGAAATCCATGCCGTGCTGCGTAACGCCGATCAGGAATCCCGCAATAATGTTGATGGCGGTGATCAGGATGCTCGCGATGGCGTCCCGCTGCGTGAAGCGTGAAGCGCCGTCCATGGCGCCGTAGAATTCGGCCTCGGTGGAAAGTTGTTTGCGGCGCCGCTTGGCTTCCGTCTCGTCGATCAGTCCCCCGCTCAGATCGGAATCGATCGACATCTGCTTCCCGGGGAGGGCATCCAGGGTGAAGCGTGCGGTCACTTCCGAAATGCGCACTGCGCCGTGGTTGATGACGACGTACTGAATCGCGATCAGCACCAGGAAAATAACCGCGCCGATGATGTAGTTGCCGCCCACCACGAAGCTGCCGAAGGCCCCGATCACTTCGCCCGCGGCCGAGGTTCCCGTATTTCCGTTCAGCAGGATCAGCCGCGAAGAAGAAACGTTCAGCGCCAGGCGGAAGAGCGTGAGGAGCAGCAAGGTGGTCGGAAACGATGTGAACTCGACGGGCCGCACCAGGTAGAGGGCGACCATCAGCACCGTGACCGACATCAGGATGTCGGTGACGATCAGCAGGTCGAGTACAAAGCCCGGGAGAGGCGTGATCAGAGCGATCACGATCCCGATCACCCCGAGGGGGACACTCATCTCGCCGAGGAGCTTCAGGGGTACGCCCTGCAGCCACTTGGGAAGATTGGGATTCGGAATTGCTTTGGCCGGACTCATCTTTACCCGGTCAACCCGGAAGCCTCCCGTTCATGAGTTTGAAAATGTACGCCAGAATTTCGGCTACCGCGCGGTACAGATGCGCCGGAATCTCCTGCCCCACGTCGACCGACTTGTAGAGTGCCTGCGCCAGCGGCGGATTCTCGATGATCGGCACCAGGTGGTCGATGGCTTTCTGCCGGATGCGCAGCGCCAGATAGTTCTTGCCCTTGGCAACTACCAGCGGCGCCGCCATGCTGTCCACCTCGTAGCGGATAGCCACCGCGAAGTGCGTCGGGTTGACGATCACCGCGGTGGCCGTCGGCACCTCCTGCATCATTCGCTTGCGCGCGCGGCTCCGCTGGATGCGGCGTATCCGCTGCTTCATTTGCGGATTGCCTTCCGACTCCTTCATCTCGTCGCGGATCTCCTGCTTGCTCATGCGCAGCTCCGCAGTGTGTCTCCGGATCTGGCGGAACAAGTCCACCGCCCCGAACACCAGGAAGATGGCGGCCGCCTTCCAGAAGAGCTCCATTAAAGAGGAACCGATCAGGCTGGCGCCGCTGGCGACGGATTGGAGCGGTAGCGCCAGGAACGCATCCAGCTTGTCGCTCACGATGGCGTAGACTGCCCAGACAAACACCGGCAAGAGGAGCACAGCCTGCCCCAGGGCCGGAAGGTTCTGCGAGGGAAGGTGCTTCAAGCGCGATAGCGGGTTGAAGCGCTCGGCATCGGGAACCAGCCGTTTGAAGCTCACTCCGAATTGCGTGGTCGCCAGCCGGATGCCGACGGTCGCCGCGGCCACCGCCATGCCCCCCAGTACCAGGGGAAAGAACTGCTTCCAAAAGAGCTGCCAGGCGAGGTGCGTCACATCCTGGGCCCGTATTTCGTCGGCGAAGGCGAGCGCAAAGAGCTCGCGCGTCGTCTGTTGAAGGCCTGCAAACCAACTCACGCCGCCGCTCGACAAGATGTACAGGAAGACCATGAACTGCAGGGCGGAGACGAACTCCTTGGCCGTTAGAAAGTTGCCGTCCTTGCGGGCCTTGTCGAGGCGTCGCTGGGTAGGTTGCTCGGTTTGGCCGGATTTGTCCGCCATCTTGTGTCATAGCCCCAAGATCCGGCGGACGGCCGCCCAGGCATGGCCGCTCGATTCGAGCATCAGGCGCGGATAAAGCGCCGCCATCCAACTCAGCACCGCGAGCGCGGTCAGCATTTTCGCGGGAAATGCCAGAGACAGCAGTTGCAATTGCTGGTTGAGACGTCCCAGCAGAGCCAGGGACACGTCCACCATGACCAACAGCGCGACCACGGGCAGGGCCAGCCGAACACCGAACGTGAAGACATCCGTTCCCAGCCGGATCATGACCAATGCGGAGGACGGGCTGAAGATGTAAGCGCCTGGCGGAATCTTTTGCAGGGTGAGCGCGAACAGCCGCAGAACTTCGCGATCCAGTCCCAGGGCGAAGAAGAGCATCCCGGCCATGAGCTGCGCGAACACCAGCAGCACGCCCGAATCGGCCTCGGTATTGGGATCGATGGTGGACGCATAGGAATACCCGGCCTGCAGGCCAGCCAATTGTGCGGCCATCGCAAAGGCTTCGATCACGATCGCGAGCGAAACGCCGATGGCGATTCCGATCGCCGCCTCAGCCGCCGCCCAGCCTGCCAGCGTCGCGACAGAAACAGCCGAGGCGTCCACCACCGGCCAGAGCGGGAAAAGAGCCATGGAGAATCCGAGGGCGAGGGCTACGCGTGCGGGCTCGGGCGCGCTCTTGACGCCGGGGAGCGGCACGAACACCAGCGCACCGCCGACGCGCGCAAGGACCAACATGAAACCGTACAACGTGCCGGCCGAAAGGTTCACGCTAGCGGGCATAACGACCCAGGTCTCCCAGGATCGACATGGTGTAGGCCATCATCTTCTGCAGCATCCAGGGCAGGAGCAGGAGAATCCCCAACAGGAAAGCCACTAATCGCGGGATGGTGCTGAAGGCGTTGTCCTGCATCGAGGTTGCAATCTGCACCAGGCTGATCACCATGCCGGCGATGAAGCCGATCGCCAGCAGCGGCGCTGCCAGCCAGAACGTCGCCATCAGCGTCTGCCGGATCAACTGGACTACGGTTTCAGGCGTCATTGGTAGAAACTCTTCATCAACGAGCCGACCACCAGGTTCCAGCCGTCCACGAGCACGAACAGCATGATCTTGAAGGGCGCGGAAATCATCACCGGCGGCAGTTGCACCATGCCCACGGAAAGCGTGACCGAAGCTACCACCAGGTCGATAATCAGGAACGGCAGGAACAGAACGGCTCCGATCTGGAACCCGGTTTTCAACTCAGAGAGAATGTAGGCCGGGATCAGGATCTTCAAGTCGAGGTCCGCCCGCGTTTTGGGCGCCGGCTCGCGCGCGATCTCGACGAACAGGCGAATGTCCTTTTCGCGGGCAAACCGCGCCAGGAAGTTGCGTAGCGGCTTGGCTCCCTGATCGAACGCCTGCTGCGGGGTCAACTTGCCCGCTTCCATCGGCTCCCAGCCCTGGTGATACATGTCCGCCGCCACCGGCTGCATGATGACGATGCTCAGAAACAGCGCCAGCCCCAGCAGTACCTGATTTGAGGGCGTGGACTGCGTCCCCAGTGCCTGCCGAAGGAAATGCAGCACGATCACGATGCGCAGAAACGGCGTGATCGACATGACGGCGGCGGGCAGCACCGTCATCAGCGTCAACATAATTACGACTTGCATCGGGACGCTGAGGCTGGAATTGTCCTTTCCGGCCGATATGCCGAAGAGAGAGAGAGGTTCGGCGGCCGCCGCCATGGCCGGCAGGGCCGCGAGCAGCAAGGCAAGAACGCGGCGGAGTTTCATTGGGCCGCTTCCATCTCGCGCACGGAGGTGTTGTGGACCAGAGCAAATCCACCCGGAGACGCCGCCACCAGCAGCGCGCGGTCTCCCAGCCGGATCAGGTGCAGCGTCTGCTGCGGCCCGAGCGTCAGCCGCTCGAGCAACTCCATTCGCCGCGCCGATCCTTTTCTAGCCGGCAGAATGCCTGCCATACCCCGTCGCCGCAGCCACCAGAGCGTGGCTCCGAGCAGGCCCAACACGGCGGCGACCGCCGCGATTTGTTGTATCGCTTCCATTGAAATCCGTCCTCAGTCATCGCGGAAGTCCGTGATCCGCACGCCTAGCGTGTTCTCGATCACGACGATCTCACCGGAGCCGAACAGCACGCCCCCGATATAGATATCGATGTTCTCGCCGGCGGACCGCTTCGTCTCGAGGACGCTGCCTTCCTGAAGCTGCAGCACCTCGCGAGCGCTCACCGTGCGCCGGTCGAGTTCGACTTCGAGCTCGACCGTCACATCGCCTAACGGCGCAATTTCTTCCTGAGGAGTCATCGGCTGATTAACGGATTAAGTTGATAGTGTCCTGGCTGAGTTGATCGGCCGTGGTCACTACGCGTGAGTTGGCCTGGTAGCCGCGCTGGTAGACGATCAGGTTGGTGAACTCCTTGGCGATGTCCACTGTCGAGGCCTCGATCACACCGCCCACGATGGATCCGCGGCCGCCCGTGCCCGGCACTCCGATCGAAGGGTTTGCCGTGCGCGCGCTGATCGTAAAGCTGTTGTTACCGGCGGCCAGCAGCGTGTCGGCGTTGCGGACGGAGGCCATGGCGACCTGCGCTACGATCACCTGGTCGCCGTTCGAATACGCCGCCAGAATTCCGCCGCCATCGGCCAATCCGACCCGGACCAACTGCGCCGCGCCGGAGCCGTTCTGCGAGCTGGCTGAAGAAGCCGAGGGCTGACCGAACTGGGTGAGGCGTCCGGCGGTGCCGTTATAAGGGTCCCAATCCAGATGCAGGTCGGAAGCGCCGTCGTTGAAGCCGGTCACATCGAAGCCAATGGTGGTTCCGGCGGCTGGGTCGGTCAACTGGCCGTTGGTATCGAAAGTCAGCGTGCCGCTCGCTCCCGAGATGTCGGACGGCGTTCCGGGCGTTCCGCCCGACACATCCTCGCCAGGGATCGTGACGTTGTAGCTCCACGCATTGGGGCCCGTTTTCTGGAAGCCGACTGAGAGCACATGGGAGTTGCCCAGGCTGTCATAGATCGTCATCGGCGTGGAGAAGGAAGAGCTGGCATCCGCCGCAGCCTTGGCGTTCAGATTCAGGTCGACCGAGAAATTCGTGGTGACGGTCGGCGGCTTGAGCGAGCCGACCGGAACCACAATGTTGCCGATCGGCCCGTTTGTGTCTACCGCTCCGGTCAGCGGGTTCAAGGTGGTCCAACCTTGTATGCGCTCGCCCGTAGACGTGAGCAAATTCCCGGCCTTATCCACTGTGAAGTTGCCGGCGCGCGTGAAGAGCGGGACGCCGGAGTCGCCCTTCAGCACGAAGAATCCGTCACCCTGAATGGCGGCGTCCAGCAGCCCGGTACTGGTCTGGAGGGCTCCCTGCGTGAACTGTCGAAACGTCAACGGCTGTCCGGTTCCGAATCCGACCTGCGTTTCGCCGAGGCCCGCTCCCAGCGACAGGGTCACGAGGTCGCGGAACATGACCTGGCTGGTCTTGAAGCCGGGCGTGTTGAGGTTCGCCAGGTTGTTGCCCACTACGTCAATGGCCGTGGAGGTTGCGCTGAGCGCGGAAAGTGCGGTCGAGAAGGATGTAAACATAGTGATCTCCGTTTATGGTTTAACGCCGGAAGTGCCGCCGGACGGCAGTGCGAGAGCGTCCATGTCCGTGCGGATGGCTGAGATGTCGGCGCTCATGTTGAGCGATTGCTCGAGCTGTTGGAATTGCGCGAGCTGGGAAACGAACGCGGTGCCGTCCGTCGGATTGAGTGGGTCCTGGTTGCGCAATTGCGATACCAGGAGCTGGAGGAACATGTTTTTGTCGGCCACCGGAGCCGTGGGCGTTGCCGCCGCATATGGGTCCGGAGTGGCACCGGCAATGCCGGAAGTGGTTAGCGAAGAGCTGATAGAAGCCATGCGAAATCCTTTCTTTGCGGCTTGCGGCCGTGTGATTCATCCCCTGGTTTCGGCCGGTGGTCCCGGCTTTGCTGCTGTTGTTCCCGGGCATCCCGGGCATCCTGGCGAGGGGAATCGCCGGAATGCTGTGCGGTCGTCCGGGTAGAAGGCTCGGCATTCGGCCGTTCGGCCGCGCCGCTCGCGCCTGAGTGCCAGGCGTCCGCGCGGAAGCCTGTCTGTTCGAGCTTCTGCGCCAACCCTGGAAGGTCGCTACGCAGATCGACCGCCAGCCGCGGGTCGGGAGTGCGGACATCCACGTGGACCTCGCCCGCGCGTTCCACGAGTCGTACGTCGACGCGACCGTCGGGTCCGCCGAGATGGAGTTGAATGTCGCGCGCGGCCAGCGCCGGCGGACGGACCGGCTCGGGCGGCAGCGGCGGAGCAACCCGCTCCGGCTGGGATACACGCTCAGTCGAGACGGTGCGAGGGAAAGCTGGCGGAGTTGCCACCTGGGACGCTGCCGCATGGTCCGCTGGGATACTCAGCTCGGCGCGTGGAGTGATCTCCGGCGCGCCCGGCGTGGCGGGTTCGGGCTTGCGGAGGCGCTCCGCGGCGACGGGCAAATCGTCATCATGAGGTTCCGGCGCATTTCCGGCAGAGGCCGGTACGGCGGATTCGGATTCCGGGTCCACCGGTTGCGGCGGCTGCGATCCTACTGTTGCGATGGGGCGCGGGCCGGCGGCCGGTTCGTGTTCTGTTGTGGCGCTCCGGGGCGAGCCCTCGGCCGGCAGCGTGTCCGCGGCCGCGTTGGGAACCAATTTCGCCTGGAAGGCGATTTCCGTTGGCACCGACGGCGCCTTTGACAGCCCGACAGCCCGGCTCGCGGTGGCCGGGAGAGATGACGGCGTCGCCGGTGCGGGTCGGGAAGGCGGCACTGGTGGAACAGGCGGCGCCGGTGTGACTGGCTGCCGCTGGGATTCCGTCTCCGGCTCGACAGCCTGCAGTGGCCGCGGCGGCGGCGTTAACGCCGGAACGTTCGATGGGGCGGGCGGTGCGAGTGGCGCAAGTTTGCGATTGGCTGGCTTCGCCGTACCGGCAAGGCGCCCAGTGCCGGGACGGGGCAAAGGACGTTCGGACACCGTTGTCGCATCGGCGTCGGTGTTGGCCGCAGGCTCCACTGTCGATAGGAGCACTGGCGGTCCGTCCGGTACCGGTGGCTGCGGCTGAATTACCTCGGTCTTGGATGCCGCGGGTTTGTCTGCCTCGGGCTGGCCTACCTGGAGGATGATGTCATCCGGCTTTCCTGGCCCAGAATTGAAGCCCCCGGGTTTGACTACTCCCGGCTTGGCTGCCGCAGCGTTACTTTTCTTGGGTTCCGGTGCCGCCGATTGGAATGCGCTTAATTGAAGGGCCGGTAGCATGGGCGGCTCCGGTTTGGCTGCGATCGCTTTTTCCGGCACAGCCTCGCCGGGCTCAACTGCAGTCCCGGCCGGCGCCGGTTTCATCGGCGGCAGGAGCGTTGTCCCATCCGCTGCTTTCGGCTCCTGGCTCGGTTCGGCCGGCGCAACGCGCCAGACCGGCAGCACGTGCGGCCCTTTCGGTGTCGTATCCGGGTGCGCCTTCTCGTCCGTTCCCGGGATCCCGGTCCGGGCACCACGGGCATCCAGAAGCGCGAACATGGCACGCAGATCGTTGGGCGCGCCTGGCGTTTTATCCAACAACGACGAACCCGCGGCCGAGTCCGGCGTTTGTAGGGATTCAGGTGCGGGGGGTGCCGACGTGTCTGCGAACAAGCCCAGCAGCAGTGCGTTGAACCCGGGAACCGCGGCGGCCCCTGGCGCAGGCGCCGCCGCGATCGATACATCGGACGCAGCGGATGGAGCGGGCCGGGAAGCACTTGGCGTGAGAGCGGTCACGCGGAGAAACTTGCAGATGGCGGGCCAAACGATCGCAGCCGTTTTTCAACGGGTTAGTGCGAGAGTACCGCCAGCGAATTGCCGCCGCACCAGCATCGCGCCAAGATCCTGCCGCGCCCGAGTCTCCTCACCTGCTCTTATCGGCACAGGCTCGCAGCTTTTGAGGTATTTAGGTCCTGTATTCCGGTTGGACCCCCGCGTGCTCTTGCCATCCCGCTATGGATCCTTTGACCGCGATCGCCGCCAGCGGAATGCGCGCCCGGATGGAGTCTCTCGAGATGCTGGCTAATAACGTCGCCAACGCATCTACCGGGGGGTACAAGGCCGATCGCGAGTTCTACAGCCTGTACACTTCGCCCGAGGCCGACTGCGAGCCCATGCCGGCCATGCCTCTCATCGAGAAGCCGTGGATCGACCTCTCGCAAGGCATCTTGCATGACACCGGCAACCCATTCGATCTCGCGCTTAGCGGCAAGGGTTTTTTCGCCGTCGACAGCCCCAAGGGCGCGCTCTACACCCGCAACGGCAGTTTTTCACTGGCCAAGGACGGCCGCGTCGTCACCTCCGAAGGCTATCCGCTGCGCGCCGAGAAAGGCGTCGAGCTTAAGATCGAGTCCTCGCGCCCCTTTGAGATCGCAACCGATGGAACGGTGCATCAGGACGGTAACGTCATCGGCCAACTGGAGCTCGTCGATTTCGGCACGGCGGCCGGGCTGGCCAAACAGGGCAACAACTACTTCCGGGTCACCGATCCCGCGGGGCGCGTCAAGCTTCCGGCCAACACCACCGTCGGGCAGGGCAGGATCGAAACCTCCAATACCGGCGCCGCCGAAGCCGCCGTCCGGCTGATCAGCGTCCTGCGCCAGTTCGAAATGATGCAGAAGGCCGTCACGCTCGGGGCGGAAATGAATCGCCACGCCGTCGAAGAAGTCGCGCGCGTGGGTTCTTAATAAGGAGATCGTATGCTTCGTGCATTGTATAGCGCCGCCAGCGGCATGACCGCACAGGAAATCAACGTGGACAACATCGCGCACAACCTGGCCAACGCCAACACGGCTGGTTTCAAGATGCGCCGCGCGCAGTTTCAGGACTTGCTCTACCAGACCGTCATCCAACCCGGCGCTTCTGCCGGCCAGCAGACCGTGATTCCCACCGGCCTGCAGCTCGGTCTCGGGACGCGCGCATCTTCGAACGAGATCGTCTTCACCCAGGGCGCCTTTACGCAGACCGACAACCCGCTCGACATGGTGATCGAGGGCTTGGGATTCTTCCAGGTGCGGCGTCCTTCGGGCGAGCTGGCCTACTCGCGGGCGGGCAACTTCCACCTGGATCGCGACGGCAACGTCGTCACCCCCGAAGGCGATCCGCTCGAGCCGGCGATCACCATACCAGCCGACGCGCAGGCGATCACGATCGGCAAGGACGGCACCGTCAGTTATACCCAGCAGGGTCAATCCGCGGCGCAGCAAGCCGGGCAGGTGCAGCTTGCGAACTTCCAGAATCCCGCCGGTCTCAACAGCCTCGGAGGCAATCTCTATGCCCCGACGGACGCCTCGGGCGACGCCACGGTGGGCACCCCCGGCGGACAGGAGGGCATGGGAAATGTCATGCAGGGATACGTCGAAGGCTCGAACGTGTCGGTGGTAGAGGAGTTCATCAACCTGATCGTGGCGCAGCGCGGCTATGAGGCCAATTCCAAAGTAGTGAAGGCCGCCGATGACATGTACCAGCAAGTGAACAGTCTCCTGCGATGACGCCCCTCGTCATAGCTGCTGTGGCGGGGTGTCTCGCGGTCAGCCCCGGAGCCGATCGAATCCTGGCGCGCGACCTGCTTCCAGTCTGGCCGGAGATTGCCTCCGTCGGGCCCGAGACGCCGGTGGCGTTCGCCCCCGCTCCCGGTGTTTCACGTTTCTTTCGGGCGCCGGACCTGCGGCGGCTGGCGACGCGTTTTCATCTGGACGGTATACCCGAATCCCCAATCTGTTTCGAACGCCGGGTCGCGCCTCTCTCGCCTGAGCGCCTCTTGGCGGCCATGCGGAGTCAGCTTCCCGAGGCTCGCATCGAGATCCTGGAAACCACCCGCGCGGCCGTGCCCGAGGGCGAGCCCGAGTTCCCGCTGGCCGGCTTGCGGCATTCGGGCGGCGGAGAAACCTGGAATGGCTTCATTCGGTACGCCGGCAATCGCCGGTTCTTCATCTGGGCCAGGGTGAAGGTGCGGGTCTCAGCGGCGTTTGTGGTGGCCGCGGAAGATATCGCCGCCGGCCGGCCGGTTACCACCGCCCAACTCCGGGTCGAAACGCGCGACGAGTTTCCCGCGAGCGGCACGGTTGTGTCTGTCGCCGGGGTCGAGGGCAAAGTGCTGCGCCGAGCCGTCGCGGCCGGGACGGTTCTGCGCTCCGAGTGGCTGGACGCAATCAAGGACGTCACGCGCGGCGAGACGGTGAAGGTCGAGGTACACAGCGGAAACGCGCGTCTCGAGTTCGAAGCGCAAGCCGAAGCCTCGGGTGTGGCGGGACAGACCGTTCCCGTAGTGAATCCGGTGTCGAAGAAGCGCTTCAAGGCGCGGGTCGAAGGCAAGGGCCGCGTCTCAGTGGGAACAGGCAAAGGAGCCTCGTGAAATCTCTCGTCTGCATCATGCTGTTGGCTGTAGCGGCGCCGGCCGCCAGGATCAAGAAGCCCGTTCCCGAGCCGACTTCGCCGCTCGACCGGTACGTCATGGAATCGCAGGCCCGCTCGGCGGAGGCGGCGCCTGGAACCGCGGGCTCTATCTGGATGCCGGGCTCGCGGTTGGCCGACGCGGCGCGCGATCTCCGCGCTGCCCAGGTGGATGACGTCCTTACGATCCTGGTGGTGGAGAACGCATCCGCGGTCGCCAAGGGATCCACCAAGACCCAGCGCTCCTCCAGTACGAAGAATACGGTGGTGGCTCTGGCGGGTGCGACCAAGGCGGCCGGCCCGCTGGCGAACCTGGCCGGCCTCTCGGGCGACACCCAACTGACGGGGGAGGGAACGACCAGCCGTGACATTGTCATCAGCACGACACTCACCGCGCGTGTCGTGGTGGTGCTGCCAAACGGCGCCATGCTGGTCGAGGCCGCCAAAGATATCGGCATCAACTCCGAGCGCCAGGCGATCACGGTGCGGGGAGTGGTACGGCCGGCCGATATCGGCCGCGACAACACAGTACGCTCCGACCGCCTGGCGCAACTCGAGGTTCGGGTGAACGGCAAGGGCGTGGTGGGTGACGCCATCCGGCGCCCGTTCATTCTGTACCGGATATTGCTGGGGCTGCTGCCTTTCTAAAACGACTTTCTCAAACTAAATGAAACGCTATCTGCTTTTTCTGTTGGCTTCGCTTCCGATCGCCGCGGCTTCCTCGTCAGCGGTCCGGCTCAAGGATCTGGTCACGATTGAAGGGGTGCGCGACAACCAGCTTATCGGTTACGGCCTGGTGGTCGGGCTGGCAGGCACGGGCGATCGAAAGCAGACGGTGTTTTCGGCGCAAAGTCTGACCAACATGCTCGAGCGCATGGGCATTTCGGTGCCGCCGGCGGCTATTCGGGTCAACAACATGGCGGGCGTCATGGTGACGGCTACATTGCCCGCCTTCGCCCAGCCTGGCACGCGCATCGATACCACGGTTGCCGCAATCGGCGATGCGGCGAATCTGCAAGGCGGGATTCTGATCATGACCTCGCTGCGCGGCGCCGATGGCCAAGTCTATGCCGTGGCCCAAGGACCGGTAGTCACCGGCGGATTCGGCGCCGGCCGTGGCGCAACCACGCAGACCGTCAACCATCCGACGGTCGGGCGCTCGCCTGCGGGCGCCATCGTGGAACGCGTGGCGCCCTCGGTCTCGCCCAAGGGAGTCGTACGCCTGCAACTCCGGCAATCCGATTTCACTACGTCAGCGCGCATTGTTCAGGCTATTAACAAGCGGTTCGCCAGTGCCATACCGGCCGCCCAGGCTGAGAACTCCGGTCTGATCAGTATTGCGATTCCACCCGAATACGCGTCGCGAGCTACCGAATTTGTGGCCGATCTCGAGGTCCTCACCGTCGAAGCCGACCGCCCGGCACGCGTCGTGATCAACGAGCGAACCGGCACCATCGTTTTGGGCAAGGACGTCCACATCCGCCCGGTCGCCATTCTTCACGGAAACCTGACGGTGGAAGTCCAGACCACTTATAACGTTTCGCAGCCCGGTCCCCTGGCGTCGTCCAGCGCAACCACCGAAGTGACGCCGCAGACCGCGGTCGCGGCCAAGGAGGAGAAGGCGCGCAACATTGTCTTGAGGGATGGCGCCACGGTGGAAGAGTTGGTGCGCGCGCTGGCGGCGATCGGCTCGACACCGCGCGACGTGATCGCCATCTTGCAAAACCTGCGCAGCGCCGGCGCTCTCGAAGGCGAACTGGAGGTCATCTAGCGATGAGTAGTTCACCGATTTCGACGACGGCCGCGATGGCGGCGCTTCCCACGGCGAGCGGTCCCGCCCCCCAAAAGATTAAGGACGCCGCCAAGCAGTTCGAAGCGCTCCTTCTCAACCAGATGCTGCACTCCGCCCACGAGAGCGGGAAGGGGTGGCTGAGTTCCGGCGGTGAGGATGCATCCGCCGACTGCGCCACCGATTTCGCGGAGCAGCAGTTTGCCGCCGTCCTCGCTCAAAACGGCGGGCTGGGTCTGGCGAATCTGATTACCGCGGATCTCAAAGACAAATCCTAGAAGCTCCATCCCTGCGACGCACTGGCCGCGGACGGCTCGACCGGCAGCGGCTGCCCCCACGACGGATTCTCCGCCTCTACGACGGGTTGCGCCGCCGCCTTCAGTCCGTCCCAGCCTTCCGATAGCGTAGCCAGGAGAGTCAGGACCTCCGCCAACGGTCCATCGCTTTGCTCCATGTTTGCCTGGAGCAGGCGGCGCTGCATGTAGTCATACAACAGCGCCAGCCGCGCACTGAGGTCTCCGCCCTGTTCGTGGTCCAACGTTCCCGCCAGTTCCGCCAGGATCTCCCACGCCTTCACGACGGCGCGCCCCCGTGCTTCGATTTCACCCGCGGCTAGTCGCCGCCGGGCGTCTTTCACGGCGCCAGTGCAGCCCTGGTTCAGCATCCGCACCAATTCCAATGGTTCGGCCGCAAGAATCCGGCTTTCCAGATAAGCATCATGCGTGTTCTGAGACATTAGTCCTCCACCATATCCATCGACCAGACCCGCCGGTTTCGATACGTGCGGCCTCAGCCCCGCTTCATATCCACCACCAGGCGCAGCACATACTCTGTCGGCACCTGGGAAAGCACTTCCTTGGTGTCCCGGTTGACCACCCGCAGAATCATTCGCTGCGTTCTGGGATCTTTCTGAAACTGCAGCTCATTCTCCGGCCCAAACATTTCCGTGCCGTTCAGCGCCTTTACCGCCTGGACGAC
The DNA here is from genome assembly GCA_041484525.1 of Bryobacteraceae bacterium. Lineage (GTDB taxonomy): Bacteria > Acidobacteriota > Terriglobia > Bryobacterales > Bryobacteraceae > JBGPHT01. The sequence continues at coordinate 26,094 of JBGPHT010000016.1, read as the reverse complement.
TTCCCGGTGCTCCGCTGCCTTCTCTACAGGAATAACAGGCATCGTCGCAGCTATTGGCTCTATGCTCCGACTCACTCCGCTGATGTCCATAACCGCTCCTCGTGGGACATCCCCGATTCCGGGGCTCCGCACAACTTCCTTATCGGACACTCGGGAAGAAGTATGAGAGGTTCGATCGGCGTCTCGGGCGCGATCTGGTACTGAGGGTTGTCCGGAAGTATTCCAAGCCGTTGCCCACACTGCCCCGGCGCCTCCAGCACGCAGGATTGCCCCGCCGCGCTCCGCGCCTCCAGCCGCACTCCCGACCGGCCGCGGCTGACGCGATATGCGGCGCGGGCGCCGTGATGCACCCGCAGCGGCTCCAGGTTCCATTCCTCCGCCGGCATCACGTGGATGGCGCCATCCGCGTTCACGAGCAGCGCCATGTCGCACTCCCCGGCTCCGGCTGTCCGGGCCGTCAGGAAGATCTCCTCCGCGTGCCGTAGAAATGCATCCACGATTTCTCATATCGTTTCCCCCGCGCGAATTGTGAGTCAGCCGCAGGGGCTCAATATTTCCCACCTTCGGCCGAAGAGGAATTTGAGACACCGCTGCATGCCATCAACCGTACCCATCATCGGAATCGAAGTCCCCGAACTGCGCTGGATGAAAATGCTGCTGTCACTCCTTCGCCATCCCGACCCCTCCGTCCCGGAACTCGCCCGCCAGGCTCTCCTCTATCTCACCGATGCGGCGGGGAGGCGTGAAAGCGTCCACTCGAGTAGTCTCGATCAGACCGGTTAGCCGACCTGCCGCGAGAGCCAACGTGGATTCCGCCGGTCCGGCGCACGCATGTTACATTACCGTGAGTGACCGGCCGCACGCTCTATCGGGTTCTCGAGGAAACCGCGCATACCCATGGCGACGCACCCGCGCTGCGCCAACCTATACCCGGCAAGGACGAGTACATCACCTATTCCTGGAACCAGTACCAGCGCGCCGCCGAAGAGATCGCGGCCGGATTGCGCGCTCTCGGCATCGTCCGGGGCGACATCGTCGCGCTCAACTCCGAAACCCGCCTCGAATTCTACCTGGCCGACCTCGGGATTCTGACCAACGGCTCCATCGCCGCCGCCATGTACCCGAGCTATCCGCCGCCCGACCTTATCCGGACGCTCGAAACCGCACGCGCGCGCGCCGCCTTCGTCGAAGACCCAGCCACGCTGAAAGCGCTGGGCGCCGCGCCCGTCGAGCACTGGATTCTGCTTACCGGCCACGCCGAAGGCGCTCTCACCCTGGATGCCTTGCGCCAGATGGGACGCGAGGCCATCCTCAACCAGCCCGGCCTCCTCGCCGGCATCCTGGCCGAAGTCCAGCCCTCTGACGTGGCCATTCTCTATCTCACCTCGGGCGCGACCGGCGAGCCCAAGATGGCGCTCGTCACCCATCAGGCAATCGTCAACAACCTCGATATGGGTCCCGCCGTGCTGCGGCTCGGACCGTCAGACTCCACCGTCGCCTTCCTGCCCTCGGCCCACATCGCGCAGCGTGTCGTCATCGAGTTTCTACCGCTTCGCTGCGGCATGCCCGTCACGTTCGCGGAGAGCCTGATGAAGCTTCCGCAGAATATTCGCCACGTGCGCCCCACCATCCTGCTGGCGCCGCCGCGCATGTGGGAGCGGATCTACTCCACCATTTGCACGGAACTGCGCAAGCGGCCCGCCGCCGCGCGCAAACTCTTCTACGGAGGGCTCGCCATTGCGTTGGCCGCGGCGCGCTACCGCCGCGAAGGCAAGCCCGTGCCGCTGCGCCTCCGCCTGCCGCTGCGGATCGCCGACCGCGTGCTCTTCCACAAGGTTCGGATGCGCTTCGGCGGCCGCATCCGCGTGGCCGCATCCGGGGCCGCGCCGCTTAGCAAGGATCTCGCCGAGTTTTACGAAGCCATCGGCATGCCGCTCATCGAAGGCTACGGCTTGACCGAGGGCGGCGTGGTCACGCTCAACCCGCTCGACCGCCCCAAGCCCGGCAGCATCGGCAAGCCGCTCCCCGGCATCGAGGTGAGCATTTCATCCGACGGCGAGCTCCTCGTCAAGAGCGACTGCCTGTTTTCGGGCTACCTCAACGATCCCGCTACCACCGCCGAAGTCCTGCGCGATGGCTGGCTGCACACCGGCGACATCGCCCACATCGATAGCCAGGGCTACATCGTCATCACCGGCCGCAAGAAGGAGTTGATCGTTTCCTCCACCGGGAAAAAGATATATCCTTCGCGCGTCGAGAACCTGTTCAAGACGGAGCCGCTCATCAGCCAGGTCCTGTTGATCGGCGACCGCCTTCCCTACCTGACCGCGCTCTTCACCATCAACGGCGCGGCCGCCGAAGTGCTGAAAGGGATGGAGGGGTGGAAGGGCCGCGGCGTCTCCGAAGTCGCGCAGGCGCCGCCCGTCCTGGCCGAGATTCAGAAGACGGTGGCGCGCGTAAACAAGCAGCTTGCGCCCTTCGAGCAGGTGCGCAAATACCGCGTCCTGGCGCGCGATTTCTCGATCGAACGCGGCGAGCTGACCGCCACCATGAAGGTGCGCCGCACCCGTGCCATGGAGAATTTCCAGCAATATATCGACGAGTTCTACGCGGGCCGGGAATAGATGCGCGCGTCTACGGCAGCCCGATTCTCGCAGCCACCTGCGCATACGCGGCGATCGCCGGGCTCCCGCTCCTCGCCATCCGGTCGAAGATCCACGCCCTGTCCTTCGGGTCCTTCGAGAAGTTCGCCCGCTGCAAGGCCGAGCGCGCCATGACGAACCACAGATTGCGGTTTTCGAGCGTAGCGTAACGCTGCTCCACGAAGCTGAGAAAGTTCGACATCGCATCCTCCCGTGCCGGCCCCGGCGGGACCAGCGCCGCCAGCGACTCGTACGTATGCGCCACCATGAAATAGTAATCCGCGGCCGACGTTTCTTCCTCTTCCTTCCACGCTTCGATCAGTTTCAGCAGATCGTGATAGTGCGCGTCCCATTCCTTCGTGGAACGCTCCTCGAGCGTCCAGAAACGCTGGTTGTCGGGCAGATTGCGGTTGCCGTGGTTCAACCACTTGAGCGCATCCAGCACTTCTTTCGACCGCTTCGACTGCCAGAACATTTTCGGATCGAACGTGCGACCGTCCTTGAGGGGCTTCGATTCTTCTTCGGCGATCGGCTTGTACAGCGTGGCTCCCGGGTCCACCTTGGCAACCAGCGTGTTGAAACTGGCCACGGCCGCGGGCAAGTTGCCCATCTTCACGCGCCAGTCGCTACAGCGTGCGCCGCTCTCGTTGCGCACGATGTACGCGCGTAGCGCCGGCAGCAGGAGCAGCGAATCGTGCATCGCCGGGACGGCCGAGGAGACCAGGACCGGTTCGCTCCTGCCGAAAATGCGGTCGTTGGCGGGGACGGCTTCAAGCGTTGCCGCGAACTTCGCCGTCAACTGCTGCCGCTGGGCATCCGTCAGTTCCACCTCGGCCAGGAGTTTCAGGATCGGCACCACCTGCGCGGCGGAGTGCATGGCTCCCATCACATCTCCGAGAAACTGGACGTCCCTCTCCTTCTTTCGCTGCTCCGCTGTGAAGGCGCGTCGAAACAATTCCGTCGCAGTCTTGTAATACGAAGAGAGGTCCGGCGATACCGCATCCTGGCAGGTGGGCGTTGCAATCTCGCCCATGACGACGTCCTGGAACATAGCCAGCGCCCGCTCGCGGTCGAGCGCCAGCATGGCATCCACGGCTCGTGTCTGGAGCGTCAGCTTCTCCAGGTCGTTAGGCCACCACTCCTGCGACCAGCGCGTGTCCGTCGAGATGCTGCTGCCGCTTTGTCTGTAGGGCAGGGGAGCGTGCGCCGCCGAGACGAAGGCATCCTCAATCAGCTCGCGTTTCCACTTGGTCTCGGTAATGAGCGTGGACGCGGCGATTCGCAGCAGCAGGTCGGCCGAAAACTCCGGGGGCACGCCCCGCGCCTGATCCGTGAGGCTGACAATCTCCAGCGGCCGCTTGGGCGTGGGAAGCGTCTGCGCCACCTGTGCCTGTGCCAGCAGCAATAGCACTCCGATCATGCCGGTAGTTTATCCAAAACCTACCGGCTGCAGCGGCCTGAAGAATGGCCACCCAAGGGGGCTGCGGAAGACGCTCGCCCTTCGCTAGAATCTGACCTGGGAGGGACACCGTGAAATTCGCAAAATACATACTGATCCTGATCGCGGCGTTGTCGCTGGCAGCGGCGCCGGCGCAAAAGAAGGCCACGCCGAAGAAGACGCCGGCATCGCCTGCCGCCGCAGCCGCGCAACTCGACATCAACACCGCCAGCCAGGATGCGCTCAAGGCGCTTCCCGGCATCGGCGACGCTTATTCCGCCAAGATCATCGCCGGCCGGCCCTATGACCGGAAGGACCAGCTCGTCTCGCGGAAGATCGTCCCGCAAGCTACCTACGACAAGATCAAAGACCAGATCATCGCCAAACAAAGCACGCCCAAGAAGTAGCGCGAATGGGCTAGAATGCCCGTCATGCCCACTTTGATTCTCGTCCTGCTACTCGCGGGCCTTGCCGCCGCTCAAGGAGGGCGCGGCGCCGCCCAGACCGGCACGGCGGCGGCCGAACGCGCGGCCTTCGTTCGCGAGAACTACACCAAGTTCGAATACCGCATTGCCGCGCGCGACGGGGTCAAGCTCTTCACCTCCGTCTACATCCCGAAGGATGTTTTTTCCGACGGCAAGACTTACCCCATGCTCATGCAGCGCACCGGCTACAACGTGGCGCCGTACGGCATCGACTTATACCGCGGCAGCCTCGGCCCGTCCGAGTTGTTCGAGCGCGAAAAGTTCATCTTCGTGTACCAGGATGTGCGCGGCCGCTTCATGAGCGAGGGCGACTTCGTTACCATTCGCCCGCACAAGCCGGCGAAGAACGGCCCGCAGGATACGGACGAGAGCACCGACACCTGGGACACCGTCGACTGGCTGGTCAAACACGTCCCCGGCAACACCGGCAAGGCCGGCATGTGGGGCATCTCGCAGCCCGGATTCTACGCCACTGCCGGGATGGTGGACGCGCACCCCGCTCTGGTGGCCGTTTCCCCGCAGGCGCCCGTCACCGATTACTACATGGGCGACGACGTCTACCACAACGGCGCCTTCATGCTGGCGCACCGCTTCAGTTTCTACATGGGGTTCCGCAATCGCGAAGGCGACCCGGCGCCGCCGCAGCGCACGGTCCCGTTCGACTTCGGCACGCCCGACGGCTACGACTTCTACCTCAGCCTGGGCTCGCTCTCGAACGGCGACGAGAAATATTTCAAACACAAGCAACCCATGTGGAACATGAACATCGACCATACCTCGTACGACGAAGTGTGGCAATCGCGCGCCATCTGGAAGCACTTGAAAGCCATCAAGCCGGCCGTGATGCTCGTAGGCGGCTGGTACGACACCGAGGACCCGCAGGGCCCCCTGCGCCAGTTCGATTTCATGGAGAAGAACACGCCGCCCGCCGACATGCTGGTGATGGGTCCGTGGAATCACGGCGGCTTCGCGCGCGGCGACGGCGACCGGCTCGGCAACATCAACTTCGGCTCGAAGACCGGGCAGTATTATCGCGAGAAGATCGAGCTGCCGTTTTTCGTTTACTACCTGAAAGGCCGAGGCGACGGCAAGTTTCCCAAGGCCTGGCTGTTTCAAACGGGGATGAACCAGTGGCGGAGATTCGACCAGTGGCCGCCGCGCGAAGCCAAGCCCACCGATATCTTCCTCGACTCGAAGGGAAAGCTGACGTGGTCGCGACCGGTGGAGTCGGGATTCGAAGAGTACCTCTCCGATCCCAACAAGCCGGTGCCGTATATTAGCCGCATCGGGCTGGGCATCTTGAACAGCTACATGACGGAGGACCAGCGCTTCGCCTCGATGCGCCCCGATGTGCTGGTCTTCAAGACGGAGCTGCTGGATCGCGACGTGACCGTCCTCGGACCGATCACGGTCGATCTGAAGGTTTCGACCACAGGCACCGATTCCGATTTCGACGTGAAGGTGATCGACGTGTTCCCGGGCGACTACCCGGATTACAACAACCCAGCGCCCGCCGCCCTCCCCGGCGCTCCGCCCGCCGCAGCCCCAGCAGCCGCCGCCAACCCCAACGCCGTGCCGATGGGCGGCTACCAGCAACTCATTCGCGGCGAGCCGTTCCGCGGCAAGTTCCGCAAGAGCTTCGAAAAGCCGGTGCCGTTCGAACCCGGTAAACCCGACCGCATCATGTTTGTGCTGCCGGATATCGCGCACACCTGGCGCCAGGGGCATCGCATCATGGTGCAGGTGCAAAGTTCGTGGTTCCCACTGACGGATCGCAATCCGCAGAAGTTCATGGAGATTCCAAAAGCGTTGGCGGCCGATTTTCAGAAGGCCTTTGAGCGCGTGTATTACGGCGGCGCCGACGGCTCACGCATCCAATTGAGGGTGACGGAATGAAAACGATATTGCTGCTGTTGATTGCCTTGGCGCCGCTGCGCGGGGCGGATGAGATCACCGTCTACGAACTGCTGGCGCCCGGCACGCACGCCTTCGACATCATCTACGATGTGACGGCTGTGCGCGAAGGCGCGGCCTACTTCTTCAACCCCATCCGTCCCGGCTCGACGGCGTCGAAGGAGCGCGTCATCGACCGCGCGACCGGTAAGCCGCTCGAATTCACCGTGGTCGACGGCAAGAGCGCGAAGGCCTCGGGCGGCGTGGGCGCGCGCACCGCGGACGATGCGCAGTTTCTCCGGGTAACGCTGCTCAAGCCCGTGCCGAAGGGCGCCGAGACGCGCATCCGCATCTATAAGACGTACACCGACGCGTTGTCATATTACGAAACCGAGACCGGCTTCGTCTTCGACCGCCCGCTCGGAATCAAGCGCAACGTAGTGGTGCTGCCCAAGGGTTTTGAACTGGTGGACTCGGCATCGCCGGCCATCGTGTCCACCGGCGCCGACAGCCGCATCCGCGTCAGTTTCCTGAATGACCGCGACGACCAGCTTCCCGTACGGATCGTCGGCAGGAGGCTCAAATGAGATGGATCTTACTACTGGCGCCGGCCCTCGTCTTCGCGCAGTTCCATCGCGCGGAACACGACCGCGACATCCGCTACTGGCTCCTCGACCCTGCGACGCACCAGTTCCGCATCTCTCACGATTTCACGGTCACGCGCGTGGGCCAGAAATCGGTCCACAGTTTCGTGCGCAAAGGCAGCGCGGTTTCGCCAGATGCAAAGATGTTCAACCTCGACACGGGCGAGCCGCTCCACACTCACACGGTCACCGGCAAGGAAGTGAACGCACTCGGCTACTACCCGACGCCGACGGACCCCGACTCGGTGGTGGTGCAAGGCGATCTGTCGAAGGCGGTTGCCGAGGGCGAAACCGTCCGCATTCGAGTGGAGGAGTCGTACGTCGACCCGGTGGGCTATAAAGTCGAGAACGGGGAACTCGTCTGGACCCGGACGCTCGGCCGTCCGCTCAACTACGTGACCCTGCCCGACGGCTGGATGCTGACGAGCGTCAATACTCCCGCCGTGATCGCGCTCGACGCCCAGTCTCGCGTGACCCTGCGCTTCACCAACATCCGCAACGATGAACTAAACGTGACGATCCGCGCGAAGCGTCGAACAGGGCCGTGACCGTAAGGGAGCGGTCGGCCGTGGCAACGCGGCGACCCCTAATGGAAAGGCACTCTGCTGCCCACCAACCGCGTGCTCACGCGCGCGGCTCTGTTGCCACGAGCGATATACTAATGTCCATGTGGAGGGCGATCGGCATGCTGGTATTTGTCGTCCCCCTCTGCGCCCAAGCTCCCTCGGCGGACGGCATCGCATTCTTCGAGACCCACATCCGCCCCTTGCTCGTCGCCAACTGCTACGCCTGTCACAGCTCGAAGGTCTCGCCGCCGATGGCCGGCCTGCTGCTCGATTCCCGCGCGGGAATGCTGCGCGGCGGAAAGTCTGGCCTGCCGGTGCTCGTGTCAGGGAAGCCCGAAGAGAGCCTGATCATCGCCGCCGTGCGCGGCATCAACAAAGATTTCAAGATGCCGCCCGGCAAGACGCTCGATCGGTCTGAAATCGAGAAACTGGCTGAGTGGATCCGGATGGGCGCGCCCGATCCGCGCACTGACGCTCTGCCTCCGGCTCCGGCGCCGCCTGCCTACAACTGGGAAACGGCCCGGCAGCACTGGTCTTTCCAACCGGTGCGCGATCCCGAGCCGCCGCGCGCTTCCTCGTCCGAGTGGAATCTGTCGCCCATCGACCGCTTCCTGAAGTCGAAGATGGATGAGCAGAAGCTGACGGCCCAGCCGCGCGCCGGCAAACTCGCGCTGATCCGACGCGCCACCTACGATCTGACCGGCCTCCCTCCCACGCCGGAAGAAGTGGACGCCTTCCTCAAGGACAATTCGCCGAACGCCTTCGCCAAAATAGTGGACCGGCTGCTCGCGTCGCAGCAGTATGGGGAGCGATGGGGACGGCACTGGCTGGACGTCGTGCGCTATGCCGATACTTCGGGCGATAACGCCGATTTCCCCGTGCCCGCCATGTACCGGTACCGCAACTGGGTGATCGAATCGTTCAACGGCGACAAGCCGTACGATCAGTTTCTGCGCGACCAGATCGCGGGCGACGCGATCGCCGCGCGCGACAACCTACTCGAGAAGAACAAAGAGGAATGGCAGCAGAAGATCGTCGCCACCAGCTATCTCGCCAACGCGCGCCGCTTCGGATCCCGCAAGGCCGAATTCCACCTGACGATCGACGACGCCATCGACAACCTCGGCAAAGGCATGCTCGGCCTGAGCGTGGGATGCGCGCGCTGTCACGATCACAAGTTCGACCCCATCCCCACCGCCGATTACTACGCGCTCTACGGTATTTTCAAGAGCACCAATTTTGCGCACGCGGGCACCGAGATCTATCCGCACACCTACGGCTTCGCGGCGCTGCGTCCGGAAGATGCCGAGAAGCTTAAGTATTACGAGACGGAACTTTCCGGCCTCGACAACCGCATCGAGGACATCAAGGCCGCCCGGATCAAGTTCGCCACGCCGGAGGAAAAGCGGAAGGCCGAGCAGGAGAATCGCGAGAAGCTGCGCAAGCTCTCCGCGGAATATCCGTACCTGGCGAAAGCTTACGCCGTTTCGGAAGGGACTCCTGGCGACGCGCGCGTCATGGTGCGCGGTGAGCCTGGCACGCTGGGGCCGGCGGTGCCGCGCGGATTCCTCACGGTTCTCGGCGCGGCTAAACTGCCACCGGACGAAAAGGGTTCGGGGCGGCTCGAACTGGCGGACTGGATCGCCGACCCGAAGAATCCACTGACCGCGCGCGTGATGGTGAACCGCATCTGGCTATGGCATTTCGGCCAGGGCATCGTGCCCACGCCCGATGATTTCGGCGCGCGCGGCGAGGCGCCGGTCAATCGCGAACTGCTGGATTATCTCGCGGCCCGATTCGTCGAGAGCGGCTGGTCGGTGAAGAAGATGCACCGTCTGATCATGCTCTCGCGCGGCTACCAGATGGCGAGCGGCGATGACGCGCGCAACGCTTTGAAGGACTCGAAGAACGCGTATCAGTGGCGTTTCAACCGGCGGCGGCTGGACGCGGAAGAGATCCGCGATTCGCTGCTGGCGTTGAGCGGCAAGCTCGATCCCGCACCCGGCGGCGAGGAGCCGTTCCCGCCGGAGATGCAGTGGAAATACACGCAGCACACGCCGTTCAGCGGGGCCGAAGACAAGTTCGCCACTAGCAAGCGCAGCGTCTACCTGATGCAGCAGCGCATCCGGCGGCAGCCGTTCCTCGATCTCTTCGACGGCGCCGATACCAACTCCGAAACTGGTGTGCGGCCCGTGACGACCACTGCGCTGCAAGCTCTCTACACGATGAACGACCCGTTTTTTCACGCGCAGGCCGAGGCCCTGGCGGCGCGGGTGAATGGCAATCTCACGTACGCATATAAGCTGGCGTACGGGCGCGCGCCGTCATCCGACGAAGTGAAGGATGTCCGCCAATTTCTCGCGGCCTCGCAGCAGTCCTGGGCCGCCCTGATGCGCGTCCTGTTGAGCAGCAGTGAGTTTTTGACCTTGGATTGAGGAGTGACGATGACCTGCGATTGCAACCGGCGCCAGATGGTACGCTCGCTCCTGCTGGGATCGGGCCTCTTCCCCGCCATGCTGAGCGAGCTGATGGCGAAGGGCACCACGCCCGGCGCGGCCAACCCGCTCGCCCCCAAAACCCCGCACTTCCCCGGCACGGCGAAGCGCGTGATCTTCATCTATCTTTCGGGCGGCATGTCGCACACCGATTCGTTCGACCCCAAGCCCAAGCCGGCGGATCTGAACGGCCGCAAGTTTCTGGCGTCGCCCTGGACGGCGCGGCCGCATGGCCAGTCGGGCATCGAGGTCACCGACCTGTTCCCCAACATCGCCGAATGTGTGGACGACCTCTGCATCATCCGCTCCATGCGCGGCGACCACAACGATCACTTTCAAGCGACGCTCGGCATCCACACCGGCTCCGTCACCTTCAAGCGCCCGAGCGTGGGCTCGTGGGTCACGTACGGCCTCGGCACCGAGAACCAGAACCTGCCCTGCTACGTCGTGCTGGCGCCGGAGATGCCCTACTGCGGCAGTCAGGTATGGTCGTCGGACTTCTTGCCGGGCGTCTACTCGGGCACGCGTATGACGAGCGGCCCCGAGCCGGTCCCGGATCTCAACCGGCGCGCGCCCTCGCCCGAGATGCAGAAGCTCGAACTGGGACTCCTCGAGCGCTTCAACCGCAAACACCAGAAGCGGCACCCGGGCGATCCGATGCTGGAGGCGCGCATCAAATCCTACGAGACCGCGTTCGGCATGCAGATGGAGATGCCGCAGGCGCTCGATCTTGCGAAGGAAACCGACGCCACACTCAAGCTCTACGGCCTGGAGCGCGGCTCCACCACCGGCTTCGGCTGGCAGTGCATCGTGGCGCGCCGCATGATCGAGCAGGGCGTGCGGTTCGTCGAGCTGATCGACACCGGCTCCTCGAAGAACTGGGACGCGCACGGCGATATCCACACCCATGCGCCGCTGGCACGCAATATCGATAAGCCGGTGGCGGGCCTCATGGCCGATCTGAAATCGCGCGGCTTGTTGAAAGATACGCTCGTGGTCTTCACCACCGAGTTCGGCCGCTCGCCCGGACCGGAGGGCGAAATGGGCCGCGGCCACTACAACCGCGCGTTCTCGTCGTGGCTCGCCGGCGGCGGTGTGAAGGGCGGCATCACGTACGGCGCTACCGACGATCTGGGCTCCAAGATCGTGGAGAACGAATGCCACGTCCACGATTTCCACGCCACGATTCTGCACTGCCTCGGTTTCGACCACACGAAGCTGACCTTCCGCCACGCCGGCCGCGATTATCGTCTGACGGATGTGTCGGGGAAAGTCGTCCGGGAAATTCTGGCGTAGCCAGCTAAACTGAAACGATGAAGCTAGTGCGGCTATGGCTGTGTCTCCTCGCGGCATCCGTGTTGATTGCCCAGGACAACACCAACGACCCCGGTCCCGCCACCCTCGTCATCACATACCGCTGCGTCCCATCGCAGCGCATCAAGCTTCGCCAGCACATGCGCGACGACGGACTGCGCCGCTTCGAGGACTGGCGCCGGAACGCCATCCTGCAAAACTATCGCGTCCTGTTCAGCCGCTACGTCGACACCAACAACTGGGACATGATGCTGGTCCTCACGTTCGCGCACTATTCCGATTTCGACAAATGGCAGCGCGTCGAGCGCGACACGCCGGCCGGCCTGCCCGCGACAGTGCTCGATCAATTGCTCTACGTGAACACTTATCCGGTGGATCTGGTCCGCCAGAAGATCGCCGACGAGCGGCCGCTGCGTTCCGCGTATCTGGTGGTGCCCTACGCGCGCACTGTCACACCCCCGGAGTATCTGGATTATTGGGATCGAACCGTGCGGCCGCAGTTGGAAGGCTGGATGGCGAAGGGCGTCCTCACCCGCTATGATTTGCTGACGCAGCGCTACGGGGCGGCGCGCCCGTGGGACGGCCTGCTGATCCTCGAGTACAAAGACGACGCCAACATGAGCGTACAGGTGCTCGCCCAAACCAGCCAGCACACCAACGCCGAGCGCGAAGCCATCATTGCCGACGAAATGGTGCTGTCGCGGTAATGCCTGCGCCCGCGACATTGTGGCGGCGCTGGGCCATCACCCTGGCGCCGGGGTTGTGGCTCTTCTTCGTCCCGCTGCCGGGGCTGAACGCCATGCAGAGCCGCCTCCTCGGCGTGTTCCTCTCGACCATCGTGGCGCTGGTGGCGCAGCCGGTCGCGATGGGTGTAAGCGTGCTCGTCGCCATGACCCTGCTGGCGATCACGCGCACCCTGCCGCCGGCCAAAGTGCTCTCCGGCTTCAGCAACGTCACGGTCTGGATGGTCTTTGCCGCATTCCTGTTCGCGCGCGCGGTGACGGCCACAAACTTCGGCGCGCGCGTCGGCTACCTGTTCATCCGGCGCTTTGCGCGTACGCCGCTGTCGCTCGGCTATTCCATCGCGGCGGCGGACGTGGCGCTGGCGCCCTTCATCCCGTCCGACACCGCGCGCGGCGGAGGCGTCGTCTACCCGATCACGCGCAGCGTGGCGTCGGCCTTCGGTTCCGAGCCGGGTCCCACTTCCAAGCGCATCGGCTCCTTCCTGGTGCTGGTTTCGTTCCACGCCACCTACGCCGCGTCGGGAATGTTTCTGACCGGCATGGCGGCGAATCCGTTGATCGCCGAATTCGCGCTCAACATCGCACACGTGGAACTGACGTGGCTGCGATGGTTCTCGGGAAGCATCGTGCCCGGCCTGCTTACGATGCTGGTAGTTCCCTGGCTGCTGTTCCGCTGGACCAAGCCCGAGATCCAGGACACGGCTCCAGCGCGTGAACTGGCGCGCAAGGAACTGGCGCGCATGGGCCCGCTCGGACGCGACGAAAAGTGGCTGGTCGCGATCCTGCTCGGCGTCATGATCGGGTGGGTGAGCGCGCCGCTGCACGGCATTCCCAATACGTTTGTGGCGCTAGCCGGCCTCTCGGCGATCCTGGTGGCGCGCGTCATGACGTGGGAGGACCTGCTCTCCGAACGCCGCGCCTGGGACGCGCTGATCTGGTTCGCTCCGCTGGTGATGATGTCGGACGCGTTGAATGAGGCGGGCGTTATCCGTTTCCTCTCGGACAAACTCTTCGTCGTCATGCACGGCTGGCCATGGGCCCTGGTGCTGTGGGCGGTGGTCGCGGCGTATCTCTACGTGCATTACGCTTTCGCCAGCCTGACGGCGCACGTGACGGCGCTCTATCCGGCTTTCCTCGCCGCCGCGCTCGCCGGAGGGGTTCCGCCGATGGTCGCGGCGCTGTCGCTGGCCTACTTCTCGAACCTGAATGCCGGACTCACGCATTACGGCACCGGGTCCGCGCCCGTCTACTTCGGCGGCGGCTACGTCAGCCAAGGCGACTGGTGGCGTTACGGCTTCCTGATCTCGATCGTGAACCTGCTGATCTGGATGGGCATCGGCTTCTGGTGGTGGAGAATCGTCGGCCTCTGGTAGACGTCCTCACCCCTTCGACGGGAGCAGACAACTCTGCGGCCTTGCCCGTTTCACGCTCACGCTCAGCGAAAGATACGTCATCTCCGGGATCACTGAGGACGCAGTGTCGTACACGTCGAACCGCGTGGCATCTTTCGGCACCAGGAACCCATCGATAATCTTCAGCTTGTTCAGGTTGTCCTTGAGCGCCGCCGCGTGCGATTTGGGCACCACGATGTAACTGCCGGAACGCAACCGCAGCGCCTGGGGCGCGCTCGCGATTGCTTCGCCGGTGGCCGCCAGGTCGATCTGCGAGCCCTGCAGCAGCCACTGTTGATCGCCGCCGTGCGCCTGTAGATTTCCCACCAGCGCACGAATGCCGGTGAGCGCCGGCGCCGCCAGCAGCGGAATCGAGATCAGCGGCATGTAGGGCAGCGACGGATCGGTCATCTGCTGGAACGCCGACAGGAACGAGCCGAATGCCGATTTCTTGCCCTTGACGAAGCAACTGAATGCGGTCTTCCCGGCTCCGCTGGCGAGCGCAATCGATTGCGATTCGGTCGGCTTCTGAAGCGGGACCGATGCCGCTAAATCGGCCGTGATCTTGGGGAGCTTGGAACTCGATTTGCCGGAACCCGCGGGCGCGGCGCTGGCTTGCGTGGATTTGGACGAACCGCCTTTACCGCCCGAACTCGAAGCGGTCGACGCTGCCGGCGCGCTCGCGCCACCTCCACCGTTCCCGATTCCGGTGGGGAAGATCGCGCTGAACACGGATGAAGCCATGACGGTCAACATGTCCGTGGCTGGCGTCGACTGCTGTTGGAAGTCGAAGTAGATGCCGCCCGAGGTGTACTTTTGAAATTGGACTTTGTCGGCGTTACTGAGCCGCAGCCGTTGCAGGTTGAAGTCCACCTGCGCGTCGCCGGTGGCCATCAGTTTCCCCTTCGGCAGCTCTTCGGCGGCGATGAGCGTTTTCTCGTCCTCGTCCATATGGAGGAACAACGGTTCGCGGCCGTAGTTGCCCACGCCGACCTGCGTGCTGCGCGATCCGTTCACGGCCTGTTCGCCGCCCAGCAGCATTTCGGGCGGCACTCCCATGCGGTTCGCCCAGAAACTAACTACGTCTTCGGCAAGGGCGCCCCCCTTGCCGGATTGCGCCTGCGCCTGCGACAACTCTGCCAGACGCGAAAATGCGAACAGTCCTGCCGGCGCGCCCCACAGGAACTGTCGACGATTCGAAGGCATTAGATCACCCTTTCGATGTCATCAGTTTATATCAAGTTATAATGCTGTGGGCACCGATCTACACCACTCCGCGGGAGACTTCGCGCATGGTCAGGAATTTCCGATTCGTGTTGATTTGTCTGGTCGTGCTGGCGGGGGCGGGCCAAGCCGCCACCCGGCGGGCGCTCCTGGTGGGCATCAATCGCTACCCGCTTCCCATCCAGCGTCCGAAATACCAGCCTTCCCCGGGCACGCTGGCGCGGCTGAAGGCGATCAAGGGCACGCCCTCGCGGGAACTCCTGCCCGACCTCGATGGCGCCTTCAACGATGCGCTCTCGCTCAAGCGCATGCTGATCGAAAAGTTCGGCTTCGAGGAGCGCAACATCCTGCTGCTTCCGAGCGACACCGAGGAAGCCACCGCCGACAACATTCTTTCCAGGCTGCGGACGTTCCTCATCGAGCAGGCGAAAGACGGCGACGAGAGCCTGTTCTACTTTGCCGGCCACGGCTCCCGCATCCGCAACACCGCACCCAGCGACCCCAAGACCAATCCGAATGCCAGCGGCTACGACACCACCATCGTGCCTGCGGATTCGCTGCTCGGCGTCCCCGATGTCCGCAGTAAAGAGATGGGCCGCATCTTCGCCATGGCGCCCGCGCGCGGCGTGAAGCTCACGGTCATTCTGGATAGCTGCTACGGCGGCGCCGGATCGCGCGGACCGCTGGGCGCGGCCAAGGTCCGCTCGTCGCCCCCCGACGAGCACGTCGCGGTCGACGAGCGTATCGATTACGCGCTTCCGGAAAAGAGCGGCGTCCTGTTTCTGGCGGCTTCGCAGGAGAATCAGGTCGCGCAGGAAGTGACGACCGAGATGGGCGCCCACGGCGCGTTCACATGGGCGCTGCTGAAGACGCTCGGGAGTTCGGCGCCTGACGAAAGCACCGGCCATCTCATGCAGCGCACGCGTGCGTTGATGCAGTCGAAAGTTCCAGCGCAGGAGCCGGTGATGCTGGGAACCGGCGAGCGACTGCACTCCGGCCTCTTCGGCCAGCCAGCCAAAGCGTTTCGAGCCGCCACCGCCGCGGTGCGAAAGATGGACAAGGCAACGGGCGCCATCACGCTCAACGCCGGCCAGGCCATGAGCCTCTATCCCGGCACCGAGCTCAAGCGCATTCTGCCGGAGGGCGCGCCGCCGGTCGAGATTCGGATCAAAAGCGTCGAGGGACTCGCCGCTTCCACCGCTGTGGTAACGGAGGGTGGCAGCGGCTCGACCATTAACCCCGGCGACCTGTTCCAACTCGACCGTTGGGTGGCGCCGCCGCACGACGTGCTGCGCGTGTCGGTGGGGCCCACACTGCCTGCCGCCCGCGTCGCCGCCGCCGCGCAGGCCTTCGCCGCGCTGCGCAAAAGGCCCGGCATCGAGTGGGTCGAAGACCCCACCGAGGTGCAGCCTACACACGTCGTGAGTTGGGACGGGACGCAGTCCAAATGGACGCTCAGCGGCGGATCGAAACCGGTAACCCTGGATGGCGAGTCCGCCGACGCCGTGGTGCGCGCGCTCGGTTCCGCCGCCAAGCCGCGGCTTTACGTGATGCTTCCGGCAGCCGCCGAAGTGGCCTCCCGGCTCGACGTGGGCCAGAAGAGCACCCACCCCGCGATCGGACTGGCGAACTCGCCCGAAGAGGCGCACTACGCGCTCGCCGGCCGGGTGAACGCCAACGGCAAGATCGAATACGCGTGGATGCTGCCGCTCCAAACCAGCGCGGCCGCGCTCAATCCCAAGCCGGTGCGCACCGACTGGTACGCCGCCGGCAGCGCTGCCGAGATGGAGGATGCCGCAGGCCGCCTGACCGAGTCGGCGCAGCGCTTGGCGCGTGTGGTCGGCTGGCTGGAACTGGAAACGCCCGGCCATGCTACCGACTTTCCTTACGAGTTGGTGTTGCAGAACCAAAGCAACCGCCAACTGGTGTCCAGCTCCGCCGAATTGCCGGACGGCGAAAAGTACGACCTGGTGCTCCGGCCGAAGCCTGACGCCAACTGGAGCAGCGGCAAATGGCGGGTATATGTCTTCATACTCGATAGCTACGGCAAGGGACAGTTGCTCTTCGGCGACGGCAATCTGGAGAACGAATTCCCGCGCCCCAATGCCTCCCGCTCCGGCCCCGTTCCGACTGGCGCCGTCATTCAAGTGGCGGATCCCTATGGCACCGACACCTACGTTCTGGTGGCGCTGAACTCAGCCGGGGGCCGGCTGTTCGACGCTCCATCGTCGCTCTTCACGTTTGAAGGAGTGCAGACCGCGCCGGCGGGAGTATCGCGCGGCGGCCTCGATCCGCTCGCCCTGATGTTCTCTCTCACCGGCACGGGCTCGCGTGGCGCCGTGGTTCCGACCCCAGCCAGTTGGACCCTACAGAGGGCGTATTTCCGCAGCCTGCCGCCGGCGAAGAAAAATTAGGCACGTCCGTATACCTGACTCGGCGTCTTACTCTTTGGGCCCGATTCCCAAAGTCCGCATCTTCCGGTAGAGGTTGCTGCGCTCGAGGCCCAGCAACTCCGCGGTGCGCGTCATGTTGCCGCTAGTCTCCTCCAGCTTTTTGAGGATGTACTCGCGCTCCGCCGCTTCGCGCACGTCCTGCAGGCTTCCGAAGCGGTCGAGCGGACGGTCCGCCTGCCGCCGCGCCGAGTTCAACGGTATGTGGCGCGCGTCCACCCGCACCTGCGGATTCAGGATCACGATCCGCTCGATCAGGTTTTTCAGCTCGCGCACGTTCCCCGGCCAGTGGTACTCCGCCAGCAGGCGATACGCTTCGTGCGTCAGTTCCTTCGGCTTGCGCCCGTAGGCGGTAGTGAACTCGCGCAGGAAATGATCGGCCAGCAGCGGGATGTCCTCGCGCCGTTCGCGCAGCGGCGGCACGAAAAACGGAATCACGTTCAGCCGGTAGAAAAGGTCTTCGCGGAAATTGCCGCGCTCGATCTCCTCCTCCAGGTTCTTATTGGTGGCCGCCACCACGCGCACGTCCACCTGCACCGATTCGGCCGCGCCCACCGGCTCGAAACGCTGCTCCTCGAGCGCCCGCAGCACCTTGGCCTGCGTCCGCAGGCTCATGTCCCCCACCTCGTCCAGAAAGAGCGTGCCGCCGTCCGCCTTCTGAAACTTGCCGATCTTGGTCTCGTGCGCGCTGGTGAAGCTGCCCTTGTTGTGGCCGAACAACTCGCTCTCGATCAACTCCTCGGGGATGGCCGCGCAGTTGACCTCGACGAACGATTCATTGGCGCGCGGGCTCAGCGCGTGGATGGCGTGCGCCACCAGCTCCTTGCCCGTGCCGCTCTCGCCATAGATCAGGACGCGTCCGTTGGTGCCGGCCATCAGCGCCAATTGCTGGCGCAGCGCCTTCATCGGCACGCTCTCCCCGATGATGCGCGGCCGCCCGCCGGTCTCGGCTTTCAGCTCCCGATTCTCGATCGCCAGGCGCCGGTTCGCCAACGCGTTCTTCGACACCACCGAGACCTTCTCGATCGAGAGCGGCTTCTCCAGGAAGTCGAATGCCCCCAGCTTCGTCGCCCGAACCGCCGCCTCAATGCTGCCGTGGCCGGAGATCATCACCACCGCCGGCCGCTCGGCCAAGGGCATCTCCTGGACGCGCGCCAACACCTCCATGCCGTCCATTCCGGGCAGCCAGATATCCAGCAGCAGTAGCTCGAACTCGCCGCCCGGCAGCGCTGCCAGGCACGCCTCGCCGCTCTCCACCGCTTCCACGGTGTACCCCTCGTCTTCGAGGACGCCGCTCAAAGACTGGCGGATGCCTTCCTCGTCATCCACCAACAGGACTCGCCGCTGCTTCATACTTTGATCGCCGCCGGACGCGCTAAGGCATCGGCGGCTTCAGGCTCGACGAACACCGGGATCTCCACCGTGAAACGCGCGCCCACCGGCTGGTTGTCCTCCACCCGGATCTGCCCGTTGTGCTCGGCCACGATATGGCTCACGATCGCGAGGCCCAGCCCGGTGCCGCGGTTCTTGGTCGAAAAGTAGGGCAGGAAGAGCTTCTCCTTTTCGTCCGGGCCGACGCCGCAGCCGGAATCGGCCACCACCAGTTCGACGGTCTCGGCCGTCCCCGGCTGCGTGGCGATGTAGAGTTTCTTCACCAGTGCGTCCTGCATCGCCTCGGCTGCGTTGTCCACCAGATTGATCACCACGCGCTGGAACTGCTCGCGATCCACGTTCACCGGCGGCAGGCCGGGCGCGAAATTGGTCGCGATCGAGATGCCGTCCAGCCGCCCGCGGAACACTGCCAGGGCTTCGGCCGTCACTTCGTTCAAATCGCACCGCACCGGCTGCAGCGTGGGAAATCGCGCGAACCGCGAGAACTCGTCCACCAGCGTCTTTACCGATTCCACCGATTTCGAGATCGTGGCCGCGCACTCGCGCATCACGCGCGCGCCGGTGGGCGGCAGGTCCAGGCGGTCGAGCAGGCGAGCGATGCGCTCCGCCGAAAGCGCGATGGGGGTGAGCGGGTTCTTGATCTCGTGCGCCACGCGCTGCGCCACCTCGCGCCAGGCCGCGGCCTTCTGCCCGCGCAGCAGCTCGGTGGTGTCTTCGAGCACCACCACGAATCCCGACGTCAACTTCTCCTCCACCGCGGAGACCGTCACCGCCACGTGTACCCGGCGGTTCGCCAGGCTCAGCTCGAGCTGCCGGGATGCCACGCCAGTGCGCCGCGCGCGTTTCATGAGGTACTTCAACTCGGCCGTGTCTTCGCGCGAAAACAAGTCTTCGAGCCGTGTGGCCCGGGCCACCTGATCGGGCGGGAAGATTTTCGAAAGCGCGTGATTCACGCGCCCGATGGAGCCGTCCGACGTGATCGAGATGACGCCCGTGGGGATGCTCTCCAGGATGGCTTCGGTGAAGCGGCGCCGGCGGTCGAGCTCCCGGCTGGAGGTGTCGAGTTCCTGCGTCATTTGATTGAAGCCGCGCACCAGCGAGGCCAACTCGTCCACCGCCCGCACTTCCACGCGGTGCTTCAGGTTGCCCTTGCGCACTTCGCTCGCGGCTTCGAGCAGCGCCACGATCGGCACGCTGATCTGCTTCGACATGAACAGCGCCACCCACGTCGCGAGGAAGAGAATGAAGAGTGTGATCAGCGCCAGCAGCATGGTGTAGTGCAGCTTGGCGTGAAGGGCGCCCTGCTGCAGCTCCTTCCACTCCCCATCGAAGCGCCGCACGTCCGCCACCCACGCCGAGACGTCGGCTGGCATCTTCGTGCTCAGCTCGACATACCCGAGCGTCCTGGTTCCTTCGGTGACGGGCAGGCGCGCGTGCACCAGGTTGTCCGCATTCGCTGCCCGGTCGGGGCCCCACACGTCGAGCGGCTTATCGCCCGTGGGCGGCAGGAGCGCCGCCGATTCCAGTTGCTGCGCCTGGCAGAACCGCTCGAGAAATCCGGGCGCCCGCGCGCCGCCGTTCAAGATCTGGCGCGCCTCAGGCTGCGCCGCCAGCAGCGCCGCCTGGATATTGATCTCGTCCTGCACCTCGCGCTCCAGGCTGTTCGAGAGCCTCACGAACCGGTCCACCGAATTGCTCGTCGGGTTCGTGAACCATGCCTTCATGCTGTGGCTCAGCACGTCGAAGCTGAAAATCAATTGGAAGCAGACGGGAACGAAGCACAACGCCAGCGCGCCCACCACCAGCTTGGTGCGGATGCGCGAGCCTTCCACGTTGCTCTGGCGCGCGATGTAGAGCTTGAGCCCCTCGCGGAACAGGATGAACCCGAGGGTCACCATCAAGACGAAAATCAGGATGGAGATGAACCAGAAGACGAAGGTGCGGGTGGGATCCGCGGGACCGAACTGGGGCCCGAACTGCGCCAAATTGAAAGCCTGCGATACCACTAGCAGCACGCAGATGACGAGTGCGACGACGGCAGTGCCGAAAAGCAGGCGCTTCTTCATGGGGACCGTATCCTTAGATTATACGTGGGGTTCCGATGCGGGCGGCTTCGCCCCGGGTCTAAACATTTGCGGAATTCGGATGGTATACCTATGAGACTCGGGCAGGTCCAGCCGGACTATCCTCCCCTCGGTAAGCAACTCAAGGTGGATGGCAGAGCCGCCCTGGAGGCCAACGTTTAAGCTCTGAGGGAATTCGGGAAATCGAGAATCAGTCTCAATAAGAAACTGCTAGCGGTTTCGGTTTCATGCTGGCGCCGTTAAACGTGGCAGTCGAGGCGGCGCGCGATACGCCGGCCAGATCGAGGAATCCATCGCGGCCTCGCGCGACGGCAACGCTCAACTCGACCAGTGGCGGGCGCAGGTGCAGAGGGAGCGGCTAACACAGAACACCGCCCCGGTAGCCGTAAAAAGCTCCGCCGCCGGAAACGAACGGAACGAGTACGCAGGGGAACTGCGGACGCTCGTCCACGAAATGCGGAAGATGGTGGGAGCGCAGGACTGAAAGAGATCGGGCCGAACCGCACCGGCGATCCGGCCCTGAAAAACTACATCTTGACGCTGTCGACCTTAATGGTATCGCCGTCCATGGTTCCGCTGATCGTCACCTTGTGGCCGGCGTGCGCCGTCACTTTGTCCTGCTCGGCTACCTTGAAGACCTTGCCTTCTTCCGTCACGAACACGGCCTTCTGCCCCTTGCCCAGGCAGCTCTGCGCACACTTTTCGTTGCCCCACATTGCCTTCTTGGTGGAGCACGATTCGTCCACGATGTAGCCGGTCCATTCGGCGGCCATAGCGCTGACGGAGAGCCCCGCCGCCATAGCAAATACAGTAATTAGCTTTTTCATGAAATTCCTCCTCTGAGTCCCAGTTGCCTTGAGTTCAGAACGACTATACCCTATGATACGAACCAGCCGCAAGCCTGGATGTCAATCCCGTGGTTCGCACTTGTTAACGCTGCGTCCGGAATTAGTAAAAAAGATACTTCCGCCACTGGGCGTCGCCCTTGCCCAGCATCCGCATCAGGTGCCGGCTGGTATGTAGACTGAACGGCCGCGGCTGGCGCGCCAGCTTCATGCCGGCTTCTTCCGGAGTGCGGCTGCCTTTGCGATTATTGCAGTGATGGCAGCAGGCCACCAGGTTTTCCCACGCCGATTCGCCGGCGCGAGCACGCGGGATAACGTGATCGAGAGTCAACTCCGCCGAGGGCAGCGTGCGATGGCAATACTGGCACGTGTAGCGGTCGCGCATCAGGATGTTCTTGCGCGAGAGCGCCCGGGTCTGATGGGGAATCCTCCGGTATTCCAGCAGCCGGATCACCGAGGGCAGCCGGACCGAAGCCCGCGCCGAGTGGATGGCGTTCATGGATTCCTCTTCCGCCGATGCCACGCCCTTGAGCACCAGCACCAGCGCACGCCGCGCCGCGCAGATATTGATCGGCTCGTAGCTGGCGTTCAGGACCAGAACCGGTTTTTGCAGTCGATTGTTTGCTGCCATATCAAACTCCCCCCATGGTGGATTCAACCATCGTCAGGCGCGGAAGGCTCGGCGCGTCCATTCGCCGGTCGACGCGGGCGATGGTCAAAATCGCGACTCTCGCCGCGCCCGCCCGCTTCAGGGCGAGCGCACACGAGGCCGCTGTGGATCCAGTAGTCATGACGTCATCGAGCAGCAGAATCCGCTTGCCCTCGACTGATTGCGAGCCGCGCCACCGGAATGCCGCGGCCACGTTGCGCCGCCGGCCGGAATTGCTCAGACCGGCCTGCGTGGCTGTGGACCGGCAGCGCCAGAGCGCGCGGACCACGGGAATGCCGCAACGCCCGGACAGGGCGCGCGCCAGTGCTTCCGACTGGTTGAACCCGCGCTGCCACCGCCGCCGCCAATGCAGCGGCACCGGCGTAATGGCGTCGAACCGTTCGTCGCGCGGCAGCGCCGCCAGCAACAGGTCGCTCAACGGCCGCGCCAGCGGCTTCACGCGGCCGTACTTGAACAGGTGGATGAGTTGGCGCAGCGTGCCTTCATACGCTCCGTAGCAGTAAGCCGCATCAAAACCTCGAAGGCCGCTGCGGCATAACGCGCAGCGGCCTGCGGCATCCAGCGGGAACCCGTTTTGAAACGGGGTTCGGCAACTAATACAGAAAAACTCAGCCGCGAGCGGCTCCGGCTCGCTCAGGCAATCCCGGCAGACCGGAATACGCGTGATTTCGATTAAAGGCCGCTGGCAAATCCGGCAATCATCGGGGAAGAGAAGGGAAAAAAGGGCGCGGGAGACTGGCCGGGCAACCGGGGAGGTTACGCTCGCGACTGTGGCTATTCTACTACTCGAGAAGACCCACCTCCGCCTAGAGCCTCTATTGTAGCCGAAAATCCGCGCTACCGCTGGATGGGGTATCGATGGGACGCTGATCGCGGGCCGCAATGATCGCGCGCCGCATTGACTTGCCGCTGCCGGCCGCGCTATGTTTCATCTAGGCCTGACCGAAACGGCGCGGTAGCCAAGTGGTAAGGCAAAGGTCTGCAAAACCTTTATTCGTCGGTTCGATCCCGACCCGCGCCTCCATTGAAATTAAAAGGCTTATACGATTACGCTTGACCTGTGTACGATTGGTGTACGATAACTGAAACGTGCTCGCGCTTTATCGCCGCCATTTGAAGACCGGATTCGGGCCGAAAAAACTTGACCCCTGCCCCCATTCCGGCGACCGTTTCATTCGCAAGAGAGACCGCTGCCCAGTCTACGTGGAAGGGGTTGATCCTCAGGGCAGGTATTACCGCAAGAGTTTGCATACCACCTCATGGGACATCGGTGAGCGGATCTTGCGGGGGATGCTGATCCCGCCGCCCGCATCGATTCCGGCGCCGGTTCCCGAGACTCCCAAACCCGAAGCCGTCGCGCTCGCCGCCGCCATGGAATCCTTCATCGCGAAACTTCAGGGCGAGAACCGCGAGGCCGACACGATCCGAAAGTACCGGCTGCTTTTTCGAGAGGTCAAGGAGTTCGCAGACGCGTGTAGCTTTCGCTCGGTCGCCGATCTCACCTTCGAGAAACTTGTCGCGTTCAAGCTGATGTGGATTCCCAAAGACAGACAGCATACCCAAAAGGGAGTCAGCACGCGCAACAAAAAGCTGGACCGCCTGAAGGCGTTTTTCGGCTACTGCCATGACGCCGGATTCATTTCGCAGAATCCGACCCGACGCATAAAGCCAGAGAGCGCTCCTAATCTCATCCCAGAGCCGTTTTCCCCGATCGAACAGTCGAAGATACTCGCCAAGCCCCAGGAGCGCCGTACGCGTGTGTTTACGCATGTTCTGTATTACTCTGCGCTGAGAATTTCCGATGCCTGCATGCTCACACCCGCGGATTTCGATGGGAACTGTATCCGGCGCGTGAACAAGAAAAACCGCCAGGCCGTGTTCGTTCCCATCCCGCCCTACGTCAAAGAGGAACTGGACAAGCTGCTGCTGAACGGCGGCTACTACTTCCTCATCGGTCGGTCACCCAACGTCCACACCCAAACCGACGCGTGGCGGACCATCATGAACGACATGTTCAAGAAGGACATCCCAGGTTTCCATTGCCATCGGTTCCGCCATACCGCGGCGACGAACTGGCTGGCATCCGGCATCACGATTGGGGAAGTCGCGGCGCTTCTTGGAAACTCCGTCAAAGTGGTCGAGAAGCACTACGGCAGTTTCTCCAAGACACGCCAGGAGGTTCTGGAGCATAAGCTTGAGAAACTCTGGCAGAGGCCCCAGCTCGTGCGGGTTAAGTAGGTTATAATCCCGCACAGAATGCGCGCTGTTGCCTTTGGCATTGAGTGTACCGAGGCGGGGGATGAGGAATGAACCTTCTCAAATTCGTCCTTCAACTTGCGAGACGGCCAAAGTACGAGGGTTGGTCGTGGGTTCGCCGCGGGGCCGTGCCGCAGCTCTCGTCCCGAACCATTGTGCTCCTATACGATCGCGAGGAAGACTGCCCGCGGATCACTCAATCGCCTAAAGACGAGATCCTCGACAAGCTGGACGCCGCGGAGCGAAATAAGAACGCCGACATAAACTACGTCCGCTTCATTACAGCCTTCGTTTCGAAGTGCAAGAATACACCCGCGAACACCCGCGGTTCCCGTTCGCCGCGCCGCGGAGATGCTCGAAATGACGCCTGCGAACGTCTATGTCCTGCTCGACAGCGGCAAGCTGGAACTCTGCATTCGCAAAGGACAGAAGTGGGTGACGCTCCGGTCGATCGCCCGCTACCTGGTCCGCGAATACCGGGAGACGGAGGACTTCTGCATGCCGAAAGAGGTTCTCGACGAGCTCCGCCGCGGCTGAAAGATTCTCCTTCAAAGAATTCAACGGACTCAAAGCATTCAAAACTCCGCATGTCGCAGAATGCGGCCATGGCGTTTGAACCAATCAAATCCAAACACTACCGAGTGTCGGAACTTGCCGAGATATGGAACATCTCCTGCGACACCACCCGACGCATCTTCCTCATGGAGCCGGGAGTTCTTGTCATAAAGACTTCGAATCCGAGGAAGCGCCGCTATCGCACCCTGCTCATACCGGAGCCAGTCGCCGAGCGCGTCTACCGGCGCCTGTGCAACCAACCATGAACACTGCCGCCGTCTTACCGCCGCCGGCACGACTGCGCGCTCCGGAAATCAGGCCCCACGCTACCGCGCCAAAGTATCGCGTATCCACGAACCATGCGGGCTATTGCCCGAAACTCAGAGACTGGTTCGCCATCGTCCCCATCGCTGTATCCAGTGAAGGGCACCTAAAACCGCCCGTATCCGGCTCCGCTATCGCCTCGCGGTTACCACCCTCGCTTTTAGGTGCCCTTCGCTCCGCTTGCCTATCGGTGGCCTACCGGCCAGGGACGATGGCGGTGACTGGTATAATTCCTCACGCAAGGAGACCATATGTCGGATAGGGGCGGTTCGAAGCTGGGTGATTTAGTGGCTGTTCTTATTGCAGCAATTGTCCTGCTGTTTATCGTTGCGATGGTCCTCCAGAAGGTTATCGAGATACTCCTGATCGGGACTTGCATCATTGTAGGAGTGGTGGTGGTTTTCAAACTTCTGTTTCCCCGGCACTTCGACGAGCTGGTTGCGCGAAAGAGCCTCGGAGAGCACTATCTGCCCCCGCATGAACACCCGAGGGGTGCACGACCGCAGAATGATGGAAACCCGTTAACCAGCATTGGGGCGTAGGTTCGGCTCGACTTCCGACAGTATATAATGCTGTCAGGCGATCTATGCCCACTTCTCCTGACCGGAACGCTCTGCTCGCTCAACGCGACCAGTTGAAATCCCAACTCGCCCGGATCGGCGAAATGCGCCCGGGTTCCTTGG
>JBGPHT010000015.1:0-80992 GCA_041484525.1 Bryobacteraceae bacterium | reverse complement strand
GTCCGGCTGGGTGGGCATTCCGAATTATAAATGCCTTCTTTCCCATAGTCAAACAAAATCGTCTATTTATGTTTTTGGTCGGAAGAGACCGCTGTTTCGACGGGCCTGTGTCTACGAAAATAAGGGACAAGCTCTAGGTAATGATGCCCGGCCCCTGGCCGCTCGAATCCACGGTGAAGATGCCCAGGTTATTGGACACGACGCCGAACCGCGCGGTGGGGCTGGCCTGGCCGTTATAGGTGACGGTAATGGTCCCCGTCCCGGTAGGCGTGTTCGAAGGCAGCAGCGCCGCGATCTGCTTGTCCGAAGTGTAGTACATCAGCGCGTTTACCGTGGTCCCGCCCACGACGATGGTCGCGGAGGTCCCGCTCACGCTGGTGGACTGGAAGGGGTTCGAAGCGATGGAGATGGCGGCCGGGCCCATGCCGCTTCCCTTGACGACAAAGATGCCGCCGGGCGCGACTGCGCCATTGGGCAATACCGACGGCAAGTTGCTCGCGGCGTTCGTCACGCCAGTGATGGCGGGAGCCGCGGAAAGCTGCGCAGTCCCGGCAGATATCAGTAATAGAAACGCCACAAATGGAATGGTTTGTCGACGACGCATCGTGTTATGAATACTACCGTGACGAAGATGCCCATGCAAGCTCTTCTCTGCCGAACTCTGCCAGGTAAAGGCGCTGGCCTCCGCAAATGTGCCTGAGTCACGGCGTACTGGAAGTTAAACGAGCCTCTACTTTGGATAGAACCCACCTAACGCTAACGCTAGGACTCTATCTGGAGTGACCCGGCCAGTGAACGTGGGGGGAAGGGCGGGATCCAGAGCTGCCGGGTCACTTCGGATAGAGACGTTTGAAGGGAGCCGCCCGCGTTTGCGGCGGACGCGGCAGGAAGGCTATGGGTATTGAATCAGCCGAGTGCCTCGATGATGGCGTCGCGGGTAACGTCGAGAGTGCGAATTTGACTCAACCCAGGGCGTGGCCCCGGCAAAGAGCTCGGTTCGGCCTTCCGGAGAGTGGAGTTTTCGTGTCGCATTTGGGGATCCCCGAGGATGCGGATACACGTCTGCTGTGCGTGCCGGAGCAAGCTGGTTTTTCGCCGATGGATGGCGGCTATGAAGTGTCAGCGGCGCTCTCCAGCTCAACAGATATCCGGCGAATCTGTTGAGGGGTGAGCTTCTCGATGAGCATCATCGTGCCTCCGCAACGCGGGCAAAGCCAACCGCATGAAGTTTTGGGCTCGGAGGTTGCCGGTGTTGCCGAACGGGTCAAGGGGCAGGTTTCCAGCAACCGCCGGCAGAGCGGTAACAGTTCGCGGCGGCGCCGATTGGCGAGGAAGCCGCAGAAGCGGATGCGCACAAAACGGCGGGGCAAGGTATGGAGTAGGAACCGCCGCAGAAATTCCTCGGCGGTAACCGTCATCAGCCGTTGCTTGCCTTTGTGCGTATAGTCCTTCCAGCGGAAAGTGACATTGCCATCGGCAAAGTTCACGATCCGGTGGTTGGAAATGGCGACGCGATGGGTGTAGCGGGCCAGGTAATGGAGAACATGTTCGGGCCCGCCGAAGGGCCTTTTGGCGTAGACTACCCAATCCTTACGGAACAGCGGCCGAAGAAAAGCATGGAAAGCTTTCCGCTCGCCCAGCCCTTTCAGGCTTCCGGGAAACAGTAGTTGCCCGTCATGGAAAGCGCGCTTGAGACCGGCTACGAACTTGCCGCGAAACACGCGGCTCAGAACCTTAACCGGCAGGAAGAACGGATAGCGAGGGTGCACCCAGCGTTGGTGATCGGGTGATAGACCACCGGACGGGATGACGCAGTGGATATGCGGGTGATGCTGAAGATTCTGTCCCCAGGTGTGGAGCACACTCAGGAAGCCGATCTCCGCGCCAAGATGCTTCGGGTCGTCGGCAATCTCCAGCAGGGTTGCGGCGCTGGCGCGGAACAGGAGGTCGTAGACGACCTTCTTGTTTTGCAGGGCCAGCCACGACAACTCGTGGGGGATCGTAAAGACGACATGAACGTAGTGGACCGGCAGCAGTTCCTGGCTGCGTCCGGCGAGCCACTTGTCGCGAGCGTTGGTTTGGCACTTTGGACAGTGTCTGGAGCGGCAGGAGTTGAAAGAGATGGCCTCATGGCCGCACTGGCGGCAGCGGTCCAGATGACCGCCGAGCGCAGCAGTGCGGCAGTGCTCGATGGCGGAAAGCACGCGGAGATGCAGCCAGGTCAACCAGGACCGGTTCTTCTCCACGAAGCTATTGCCATGCGCACGGATGATATCGGCCACCTCGAAAGGTGGCCGTTCGAGCGGCGTCCGGAGCGCGTCGACCTGGTGTTGACCGACGTAGTGATGCCGATCATGAGCGGCCGGGAGCTGGCCGGCCGGCTGGAGACACTCGATCCCGGCATCAAGGTGCTCTTCATGTCCGGGTACACGGGCAACGTCATCGAGCACCATGGGGTTTCGGGGAAGGGTGCGGAGTATATCCAGAAGCCGTTCAGTCCGGTGGAGCTGGCCGGGAAGGTCCGCACGGTGCTGGGGCCGCCGGCGCCGGCGCATCCTGGTGGCCGCTGAAGCGGGGGTGCGCGGTTTCCTGCGGAAGGTGCGGCACATCGAGTTGGTCATTGGGCGCTGGTTACGCCACAGCGCGGGCAGCCGCATCTGATGCTCCTGGATAATTTCAAGTGAGCGGCCTTGCAGCAGAACCGCATCATGGCGGGGGGAGAATTTCTCGATCTCTCGCGTAATCCAGGACTGTACATCCGGATTATCCACGCGGGCGGCGGCGTTCGTGGCCCACAGTACAATTCAGGCCGTCGAACTCGGACGGCGCCGTTGAATCGGTCCGTTTAATTATTCAACTGATTTCTAATTCAGGACACTAGTGGGATACGGTAGTGGTCCCACGTTGTGGGGGTTAAATATTCATGCGTTGAAAGCACTGGTTTTAGGGATTCTTCTTCCGCCGTTGCGTCTGAGCCTTTTGAATTGAGTCTTCAAGTGCGTTTACGGGACCACCCTCGGTTTGTTTCTGATGCTCCCAATATTTCTCGAACTCTCGATGTGCGATTTCGTCGCCGAGTTGTGCCGAGATGCGACCTGCATGGTTCAAGATGTCGCGCTCGTTGAGTCTCAGAAAATCATCGAGCTTTTTTACCCAGTCGCGCATGTACATAAGTACGCCGCGTTCCCCACAGGAGTGCGCTCAGAATGGAGATACTCAACGCGGCCATGGCGCCGATTGCCGTCGCGGTCCGGATGTCGAAGTGCGCACTTGCGCAGTTGCTTGGCATGCAATCCACCCCGGATCAGTATATCGGCGATTTCAACAATTGGTTGGCTCCCCCTACGCCATGAACCGGTAGCCTTTCCCTCGGATCGTCTGAATGTGTTTGGGAACCTGCGGATTGTCCTCGAGCTTCTGCCTTAACCACGCCACGTGCACGTCGATGGTGCGGGAAGAAACTTCGGCGTTGTACTCCCAAACCTTTTGCAGAATCTCCTCGCGCGGCACCACGCGCTCGCGGTTGTCCACCAGGTAGCGCAGAAGCTGCAGTTCTTTGCTCGCCAGCGGCACCGTCTGCCCGCCCTTGCGCACATCGGCGCGCTCGAAATCCACTTCCACATCGCCGAATTGAAACGACTGGACGGGGATGCGGTTTTCTTTCTGCACGCGCCGCAGCAGCGCTTCCACGCGCGCCAGCAGCTCGGCCGGGTCGAAAGGCTTGGTCAGGTAATCGTCGGCCCCGAGCTTCAGCCCCACCACGCGGTCCACCACCTGCGTCTTCGCCGTCAGCATCAGGATGGCGGTGTCGACGCCCTTCTGGCGCAGCTCGCGGCACACCTCGAAGCCGGTCTTCCTGGGCAGCATCACGTCCAGGATGACCAGGTCGAAGTTCCCCGCCGAGGCCTTGGCGAGACCGGCCTCGCCATCGGCCGCCGACTCCACCTCATGGCCCTCCGCGGCCAGCAGGTCCGAGACCGTCAGCACCAACCCGGGCTCGTCCTCAATCAGCAGTATCCGAGAACTCATCCTGCAACTCCCGCGGCGCGGCTGGAACGCGAATGATAAATTCCGTTCCTCGCATCGGCTCGCTCTTCACTCGGATGGTACCGCCGTGCGCCTCCACTATTTTTTTCACGAGGTTAAGCCCCAACCCGGTGCCGTGCACCTGGTCCTGGATCGCGCGCCGCCCGCGAAAGAACGGTTCGAAGACGAACTTCTGCTCGTCCGCCGGAATGCCGGGGCCGCGATCGGCTACGCGGATTTCCACCGCTGCCCGGCCGTTGGCGCCGGGCGCGGCCGAAGCGAATATGCCGATCCAGTTGCCGCCTTCGGTCCCATACTTCAACGCATTGTCGATCAGGTTCTGCAGCGCGTGCCGCAGCGCCAGCTCGTCGGCCATCACCGGCGGCAGGCCGGCGTCGATGCGCTTCTCGATCGTGAGCCCTGCGCCTGCGTGCGCGGCGCGGCTCGACCGCAGCCCGTCGTCAATCAGTTTGTCCGCCGCCACCGGCTCGCTGGCGCGGATCGCGTGGCCGGCCTGCGCGCTGGCGAACCGCAGCACCTGGTCCATCAGGTTGGCCAGCTTCTCGCTTTCGCCTTCGATCAGCGCGCCGTATTTCTCCACCTGTTCGGGACGGCTCGCGAGTTTTCCGCGCAGGTTGAAGGCTGCGGTGCGGATGACCGTGAGCGGCGTTCGCAGCTCGTGCGACACGCCGGCTACGAAATTCATCTGCAGCTCAGCCAGGTGCTCGGCGTGGCGCGACAGCCGCACCAGCAGTCCGGCGGTTGCGAGCACCAGCAGCAGCACCGCTCCCGACACCGCCAGGTTCCGCCGGCGGGTGGTCGCCACCAGCGCCTCGAGCGATCCGGCGTGGTGCCGGACGCGGAGCACCCAACGCCCCTGGCCTCCGTTCATGGGCGGTCCCGGTCCCTGTCCAAAGCCGCGGCCGCCGCCACGGAATTCCCGGCCTCCCCGGCCCCCGCGGTCGCCGAATCCGCCGAATCTGCCGGGACCGCCTCGTCCACCCATCATCGGGCGGATTTCGAGGAGCCCGACCGAAGCGTCTTCCTTGCCTTCGGTCATGTGGTTGTGACCCGGCGCCGAATCGTAGATCACGATTGCGGGATCGCTGTTCGCCACCACCTCCGCGTCGTAGTCCAGCTTTCCGGCGTCGCCCAGGTAGCGAGTGAGGAATTCCGGCAGCAGCGTCCGATCCAGATAATCCAGGTTCAGATCGAGGAGCAGCCACTCCTGTTCGCGCGGCGGCCCACCGCTTTCGGGCCCTGCGAAGCGCGGCAGTTCTATTAGAGTGGCGTGCGGCGCCGCCGGTCCCGAAGGCCCGGAGCCGTCCAGTCTGGACTGCGCCCGGTCCCGCATGCCGCTCCATTCCGGCGGCCAATCCATGGGCGAGAACTGGCCGGTGTCGAGATCCAAATTCAACAACTGCGGTTTCCCGTCGACCGGCACTGCCAGCGCGATGCGCCGGAACAGCCGCTCGTGCGATTCTTTCCAGCGGAGATACTGCGCGGAGTAAGCGCGCTCCCGGCCCATCTGCTCGAGTTGCTCCCAGGAGGGTACGAGCGCCGCGACCGCCGCTGAGATCTCCTCGTTGAAGTTCCGGCTCAGCACGCTGAGGCGCGCCTGCAGTTGATCGCGCATGCGGCTGCGTTCCGCCGTCGTCACCTCGCCGATCCACTTGTACTGGAGCAGCGCCAGAACGGCGCACAGCACCGCCAGCAAGCCCACCGAGGCCCACGCGAGCCAGGCGCGCCGCTGAAAGTACTCCATGTACTTAAGGTAACGTTTTGCGGGCGTTAAGGACGTAAAGAAATCACTCCACGCGGATCGAGGCTACGATGATGCCGCGTTCGCGATCGTCATCGGCGTCAGGCTGCAATGTCCGGCTGGTCTCGAATCGCAGCTCGAAATCGTTCCCGGAGGCAAGACTCCGGGTGATGCTATGCAACCCCGGCGCCGCGAAGACCGCAGGCGCCAGCGGGACGCCGTTCCCCGAGATGGAGAGGGTGAGCGGCGCCAGCTCCGGCGCCACGTAGACCTGCATGTGCAGCACGCGCTCGCGCGCCGCGCCGTTGGCCGCCAGACGCGCCGAAAACGCACGCGCCGTCCACCGCCACCCGGTCTCCTCGCTCTCGTGCCAGCCGGTGAGCAGCTCCAGGTTGGCCAGCCGGTCGTAGCGGCTTTCGAGCAGGCAGAAGACGCGCTCGTCGCGGTCGAGACGGACCGGGTCCGAGCGCGCGTCGCCCACTGTCATGTACTCCCGAATCTCCCAATGCGAACGGGCGAGCGCGATTCGCAGCGCCGCTTCCGAGAAGATGAAGTAATTGCTGTTGTCGCGGTTCAGCTCGTCTTCGCCCACCAGGTAGGCCAATGGCATTCCCGGCGGCATCGGCTTTCCATCCGGCAGCAGACGCGCGATCTTCGTGCTGAGGAAGCAGTGGCTGGTTCGCCGCGCCAGCTCCTCGAGCGCGTAGAGCGGACTGCGCAGATGATAGAGTGTGCCCAGGAAGAAGACCAGGTCGTAGCTGTCGTGGGGCAGCGTGAACTGCCGGTCCACATCCACCTCGCAGATCTCGACTGCCGACCCCAGCGCCGCCTTCAGCGCCCAAATTCCGCGCATGCCGTTATGGTTGTACGCCGGGTGATCGAGCGCCGTGACGTGATACCCAAGCGATTCGAGGAAGAACGACAGGTCGCCATCCGCGCTGCCGATATCGAGCACGCGCCGCCCGTGGCCCTGCGACGATAGAAGAGTGCGGTGATGGCCGGTGAGCATGCGGTCCAGGTGCGCCAGGCCGGAGAGGGTGTCATACGGATACCACTCGAAATCCGCCCGCAGCGCGCGCCTGGTCTCCTGCAGTTTGTTGCGAAACGCGGACGCGTCCAGCATGCGGTTTCATCATCGCATGGAAGAGCGAGCGTGACTTCGTTCTGCTGTACAATCTTGCCCATGAATGCTCCCCTCACGCCGCTCGATTTTCTGGCCCGCAGCGCGTTCGTGTACCGGGATCAAACGGCTGTGGTGGATGGCGGCCGCCGTTTCACCTATGCGGAGTTTCACGCCCGCGTGCAGCGGCTGGCTTCAGCGCTGCGCGGCCTCGGCGTGGGACCGGGCGACCGCGTGGCGGTGCTGGCGCCGAATGGGGCGATGGCGCTCGAAGCGCATTTCGGCCCCATGCTGCTGGGCGCCGTAGTGGTCATGCTCAACACCCGCTTGCAGGCGGCGGAGTTGGGATGGATGCTGAACCATTCGAGGCCCAAGGTGCTGCTGGTGGATCCTGCGCTGCGAGCGTTGGTTGCGGACGGTGCGGCGGAGCACATCATCGAAGATTACAAATCGCTGCTGGCGACCGGCGCCGGCACCTCGATCGAGCGCGCCGCGGTGGATGAAGACGCCGCCATCGCCATCAACTACACCAGCGGCACCACCGGATTTCCCAAGGGTGTGGTGTTCACGCATCGCGGCGCGTGGGTGAACGCCATCGGTGAGATCGTGGAGCACGGCCTCGATGCGCGCAGCGTGTATTTGTGGACACTGCCGATGTTCCACTGCAACGGCTGGTGCTTTACCTGGGCGGTGACCGCGGCCGGCGGACGCCACATCTGTCTGCCTCGTCCCGAGCTGCGGGACGTGCTGCGGCTGATCCGCGAGGAGGGCGTCACGCATCTCTGCGGTGCGCCGGTGGTGGTGTCGGGCCTCGCACAGTTGTGCGCGGCTGAGGGCGTCCGGTTCGAGCGGCCGCTTAAAATGGTAACAGCGGGAGCGCCGCCGACACCCGCGGCGATCCGCGCCGTGGAAGAGACGGGCGCCCAACTGGCGCATGCCTACGGCTTGACCGAGACGTACGGGCCGCACACCATCTGCGCGTGGAAGGCCGAGTGGGACGATCTCCCCGCCGGCGAACGCGCGCAGTTGAAGGCGCGGCAAGGCGTGGCGTACCTGGTGGCGGGCACCGATCTCCGCGTGGT
This sequence comes from Bryobacteraceae bacterium, assembly GCA_041484525.1. Taxonomy (GTDB): domain Bacteria; phylum Acidobacteriota; class Terriglobia; order Bryobacterales; family Bryobacteraceae; genus JBGPHT01. Next base: position 73,002 of record JBGPHT010000015.1, on the reverse strand, counting down.
GGATGGCGAAATGCGCGACGTGCCGGCCGACGGCGAAACCATGGGCGAGGTCCTGATGCGAGGCAACAACGTGATGCTCGGCTATTACGAGAATCCAAAAGCCACGAGCGACGCGTTTGCCGGCGGCTGGTTCCATTCGGGCGACCTCGGAGTGGTGCATCCGGACGGCTACCTGGAGTTGCGCGACCGCATGAAGGACATCGTGATTTCGGGAGGAGAAAACATCTCCTCGATCGAAGTGGAGAAGGCGCTGGGCGACCATGCGGCCGTCGCCGAAGCCGCCGTGGTGGCGGCGCCGGATGCAAAATGGGGAGAGGTGCCGAAGGCGTATGTGGGTCTGAAGCCGGGCGCGTCCGCCACTGCCGAAGAGCTGATCGACTGGTGCCGCGGGCGGTTGGCTCACTTCAAGTGTCCGAAGTATGTGGAATTCGGGCCGCTGCCGCGGACGGCCACGGGCAAGATCCGGAAGAACGAGTTGCGCGCACGGGCGCGCGACATGCAGGCGGGAACATGAAATTCGAAACCATTATTTATGCGCAGGAAGGGCCGGCGGCGGTGGTCACGCTCAACCGGCCGGAGCGGCGGAACGCGCTTTCGCTCGAGCTGATGATCGAGCTGACGCGCTGCCTGGACGAGATCGGCCGCAATCGCGACGCGCGCGCAGTGATCCTGCGGGCGGCGGGCAAAGTGTTCTGCTCCGGTCACGACCTGTCGGAGATGACGGGGCGCGACATCAACGAATACCGGCGGATTTTCGATGCGTGCACGGAGCTGATGACGAAGATCCAGTCGATCCCGCAGCCGGTGATCGCGGAGGTGCAGGGAATCGCCACCGCCGCGGGCTGCCAATTGGTCGCGACCTGCGACCTGGTGGTGGCGGCCGAGGAAGCGGCCTTCGCCACGCCGGGCGTGAAGATCGGGCTCTTCTGCACCACCCCGATGGTGGCGTTGACCCGCGCCATCGGAAGCAAGCGCGCGCTCCAGATGCTGTTGACGGGCGAGTTGGTGGATGCGCGACGGGCGGCAGACTGGGGATTGATCAACCAGGTGGTACCGGCCGCGGAATTGTCGAATGCCGCGCGCGCGCTGGCCGCGAAGGTGGCGGATGCGAGCTCGCTGGTAGTGGCGCTGGGCAAGCAGGCGTTCTACACGCAGATCGATCTGGATCAGCCGCAGGCATATGCGTACGCCAAGGAAGTGATGTCGATGAACGCGTTGGCGGCGGATGCGCAGGAAGGGATCTCGGCGTTCCTGGGCAAGCGCAAAGCTTGTTGGGTCGGTAAGTAGCCCTATTTCGGGGACAGGCTACACAACCTCGAAATTCGCCAGAGGGCAGCCGCGCTAGTTCAAGACCTTGCGGCGAATTTCGAGGTTGTGTAGCCTGTCCCCGAAATAGAGCGGCACTCGACCACGAAATAGCCGGATGACTGGCGCCCGGCGGCCACAACCTCCAACCCGCTTTGACGCGCGAGCTGGCTGAACTCCGCCACGGTGCGGTGCTTGCCTCCCAGCAGCACCATTTCTATGACAAGGCCTCTCGGCGCGCCGTCCGGGCCCACGCTCTTAAGGACCACCACGCGGCCGGCCGGGCGCGCCGCTTCGGCACAGCGGCTCAGGATGGCCGCCGTTTCACGATCGGGCCAGTCGTTCAGCACGCCTCTCAGCAGGTACAGATCCGCACCCGCCGGCAGCGGATCGAAGAAGCTTTGCCCGAGCGTCGTGACCCGATCGGTGACGCCGGCCGAGCGGAACGTCTCGGCGGAGCGAGCCACAGGCCTCGGCAAATCGACCAGCGTGCCGTGAATCTGCGGCCGGGCGCGCAGGATCTCAGCCAGCATCGCTCCCGTACCGCCGCCCACGTCGACCACCGTCCGGACCGTCTCCCAGCCACCGGTGATTTCAAACTCCGGGTTGGGAACGCCGTGTCCCGGCGGCCCGATGAGCGCGTCGAAGCTCGCCCCGATCTCCGGATGGGCGTCCAGGTCCTCAAAGAATGGCAGGCCGAAAATCTCGCGGTAGGCGGGAGCGCCCGTCCGGACGTAGCTGAGGAGGCTGCCCCATGCGTAAGCCATACGGCCGCCGAGGCCCTCCAGGTCAAGGCCCAGAAGCGACGCCGGGTCGAGCAGCCCCTGGGCGGCTTCGTTCAGCGCGAATCGGCCGGGCTCCGGTTCCTGAAAGACGCCTCTGCTCACCAGATGTCCGAGCACGCTGTGGAGGACATCGGAATCGCACTTTGCCGCCGCGGCCAGGTCGTCGATTTTGTCGATGCCCGCGGCGATATGGTTGGCGATTCGCAGGGTCGCCACTACGTGGACGCACCACGGCGTGCAAAGATCGCTCAACGCCCAGAGATCGACAGCTTTTTCTGACATCCGGATTTTGATTGTTGCACTATCGGCCGGGGCGCCGCGAGGTCTTGGTGACGGCCGCGTCAAATCGGGCGCCGAGCGCGGCAAAAGCGGAGGTGGGCGCCTTCCACTGCAGTTCGTCCACGTCGTCGAAGAGCGGGATGTCGGTGCGGAGCGTGGCAAGAGTTCGGAACAGCAGTGCGCGTTCGCGTTCGCGCTCGAGCGTCTGTGCCAGGGTACTCGCGCTCGAGGCGTTCACGTGCCATTCGCGCCAGTCCGCGGGGATGGACTCGATATGTCCGAACTTGGCGAGAACCGCAGCCGACGATTTCGCCCCCCAGCCTGGCAGGCCCGGGTAGCCATCGGCTGCGTCGCCGACCAGCGCCAGGTAGTCGGGGATCGACGCCGGCGGGACGCCAAACTTTTGGATCACGCCAGCCTCGTCGTACGTCACGCGCGTCCGGCGATTGATCTGGACTACGCGCTTACCGCGTACACATTGCGCGAGGTCCTTGTCCGGCGTGCAGACGATCACGCGCTCGACCCGCGCATCGCGAGCCGCTGCCGCCGCTCCCGCAGCCAGCGCATCATCTGCCTCGAACTCCACCATCGGCCAAACCGTCACGCCGGCTGCCGAGAGGGCGTCTTCGAGGAGTTGGAACTGCGCCAACAGGTCGGGTTCGATGCCTTCGCCGGTCTTATAACCAGGCCACAGATCATTGCGGAACGACTCGATGATGTGGTCGGTCGCGACGGCGACGTGAGTGGCGCCGTCCTTGATCATGCCCAGCACCGACCCGAGTACTCCCCGGACAGCGGCGATCTCGCGACCGTCCTGATCGCGTGCCGACGGCAGCGCGTAGAAATGCCGGAACAACTCGTATGTGCCGTCGACTAGATGGACGTCCATGGCGCGCCTATGACTTAAGGTACCGCTCCTTGGCAGGCGGGCGACCAATCCCTAGTCGTGGCGCAAGGCCGTCATCGGATCGACGCGTGTCGCTCGTTGCGCGGGGACATAGCCGGCCAGCAGCGCGATGGCTGCAAGGAAAAGTGACACGCCTCCGAAGACCGCCGGGTCGAGCCGGTTCAAGCCGTAGAGCAGACTCGAAAGGATGCCGGAGACGGCGGCGCTGCCCGCCAGGCCGAGCGCGATCCCGATGGCGACCGGACGCATCGCCTGCCCCAGAATGAGCCGCACCACGTCGCGCCGCTGCGCGCCCATCGTCATCCGAATCCCGATCTCCTTCGTCCGCTGGGTCACGGCGTAGGCCATCACGCCGTAGATGCCGATCGATGCCAGGATCAACCCGGCGATCCCCAGAGCCAGCGCCAGCATCGACAGAATCCGCGAGGGGAGTTGCCACAGGTCGAGATTGTCTTCCAGGCGGTGGGACTGCACCAGAACGTTCGGATCGAGCGCGCGCGTCTCATCGCGGATGGATTTGGCGATGGCGGCGTATCCGGCTTTGCCGCGCACCAGAATGGAAAGGCCCACCTGCGACTTCGGTCCCGCCGGATGGTAGAGGAAGATAGGATCGACGGCCGAAAGGCTGGAAGCGCGGATGTCCTTCACCACGCCCACGACTTCGGTTGCAGTTTTCCCGTCGTCGAACAGCAGGCGCTTTCCAATGGGATCTTCGCCCGGCCACAAACGCCGCGCGGCGGATTGGCTGAGGATGATGCTGCGTCCGTCGCCGGTGGTCTCGCCCGGCTCGAACGCGCGGCCGCGCACAACCGGAATTCCGAGAAGCTGAAAGTAGTTGGCGGAAACGCGGGCGTCGGTGATTTGGAATTTCTCGTCCCGGCCGGCCACCGTGCCCATGGTTCCGCGCCGCGAGCCGCTCAAGGGCACGGAGTCCACGAAACCCACCTCATCGATACCGGCGTGCGTTGCCAGCCGGTCGGCGAGTTGGCGATTGAACGCGGCGGCTCGTGGCTGGTCGTAGCCTTCGAGTCTCAGATCGAAACTCGCCGCCGCGATGTCTTTCATTTCGAATCCCGGGTCGATCGTCTGTGCGGCCTGAAGGCCCCGCACCAGCAGTCCGGCGGCGATCAACAGGACCAGGCAGACCGCGATCTGGGCGGCGATGAGCGAACCGCGCAGCCAACCGCCCGAGCGTCCGGCGAACGACGCGCCGGTTCCTTTGAGCGACGAATTGAGATCGAGGTTCGAGGTCTGAAGCGCCGGAACCAGGCCGAATGCGGCGCCGGTCGCAAAGGACAGGAGCAGCGAGTAGAACAGAATTCGGACATCCAGATTGAGGTTGAGGGGCAGCGATTGCACTTCCTGCGGGAGCCTCGCCAGCAGTAGCGGATACAGGCTGCGCAGCGTTCCCCAGGCGGCCACCAGGCCCAGAGCGCCGCCGGTCAACGCCAGCAGCATACTCTCGGTCAGCAGTTGGCGGATCAGGCGCAGGCGCGAGGCGCCTACGTGGCCGAGAACCCGGAGTTCCTGCCGGCCCGAAGTTGGCGGATCAGGCGCAGGCGCGAGGCGCCTACCGCCAGGCGAACGGCAATTTCCTTGCGCCTCACTACCGCGCGGGCCAGCAGGAGATTCGCCAAATTGGCGCAGGCGATCAGCAGGACCAGGCTGACCGCGGCCAGGATCACGGCGCCGACCCCCAGCATCGGAGTGCGCCCTCCATTTCCCTGCTCCAGGCTTGTTCGATGGTGTTTTGCCAGAACGTGCTGATCCCGATCTCGATGGACACCCTAAGCGTTTCAGGCGCCGGCGCGACCATCTTTTCGGCGCAGACGATCGGCGACAGCGTCCGGACTCCGATCCGGCCGGTTGCCCTGCTGCCAGCAATCGTGAATCGGCGGTATGGTTTGACGGATGCAGTAATGAAGATGATCAGCCAGTTGAGCGACACCTACAAGATTCCGGTGGTGGAGGCCATTCGAACGGACCAGGCGATCGGCAAATCGGCGCGGCTGCACAAGATGATCGTGGACGTGGATCCGAAGGCGAAGGCGCTCGAGGATTACGACGCGGCGACAACCTCATTATTGAACTTGTTAGGCGTGAAGACGGCGCCACCGACGGCGCAAATCGAAGCGCAGCATGGCGAGAGTATCGCGGTCTAGTAAGACGCAACCGGCGTTCGACCCTAGCGAGCTGGAGGATCTGATCTTAACGCCAGCCGTGGGTAGTGGTGTCGGTTCCCATCTGGTGAACGCTCCCCCGCCGCTGGCGCCGGAAGATCCGGAAGAGCCTACTGTGGACATGTCTGACTTGCCCACAGTAGCCAGGAAGCTAGATGGACGCCCTGGAAGCCTGACGAGCGCTGTTGATATCCTGTAATATCCTGTTAAGTAACAATGTGTTGGCGGAAGTGACCACTGTAGTCGAGTCATTTCAGAATACTGTGGTCGAATCTGACATGACCACAGTAGCCGAGCCGGCCACTGTAGACGAGTTTGAAGTGGCAACAGTAGTAGAGACGCCCACAGTGGTCGTGAGTAACCCGGCTACTGTAGTCAGGTCCGGCCCTGCGCCTTCCATCTGGATCACGGAAGGCGGCGAACTGGTACCGGGGTCGCGGGTGAAGCGGATCCGGCTGGCGCAGGATGTCTTGAATACGGCAGAGGAATCGGTGTACGACACGCTCTGGGCGACCCGGGGAGCGGAGCGGGACGAGACTGGCGGTGACGCGCGGATTGTGCAGGCTGGATACGACTACCTGATGAAGCGCACCCGTCTTTCGAAGAAGACCATCCAGCGCATCATCGACCGCCTGATCGAGAAGGACTTTATCATGATCGAACGGCCGGCCGATATCTATACCCGCAGTTCCACGGTCTACCGGGTTTTCAGCTATCGGGGAGTGCTCGACCGTCAGGCGCGGAAGGGACGCTTGCACGCGGTCAAGATCGGACCCGGTTTTCTGTACGCGCATCCGTTGCCCGATCCACGGCTGAACCTGACTACAGTAGTCACTTCGGACCAGACCACTGATGACACTTCAGCCGCGACCACTGAGGCGGCTGGGGCTACACCAACTGGCGCCGTTGCGAACCAGACCACAGTAGTCAGGCAGACCACACAAAAGATAGAGCATAATCCTGAAGGCAGAACAGCGTCATCGTCGGAAGTGGCGGCGTTGCGAAAGCTTCTCGAAAGGCAGCTAGGTTTTGTCGACGACGGCGCGCTGCTCCAACTGCTCGAAGCATGCCGCAGAAGGGCGGGGGATTCGACCATCGAAGAGATCGCTTATTTCGTCGGGGTCAAGCTGCAGTGGGCGCGCCACATTCAAAATCCGGTCGGGTTTGTGCTGACGGCGGTGCCGCGGCACTTCGAAAATGGCGGACACCTTTCGGCGCGCGAACTGCTGCGCAAGCAGGTGGAAGAGGAGCGGCGCCGCTGGCAAGAGACCCACGACTATTGGAAACAGGTGGCGGGCGATCCGGCGCGGCCGGAGGCGGAGCGCGCGGAGGCGCGGCAGGTGCTGCAATCCCTGGAGACGCCATGAAGGTTCCTTTGCTGGATGTGCGGCGGGAGAATCTACCGCTCGAAGCTGAATTGACGGCAGCGTTCCGGCGCGTCCTCGAGTCCGGCCAGTTCATCCTGGGCAGGGAAGTGGAGGAGTTCGAATCGGCGGCCGCGGCGGTGGCGGGCGCGCGCTTCGGCATCGGGATGTCGTCGGGCACGGATGCAGTCTTGTGCGCCCTCATGGCATTGGGGATCGGCCCGGGCGACGAGGTCATCTGTCCCTCATTCACCTTTTTCGCTACGGCCGGATGTGTGGCCAGGTTAGGGGCGAAGCCGGTGTTTGCGGACTCCTGCGCGGAGTGTTTCAACATCGATCCAGAAGGTGTTGAACGGCTAATCAGCGGGCGCACGAAGGCGATTGTTCCGGTGCACCTGTACGGGCAGGCGGCCGACCTGGACCCCATTCTCGAGCTGGCCAGGCGGCGCGGGATCGCGACGATCGAAGATGCTGCCCAGGCGTTTGGCGCCCAATATCGGGGGCGGCCGGTGGGCTCATTCGGTGATTTCGCCACCATCAGTTTTTTCCCGACGAAGAATCTGGGTGCGCTGGGGGATGCGGGCCTGCTGGTGACCAACGACCCGGCGCTGGCGGATAAAGCGAGGTTGCTCCGCAGCCATGGCGCGCATGCGCGGTATTTCCACGAGACGGTGGGCGGGAATTTCCGGCTGGACGCGCTACAGGCGGCGCTGCTCGGGGTGAAGCTGCCGCATCTGCCGGAGTACACGGCGAAACGGCAGCGGCACGCTTGCGAGTACAATCGCGCTTTCGGCGGACTGAAGGGCAACGGGGCGGTGGAGGTGGTGACGCCGGTGACGCACGCGGACCGGACCCACATCGTCCACCAATACACGCTGCGGATTCGAGCGGGTGACGGATGGAAGGGAAGGGAATCGCCACGGGATGCCCTGCGGAAGTTTTTGGCGGAGCGCGGTATCGCTTCGGAGGTGTACTATCCGCTGCCGCTGCATGAACAGCAGTGCTTCCGCGGGCTCGGACCTTTTCCGGCGCTCCCGGTGGCGGAGCGGCTGGCGCGGGAGGCGATCAGCCTGCCGGTGTTTCCCGAGATGAGTGAGGCGGAGAGGAACGCGGTGATCGCTGCAGTGGAGGAATTCGTCGGGTAGCTGCCTACTGCGCGCCGCGCGTTTGCAGCATGGTCTTGATGGTGTGGAAGATGACGTAAGCGTCGAGACCGAGCGACATGTTCTTGATGTAGTAAAGGTCGTATTCGAGCTTGGTGATCGTATCTTCCAGGGTGTCGCCGTACTTGTAGTTGATCTGCGCCCAGCCGGTGATACCGGGGCGCACACAGTGGCGCTGGCGGTAGTAGGGAACCTGCTCAGAGAGGGCTTTAACGAATTCCGGGCGCTCCGGGCGCGGGCCCACGATCGACATGTCGCCTTTCAGAACGTTGAAAAGTTGCGGCAATTCGTCGAGGCGGATGCGGCGGATGACGCGGCCTACAGGCGTGGCGCGCGGGTCGTCCTTGGTGGCCCAGACGGCTCCGGTATTGGCTTCCGCATCCGCATACATAGAGCGAAATTTGACCACGGTGAACGGCACCCCGTCCATGCCGACGCGTACCTGCCGGTAGAGAACCGGGCCGGGCGAGGAGAGCCGTACCGCCAACGCGGTGAGCAGCATCAGGGGAAACGTGACGATGATGCCGATGCACGCCACCACCAGGTTCGAAATCGTCTGGTATAACAGGCTCTCGCGGCGCGGTCCGAGCTCGCCCGAATAGATGAGCTGCGACGGACGGAGTTCCTTGACGCACACCCGGCCGCAGACGCGTTCGTAGGCGCTGGCGGCCTCTTCGATGATGTGCCCGGCGAATCGCATCTCGAGCAGTTCGGCGACGGGCATGCGATTGCGCCGCTCGAACATACCCACCACGATGCGGTTGGGCCTTGTAGCGGTGACGATCTCGCGGAGGGCGGACATGGGGCCGAGCAGTTTGCCGCCGGGGAGCTGCGTACCCGGCTCGTGCTCATCATCCACATAACCGGTCACGACCAGGCCGGTGGCCGGGGTCTCCACGATGTGCCGCCCGATATCCACCAGCATGGCGCTGCCGCCGACCAGAAGCAGGCGGTCGCGGCCCACGACCTTGAGGGCGTAGGCGCTGAAGAAAACGCGCCAGCAATAAATCGCGATCACCGCGATCAGGCTGCCCACCAGCATGACTCGGATCGGCATGCGATTGGCGGGACTGATGTAACTGATCAGGCCCTGCATCAGGAAGGCGACGCCGGTGACGAGACAGAGCTGCTGCATCAGGACGATGCGCGATTCGATGAAAATGTCGGTATACAGATCGTGAAAATGCAGACCGATCAGGATGCTGAGAAGCACCAGGACGATGTTGACCAAGCCGCCGTCATACAGGAGGTAACCGGTGGGGTCGACGTCGAGCGCCAGATACGTCGCAAGCACGAAGGCCGCGGTCACCAGCAGGATCTCGGAGACCAGCAGGGTGAGTGTGCCGATCGGTACAAAAACTCGAAATAAACGGACCATCCAAAAGGAACCGGAGGAAAAGCGACGTCAGCTTCACATTATACCCGCATTGCCCGGCGGCATTATTACGTTTTGGCTCACGGGGTTGGTGGAATGGGCAATACCAGACGAATCTTATTCCTGGCGGACGATGGGCATGCGCCAGCCGGTGCCGAACGCGCGCGAAGTCACCTTCAAAACCGGCGCGGCCTGCTTGCGTTTGAACTCCGCCATGCGGACCAGACGCAGCACGCGGCGCACGGTCGGCTCGTCGAAACCCTGGGCGATAATTTCCTCGGCCGACCGGCACTGCTCGACGTGCAACTCGAGAATCTGATCCAGCAGCTCGTAAGGCGGGAGGCTGTCCCGATCGGTCTGGCCGGGCCGCAGTTCGGCCGACGGCGCCTTGGTCAGGATGGCTTCCGGGATGTCCGGCCGGCGGCAGTTGCGCCAGCGCGACACGCGGTACACCATCATCTTCGGCAGGTCCGCAATCACCGCCAGGCCGCCGTTCATATCGCCGTAGAGAGTGCAATATCCGACCGACATCTCCGACTTGTTGCCGGTGGTGAGGAGCAGCGATCCGTGCTTGTTCGAAAGCGCCATCAGGAGGTTGCCGCGGATGCGCGACTGTATGTTCTCCTCGGTGACGTCGGGCGCGAGTCCGCGAAAGGCATCGGCGAGGACGGCATCATAGGTCGACATGATGTCGCTGATGGGCAGCGTCAGAGTGCGGACGCCGAGGTTGCGCGCCAGCGCGACGGAATCGTCCACGCTCCCAGGGCTCGAGTAGCGGGAGGGCATCATCACACCGAGCACGTGTTCCGGGCCCAGGGCATCGGCGGCGATGGCGGCGGTCAGCGCGGAATCGACGCCGCCGGATAGTCCCAGCAGCACGTCGCGGAAACCGGTCTTGCGGGCGTAGTCGCGGACGCCTAGCACGAGGGCATGCCAGATCTCGGCTTCGGGCTCGAAATCGTCGGGCGCGATAGAGCCGGTGCAGGTGGCGAGATCGACCGTGATGACGTCTTCGTCGAAGCCTTTGGCGCGCGCGAAGAGGCGCCCGGAAGCATCGAAGGCGGCGCTGCGGCCATCGAAGATGAGGTCGTCGTTGCCGCCCACCTGGTTGACGATGACGACGGGCACGCTGTACTTGCGGGCCATGTGCGCCAGCATCTGCTCGCGCAGAAGCTGCTTGCCGGCGTTGAAGGGCGAGGCGGAAAGGTTGAGGATCGCCTGGGCGCCGGATTCGACCAACCCCTGGATGGGGTCCTGGTGATAGCGGCGCCGCTTCCAGAAATCGCGATCGTTCCAGACGTCTTCGCAGATGCTGATGCCGAGGCGGCAGCCGTTCAGATCGAGAAGCGGCTGGGGTGGCGCGGGCTCGAAGTAACGGTCCTCATCGAAGACGTCATAGGTGGGGAGCAGGGTCTTGTGGAATGCCTGTCCGACGTGGCCGCGGTCGAGCAGGACGGCGCTGTTGAAGAGAGGTCGGCCGACTTCAGCGGGATTGGGCGTAGCTACTCCGACCAGGAGCGGAGGCGCATCCTTGAGCTCGGTTGCAAGGCGCGCCAGCATTTCGCAGCTACGGCGAATGAAGCCCTGGCTCATCAGAAGGTCGCGCGGCAGGTATCCCATGAGGGCCAACTCGGACGTGAAGGCGAGATCGGCGCCTTGGGACTGGGCGACACGCGCGGCGCGGATGATAAGTGCGGCGTTGCCGTTGAGGTCACCGGCGGTCGGGTTGATTTGGAGGAGGGAGACGCGCACCTGTCTTCAATTTAACAGAGCCGCGCGCGGCAGCAATTGGTAGTGCGGTTGCAACGAGCAGCCGCTCCGCTAAAGACGCACCACAAGTCATCGACTCCACGATACCGGCCGATCGCGTCTTCATCACCTTTAGTGGGCCGAGGGCCCATTCGTTGCTTAGTGGGCGCGGGCATGCACCTGGGACGCCCGGCCTAGCGCCGGCGCGTGGATGTCCACGGGTTGAAGACGGACGCGCCGCTGGCTTCCACATCGGCTACGTTGCGCGTGACGAGCGTGAGGTTGTGATGCAGTGCGGTAGCGGCGAACAGGCCGTCGATTACCGGCATACGTGCGCCGCGCGCATCGGCGACAGCCATGATCTGGCCCCAGCGATCGGCCACCGCATCATTCACGGGGAGGGTGCGCCCGGAGAATCGGGCGCGCAACGAACCCTCGAGCCACGCTTCGAGGTCGGCGCGCCGGCGGCCGCTGCGCAAACCTGCGATGCCCTTCCGCATTTCTCCCAGGGTTAGAACGCTGAGATACAACAGGGTTTCCTCGACCGATTCGATCCACCCGGTGACACCCGCATCCGGCCGCGGCTTGACCAGTTCGGAAATGACGTTCGTGTCTAAGAGGAAGCCGGTCAACTCAGAGGGACACCTTCCGCCCGAAATCGGGCTTACGATCGAGCCGGATACCGGACCGGGAGAGGGGCGAGGCGGAGAAGAACTCGACCAGGCTGCCAGGCTGCCGGCTGCGATCTGTCAGGCGCTCGAACTCCTCGGCGGGAAGGATGACGACGGCCTCCTTGCCGTGCCGCGTGACGCGTTGGGGGCCGCGCGAGCGGGCGAGGGTGAAGACTTCGCTGAATCGGGCCTTAGCCTCCTGTAGCTGCCATTCGTTTTCTGTCGATCGCTGGGCGTTTCTCATATTCTCACTAGTCTGACTAGTTGAATTGTAGCATAATCGGGGCAGGCAAGGCACGGCGGGCTCGGGGCTGTTCCGGCGGCTTTGTTAGACTAAATACTTTCATGAAGCTGTCGATCCTGATGCCGGTCTATAACGAGCGCACTGTCGTCGAGAGGTGTATCTCGCTCGTATTGACGGCCCCCGTTCCCGAAAACATGGAGCGGGAACTGGTGATCGTGGACGACTGCTCGACTGACGGCACGTACGCCATTCTCGAGCGGCTGGCGGCGGCATTTCCGCAGATCCGGCTTTACCGCCATCCGCAGAACCGGGGCAAGGGCGCGGCCGTGCGCACCGCGATCGAGAAGGCGACGGGCGATTTCTCCCTGATTCAGGACGCCGACCTGGAGTACGATCCCTCGGAATATCCGATCCTGCTACGGCCGCTGCTGGCGGGGCATGCCGACGCGGTGTTCGGATCGCGCTACCTGGCGGGCGAGCAGATGCGCGTGCTGCCGTTCTGGCACTCCATGATCAACAAGGGGCTCACCCTGGTTTCGAACATGTTCTGCAACCTCAAACTGACGGACATGGAGACCTGCTACAAGGTGTTCCGCACGGATCTGCTGAAAAGCGTTCCCATCCGAAGCGACCGTTTCGGGTTCGAGCCGGAAATCACGATGAAGAGCGCCAAGCGGAATTTCCGCATTTACGAAGTGCCCATCAGCTATCACGGCCGCACTTACGAGGAAGGCAAGAAGATCGGGTGGCGGGACGGATTGAAGGCGCTGGGCGTGATTCTCAAGTTCTGGATCATCGACGACCTGTACTCGGCGCCGTACGGCCGCGGCGTCTTGAATAATCTGACGGGGACGCCGCAGTACTTGAGCTGGCTGGCTCGGCAACTGCGGCCGCACGTAGGCGACGAAGTGCTTGAGGTGGGCGCGGGTATCGGGAATATTTCGGGCAGGCTGATGAGCCGCCGCGTGCTTTATGTGGCGGCGGAAAAGGACCCGCTGCATCTGCACGCGCTGCGCAACCGTTTCCTGCGGACTCCGAATGTGGTGGTGCAGCGCGTCGACCCCGAACTACCCGAGGAGGTGGCCGGCCTGGGCCACAGCTTCGACACGGTGCTGTGCCTGAACGTCCTCGAGTACCTGGACGACCCGGGTCAGGTGGTGGCATCTTTGCGCGATACGCTCAAACCGAACGGCGTACTGATGGTGCTGGTGCCGCAAGGGCCGGCGCTGTTCGGAACGCTCGACCGCAGCCTGGGGCACAAGCGGCGTTACAGCGTGGCGGATGCCAGGCAGTTGCTCGAATCGCGCGGCTTCAGAGTGGAGAAGGCATACGGTTTCAACAAGGCCGGGACGCCGCCCTGGTGGATTTACAGCAAGCTGTTCGGTTCGCGCAACATCAACAAACCGGTGCTGAAGATCTTCGACAAGACGGTGTGGCTGTGGCGGCGGCTGGACGGCTCGATGCCGTGGCGAGGGCTCTCCCTGATCGTGATCGCGCGCCGCGAGGCCGCGGGTGACGCCTCCGAGAGCGCCCGCCGGCAACACGGCTCCATGCCGGAGATGTCCTCACGGAATGCAGACTGAATTCGAGACGGAGCGCCTGAGTTCCCTGATCGCCGGGTTCGCGGGCAAGCGGATTCTGGCGATCGGCGATCTCATGCTGGACGAGTTCATCTGGGGCAAGGTATCGCGGATTTCGCCCGAAGCGCCGGTGCCGGTGGTGAACGTCACGGGCGAATCCTACTATCCGGGCGGCGCGGCCAACGTGGCGCGCAACGTTCGCGAGCTTACGGCGTGTACGGCGGTAATGGGAGTCGTGGGGGCGGATGCGCACGGGGGCCGGTTGACGGAACTGCTCGAAACCGCGGGCATCGATACCGCGGGGGTGCAGCAGGCGGCGGGATTTTCGACCACCGTCAAGACGCGCATTATCGCGCGCCATCAACAAGTAGTGCGGGTGGATCGCGAACATCGGACGGCGCTCACCGGGGACCAGATGGAACGGGCGAAGCGATATCTGGATGGCGTCATCGGCGGGCTCGACGGCATTATTGTTGCCGATTACGGCAAGGGATTTCTGAGCCAGGCCCTGGCCGATTACATCTGCGAGTGTGCTCGCACGCACGGCAAGATCCTGGCGGTGGATCCGCATCCGCACACGTCGCTCACGTGGAACGGCGCCACGGCCATCAAACCGAACCGCGGCGAGGCCTTTGTGATGGCCGGAATGCTGCCGTCGGATCCGGTGCTGCCGGTGCTGGAGGACGTCGCGCTGATCGAGGCGGCGAAGCGGCTGCAGCAAATGTGGCATACCGACAGCCTGCTGATCACGCTCGGGGAGCACGGCATGCTGTTGCTCGACGGCGAGGGCGAGCCGTACCACACACCGACGCGCGCCAAGGATGTATTCGACGTGTCCGGGGCAGGGGACACCGCCATCTCGGTTTTTACGCTGAGCTTGTGCGCGGGGGCGTCGCCGGCTGAGGCTGCCGAACTGGCGAACCGCGCCAGCGGGATTGTCGTGGGGAAGCTGGGAACGGCGACGGCGAGCGTGGCGGAGTTAGTGGCAGCTCTGTGAATTGCCTTTCAGATCCATCCGCGCGCGTAGTAGTAGGCGATCTTAGCGCTTTCGATGGATAGGTTCAGGAAACTCGGCCACCGTCCCATCCAGTTTTGACTTTGCTTGATGGCGTCGGGAAAGGGGCGCGGTTCCATGTTCAGGCCGACCTTTCGGAAACTGCGCCAGGCGCGGTACATGTGATAGTCGCTGGTCAGCAGGATTTTCCGGCTGGTGTCACCTTTCAGAATCTCGGCCACGTTGACGGCGTTTTCGCGCGTGCTGAGGGCTTTGGTGTCGGTGGTGATGACGTCGCCGGGTAGACCCTGACAGACGAGAAATCCCTTCATGGCTTCGGAGATGGGGTTGTCCGGCGCGCCTCCCGAGATGATGATGCGGCGGACGCCACCCTCGCGGTAGACCAGGCGGGTATAGATGGTCCGCCAGTAGGAATTCAGCCCCACGATGCCGCCCTCCATGACGGAACCGCCGAGCACGATGACGGTCTCACCCCGCGGGTCGTTCCACGGGCCGGCGAGTTTGCGCGCCCACCAGATGGTGAGCGGGGTGGCGCTGACCAGCACGTAGAGGAAGCCGAGGAGAGCCATGGCTCCCACGGCGATGCGCCACACGCGACGGATGAATCGTCCCACTACCTTACAAGCATACGGGCGCGGGGCGGGACTGTACAATGGTTGTTTCCGCCCAGACATGCGGGCACTCTTCATTTTTGGCACGCGGCCCGAGGCGATCAAACTGGCGCCGCTAGTGCTGCATCTGCGCTCGCTCGCGGCGTTCGAAATCAAGGTGTGCGTGACGGCGCAGCATCGGGCGATGCTCGACCAGGTGCTGGCAGCGTTCGGCATCGAGCCCGATTATGACCTCGACCTGATGCTGCCGGGGCAGACGCTTTCGCAATCCACGGCGCGGATATTGGCGGCGCTTGAACCGGTGCTGGCGGAGGAGCGTCCGGACCTGGTATTGGTCCAGGGCGATACCACCACCACGATGGCGGGAGCGCTCGCGGCGTTCTATCAACGGATCGCGGTCGGCCACGTCGAAGCGGGGTTGCGGACGGGGGACCTCTACCAGCCCTACCCAGAGGAATTGAACCGCATGATCGCGACGCGCCTGGCGGCTCTGCACTTCGCGCCCACCGAATCGGCGCGCGACAATCTGCTGCGCGAAGGCGTGGCCGCGGCGGCGATTTCGGTGACCGGCAACACGGGGATCGACGCGGTGCTGCATGTGCGGGACGCGCTGCTTTTGGGGCGGCTGACGGCGCGTCGCTGGGACGAACTGGATCCGGGCCGCAAACTGATTCTGGTGACAGCGCATCGGCGCGAGAGCTTCGGCGCTGGGTTCGAGCGCATCTGCGAGGCTCTGAACCGCCTGGCCCGGCGTCCGGACGTGCAGATCGTTTATCCGGTGCATCGCAACCCGAATGTGCTTGCTCCCGTGACGCGGCTGCTGGGAGGGACGCGCGGCATCACGCTGCTCGATCCGATCGAGTACGTGGACTTCGTCGACCTGATGCGCCGCTCTTATCTGCTGCTGACGGATTCGGGCGGAGTTCAGGAAGAGGCGCCGTCACTGGGCAAGCCGGTGCTGGTGCTGCGCGATAAGACCGAGAGGCTGGAAGCGGTCGACGCCGGGACGGTGCGGCTGGTAGGGACCGATACCGAGCGAATCGTGCGCCAGGCCGAACTGCTGCTGGACGATCCGGAGGCATATCAAGGCATGTCCCATATCCACAATCCGTACGGGGACGGCCATGCGTGCGAACGGATCGAGCGGGCGATTGCGGATTGGATCGAGCGGGCGCCCGTCACAAGCTCAACCGATTTTTTTTAAGCCCATTTTCAAACGCTTAGCGCAACGGCACGGTTCAAGCGCATGTGCGGCTGGGATATTTGGACTTCGGAGGACAGCCTCCGAAACAACCCAAAAATAACCATGCAGACATGGCGTTTTCCGATCGCGTTGGCGGTCATCGGTGCGGGGCTGTACAGGGTCAATTGCCAGACGCGAATTGGCCTGTCGACGCAAGGCAAGACCGTCGATTTCTCGGCCGCACCCTCGACCAAACCCTTTAAGACCGGCGTTACGCTTCCATCCACGTGCTCGATAGGAGCGGCGTTCTTCAGCACTAGCGCCCCGGCCGGGAAGAATCTGTATCTGTGCACTACGACGGATACGTGGACCCTACAAAGCTCGGCGGCGGTGCTGACGGTCTTCGGCCGCGTTGGGACGGTGGCGTCGCAAACGGGCGACTTCACGGCAGCGCAAATCACCAATGCGGTGGATAAGACCGCGGCCAATAGCTACTCCGCCGGGGCGAAGCAGACGTTCACGCCGGGCGCCACTTTGACCGGGCTGCGCGTAGCGCCGTCCACGCTGCCGAGCGCGCCCCAGACCGGGGACTTGGCGATCGATGCGAGCGACAGCAACAAGCTGAAATTCTACAACGGAACGGCCTGGGTGACGACGGTCGCGCCGCCCGACCTCATCACCAGCATTTTCGGGCGAGCCGGCGCGGTGACGGCGCAAGCGGGCGACTATCTGGTCTCGCAGATCACGAACGCGGTGGATAAAACTGCCGCCACCGCGTACACGTCGGGGGCGAAACAGACCTTCACTCCAAGCGCCAGCCAACCGGGCCTGCGCGTGATCCCGGCGGTACTGCCGACGGCGCCCCAGAGCGGCGACCTGGCGATAGATGCGGGCGATGTGAACAAGCTGAAGTATTTCGACGGGACCTCATGGATTGCAACAGCGGGGACGTCGGGGGGCGGAAACATCACTAGCATTTTCGGGCGGACCGGAACCGTGACGGCGCAGTCGGGCGACTACCTGGCGGCGCAGGTGACGAACGCGGCGGACAAGACCGCGGCCAATACGTTCTCGGCGGGCGCGCGGCAGACGTTCACGGCGGGGAGTACGCTGCCGGGACTGCGGATCGTGCCGTCCACGCTGCCCAGTTCTCCGGCCAGCGGCGACCTGGCGATCGATTCCGCCGACTCGAATAAGTTGAAAGTGTTCGACGGCACCTCCTGGGTGATCACGGCGGCGGCCCCGGCCTCGGTGGGCAGCGTTTTCGGGCGGACGGGAACGGTGACGGCACAGGCGAGCGACTACTCGGCCTCGCAAGTGACCAATGCAGTGGATAAGACCGCGGCGACGATCTTCTCGGCGGGCGCGCGGCAGACGTTCACGGCCAGCGCCACCAACCCTGGTTTGCGCGTGGCGCCGGCCGTGCTGCCCAGTGCGCCCCAAAGCGGCGACGTGGCGGCGGATTCGGCGGATGGCAACAGCTTGAAATTCTACAACGGCACGGCCTGGGTCCCCACCGGCACGGGGAAGAATTACGGACTCGATTTCGTCAGCCAGACCAGCATCGTGATGGCCGCCACGGCGCACGGTTTCGCCACGGCGAATCTGGTGGTGGCGTGCTACGACGCGGCCACGCCGGCGAAACAGATCGAGCCCGACACGGTGACGGTGCACCCCACGACGTTCGACGTGACGGTCAATTTCACCACGGCCCAGACCGGCCACTGCGTAGTGAACGGCTCCGGCGGCTCGGGCGGTGGAGGGGGAGGCGGGGGCGGCTCGGTGCTGAGTGTCTTCGGGCGCACAGGAACCATCCTGAAACAGGTTGCCGACTATGCGTTCAGCGATATTTCGGGGACGGCGACCTTGAGTCAATTGCCCTCCGGGATTGATGCCACGAAGATCGGCTCGGGCGCAGTGGATAGCACGCACTTCGCGTTTCTGCAGAACGTGAGCAGCGACATTCAGACACAGATCAATTCGAAATCGCCGTCCAGCCATTCGCATACCGCGGCGGGAGATGTGACGGGCGATCTGAGCACCAATACGGTGACGGCGCTGCAGAACCGGGCGGTATCGGCGGCGGCGCCGGGAAGCGGCCAGGTGTTGGGGTGGAACGCCGGGAGCAGCCAGTGGGAGCCGCAGACCGGCTCGGGGGGCGGAGGCGCAGCAACCATGGGTGCGCAACTCGGCGATTTCGGAGTGGTGCGAACGACGTCAGTGACGCTGCAGATCGGAGTGGGGTGCAGCGTTACCACGCCGTGCAACGTGCGGCTCGGAAGCACGACTTTCTCATTCACGCAGAGTTCGACGTTGACGGTGGGCGGCGCCACTCTGGGCGCGGGCACGGTGTTCATCTACATCGCACGGTCGGGCGCTTTGACCGCGGGGCACAACTTCCCGGCGGGAGACACGCTGTCGTGCGGGAACTGTACGGTGCAAGCGGCGGTGCCTGCATTTCCGCTGGATTCGATTCCGCTATATACGTGGACAGCCACATGGCCGGTTGGGCTGACGGTGAGGTTTGACGTGAGCGGCGGTCTGGATCAGCGGGCGGCGTACAGTGCGGGGAAGGCCATCGCGCCGGGCGTGGGATTGATCGCGGCGGACCTTGGGGCGACGACGAATCTGGCGCTCGATACCAGCCTGGTGGGACTGCGGGTGGGGGTCCCGGCAACTGCCGTCACCACCTGCGATTCCGGATCGTGGGCGGCGGACGGAAGTTTTCTCTATATCTGTTTCCAGGCGAATGGCTGGAGAAGGGTGGCGATCGCATCATGGTAAGACTACGCGAAGTGACGGTTCTGGCGGTATTGGGTCCGGGGATCGCGGCTGCGCAGATCACCAATGTCCGGGTGCTGGGCACGACGCCGACGCAGGCGGTGATTGCTTACGTGGCATCGACGAGTCAGGCCTGCAAGTTCGAGGCGAGCAAGCAACCGGGCTACACGCCGCTCGCGATCGACGTGGACCCGGCGTTGTTTCCGGGAGAAGATCAGGACAGCCGGTCCGGGTCGCTGACGCTGGGCCGCACGCGGACGTTTGTAGCCGGAAAGCCGCGTGTGGAACGGGCGGGATCGGGGGCGAAGTATTCGCGCGCGCTACAGGCGGATTCGGATTACTATTTCCGCGTAACGTGCGGGGCGGACGTCGCAACCGGCAAATTCCGGACGCTGAATCCACCGCTGGGCAGCACTCACATGGACGGGCTCGAGTCGGATCCGAACAATCCCGGGGCGTATCTCTGGCCATCCAACAACGAATCTCTGTTCCCGGAAATCGTGGACCCGAAGACGGGTGTGCTGGCGAAGAATATCGACACGTCCGGTTGGTCGTACGGGTCGGGCAGCGGCGCGGCGGGGGTGGCCTTCAGCGATGTGCAGGACCCCTCCGGCCACTGGACGAATCCCTCGTTCGCACTGGCCACGGATACGAATTGGGCGGCCTATCCGGGCAACGCGCAGGAATGGCTGTGGTTCCGGCTGAATTTCTATCCCGACAACTCGACCTTCACGCAGAACGAACTCTCGTATCAGAACATCATTCTCGAAGGAATGTGTGCCGGTACGGCCTGTGGCACGGGTGGGGAGTTGGTGGACGTTTGCATCACGCGCCTGGGGATCGACGAAAAAGGCGCGCATTGCGAGAATCCAATAAGGACCGTGGCGCTGGCAAACGTGATGTCGCCCATCCGGATCTGCGGGGATGGCGCACTGTGCCAGCAGCCATCCAAACCGGGCGACATCATGCTGTTCGACCGGCTTCCGAAATTCGATTCCGTGGTGGGTGATGGCTATGTGTACAACACGTCGGCCGATTACACGAAGATATTTTTTGGCAGCCTAAACGACTGCCGCCGGCTGTGGCCGGGCGAAACCGTCTTGATGTATGTGAGCCCGTCGGCGGTGACGTTCAGCGTCACACTCTCATCGTTGAACTGCGGCGCCAATCCACCACAAGCGGTGATGTCCTCTTCGGTAATCATGGACTACAACGGCACGACGGGGATTCCGTTCTACTATTTCACCGGAATGGCAAATCCACGGTACGGAATACTGGTCCGAAAAAGCAGCGCCACGGCAAGCTCGACGATCTATATCAATTCGGCCAAATGGGTGGGGGCGAGCGCGCTGAATACGACGTTCGCCAACGGGTCAGGCGGCTTCAACCGGGTTTGCACGAAGCGAACGGACGCCAACGGCTTTTACCACTGTCACGCTGGGAACAACATGATCACCGGCATCCGCACCGAGCCCGATGGGAACATCACGGTGAGGTTTCTCGGCATGGCGTGGCTGTTCGGGCAAGGCTATGGGCTGCAATCCGGTTTTCAGACTTACGGCCCGGCGGCGAACGATTTTCTATGGGACGACACGAATCCGAATGTCATGTACTTCGCGTCCAGGGGCTACGCCGATAATTCCGGAACCCAGTTAGTGAAAGCCACGTACACGGGAAACGACCTGGTGTGCGGCACGGCGGGGTCGGCCTGTCCGCCGCCCGATCCATACGGCAGCGAAACGCAGCGGTGGCCGCAGTTGCCGGCGACTTTCCAGATACTGACGCCGTGCCTGAATGGCTGCCTCAACCCGGCCGACGACTACTCGCTCGAAAAGCAGTTTGCGCGGTACACCGCATCGAAGAGCACCGTTTACATCCAGGGCTCGTTTCCCAATTGCGCCTTGGAGGCGGTGGCTGGGAGCACGCTGCTGGCTGCCTGCCGGCAGGGGCAGCAGGACAGTTTTGCCTGGGTATTCGCACTCGACCTGGGGAATGGTTTGCCGATCGGCGCCGGATTTGTGGGCCGCTTCGGGAATACGCAGCAGGTGTTCGCCGCCAACCCGATATTTGCGCGAGGCCTGTCCAAATGGTGCACGCTGCACACGTACCAGAATGTTCACAAGGAGGGAATCTCAACACCGGAGTTTCAGATCGAGAAAATCGAGCCTTTCAAAGTGACCCAAACCGGCTCGCTGCCCGCGTGCTCCAAGCTGGGAGGCGCCAACTGCGATCTGTGCCCTTCGGTGGTGGTGAATGGCACCGACTATACCGGGAAGAACTTCTGCGGAACGCTGAACACCACCACTTCCTGGAACGGGGCCTGGGGGGCGGTGCCGGCCGGGTTTGCAACGGGTGAGCCGGTATCGACGCTTGCCAACCTCCACTGGATGCAACCTCTGGGAGTTGGCGACGAACTCACGTCGGCGGGCGAGGTGATTCGGGTAATTCAGAAAAACGGACCTTCGCAGTACATCGTGGAGCGCGGCGTAGGATTCGACCAGTCCTATCAATTTCCGCGGGCGCAAGGGAACGGCAGCGTCTGGCCCACGGGCTGCGAATTCAGCGGCGCCCATTGGTTCTATGAACTCGATCCGGACGGCACGGGTACGACCAGCACGTATTTCCCAACGGACTTCGTCAACCATGCGTTCGGGCGGGACGGCGTTCGTGTGCATCCGGATTACGCCGTCTCGCTGTCGCCTTTCACTCCGTCCCAGATGCAGGATCTGTCTTACTTCTCGCTGATCGTCATGCCGGACACGTATGCGCAAAAGCAGTCATTCGCGTCGGGCAACACGATCGAAAAGCATCCCTCGTATGGCCAGGAAGATGCGCCGGCGTACGATCAGGGCTGGTTCGTCGACGGGCACCCTTATCTGTTTGCCGGGAATTCCGGTTCGACACAATTTAGCGCGGTGAAAATCTCGGGCGACCTCTATCGATACCGGTACGCCGGGACGATCGACGCCAAACAGTACGACTTGGCCGCGTTTGCGGGCGCGAATGTGCTGCGCGAAGTCAGCGGCCCGGGCTCCGTCGTCACCGGTACCAGCGCGGATGCTTACAAGGCATGCCGGGCTCTGGTGAATAACGAGTGTACTTCGGGCTCGACCGCGGGTGACGTTTACATGAATATTCCGGTGCTCGACCTGACTGTCAACTATTGCAAGGAGGGCGAGTTCTTCTCCGGATGGCGCGACATCTGCGCGGTGAATTTCAACGTGCTGGGGGGATCCTATGCACAATGGGCGCTGCCGCATACGGGTGGACTGACGGTGAGGAATTTTCTGGGCGGGAGAGTATTGACGCGCCTTTTCGAACCGTTTCGAGGTTCCTCGACTTCCAATACGAAACCAACGCCTGACGGCCAGTGGATCATGCTGCGTAGCAATATCGTTCTGAAGCTGCCGCCGTATCCCGCGGCCAACAGCGTGGTGCGAACGAGTTTCAGCCCGGTAGTGGTGAACCTGAAACCGCCGGCGAGCGCGGGTGTGAATAACGCGGTGGTGGAGTTCGGATACACCACAACCCTATATTGCACCGTGCGAACCGAGAAGTGCGTCGCGACCAAGAGCGCCATCGACGAGGTTAACCCGTTCGTGTGGCCGACGGAGGTGGGCGGGGATACGGGTGTGACCGGGATGCCTTGCAGCAGCGGCTGTACGATTGCGATTCCGGCGATCTCGGGCAAGGTAGTGTTCTACCGCTGGTCGTATCGGAATGCGTCGCAGGCCGTGATCGCGACGTCGCCGCTGCAGGTTACGGTGGTGCCGTGAAGTAAGTGGATAACCTAACCAATCTAGTACGCCGTTAACTATTGGAAACGTAAGAGATGAATTAGACTCAAGAGATGGTACGTGCCGCTCTTGTCCTGTTTGGCAGTGCAGGAATGGCATTTGCCGCCATCAGCAACGTCCAGGTCATGGGGAAGACGCCGACGCAGGCGATTCTCTCTTATACCGCACCGGATTCGGGTGCTTGCACCGTCGAGGTCAGCGAGTCGGCGACCTTTCAGCCCCTGGTGCACGACGTGGATCCGGCGCTATTTCCGAATTCCAATCGCGACGACCGTCCGGGGAATATCGCGCAGGACCAGCAGCGCATTTTCGTGATCGGCGCACGCCGCACGGAGCGGACGCCGGTCGGGTTGTTGTATAGCCGTGCGCTCCAGACCAACACCGCACACTACTTCCGGATCAGGTGCGGGAACGACACGGCAACGGACAGTTTCCGAACGGCCAACATTCCGCTTGGTTCGACCCACATAGACGCGCTCGAGACCGACCTTGCGGCGCCTGGAAAGTATCTGCAGCCATCTGCTAACACGCTCCTGCAGCCCACTATCGTCGATCCCAAGACCGGCATGCTGATTTACAACGTCAACACGCTGGGGTGGGCATACGGTGGATCTACGCCGGAGAGCGGCGCGTCCTTCACAGCCGCCGAGGATGCGTCGGGGAACTGGAGCAATCCCGGCGCGGCGCTGACCGCCGACGGCGCCTACGCCTCGTATTCCGGCAACAGGCGCGACTGGCTGTGGCTGCGCAATCCACCCTTTCCGTACAATTCCACGTTTCCGTCGAGCTCGCTCTCGTTTCAGAACATCCTGTTGAAGGGATACTGCTCGGGGCCGGATTGCTCGAGCGGCGGGCAGACGGTCGAAGTCTGCATCACGCGGTACGGCGTGGATGAAGACGGCGCGCATTGCGAAGCGCCGATTCGGGAAGTGGATCTGACCGGCGGTGACGCTACGATCGCGCTGTGCGGCGACGGGGCGCCCTGCCGGAATCCGGCCACGCCGGGCGATCTGCTGACGCTCGACAGTCTGCCGGCGGGCGATTCGCGAACCGGAAAAGGGTATGTGTACAACACCAGCGCGGATTACACGAAGCTGTTTTTCACCAATGCGGCGGATTGCCGCCGGGTGCGGCCGGACGACACGCTGACGATTTACAACAGCCCGTCGGCGACGGCGCAGTATCCCGCGGTGAAGTCTCTGGATTGCTCCGCGGACGCACCGCAGGCGACGCTGAAAAGCGCGCTCGCCGTGGACTTCAACGGCACGACCGGCATTCCTTTTTACTACGGGACGGGCGTGACTGGAAATCCGCGGTACGGCATCCTGGTGCGCAAGAAGAGCGCGACGGCGCAATCCACGATCAACCTGGAGTGGATCGGGTGGCGGGCGGCGACGGCGGTCAACGTGACATTCGGAAACGGGTCGGGCGGATTCAACCGCGTCTGCGCCAAGAAGGCCGACGGGAACGGATTCTATCATTGCCACGCCGGGAACGGTCTGATCGCCGGGCTGCGGACGGAAGCCGACGGAACCCTGACGGTGCGGTATCTGGGGATGGCGTACGTGTTTATCCAGTCGGTAGGTGTTCTCAAGAGCGGGCTGGAATTCTACGGCGCGTCGTTGAATGATTTTCTGTGGGACGACAACGACGCCAACGTGATGTATTTTTCGACGCAGTCGGGATATCCCGGCAGCCCGAGCGTGCTGGTGAAGGCGACGTACACGGGCAATGACGTGGCGTGCGGCGAGAAGGCATCCGCGTGTCCAGCCGCCAATATCTACGGCTCCGAAACGGCGCGGTGGCCGCAACTCCCGGCCAAATTTCAGGTCCTGACGCCGTGTCTCCGCAATTGCACCAGCGCGGACGACGACTACACGCTGCAGGCACAGTTCACCCGCTACACGGCGTCGAAGGACATTGCCTATGATCGCGGTTCGTTTCCGAATTGCGGGCTCGAGTCGGTGCAGGGCAATAGCGTGGTGGTGTCGTGCCGCAATTATCAGCAGGATAGTTTTGCGTGGCTGTTCGCGCTCGACCTGGGCAACGGACTTCCCATCGGGAACGGATATGCCGGGCGTTTCGGCAACACCCAACAGGCGATCGGGGCCGATCCGATGTTCGCGCGCGCCGCGTCGCGCTGGTGCACGCTGCACACGTACCAGAGCATCCGCGCCGAAGGAATCGCCACGCCGGAATTTCAAAACGAGAAGGATTATCCGTTCCGCGTGACGCAAAACGGGCCGCTCAAAGTGTGCACCAAGGCGGGGGTCGGCAACTGCGATCCGTGTCCGCCGGTGACGGTCAACGGCGTGAATTACGCGGGAAAGAATTATTGCAGCACGCTGACGACGGCGAGCGCGTGGAACGCCGCCTGGGGGACCGCGCCCGGCGCATGGCAGGCGGGTGAGCCGGTTTCGGAACGGTCGAATCTTCACTGGCTGCAGCCATTCGCGCCCGGCGACACCCTGGCGGTGGATGGCGAGGTGATTCAGATCGTGCAGAAGAAGGGCCCGGCGGAATATATCGTGGAGCGCGGCGTGGGCCCCGATCAGACGTATCAATTTCCGCGCGAGCATGCCAACGGGAGCGTGTTGACGGCCTACTGCCTGCAGGGCGGAGCGCACTGGTTCTATCAACAGGATGGGGACGCGTCCAACCCGGCGACGTACTTCCCGACGGCGTACGTGAACCATGCGTTCGGGCGCGACGGCGTCCGTGTGCACCCGGATTACGGCGTGTCGCTGGCGCCTTTCGACCCGGCGAAGATGCAGGACAGTTCTTACCAGACGAGCATCGCGCTGCCGACGCTGTTCAGCGGAAAACTGTCGGCACCGTATGGCAACGCCATCGAGAAGCATCCTTCCTATTCGCAGGAAGCCGCGCCGCCTGAGGATCAGCGGTGGTTTCTGGACGGCCATCCATACCTGTTCACGGGGAACGCGAGCAATGGCACGATGAGTGCGGTGCCGATCGAGGGAGACCTGTATCAATACCGGTACACCGGCGCGATCGATCCCAAACATTACGACCTGGCGGCGTTTTCGGGTGGATCGCCTTTGACGGACATCAGCGGTCCGCAGTCGGTGCTCACAGGCCAGGCTTCGGATGCGTACCGGGTCTGCTACGCCTGGCGCGGGGGAGAGTGCACGGCGGGCTCGCAGCCGGGAAATGTCTATGTCAACATTCCGGCGCTCGACCGGACGGTGCCCTGGTGCAAAGAGGGCGAGTTTTACGGCGGGTGGCGCGATGTCTGCGTGGCCAATTTCAACGTGCTGGGCGCGGGCTACGCGCAATGGGGATTGCCCGATGCCGACGGCAGGCCGCTGAAGAATTTCGAACGGGGACGCCTGCTGACGAGGATTTTCGAAGGCTACAGGGGTTCGGCAACGACCAATGTCAAGGCGAGTCCGGATGGCAAGTGGATGCTCTTCCGTTCCAACCTGATCGGCAAGCTGCCGCCTTATCCCGCGACGGATGAATACGACCGGTCGAAGTTCATCCCGATGGTGCTATCGGTGACGGCGCCGCCCGATACCGGGGTGGACAACGTCCTGGTGGTGTTCGGGTACGATGCGCTGAACCTCTACTGCACCAGCCGGCGGGAGGCGTGCATCTCGACCACTGTCGGACCGCCCGCGAATGGGTTCGACGGCGACAACCCGTTCTGGTTCGTGAACTCCGATATGGCTTCGAAGGGCGGGGCGTGGAACGGTTCCGGTGTCCCGTGCAGCACCACGTGCAGCGTCGCGATTCCGGCACTGCCGGAACGTATTTTGTACTACCGGGTCATTTATCGGGACGCTTCGAACAACATTCTGCGAGGCGGTCCGATACAGGTCACTAGCGTTCCGTAAGCAGGCCGGTGTAGATCCGCCACACCTCTTCCAGGTTTGTCTCGTCGGCAGTTTTGGGCGGTGTGCGAGTCTCGCGCGGGGTCGCCGCAATCTGCGCGACGGCGTTCACCAGGGCGTCCGCATTGTGGATGGGAATCAGGTGGACGCCTTCGGGACGCATGCCGTTATCGGTGGCGATCACGGGCGTCCCCAGGTGTAGCGCCTCGCGAACTGCCACGGAATCGCCGTCGTAGAGCGTGGTTCGCAAGAGCGCGGCGGCGCGCGTGATGGTGCGCAGCGTGGCCGAATGCGGCACGTCTCCGCATAGGAGAATGTCGCGGCCGTGGGGTACGGCCTGGATGCGGGCGCGCAAATCCGCCTCGAGACTGCCTGCGCCCACGATGATCAGGCCGGCGTGCGGAAGGCGCTCCTGAATGCGGCCCATGGTCTCGATCTGCAGCGGCAGGTCGTACTCGGGTTCGAGCAGACCGACGGTGACGAGCACGGGATCGTGTTCCGCGAAGAAAGTCTGGAGGGGCGGGGGCAATTCGGCGGAGACCTCGGGGAGTGTGGGGACGGCATGTGGGTAGATCAGGCGCGCACGGTCCGCCGCCACACCGAACCGGCGGAACAGCTCGACCAATTGCGGGTTGACGCCGATGACACAGCCGAAGCGCCGGAAGACGAATCCGCGTAGAGAAAATGGGCGCGCCGTCCGGCCTTCGGGTGACGACGGATAGCCGCCCGAATGAAACGTGAACACGGTACGGGCGCGCGGGATCAGGGTGCAGACCAGAGCCAGTAGCAGCAGCCGGAGCGGCAGATTGCCGCCGATGTGCAGGTGGATGATGTCGTAGCCGCCCGCCTTCAATAGGCGCACAACTTCCTGGGGAGTGCTCGGGTAGTAGACGTCGTCGCGCTCCTCGCCGCGGTGCCGCGTGAGGTTGATGACGGCGCAGGCATGTCCCTGGCGGCGGACGTAATCGCGGATAGCTACCAGGTTGGACTGGACGCCGCCATGAGGCGGCGGGTAGGGCCCGAGCTGCACGACCTTCATGAGGTTTCAGCGGCGCTGCGCCAGTTCAGTTCCACAGGCAATCCGGTACGCGCGGCTTCGAGCATGCGCAGCGCCAGGATGGTGGACCGGGCGCCATCGAGCACCGTAACTTCTGGCGCACGTCCTTCGCGGAGGGCGGAGAAGAAGGACTTCATCTGCGCCGTGTAGCCCTTTTCGGCGA
Source organism: Bryobacteraceae bacterium (assembly GCA_041484525.1). Taxonomy (GTDB): domain Bacteria; phylum Acidobacteriota; class Terriglobia; order Bryobacterales; family Bryobacteraceae; genus JBGPHT01. Next base: position 44,939 of record JBGPHT010000015.1, on the reverse strand, counting down.
ACATCCGCGAGCTGTTCTTACTGACGCTGGTGCGGATTGAGACGCGTTTGAAATCCTCTGTGAAAGCGCCCAGGCCGGGGGCGAAGACTTCGACGCGCTCGCCGCCCGAGGTGCGGCTGCCGACGGTGCAGTAGGTGAAATTGGCGATCGAGCCATCGGCGAAGCGGAAGCACGAGACCAGATTGTTTTCGCCGATGGGGTCGGGCTGGCTGGTGGGAAGGCTGTACGCGGAAACGCTGACGGGCTCGGACTCGAGCAGCCAGTAGAAGAGATCGGTGAAGTGGCAGGCCTCGCCGAGAATGGCGCCGCCGATTGCAGGATCGGCCATCCAGTAGGCTCCCGAAATCCCGGGCGAGTTGATGCGCGCGTGAATCACCGCGGGGCCGGAGCGTCGTGCCAGCGTGCGCTTCACTGCCAGGTAGTCAGGCGCATAGCGGCGATTGAAACCCACGGTGAGCTGCTTGCCGGATTCGTGGACGGCGGAGGTGAGCTCGCGGCATTCCTCCTCCGTGAGGGCCATCGGTTTCTCGACGAAGACGTGCTTGCCGGCGCGCAGGGCTCGGGCGGCCTCGGATGCGTGAAGCTGGTTGCGGGTGGCGATCAGCACCACGTCCACTTCCGGGTCACGCAGGATCTCGTCGTAATCGGAGCAGCAGTAGGCGGCGCCGAAGCGCTTCCCGTAGCTCTTGCCGCGCGCGCCGCCGGCGGAGTAGACGGCGCGCAGCGATACGTCCCCGATGCTCTTCAACGCGGGCATGTGGGCCCAGCGCGAAATATTGCCGGCGCCGGCGAGCGCCACGCGGAAACCGGAAGTCGCGGGACGGGCGCCTGCGATCTCGACACGGCGCACTGGCGTGACTGGTGACGCGCTGTTAGCCGGCGGATAATTCAAAACCACGGCGAGGCTGTTGGACGCGGGATCGAGAATCGTCTGATACGCTGCGGGCGCTTCCTCGAGCGGGAAGCGGTGGGTGATGAGCGGCGCTACATCGGCACGGCGCTCGGCGAGAAGGCGAAGGAACTCCTCCATGTTGCGGTTCTCGGTCCAGCGCACGTAAGAGACGGGGTAATCGCGGCCCTGCTTTTCGTAGGCGGGGTCGTAACTGCCGGGGCCGTAGGCGCGCGACATGAAGAGCTGGATTTCCTTGAGGTACATGTCGTTCCACGGAAACGACATCTCGACGGCGCCTACCACGACGATGCGGCCGCGATCGCGGCAGACGGCCAGCGCTGTGCGGCACGGGCCATCGGACTTGGCGGCGGCGGCCACGATCACGCAATCGGCGCCGCGCCCGGCAGTGACCGCGGCCACGCCTTCGGGGAATCCGGCGCCGCCCGGGATGGCGTGATTGGCACCGAGGCGGCGCGCCAGATCGACGCGTTCCGGCTTGAGGTCTGTGGCGATCACGACCGCGCCTTGCAGGCGGGCGAGCTGCGCAATGAGCTGGCCGACGAGGCCGAGGCCGAGGACCACCACGGAATCGCCGAGCGAGATTTGCGCGATGCGCACCGCGTTGAGCGCGATCGAACCGAGGGTGGCGAAGCAGGCTTGATCGAACGGCACGTCATCGGGAACGCGCGCCACCAGGTTGCGGCCGGTGATGATGCACTCGCCGTGGCCGGTGCCTTCGCCACCATAGGCCACGCGATCGCCGGGCTCGAGATCGCGGACTGTGGGGTGCACCTCGGCGACCACGCCCGCGCCCGCATAGCCGAGCACGGCGTAGTCGCTGAACTTCGCGCGGACCTCGGCCAGGGTGCGCATGGGGCCGTTGGCCAGCATGACGTCCCACACCTTGCGCAGGTGCGAGGGGTTGTCGGCCACCTCCTTCATGATGCCTTCCTGGTGGATGCTGGCGGTCTCGGTACCGCTGCTGATGAGCGAGTTCGCGGGCCGTACCAGAACGTGGTGCGGCGTGACCATGGGGTCCGGGACTTCGTCCACGACAATGTCTTTCAGGCCCTTGCGCAGAACTTGCTTCATTTCATACCGGCTAAAATGCCAAAATTCAATCTAGCATTTGGCGTTGGATCGAGGACACCCACTAGTTCATGGCGGCTGAGAAAACCTGGCGCGACTATGTTCGCCGATTGTCCGGCATGAGCGCGCACGAAATCTATACGCGCTCGCGGCAGGAGCTGGCGAAGCGCGGCGACGTGCTGTTCAAGAGGGCGGGGAAGGATGCGTTCCTCGGCGCGGGGGACGGCACAGAGATGCGCGGCCGCTTCTTCTGCGACCGGGACGATGTGCCGCGGATCGTCGATATCCTGCGCGAGAGAATGCCGGCGCAGGCGGATCGAATCGTGGCGCGGGCCGAACGTATCCTCGACCGGCGGTTCGATCTGCTTGGATATGAGGGGCTCGATTTCGGCCGGGACATCGATTGGAGCCTCGATCCGGTGCACGGCAAGCGGGCGCCTTTAGTGCCGTGGCCGTCGGTTCGATACCTGGATTTCGCCGAGGTGGGCGATCACAAGATCACCTGGGAATTGAACCGGCACCAGTTCCTGATTACGCTGGCGAAGGCCTACCGGATCACTGGAGACGCGCGGTTCGCGAGCGGGCTGATCGAGCTCTGGTACGACTGGCAGCGCAAGAATCCGTATCCGATGGGAGTGAATTGGACCAGCACTCTCGAGGTGGCGTTCCGCGCGCACTCCTGGCTGTGGGTGGACTTCCTGCTCGAAGGCGCGGGCGGCGATCGGGCGTTTGAGCGGGACCTGGAGCGCGAGACGGCGCGCGCCGCGTGGTACATCGAGCGATACCTCTCGACGTATTTCGCGCCCAACACACATTTGCTGGGCGAAGGCGTGGTGCTGTTCCTGATCGGCGCGCGGTACCCGGGAATTCCGCAGGCGGCGCGGTGGCGGCAAACGGGCTGGCGGATCGTACTCGAGGAATCGCGGCGGCAGGTGCGCGTCGACGGGCTGCACTTCGAGCAGTCGATTTACTATCACGTCTACGCGATCGATTTCTTCGTGTACGCGCGGCTGCTGGCGGCCCGTAATGGGGTGGCGATTCCGGCGGAATTCGACGAGACGATTCGCCGCATGCTGCGGGCGTTGGCGGATCTGGCGCAGGCGGGCGCGCTTCCGCGCTTCGGCGATGACGACGGCGGGCGGCTCTTCGACGGCGCACGCAATCGGGCGGAGGAGATGCTCGATCCGCTCTCGACGGGGGCTGTGTTGTTCGGCGACGGGCGGCTGAAATCGGCCGCGCCCGGGTTGGCGGAAGAGACGTTGTGGCTGCTGGGAGCAGAGGCGGCGGCGAGGTTCGACATCGTGGCCGCGGCCCTTCCGATGGCGCATTCCGTGGCACTGGCGGATTGCGGCATCTACGCGATGACATCCGCGGGACCGCCGCTGCGGCAGTTGTTCATCGACGGCGGGGAACAGGGGGCGCTGACGGCGGGCCACGGGCATGCGGACGCGCTTAGCATCCAACTCGCGGCGAACGGGAAGCTCTGGTTGACGGACCCCGGATCGTTCGCCTACATGGGCGGCGAGCGCGACCGGTTCCGCGGTACGGCAGCGCATAACACGCTCACGGTGGATGGCACGAGCCAAGCTGATCCGCGCGGGCCGTTCGGCTGGGGGCCGCGGCCGCGGGTGGAAGTTCGGCGATGGGTGGAGGACGGCGACTTCGATCTTTTCGAAGGGTTGCATAGTGGCTACGAACGATTGGCCGAACCGGTGGTGCACCGCCGATGGGTCGTCGGCCTACGCGAGGGAGTCTGGCTGGTGCGCGACGCGGTGGAAGGAAGCGGCACGCACGATCTGGAAATCTCTCTGCATTTCGCGCCGGAGATCGTGGTGTCGGAGACTGACGCGGCGGGCGTGACTGCGTGTTGGGGCGGGGAGACGCTCGGGATCGTCGCGAGTGCGGATAGCGGATGGGAGCGGCGCATCGAAGTGGGAGAATACTCGCCGGTGTACGGCGTGAAGGTGCGCGCGACGGTGGTGCGGTGGAGCCGGCGCGCTGCGTGTCCGGCGGAGTTTGCCATGCTGCTGGCCTTCGGTCGCGCAGTCGGCACGCTGGTCCGCCGGCAGGATGATGGCGGGGTTGTGTATGAGGGCGGTGGGTACGGGTTCGCGTTTCGGACAGGTGGAGAGGTAGAGGTCAGAGGGGTTACTACTTAGGGTGAGGGATGATGCGGTTCCCGGGCTTGCCAGAGGTCTTTGGATGCGTCCGTACTTTTTGGCGTGCAGGGAGGGGTGGGCCAAGTTCTGTTCCAGAAATATGACCTGCTTGAAAAACGCTTTGCGCACGGCGGCGGGGGCGTTTTCGAGGGCTTCTAACGCACGCGGGACGTAATCGATCTTCATCGAGACGGCTGGGTTTTCTTAGCGGCGGCGGCTCTCTTGCTCAGTTGTGCCTTCATGGAGGCAATCATCTCGTCGGCAGTGTTGAAAGGGCCAAATGTGCGGCCCTTCTTGAGGTCGCCTTCAGCGATACCGGCCTGTCGGCGCAGCCGTGTGGGAATAGTCACCTGGCCCTTGTGTTGAACTTTGACTAAGGTGCTCATAGGAACGGCGTGGTTAGTGTTCTGGAGAATTCCGGAAAGTCCGGAATTCCTACTACTGACTGAATCGTAGCGGCCCTAACAGGACCCTGTCAAGATGCCACCCACCTCAGGCAGTAGACAATCTACAGCCATAGATGTAGAATCGCATCGTGCATCCCAATGATAGCGAAGGCCAGGCATGAGCAAGTGGACTTGGCTTTCCCGCAGGCGCCGAGATCAGGAGTTGGACGAAGAGATCCAGGCGCATCTCGCGATGGCGGCGCGCGATCGGATCGAACGAGGCGATACACCGCAGGCCGCCGAACTGGCCGTCCGCCGCGAGTTTGGCAATCGCACAGTGGTCCAGGAGGTCACACGCGAAATGTGGGGATGGAGTTCGCTCGAACGGCTTTGGCAGGATATACGCTATGCCCTTCGCACCATGCGGCGCAGTCCCGGATTTACCGCGGTGGCGGTGCTGTCGCTGGCGTTGGGTATCGGCGCCAACACCGCGATCTTCAGCCTGATCGATACCCTGATGTTGCGCTCGCTGCCGGTGCGGGAACCGGGGCAGCTCGTCGATCTCCTGAACACATACCCGGGCGATCCGCGCCTGAACGTCTACAGCTTCGATGCCTACCAGTACATGCGCGACCGCAACCAGGTGTTCTCGGGCCTGATCGCCTGTTCTCCCGCGCGTCTTTCCGTGCGTGGCGAGGGTCTGGAAGCGGCGGCCGCGGACGGCGAATTTGTGGATGGGAACTACTTTCGGATGCTCGGCGTGAAGCCGACGGCAGGCCGGCTGATCGGTCCGGAAGACGACGGCGCGCAGGCGGCTTCTTCCGCGGTGGCAGTCGTGAGCTGGTCCTACTGGAAGAGCCGGTTCAATCTGGATCCGGCCATCATGGGCAAGCGAATCATCATAGACGATGTGCCGGCGACGATTGCGGGCGTGGCGCCGCAGGGCTTCTCCGGCATCGTATTAGGGTACAGAACGCAGGTCTGGGTGACGATGTCCACGGAGCCGGCGATCCATCACGCCACGCGGCACGGCGGCGTCTCACTGATGGGCCGGTTGAAGCCGGGGGTGTCGATGGAACAGGCCCGCGCGGAAATGGCGGTGCTGTACCGGCAGACCTTCGATGAAGCCAGCCTGAAGCGCGATCCCAATTGGAGCAGGGTGAAGTTCGATCTCGAGCCGGCGGGCGCCGGTCTGTCGCGCGCCGATCCCCCTGGGGGGCGTCTGCGCGATCGATTTTCGAAACCGCTGCTGTTCCTGATGGCCGTCGTGGGGCTGCTCCTGCTGATCGCGTGCACCAACGTGGCCAGCATGCTGCTGGCGCGTGCGGCGGGTCGCCGGCGTGAAATGGCATTGCGCATCTCGCTCGGCGCCGGCCGGCTGCGCCTGGTGCGCCAGGTGTTGACCGAGTCCCTGCTGCTGTCCGTGACGGGCGGCTTGTGTGGTGTCCTGGTGGCGTATTTCGGCGCGGACGCGCTGGTGCGGATCATCGCCAGCGAGCGCAGCCGTATCGAGATTGTGGTGCAGCCGGATATGCACATGCTGCTGTTCACAGCCGGAGCCGCGCTGCTCACCGGAGTGCTGTTCGGGCTGGCGCCGGCTTTGCATGCCATGGCGGCCGAGCCGGCGTCGTCGCTGCGAACGATGGGGACGGCCGGCGAGACCCGGCTCGGGCGGCTTTTCGGAAGGAGCCTGGTGGTTGCACAGGTTGCCCTTTCGGTGGTGCTGTTGAGTGCCGCGGGTCTGTTCATCCGCCACCTTTCGGATCTGCGGAACGTCAACCTGGGCTTTCAACGCGACCATCTTCTGCTGGCGACCCTGAATCCGGCGCGCAGCGGATATACCGGCGAACAATTGTCCTCCGCGTACCGTGAACTGCTGGAGCGATTCGTGGCGATTCCGGGCGTTCGCTCGGCCACGCTCAGCAGCGGTACGCCCATCTCGGGCGCGGCGGCCAGCCGCTTCGCTACCGTGGAAGGCTACCAGAAGAAGGCGGTGGAAACCCGCATCTTCGTGCGCTGGGTCGCACCCAGGTACTTTGAAACTTACGGTACGCCGCTGCTCGCGGGCCGTGATTTCACGCTCCAGGACTTGGGCGCCGCGCACCTGGCGATTCTCAATCGGGCTATGGCCCGCTATTATTTCGGCGACGCCAACCCCGTCGGCAGGCGCGTCACGCTGGAGCGGGACGACCAGCCGTTTGAGATTGCGGGGGTCGTGGGCGATGCCAAGTACATCGACCTGCGCGAGCCGGCGCCCCGCACCATCTACCTCTGTGCGTTCCAGGCGCGGGGCGTCAACTCGCATAGTTTTTCGCTTCGCACGAATGGGGACCCGGCTGTCGTAGCGGGCGAGGTGCGCCGCACTGTCGGCACCGTCTTGAAGACCGTGCCGGTCGAGAGCATCACCACGCTGGCCGCCCAAATGGATGCGTCGATCGTTCCGGAGCGGCTCATCGCCACGCTCTCCGCGCTGTTCGGCGCGCTGGGATCCTTGCTGGCGGCGATCGGCGTGTACGGGCTGCTGGCTTACACGGTGGCGCGCCGCATCAACGAGATCGGCATCCGCATGGCGCTGGGCGCTACGCGCGGGGACGTGATCGGCATGGTGGTGGGAGACGCGCTGCGAATGGTGTCGATCGGCCTCGGGATCGGAGTGCCGATGGCGCTGTGGGGCAGGCGATTCGCTGCGAGCGTGATGGAAGGGCTGCCGCTGGCGAGCCCGGTCCCGATTGCGTTCGGCGCCGTCGCGATGATCGCGATAGCGATGCTAGCGGCCTATGTGCCGGCGCGCCGCGCGGCTCGCGTGGATCCGATGGTAGCTTTGCGGTACGAGTAGCCCTGTACGGCAATTTGCCGTATAGTGGAGATATGGAGAAAGCTTCCAGCCCGGCCCGCCTGGAAGCGCGCCTGCCCGCCGACATTCACGCGCTGCTCAAGCGAGCGGCGGAGATCCAGGGGCGCAGCTTGACGGACTTCGTGGTTACGGCCGCTCGCGAAGCCGCGTGCCGGACCATCGAGCAAAACGAGATCATCCGCCTTTCCGTTGAAGACCAGCGGCAGATCGCCGAGGCTATTCTGAATCCGCCCGCTCCAAAACCGGCGCTGCGGCGCGCCTTCAAACGCCGTCAGGCGTTATTCGGTCGCGCGTGACGCCTCCGTTCCGCCTCGAGCCGCTGAGCGATCGGCACGACCGCGCGTCATTCGCCTGCGGGGAAGAAGCGCTGGACCGTTATCTCAGGACGCAAGCCACCCAGGACATTCGCCGCCGCATCGCCAGTTGCTTCGTCGCCATCGAAGCGGCCAGCGGGTGCCTCGCCGCTTATTACACGATCGCTTCGGCCAGCATCCCCACTCCGGACCTTCCGCCTGAGATGACGAAGCGCCTGCCGCGCTATCCGACCCTGCCTGCGGTGCGCATCGGCCGCCTGGCCGTGGACGAGAAATTTGGCGGGCGCGGCCTGGGTGCGGCGCTGCTGGCGGATGCCGTCCGGCGCACGCTGCTTGCCCCGCCGGCGGTCTTCACACTTCTGGTTGACGCTAAGAACGATCGCGCCGCGGCATTCTATCGGCACCACGGCTTCCGCCCGCTTGCCAGCCAGCCGCGGACTCTGTTCCTGCCGCTCGCGACCGCCGCGAAGATCCTGCTGTGACAGTGAAGCTTACTCGCGCACCAGCCGCGCCCGGGTAGCGCCGCGGCCGGCCAGCGATTGCAGAATAGGTTCGAAACTATCCGCCACCGCCCCCCAACCGTATTTGCTTTCGACCAGCTTGCGCGCCTCGCTCCCCAGGCGGCGCGCCGACTCGGGGTCGCGCAGCAGGCGCACCACGCTCGCGGCGAACGCGGCGGGATCATCGGCGATCACGATATCGCGGCCGTGGGTCACGGGCAGGCCTTCGGCGCCAACCGTTGTCGAGACCACCGCCTTACCCATCGCCATCGCCTCGAAAATCTTGATCCGTGTGCCGCTGCCGCTGCGCAAGGGCACCACGTAGACGCCCGCGCGCTGCACATATGGACGGATGTCGTCGACGGTTCCCGTGACGCGGACGCGGTCGCCGGCCAGGGCCTCGACCGGCTTCGTGGGGCGCCGCCCGACCACCCACAGCTTAGCGGCCGGGATCTCCTGGTGGATCTTGGGCAGGATTTCCTGCGCGAAGAATAGAATGCCGTCCTCGTTCGGCATCCAATCCATCGACCCGGTGAAGACGATGGAATCGGGCTCGATGGGCTCCGCTCCCGGGTGGAAGTACTCGACGTCGACGCCGGTCGGGATGGCGGTGACTTTCTCGGCGGACACGTGGTTGCGGAAGGCGGTCCGGTCGCTCTCGGATACGGTCAGCACGTGATCGGCAAGCTGCGAATATCTCTGCTCGGCGCGGGCCAGCATGCGCGCCTCGCGCCAATAGACCGCTTTCCAAACCGGATGCCGCGTCACCTGGGCGTGGCGCCGCCAGATCTGCGCTTCCACGTTGTGCGTGAAAAGGATCTTAGCCATGGGGAGGCGCCAGTCGATCAACCCCGCGGGCGTCAGAAAATCGCAGACCAACACGTCGAAGCCGCCGCGCGCCTGTACCTCGGCGGTTTTCTGGCGCACCATCGGGGTGTAATACTTCTCCATGCTGTAGGGGTGCGGCGAGAAGAGGCGGCGCGCATAGAGCAGGTAATCGTCGAGGGTACGATTGGGCGGCAGATGAATGGGAACGGGGATGACCTCGGCGAAGCCGGTAAGCGCGGGGTGCTGATCGTCCGGATATTCCGGATAGAAGGTGAACAGGGTGACGGAGTGGCGGCGGGCCAGTTGCTGCAGGATTTGAAAACTGCGGATCTTGCCGCCGGAATCGCAGGGCACCAAGCCGCCGGCCTTGACCCAGAGAATCTTCATGCGGGGATGGGGGCGCTACCGCAGCGGAGCGGACGAAGCGGAGCGAATGAAATTCTTCTGCGGAGGCATCCACTCGACGGGAGCCGGCGCGAGCGTTTCGACCAACTGCTCGTTCTCAACGGCGTATAGAAAGGCCATGGTCAAACCGGCGAGGGTAGGGAACAGGATTTCGTAAGCCGTGCTGGCGAAGAACGAACTCGCGCAGTAGGTGAGCAGCGAGAACTGCAGCGCGCCGGCGATCTGCACCAGGTGCCTGGTGGCGGGATTCCCTTCGAAACGCTTGGTGGTTTTAGACATCCGGCGCAGACAGAAGAAAACACCTGCCAGGAAAAGAATCACACCGGGAAAACCGCATTCGCTCGACCATTCGAGGTAAGTGTTGTGCGTCATGCGCCAGTGCGCTCTCACCCCCGAAGCGTGGGAATCGGCCGCCGAGTAATCCGGGAAGTTCGCCGGGCCTACTCCAAACAGCGGACGCCGGAGGGTGATCTTGACCGCTTGGATCAGGATCGCCTTACGCTCGGCGGTGGACTCGATCGCGCTCTCGTCATCATTGCTATCGGCAAACTTCCCCTGCGAGCTCGAGAAAAGCGTCATGTAGCGGGATCGGACCTCAGGCGGCATGGTGGCGACAAACACCACTACGCCGATCATTCCGAGCGCCACCAGCTTGAACTTGGTCAGCATGGACGCTTTGAAAAACACCAGCAGACTGCAGACCCCAATCGTGATCAGGGCGCCGCGCGAGGCGGTTTTCAGAATCACGTACATGACGATCATGACGGCTCCGCTGGCGAACACCCGACGCACCACGTTGTTGCCTGAAAACGTCATAATCACCAGAAACGGCAACCCCATCAGCAACACCTGCGCCAGATCGTTCGGGTTGGTCAAAGCCGTCTCGGGCAAAATGAGCCGGCCGCGCGACGTGGCATGAAAATAGAGCGCCAGCAACGCTACCAGCAGGGTGCCGTAGGCCAGCGAGTTCATGGCACGATGGCATTCTTTTACCGACCCCAGCAGCGCGATCAGCAGGATCGCCAGCATGTACGCCTTGAACCACTTGCCGGTGATCAACTCGAGCGAGTTGCTTCTCCAGAAGGCGAACGGCACGCACACCATCATCCACGCCGTAAGCGCCGTCATGAATACCCCGATGCGAGAGAGGAGGGCCCGCGGCAGACCGCCCGAGAGCGCGGCGCAAAACAGCGCGAACAACGAAAGGACGTAAGGGATATGCAGCTTGGCCATGCGAAAATCCAGGATTCTTCCGTAGGCGAAGAACAGGAAAATCGTAATGACCACGGCGCCCAACCGGCGGAGCGGGGTATCGATGAGGCCGAAGGCAAGGCCGCCGGATTGATTCAGCGTAGCTGGATAAGTTCCCGTGGACATGAACGAGCGCCCTCTCATTGTCGCACAGCCCGTGATTTCAAAGTTTTGCGGTGAACTTAGGATAGTAATCGGGTGTTAGAATTGGGCTGCATGCCCACCCGTACCCGCGCGCTGGCGCTGTTGGGAGCAGCCCTCGGACTTCCGCTGCTGGCGCAGAACGCGTTGCCCGATTCCCTGCGGTTCGAAGCCGTCACCAGCGGCTTTATCCTTCGGGAAACGCAGTCCCTGGCCATCCAGGCCTCGGGGCCGTGGAATATCCGGATGGGGACCGGCCCGGGCGACATGTTGTCGCTGAGCAAAGCCAAGGGCGCCGGAAACGACGTCGTGGCGGTAGGGGTCCAGGGGTGGTGGCTGGTCCGGCAAAAGGCCGGCACTTACGAGCAGACGCTCTCCGTCTATCCGGAGGGCGGCGACCCGTCGAAGGGCACGACGGTGCACGTCACCTTGCGGATCGCCCAGGCCGTGCCCAATCCCGCCGTCACCTACCCAGACGGGCCGCACGGATGTACTGCCGTTCCGGAGCTGCCGGATCCAGCGACCTGCGTGGTTCCCAACGAGCGGCCTCCCGGACGGTTCCAGCCTCCTGAAGTGGGCACGTCGTACGTGGACCCGAATTTTGGTGCGCGCGTCACCGTGCTGACCGGGCCGGGGGCGCTGCACGGATATTCGTCCCCCAGCGCGATCACGGCGCGGAACCGGATGGTCCTGGTGGGGAAATCGGGCGAGAACCAGATGGTGGATCTGAACACCGGGAGCGTCCTCGTGCGGAACGTCAAGGCGCCGCTCGAAGGCACGATCCTGGATGCGCAGGACGATGCGGTGGCCTATGCAGTCGGCCCGGCTGAAAACCACGCGGCGATTTTGCGGTACGATCTCGCGACCGGCAAGAAGACCGTGCTGGCGGACTTCTCGAAGGCGCCCTACCGCTTCTCCAGCATCACGGTGGGCGGCACGGGCGAAGGCTCGAAGGACAACTGGCTGCCGCTGTCCGCGCCGGAGCAGCAGCAGCTCTGCGCTTACTCCGTGGCGGCGCGGAAAGCTTACTGCGCCGATCTGAAATCTGTTCCGGGCGGCCCGTTCAAAGTCGACTTCCCGACCATGTCCAAGGGCGTGGACAAGACCAGCGGAAAGCGGTACGTGGTGGCGGTGGCTAACCCCGCGATGTTGACGTTTTCTGTGAACGAGGCCGCCGGCAGCCTCGAACTGGAAACCGTCGGACCGGAGCAGGTGGGCTACGGAAAGGGCAACGCGAACGGGATCTGCGAAGCGGGCGAGCGCTGCATCGGCGGCGGCCACAGCGACCTCTTCGAAGATCCCCGCGGCAACCAGTTGATGATGCTGGGCCTCGAATTCACCTCGCCCTGCGAGTACGACCTGGTGACCCTGCAACTCAACCAGGGCGTCCGCATGGGACTGCCGGTGGAATTGGGAGGCGGCCTCCGGCGCGTGATGACGCTTTTCCGCTGCGGCGGCCAGGACGTGTGGGCGGACCTGCACATCGGCTGCGCGCGCTCGTCGCCTTATTGTGTGGTGGCGACGACGTACGGTGGATTCGAATCCGCGCGGCGGCCGGATGACGAGAGCCCGATGCGCCGTACACCGCATCTGTCCGAGATCTTCGTGGTGCGCGACAACGGCGCCGAGATCCGGCGTCTGGCCCAACATCGCAGCGTGCAATTTACCAACGAGGATTCGCACGGGTATTGGAGTACTCCGCGAGCGTGCCTCTCGGCCGACGGGGCGTACGTGGTGGCGGACTCGAACTTCGGAGTCCCGAACGCGCATCGGGTGATTCAGATCGAGACGGGCTTCGGAGTTGCGAAATAGCGCAAGAAGATATTCACCGCCGAGACGCCGAGATCGCCGAGAACACAAAAACATTAAGACAAGGCCTTGCATTTTTCTCGGCGATCTCGGCGTCTCGGCGGTGAATATCTTATTTGCTCACCGATTCGTAAATCTCCGCCATCCGGGAGGCAGAGGCCTCGAGCGAGAACTCCCGATGCATGCGAGCCGTTCCGGCTGCGGCCAGCGACGTACGCAACTCCTCGTCGGCGATGAGACGGGCGAGGCAAGCTGTCAGGTCGTCTACGTCGCCGGCGCGGAACAGGAGGCCCGTGTCCAGATGGCGTACCAGCTCGAGGTTGCCTCCCACGCGGGACGCGGCGGCGCAGCATCCACACGCCATCGCTTCCATCAGGGAGTTTGAGAGCGCCTCGGAATCGGACGGCAGCACGAATATGTCCATGGCGCTAAGCCAGCGGGGAACCTCGGCGGTCGAGGGCTCGAACCAGCAGTCGCCGGCAATCCCTAGTCGGCGCGCCTCTTCGATCAACTTGGGTTGTTCCGGGCCGCTGCCCACGATGGCAAGCTTGATGCCTTTCCCGCCGACGCGTGCGAAGGCGGCGAGCAGCATCGGTAGATTCTTTTCCGGGCGCAGCGCACAGAGGGTTCCGATGACGAGTGAGGCTTCGCGCAATGGTTCCGGCGGCTCGCAATCCTGGCGGCGGAAGACGCTGGTATCGATGCCGTTATAGCAAAGCCGCAGCAGGCTCGGAGGGGTGCGGTCTTCTTCCGTCATTTCGCGCGCTACGGATTCCGAGTTCACGACGATGGCATCCACCATTCGGTCCGTGAGGCGGAGCAGATGGCGCATCGTGCCGGGCGTCAGATGGCGATGGGCGCGCTGACTCGAGAGAACATACGGCGTGCCCCAGAGCCGCGCCGCGGGGACGCCGAAGACGTTCATCGGAACGTCGAAGGTATGGACGAGTGGGATGCTGTGGCGGCGCAGGTAGCGACCTAGCAGGACGGCGCCGTGAAGAGCCGAAGGCCCGCGAAACGAGCGCACCGGAAGCTCGACGATGGGGACGCCCGCGGCGCGCAATTCCTCGCCGCGCAATCCATCGGCGTGAAAGCAGGCCACATGGGGCTCAAAGCGCGAGCGGTCGAGCGTCAGGGCAATCTGCGTCATCTGCCGCTCGGTGCCGCCGAGGTCGAGCGTCCGCGCCATCAGGAGCACCGGCAGGGGCGCGTTCATACGTGCGCCGCGGAGCCGCGAGTCCGATTGGAGGGTGTCTGGCGGATCGGCTTCACGCTTCCAGTGTGCCCGCCTGACGGCCGTTCTTCAAGTGATGACACGTCGAACCGGAACTTTCTACTTGGCCGCGGCTCACACCACGGCATCTGTGGGACGGATTTGGAGCCTACGACCGTTTACTCGCCGACTGCTACTCTACGTGTGTGGTTGAAAACTGAGTTCAGCTTGCCGACGGCCCTCGGAGCCGCCAGATAGATCCAGGGTAGTGCCTCGCCGCATTTCAGCAAGTGCTTTTTGGATCGCCGGCACCGGCGCATTGTCCATAAAGCGGATGCCTGAGAGAACAGCATACGACCGATCAAGTTCAATACCGATCCATCGCCGTCGAAGTTCTTCGGCAACGTAGCCGGTTGTATTCGAGCCGGAAAAAATATCGATCACGACATCGCCAGGGTCTGTGAGGAACTTGATAAAGAACCGTGGCAGGTCCGCCGGAAATCTAGCGGGATGGCTCTCCTCGCCGAGGCTCTTGCAGATTCTCAGGTAGTGCGAATTGCTATCGGTATTTGGGATCTGAAGTAGATTCGATGGAATGGCTCCGTCATTGTTCCTTCCGAATGAATCAGCGATATCGTGCCCAGAGGGGCGTTCCTTTGGACGATAGAATTTTCCGGGGTCCTTGAGCAGAGTCTTCATTCTCTCGGAGTACGGGACGAGAACTTTCGTCACGTCCGCCTTCGGCGTGGCTGTTTTTGAAAGCCACCAAACAGTGTTAACTGCGTCCTTCACTCGAATCTTGCGTTTGTTTACCCACTCAATCGGAGACGGTAGCTTGGCGGGGTTGTACCAGAAGAATTCCTCAGCTAATTCGTAGCCAAGTTCATCACAGAACTGTAAGAGCACCCGAAAGTTGTACAACGAGCGAACAGGTCTTCCGCGTTGATATGCTCCCCCAAGATCAAGCACGAAGCTACCGCTGTCCTTCAACACGCGCATCGCGGCTTTACCGAAATCGCTCAGCCACGCGACATAGGCGTCCTGCTTTTCGTTGCCGTAGCTCTTTTGACGCAGGAGCGCGAAAGGCGGGCTGGTGATTAGTAGATCCACGCAACTGTCTGGAAGGGATGTAATGACGTCCTTGCTGTCGCCCGCGAGCTGCATTCCGTACTCTGTACGGTACACGACGGTAGAGGGGTCAAAACTAAACTTCATATGCCTCATCGCTCTCAGGGAAAGTTGCGCCAGGATTTAGCTCCCACCGTCGGGAGATCCAACTATCTATGAAAGACCAAAGCAAGCTAATCGCGTAATGAAGCTGAGGGGCGGTGTTCTGTAGTTCTGCGATTGCGGCGGTGGTCGCATCACGCGGAAGAAAACCGGCGAGCCACGCAACCCATTTCGACGGCTGGGGCGCGTGGAGATCCTCGTTGATGCGGGAAAGGATCTCCGGAGGAAGCGGCTGCCGCCGCAGCGCCTCTGCACACCCTGCAACGATATCTTCATTCATTTCGCGCAAACCGGCAAGCAGCACGTGCGTGGCTGCGCCGCCCACAGAAACCAGCCCTTCGAGAGCTTCCTCTCGGATCTTGCGGTCAACATCCGAGAAGGCGCGAACAAGGCGCGCCGTGGCTTCTTCGGTGCCCTGCCGGCCAAGGCACCACGCCGCCGCGCTACGCACGAAGTATGGCTGAGTTGCGTCATCAAGAATCTCACTGAGGAGTTCCACGGCTTCTGTTGCGGCCGTCTCCCCGAGAGCACTCACGGCCTCAAGTTGCGTTCGGTCATCGACGCTGGAAAGATAAGGACGGAAAAGCTCACGGGCCGAGAGTCCACACACGGAAGCCAGATATGAGGCGCCTTCGAGACGAATGTAAACATCTTCTTCGCTGTCGAAAGCGAGGCTTTCCACTGCAGATCGGTACATTGGCTCGGCCCTGAGCCGGGCGAGCTTAACACCAGCGAACCTCTGCGTCCTCTCACGTGATGCCAGGAGAATGCTGATGTGGTTGGCCGGCATCCTTCGCGGACACGCTAGGGCACTACGCGGAACAGGAGATACAACGGCAGCGACAACTTGACTCTCCTCGACTGCCTCGCCCGCGGAGACGAAGAGTTGTAAGCCGGCAGGAACAGTACGCGTGTTACGGTGGCCATCAGAGCCCCGGCGAATGGTGATCCTCCCGCTACCGGCAGCATCAATAGTACCGGACCTCGTCGAGAACATGGCGTTCCAGCCGATGCTAGTCTCAGAGCCTTCAGTAACACCCTTCGTCGCGATTCTTGCATGCGGCGTCGCTCGAAAAGCCGCCACTTGGAAGTAGTTGATTCTTCCGCTTACTTCCCACTTGATCCAATTCCGTTCGTGCCAATAAGAGGAAGCGTGCCCCAAGTGCCCGGCGCTCCAGTACTTCTCCCCGAAGGTCTGACAGATCGGAAACGCGATGTAATCGACCATGCCGAAATCCCAGGCCCGTACCTGTTCGTTCGGACTGTGCGACATCGTGAGTTCAGTTCTTGTTTTCGCTCGGCTTTCAATGCGAAGTCCGCACGAGACGCAGACCAGATCGGGGATACGGACGCGCTTACGTTTAACGTCCTTCCACAACTTCGTATCGAGCGACCCTCGTTCAAGTTCAGCGATATGGTGGCCAAACTGGCCCAGCTCAGCGGTTATCGCACGTGTGCCAATTGCACCAATCGCGATCTTTCGGAAGAAACTGGAATCGGGCTTGAAGGCAAGTCTAGGCATTCAATGAAGGCCGGGCCAATGGTTTGCCGCACTTCTTCAGCGAGAATGCGAGGCGACCATCACTCAGACAGCATGTCATCCGGAAACTCCTTAATTGTAATACGAGTAGGTCAATTCGACGTGCGCTCAAAACGGCCTCGTGGGGCGCTCTCTCCCTCACGTCGCCTTTCACGCTCGATACGCCACCGCCATCAGACCTTCCAGCCGCTGCTCGCGGCGGCCGGTGAAGAAGAGGTCGCCCCACACTTGCAAGTTCAACAGCCGCCAGATGCGGTCGGTAGCGTCCACTGAACCGGACTTGTGCTTCTCGATCAAGGACTCCAGTTGCCGGCCGTCCAGATAGGCTGCCAGCAGGCCATCCGGGTCGCTCAGGAGCTCCAGCAGCCGGTCGGCGCGCGGATCCCGCAGCCACTGCCGCAACGGCGTGGGGAATCCCATCTTGGTGCGGTAGATGATGTCGCGCGGCAGCACATCCTCCACCGCCCGCTTCAGAATGTACTTCGCCTCGCCGTTGCGGATCTTCATGTGCCGGGGGACGCGCGCGGCAAACTCCACGAAGGGGTGGTCGAGGAACGGGACGCGGCTCTCAATCGAGCAGGCCATGCTCATCTGGTCCTGCTTCATCAGCAGTTCGACGAGGTACGTCTTCTGGTCGGTGTACAGCAGACGCTGCAGCACTGGGAGATTCGCGGCCGAATTCCAATACCCCAGATAGCCATCGTAAGTTCCCGCGTGGGGTGCGCCGGGGAGCAGGAGTTGATGCTGCCCGGCGGCGGAAAATGCGGAGTAGAAATTGTCCAGGTAGAGCGATTCGAGCGTCTCGCCGCGGCCCACGAAGGAGTGCTGCAGTTTGCGACGCACGGCGCCCGAGAGCAGCCGCGAATCCTCCACACGCGCGCGGATGAAGCGCCGCAGGGGGCCGGGCAGCAGCTTGTAATACCGCAGGCCCGCCTGGTTCATTTCGTAAAAGCGGTACCGGCTGTAGCCCGCGAAAAGCTCGTCGCTGCCTTCGCCGGTGAGCACCACCTTTACCTGTTGCGACGCCAGCCGGGAAACGAAGTACAGCGAAACACTCGAGGGCCAGGCGATCGGCTCGTCTTCATGCCATACCAGCGTGGGCAGGGCGTTGAAGAAATCCTCCATGCTCACCCGCACCTCGTGATGGTCGGTGCCAATGCTTTGGGCGACCTGGCGCGCGTAGCCGAGTTCGCTGTACTCGGCTTCGGCGTAACCCACGGCGAAGGTCTTGACCGGGCCCGTGACCATGCGCTTCATCAGAGCGGCGATGGCGCTCGAATCCACGCCGCCGCTCAGGAACATGCCGAGCGGAACATCGCTCATCAGGCGCATGCGGACGGTCTGCTCGAGGCGCTCGCGGCACTCGGCGATCCACTCCTCGTCGGGGCGTGTTTCGGCGGGCGCGTCGCGCGGCACGTCCCAATAGGGCTCGATCTCGAGCGATTCAGGCGTGAGCGTCAGCGTATGACCGGGCAGCAGCTTGCGGATGCCGGAGAACAGCGTCCGCTCGCCGCTGATATATCCGAATGCCAAGTATTCAGAAAGCAGCGATTCGTCGAAGGACGCCGAAACCGCGGGGTGCTCGAGGATGGCCTTGATCTCGGAGGCGAAGACGAAGACCGACCCGTTCCAGTAGTAGTAAAACGGCTTGATTCCCAGGCGATCGCGCGCGCAGAAGAGAGTCTGGCGGCGCGGATCCCAGATAGCGAACGCAAACATACCGCGATAGCGCTCGACGCACTTCCGGCCGTACTGCTCGTAAGAGTGCAGGATGGTTTCGGTGTCGCAGTGGGTCTTGTAGCGGTGGCCGGCGCCTTCCAGATCGCCGCGCAGGTCGGCATGATTGAAGATCTCGCCGTTGTAGATGATCCACAGGTCGCCGGTCTCGTTGCACATCGGCTGCTGGCCGGTGGCGAGGTCGATGATGCTCAGGCGCAGGTGCCCCAGTTGGGCATGGGAGTCACGGTAAAAACTGGTGGCATCCGGGCCGCGATGGTGGATCACGGCGGCCATCCGCTCCACCAGGCTGTCTGGTTCGGAAATCGGGTTTCGGGATACGAAGCCGGTGATTCCACACATGCGGCGTGCTCTGCTCTATTGTGCCATGCGCCGCGAACCTTAACCGAACGGCGGGATTCACATTAACTGTTGGATGACATCGTACGGAGTACCATAACCCCTTACCTTGCACCCATTGAATGACCAGGGTGAATCAGATACCATCAGGTGGAGTACACGCCTGCGGAAAGGGCGGCCTCGGGGGAAGATAACAGGTGTTTGCAGATACGTACCGGCACGTTTATGAGGGCGTGAACTACCGTCTCCGTAATTTTGCGGGAGGACGGTTGGCATCTCATTGCCGGCCGACCTCGATCGTTTTCCTGCTGACCGAGCTGTGCAACGCCCGCTGCGTGCATTGCGACATCTGGAAGAACAAGGGCAAAGAAGACGGGCCGACTCTCGAGCAGTTGAAGACGGTTCTCACGGACCTGCGTACCTGGCTGGGGCCGGTGCATGTCGGGTTCAGCGGCGGAGAAGCACTGTTGAAGCCGTACACCATCGACCTGGTTGCGTTTGGCTCCGCCCTGGGCTTTTTCCAGGAGATCCTGACGCACGGCTATTGGAAAGACCAGACCAAGATCGAGAAACTGGCGCTGGCGCAGCCCTCGCGCGTCACCATCTCGGTGGATGGCCTGGGCGCCACGCACAGTAAAGTCCGCGGCAAGGAAGATTTCTTCGAACTCACCAACCTAACCATCGAAACGCTGCAGCGTGTCCGCCAGGAAAAGAACTTGAAGTACGTGATCCGCCTGAAGACCGTGATCATGTCGCACAACCTGGACGATGTCCCGAAGCTGGCGGAATTCGCCTCGCGCGACGGCATGCATATTTTCTATCAGCCGATCGAGCAGAACTACAACACCCCGGACGATACGCGGTGGTTCGAGCATAGCGAAAACTGGCCGAAGGACACGGCGCGCGCGATTGCGGCGGTGGAGGAGTTGATCCGCCTCAAGCGCCAGGGGCTGCACATCGACAACAGCTTCGCGCAACTCGAGGCCATGATCCCTTATTTCCGGAATCCGGATACGCTGCGGATCCTGACGCAATCGCACATGGCGCACGAAAAGCACGCCACGTGCGCGGCCCTGACCACGCTGCAATTTCAGGCCAACGGCGACGTCACGGTGTGCACCGGCGCCAAGCCCGTGGGCAACGTCAAGGAGAAGCCGATCCGCGAAATCTGGGAGAATCGTCCGAAGCTATGGGAGTCCGGCTGCTGCCGCGAAGAGCGCTGCACCGACGCCGAAAAGCGGTCGCTGGTTGCGATCACCTAGCAGCGGGCGCCGCGGTCACGCCTTCCACGTATGTGCGGGATAGCCGGATATGTGTTGCGCCAGGGCGCCGCGGAACAAGTGGTCGTACAAGCCATGTGCGACCAGATCCGCCACCGCGGACCGGACGATGAGGGCTACCATACCGAAGGCCCCTGCTCGATCGGCATGCGCCGGCTCAGCATCATCGACCTGAGTACCGGCCACCAACCCATCTCGAACGAAGACGGCACCGTCTGGGTGGTATTCAATGGCGAGATTTACGACTATCAGAAACTCCGCAGCGACCTGATCTCCCGCGGCCACCGCTTTCAAACCAACAGCGACACCGAGACGCTGGTCCATCTGTACGAAGAGGAAGGCGTGGACGGGCTCGCGCGCCTGCGGGGCATGTTCGCCTTCGCGATTTGGGACGCGAGCCGGCAGACGCTGCTGCTGGCGCGTGACCGTTTCGGGAAGAAGCCGCTGTACTACGCCGTCCTACCCGAGGGAATCTGGTTTGCGAGCGAGCTGTCGGCGCTGCGGCAGGCGGGCGTGCCGCTCGAGGTCGATCCCGACGCGCTCCGGCTCTACTTCCAGTTCTCCTACATCCCCGAGCCGCTGAGCGCGTTCCGCGCGATCCGCAAGCTCGAGCCCGGCGGCTGGCTGGAATACGGACCCGGCGGCACGGTTCGCAAAGGTCGCTACTGGCGGCTGCCCGAGCCGGGCGCGGGTGGAGATCCGCGACTGACCGAAGCCGACGCGGCGGCCCAACTGCGCGAAAAGTTCGACGAATGCGTGCGCATCCGGATGATCGCAGACGTGCCGCTGGGCGCATTCCTCAGCGGCGGCATCGATTCGAGCTCGGTGGTGGCATCGATGGCGCTGCAATCGCGCGAGCCGATCAAAACTTTCTCCATCGGTTTTGAAGAGGCGGCGTTCAACGAACTGCATTACGCCTCGATGGTGGCGAAGCAATACGGCACCGACCATCACGAGATCGTCGTGCGCCCGAATTCGCTCGACCTGGTGCAAAAACTGGTGCGGCATTTCGGCGAGCCCTTCGCCGACTCCTCCGCCATCCCGACCTACATAGTTTCGGAATTTACGGCACGGTCCGTGAAGGTGGCGCTCTCCGGCGATGGCGGCGACGAACTGTTCGCCGGGTACGACAGCTTCGTCAAGCTGCAAAGTCTCGCGGGTTACGATCGCACGCCCCAGGCGCTGCGGCGGCTGCTCGGGTGGGTGGCGGAGCGCCTGCCGTATCGCACCTACGGGAAGAACTACATGCGGATGATCAGCCGCCCGTCGTCGCTTGAGCGGTACTTCGAGTTCAATTACCGGCCCTACTTTTTGCGGCGCGCCCTGCTGCAGCCGGAATGGATGGCGCCCGCCGACGCCGGCTTTCTGACGCGGGCATTTGCCGAATGCCTGCTGCCGGGCGATCCGGAAGCGCTGACGCAGGCCATGTATTTCGAAGCCACGGCGAACCTGACAGGCGACATGCTGGTGAAGGTGGACCGCATGTCGATGGCGGCATCGCTCGAAGTGCGCTGCCCGCTGCTCGACCACGAGTTAGCGGAGCTGGTGGCGTCCTGGCCGCACCATTGGAAACTACGCGACGGCAAGGGAAAAAGAATCCTGTTGCAGGCGATCGGCGACCGGCTGCCGCCGCCGCTGCTGAACCGCGGCAAGATGGGCTTCGGCGTCCCCGTAGCCGCCTGGTTTCGCGGCGAGCTGCGCGCGTTCCTTTGGGATCACCTGACCTCGCAGGCATTCCTGAACCGGGATATGGTGTCGCCCGAATTCGTGCGCCACCTGCTCACCGAGCATCAAAGCGGCCGCCGCGACAACAGCCGTCCACTGTGGGATCTCCTGATGCTGGAGCTGTGGTTCGAGGACCTGGAAAAGTCGAGCCGGGTGCCTGCTGCGGTGGGGTGAACTGGCGTGAAAACATATTCACCGCCGAGACGCCGAGATCGCTGAGAAGCAACTCCAGATCTTATTCTTCACTTTGCTTCTCCGCGGTCTCGGCGTCTCGGCGGTGAATATATGTTTTCTAACTAACTAGCGCCGCGTTCCCCTTACGCTCACCGGGAAGCCGTGGGTCGTGATGTCGGCCAGGCCGGCGTCGCGGAACCAGCCCTCCACCTCGGGCACCGTGTGCTTCCACTGGTAGCGCGGCGAGTACCAGTCGAAGGTATCGAGCACGCGCACTTCCCAGCGGTCGTGCATCGAGAGATTCAGCAGCGTGAGCGGCGAAAAGAGGGCGCGGATGGGCGCGGGCGAATCTGTGATCTTGCGCTGCAGCCAACCGCCCGGCACCGCTACGTAGCAGAGAGCATTCAGGACTCGGAACGGCAGCCGCGTCGTGATCGCGCGCACGCCGTCCGTGATCCGGCCCTTCAACGTAGCATGCAGCGCCTGCAGGCCGTGCACGCCCGAATGGCGCCACACGTGGTACACCCAGATGCTGACGCTGCCGCCCGGCTTGACCAGCCGCACGATGCTCTGGAATGCCTGCCGCGTGTCGGGCGTATGGTGAAGCACCCCGATGCTGTACACGTAGTCGATCGTTTGCGCACGCAGCGGCAGCTCCATGATGTTGCCCTGGATCACGTGGATAAACGGATTCTGCCGGTTCTCGGCGCGCGCTCGATTCACCGCCAGGCTCAGATCGAGCCCCACCGCTTCGGCCGTGGGCTCGTCTCCAATCACTTGTAAGTACCGCCCCATGCCGCAGCCGGCTTCAAAGAATATCTTGCCCTTCATGCCGGCGGGAGTGATGTCGAGCCGCCGGAAAAAGTGTTCCTGGTTTTCCTTGTGGTCGGTGACCTTGAAGCGCAGCCACTGGAATCCGAAACTCTGCCTGGTCTCGGAGTGCAGTTGGCGGAAATCGTGCGCGTCGACCGGCTTCGCGTTGCGAAATCGATCCGCGTAGCGGCGAAAGAACTCCGGAAAATCCTGGTCCACGTCAGGAATGAACCGCGGGACGCCGTCGATTACGGGATACTCGGCCGCGCATCCCTTACAATGCAGGATCGCCGCCGTGATCTCGATGGCGTAGCATTCCGAACACGGCCTCGCCTTTCCCTCCGGTGCTTCCTTCTGCCAGGCGCACCAGGACGAGCACCGGACTCCCGACACTCGCGGCGGAGCGTCCGATTCGGTTTCCAATACCGTAAGTTCCAGAGGGAAGCCGCCGCATTTCGGGCAGGCGAGCAAATCCAGTAAGCGGTGTCGCAATAAAGAAGTCCTATCAGGATGCAACCAGGTGGCTACCAGTCGCGAGACGCCACCTGAACCATAACAATATAACAATTCCTCTGCTCGAAGCTTGCCTCGTGCGCGCGGTCGCTGTCTGCCAATGGTGCTGCGGTATACTGGCGATTTGTTGCAGCTCCCATACGCGCAAGCTGCTCGATCCGGCCTCCTGATACTCGTCTAACCCATGCTACCCATCGCGATTCTGGCCGGCGGGCTGGCAAAGCGCCTGCGACCCTTGACCGAAACCATCCCCAAGTCGCTAATCGAAATCAATGGCGAGCCTTTCTTGGCGCATCAACTCCGGCTGCTGCGCGCCAACGGCATCGAGCGCGTGGTGCTCTGCGCCGGCTTCCTGGGCGAGCAGATCCGCGCGTATGCGGGCGACGGCAGCGCCTTCGGTCTCGATCTCGATTATTCCTTCGACGGCGCGGAACCGCTCGGCACCGGTGGCGCCCTCCGCCGCGCCCTGCCGCTGCTCGGAGAGGCCTTCCTAGTTGTCTATGGCGATGCCTATTTGCCGTGCGATTATCCGGCGGCGGAGCACGCCTTTCTGAATTCGGAAAAGCTAGGATTCATGAGCGTGTTTCGCAATGATGGCCAGTGGGATACCAGCAATGTAGAGTATTCCGCGGGCCGGATACTGGCGTACAATAAGGTGGATCGGACGCCCCGGATGTGCCACATTGACTACGGGTTAGGCGCTTTTCGGCGGGCCGCGTTCGATGCCGTTCCGGAAGACCGCCCGTTGGATCTGGCCGTCCTCTATCAGGATTTGTTGCAGCGCGGCGAACTGGCGGCGTGGGAAGCCAACCAGCGGTTTTACGAAATCGGTTCCCACGAAGGGATTCGGGAATTGGGGGATTTTCTCAGCCGATGACATTCAGCGAAGAATTCCTGGCGGAAGCCGGCGAGATTCTGAAGCGCATCGATATCGCGTCCGTGGAAGCGGTGGCTTCGCTGCTGGCGGACTGCCGCGCGCAGGGCGGCCGTCTCTTCATTCTGGGTGTCGGAGGCAGCGCTGCCAACGCCTCGCACGCCGTGAACGACTTCCGCAAAATCTGCGGGATGGAAGCGTATGCTCCCACTGACAACGTCTCGGAGCTGACGGCGCGAACCAATGATGAGGGCTGGGCGACGGTGTTCGAAACGTGGCTGCGCGGCAGCCGGATTCGCCCGTCGGATGCGGTGCTCGTCTTCTCGGTGGGAGGCGGCAACCTCGAAAAGGGCGTCAGCCCGAACCTGGTGGCCGCCATCAAAACGGCCAAGGCGGCGGGCGCCAAGGTGGCAGGGATCGTAGGCCGCGACGGCGGTTATACGAAGCAGGCGGCGGACGCCTGTGTGGTGGTGCCCACTGTCAATCCGCAACACGTGACCCCGCACGCGGAGGCGTTTCAGGCCGTGATCTGGCACCTTTTGGTGACGCATCCGGCGCTCAAGATCGCGGAAACGAAATGGGAATCGGTGCGGTGACGGGCGCCCGCGCCGTATTCCTGGATCGCGATGGCGTGCTCAACGAGCCGGTGGTGCGGGATGGCAAGCCCTATCCGCCGCCAGCCGCGGATTTCCGCGTCTCAGGTGGAGCCCGCGAGGCGCTCGATCGATTGAAGGCGGCGGGGTTCCTCCTGATCGTGGTGACCAATCAACCGGACGTAGGACGCGGCACGCTGGCGCGCGAGGACCTGGACGCCATCCACCGGAACGTTCGCGCCGAGTTGCCAGTCGACGATGTGCGCGTCTGCTGCCATAACGACGGCGATGCCTGCGGCTGCCGTAAGCCGAAGCCCGGCATGCTGATCGAGGCGGCATCCGATTACGGAATCGATCTGAGCCGCAGTTTTATGGTGGGCGACCGCTGGCGCGATGTCGATGCCGGCGCCTCGGCGGGATGCCGCACCATTCTGATTGACCGCCAATATCGCGAGCGCGGGCCGGACAACCAGCCCGACTTCCGCGCCTCGACGCTGGCGGCTGCCGCGGCCTGGATTCTTGCTGCCTCATTATGATCATCACGCGCAGTCCGTTACGCATCTCGCTCGGCGGCGGCGGCACCGATCTGCCGTCCTACTACCGCGAGCACGGCGGCTTCGTCATTTCGGCGGCCATCAATAAGTACGTCTACATCACGCTGCACGAAGCTTTCCAGGAAGAGATCATCCTCAAGTATTCGAAACAGGAGCTGGTGCACAAGCCGGAGGAGATCCAGCACCCCATCTTCCACGCCGCGTTGAAGCTGCTGGCGCCCGAGCGGCCGCACATCGAAATCACCAGCCTCGCCGACATTCCGTCAGGCACCGGGCTCGGTTCTTCGGGCAGCTTCACCACTGCGCTGCTGCGCGCGCTGCACATGCACGAGAACCGGCACATTTCGCAGCGTGAGCTGGCGGAGCAGGCCTGCCACATCGAGATCGATATCCTGCATGAGCCGATCGGCAAGCAGGACCAATACATCGCGGCGTTCGGCGGCATCACGGCTTTCGAGTTCCACCCCGATGGCACGGTGGATGTGCAGCCGCTGCGGTTGAGCGGCGAGACGCTGCACAATCTGGAAGACAACCTGATCCTGTTCTTTACCGGCTTTACGCGCTCCGCTTCCGGGATACTGAAGGACCAGGATTCGCGCAGCCGCGATAAGGACCCAAGCATGATCGACAACCTGCACTTCGTGAAACAGATCGGGCGCGAGAGCAAGGCCGCGTTCGAGAGCGGCGACCTGCGGGGCTTCGCGGAGCTGATGCACGTGCACTGGGAGCACAAGAAAAACCGCTCGCAGGGAATGAGCAATTCGCGCATCGACGATATATACGCAACGGCGCGCCGGAACGGCGCCCTCGGCGGCAAGCTGATCGGCGCCGGCGGCGGCGGTTTCCTGATGTTTTACACGGAAGACAAAACGCGCCGGCACCGGGTAATCTGCGAGGCCTGTCTGCGCGAGGTCCGGTGGCACTTCGACTTTCAGGGGACGGCCGTTCTTTCGCAAAATCAGGCCGGCCACAGGCAAACGGTTCCGCTTTTGCCCTATCATTTACGTAGGGCATAGAGCCCATCGGGGGACATCACTCGCATGAAAAGCTACCGCTCTGTGGATGATCTCGCAGTCAAGATCTTTGCCGACGGCGCCGATAAGGCGGCCATGCTGGAACTGTACAGCAAGCCTTGGATCAAGGGTTTTACAACCAATCCAACGCTGATGAACAAAGCGGGAATCCGCGATTACGAATCTTTCGCGCGCGACATTCTCGGCTGCATCAGCGACCGGTCGATTTCCTTCGAGGTATTCGCCGACGAGTTCGACGAAATGGAGCGGCAGGCCCACATCATCAAATCCTGGGGGGAAAACGTGTATGTAAAAATACCCGTTACCAACACCAGGCGGGAGCCGGCGCTCGACCTGATCTGCCGGCTGTCGCATGCGGGCGTGAAGCTGAATGTCACCGCGATCCTGACGTTGGCGCAGGTGCGGGACGTGGTGCGGGCGCTCGGCGGCGGCGCGCCGGCCTATGTCTCAGTGTTCGCCGGCCGCATCGCGGATACCGGCCGCGATCCGCTGCCGCTCATGATGGCGGCCGTCGAGATGGTTGAAAGCTATCCCGGTCTCGAGCTCATCTGGGCGAGTCCGCGCGAGTTGTTGAACGTCATTCAGGCGGACGATATCGGCTGCCACATCATCACGGTGACGCCGGACGTACTGAAGAAGCTCGACCTGGTCGGCAAGGACCTGGCGGAGTATTCTCTGGACACCGTGAAGATGTTCTACAACGACGCGCGCAAGTCCGGCTTCACGCTCTGAGCGATGCCGTAAGCGTCGAGGCACTCTGCGACGTTGAGGGTCAGGCTGAACTTCTCCTCGACGCGCCGGCGGCCGGCTTGGCCCAGCTTTTCGGCAAGCGCTGGGTCGTTGAGCAGTTCGAGCAACTTCGCAGCCACGATGGCCGGTGAGGCCGGCGGCACCAGAAAGCCGGTTTCGTTTTCCGCCACGACTTCCGGGATGCCGCCCATGCGCGTGGCCACGATCGGTCTGCCGCAGCTCATAGCCTCGATGATGGTTACGCCGAAGCCCTCCTGCCAACGCGAAAGCTGGCACACGACGGCGGCCGAGGCATACGCGGGAGCGAGCGCGCCCGCGCCCGCAATCGTACCGGTGAACGTGAAATGGCCGCCGATCCCCAATTCCGCTACCCATTTCGTGTACTGCTCGCGGAACGCGCCGTCACCGGCGACCACGAAGTGCGTGCCGGGGCGCTCGGCGAGCACCAGGCGCGCCGCTTCCACCAGATCCTGCACACCCTTTTCCGGGATCACCCAGCTCACCTGCATGACGATCGAGCGGCCTTCGGGAATCCCGTATTGCAGCCGGAATTGCCGTTGCTCTTCTTCGCCGGGAATCGGCCGGGATATCAAAGGAGTGCCGTTGTACATTATCTGAAAGCGCTCTTTGGGGAAGATATCCAGAGTAACAATGCTCCTGTAACTGAAGTTACTGATGGAAAACACGCGATCGAGCGGCGCGTTGATAATCCGCACCGCGCAGCGTTTCCACAGCGGCGCGCGCCTGGGAACATGCCCTTCCGGCCGCGAGCTGTGGTCGGTGAAAAAAATGCTCTGGACGCCGTTGAGCCGCGCCATCCAATAATACGGGTTCACGAATCCGGTGAAGTGCAGATGCACGATGCGCGGACGATAGCGGCGCAGCAGACGCCAGAACGTGATGGCCTGCTGGCGCCCCGCAATCCACGGTTGCGCCATCACCTCCAACGTCACATTGGGCAACGCAAGGTGGCGGCGTACTTCGTCCACGGGCGGCTGCGCATAGCAGATCACGCTCTTCCAGCCCTGCTCGCCCAGTTGGAGAGAAATCTCGTGGATGAGTTCCACGGTGCAGCTCACGGATTTTGGATCGATCCCGAAAACGGAGAGGATGACCGGTGTATCGTTCCTCATCGCGGTTACTCCGCCGGCAGCGCGTCATACACTGCGAGGAAATTCGCCACCGCACGATCGAGATCGAAAACCGTTCGGGCGCGCGCCACGCACTGATCCGGCATGCGTCCGCGCAGCGATTCGTCGCTCATGATTTTCTGGATGCCGTCGGCAAACGCCGCAGGATCGGTCGCCGAAGCGAGGAACCCCGTCTCGCCGGGCACAACGATCTCCGGAATGCCGCCGCTGTCGGCGCCAACGATCGGCACGCCGCACGCCGATGCCTCGAGGAAGGCGTTTCCCAACGCTTCCCCCACCGAGGAAAGCATGAAAACATCCGAGGCCTGCAATAGCCGCTCAGTCCGGGCGAAGTTTCCCAGCCAGTGAATGCGGTCGGCAAATCCCAGCTTTTGACTGAGTTGCTTCATTGGCTCCACCAGGTCGCCTGTACCGGCGACGAAATACCGGAACGGGAAGCGGCGCGCAGCCAGTATCCCGCACGCCTCGAACATGACCTGTGGATTCTTAAACGTGCGTAGATAGGCAATGGTCGAGATTAAGGCCTCTTCCGGCTTCAGTCCGTATTGTTCGCGCCACTCCCGCCGGACCAAGGGATCGGGATGATAGCGCCCCGCGTCCACCCCGTTATAAATGCGTTGAATCTTCGGCTCCGGAATTCCGAGCTCGACTAACTGCCGTTTCACAAAGTCCGAGATGGATACGATGTGCGTCACCGGCCACGTCAGGACCCCGGCGCGCATTCGCAACAAAACCCTCTTCCACGATCGCGCGCGCAGCAGTCCGCTATTGCCCTCCACGAAAATGACGCGACGAACTCCTTGCAGGCGTAACATCCACCAGATTGGGTGAAAGTAATTGAAGCCTCTAGTCTGTACTGTCGTAATGCCATGTTTGCGGACAAGCTCACCGAGCCCGCGGTAATACTGGCCCTTGCCTTTGGCAAAATTGAGGGTTTCGATGGCCGCACCGCTGGTCGCCATCCGCTGCGCATACTCGTCGGGCGGCAGGTTGGCGAAAACGATCACGGCCGGGACGCCGCGATTCCTATATGCCTTCAGCAGCCGGAAATGAAACTCTTCGAGACTCGTCCACACCTTCGGCGAAGCGTCGAGAACGAGCGCAAATGCTCCGGAGTGGGCTAGGCGCATCGCAGCGTAGAGGTTCTGGCCGATCGAGAATGGACGATTGAGCCCACTTGGGCCATGTTATCGTACAGTGCCGAGCCGGGCAAACCGAAATCGGCGCTCGCGTACGGTTACAATCTTTGTTGATGCGCCGCCTCGCGTGGTTGATCCTGGCGGTGGCGGCGATCTACGCTGCCGCGGCCGGTTACCGGATCCAAAACCGCATGTATTACATCTGGCTGCCGGACTACCTGCGCCAGTCGATGCGCGCGCGAGAAACGCCGCAGGGGCCGGTGCATATCTTCTTCTACTTCACCGACCATTTCGAGCCGGCCAGCCATCACTATCGCACGCACCGCTGGGAGCAGGAGTATCCGAAACTTGCCGATCGCCATCGCGACAGCGCCGGCCGTCCCGTGCAGCACACGTGGTTCTATCCCGGGGAGCAGCCGGACGAGGAAAACATGGCCGCTCTGAAGAATCTCGTGGCGGGCGGTTACGGCGAAGTGGAGCTTCACTACCACCATTTCAATGACACCGACGATTCAGCGCGGGCGAAGTTCGCGCGCGCCATCGCCGATTTTCAGCGGTACGGTTTTCTGAAGACGGTTCAGGGCGACACGCGCTTCGCCTTCATCCACGGGAATTGGGCGCTCGATAACAGCGTCCCGGGCATGTGCGGCGCCAACCACGAGTTGAAGATTCTGCGCGAGCTGGGCTGCTTCGCGGATTTCACTTTCCCCGCCCTCTGGCAGGCGGCGCAGCCTTCCCTGGCGAACGCGATCTTTGAAGCCACGGATGACGATGGCCCCAAATCCTATGACAAGGGCACGCGCGTGCGCGTGGGACAGGAACCGGTGGGGGACCTCATGCTGTTCGAGGGCCCGCTGCAGATCGTACCGTCGCGGAATGCGAAACATCTTTTCTGGGACGTCGAGGACGGCGACGTGCATCACGCCGTTCCGCTGAGCGAGAAGCGCGTGGATGCATGGATCGACGCCAACGTCCACGTGGAAGGCCGGCCCGAATGGGTGTTCGTCAAGGTGCATGGCCACGAGGCCAGCACCGATATCGACGTCGACGATGTGCTGGGCGCGCCGTTCGACCGTGTACTGACCTACATGGAGTCGCGCTACAACGACGGCCAACGCTACGTTCTCCACTACATCACCGCGCGCGAGGCTTACAACCTGGTGCGAGCCGCCGTCGCCGGCCAGCAGGGCGACCCGAGCAAGTTCCTGGATTGGGTAATCCCGCGCTACGTCGCCGGCGGCCGCCCGCCCGCGGCCGTTTCGAAAGTGACCGCGGATAGTCCCGGCGGGCACTAGAGCAACGCAGGCAGCTACAATTGGAAAATGGCTGACGGATTCAGCGATCTGCCTTGGCGAGGAAATAGGGAAGGGCTTAATGCGCTCTAATCTTGAGTGGCAAACATGGGGAAAGGTGGACCCCCTCTACGGTGTCTCTTCGTGGGAAGGAAAATCCAAACGGGGCGCAGCACCGTGGACGGATGAGGAATTCTATGATCACGGAAAGCGCTCTTGGGAAGAACTGGAGCCCTTTTGGCGGCGCTATGGGCTATCCACAGGATCGTGCCTGGAGATCGGCTGCGGCGCCGGGCGCATAACCAAGCAACTCTCCCAGGCGTTCGCTAAGGTGTACGCGGTGGACGTCTCGCCAGAGATGATCGAGTATGCCAGGAGGCACGTTGGCGCCGCCGAGTTCTATCTGACGGATGGCCACGCGATTCCGCTGACAGATAACTCTGTATCGGCGGCGTTCTCAACGGACGTGTTCCAGCACTTCCCCACAATGAAGGATGCCGCCCAAAACTTCCGTGAGCTTTTTCGCGTGTTGGCCACAGGGGGGACGATCATGATCCATTTGCCAATTCACGACTGGCCGGCTTCACCGCCCCTGTTTGAACTCGTTTACACGGCGTACAGGAAATACATTGGCGCAAAGGATGCCGTGCAGCGGATGGCGATTCGTTTCGGCAGGCAACGTCCCTTCATGACCAGCATTGGCTATAGCGCGGCATGGGTATACCGGACTCTTGGCGAAATCGGTTTTCAGCGAATCGAAATCGTAACGTTCGGCGCGGCTGGAGCGCAGCATCGGAAGTACCGCTCGTACATCTTCGCCACTAAGCACTAGGGTAAGAGGCCAAGCATCCTGGCTGCCTGATCGGGCCGACCTACCCAGTCTTCTTAGCCAGCAAATACAGCCATCGGCTCGTACCTTCCAGATGCTGTGTCCGGACAATCTCGAAACGGCGGGAGCAAACCGATTCGAACATCGCCGCCGTCAGGTTCCGGTGCAGTTCCTCACGACCGCGGGTCAGCCGGCGAAACATCGAATCATCCGGCGCAATAAACTCGATAATCAGGATCCGGTTCGTCAGCTCCGCGGCCAGGTCCACGATCTCGACCAGCGGCACCCGTTCGGTGACCAGCATGTGGTGGATCACCGCTAACATCAGCGTGGCGTCGAAGTGGCCCCGGGCGCGATCGAGAAACGATGCGTTCTCCCGGTTGCGCCATCCGATACCGGGGGTCGGACGCGTGAGGTTTACCGCCAACGGCAAAATGTTGAGCCGTTCGGCGCGCGCATTGCGCCACACGTCGCCAAGCACCACCGGGTCGTAATCGAGCGCCACCACTTCCGCTCCGGCGCGGGCCGCGATCGCGCTGAAATGGCCCGTGTTGCATCCCACGTCGAGCACCCGCTTCGGCCGGAACTCTTCCACGGCCTGGCGCACGAAGGACTGCTTGGCCGCAAAGTGCTCCGCCGTGTAATTGTTGTTCGAGGTCATGTAATCGGACCACGTGGATTGCTTTCCCGCCGGCGGCGCCAGCCGTCCGAGGGTACGCCGCAGGCCCTTCAGCAGCATGCCCAGAACGAAGCGGGCGCGCTCCGGATCCTGCGACGGCCGCTTCCGGTAGATGCTGTTGTCGTCCTGCTTGTGCCTGGCCCCGAGCCATTTCGGCATCGACACCAGCGAGAGAAACGGCGGCCGGATCTTCTGCAGCGGCTTCAGCCAGCGGTAGACTTCCTCCGGCTCGAGACCGTCGCGGCGCGTGGTCAGAATCTGATCGATCGCGATCCCGAAATACCGGTTGGCCAGCAGCGGCAGCAGAAACGTCCGCACAAATTGCGCGTAGGGCAGCCAGGTGGAATCGCCCGGATCGCGACGTTCGAAGGAGAGTACGTCGATAAACACCGGCTGCGGCCCGCGGAAGAGAACGTTGTAAGGAGTGGCGTCTTTCAAACCCAAACCGTCATTCAACAGGCTGGCCGCCAGGTCGAGCGTCAGCACTCCCGCGGCGTGCAGCATCTCGGGAGGCCACTCACAAGGGAAGCTGGGAAACGAAATGCGCTCGTGCTCGAGGATGATTCCGCCCTCCAACGGGCGGCACGATTCGGGCAGGCGGGGATCCGCCAGAAGGTCCTGCATCTCCGCGTCTTCGAGCAAGCGCGTGCCGGTCACCGACCCGGCCGCCAGATGCTTCCGCGCCGTCTGGGATTCCAGGAACAGGGCGAGGTCCGGCAGTCCGGCCGGGGTCACCATCCGCAGAATGCGATCGCCGTACGCGAAGAGGCAGCCGGCGGGGTCCCGAAAGGAAGCGGCCAGTGCCTGGGAGGATGAGCTCATCGGAGGGAGGCTGCGGGCGCAGGCGCGAGAAAGGCGCTCACCAGATGCGCAGTGGCACGTCCCCCGGCGAGAATCCGATGCCGATGCGCGCCGTGTACGTCAGCCGGTTGTACTTCTGATAGGTCGGGCTGTTGTACTGATGGGCGTCGAAGCTGACCACCAAGTGCACCGTTCGCTGGATCTGGCGCGACATTGAGATAGATCCCGTTACATCGGAATACCCACCGAGAATGTGCCCGATCGAGTTCGCGCGGTTGTAAGCGGCGCCGGAGGAGAAGCTCCACCGCCTGAGGCCGGTGTAAGTGTAGCCCCCGGAAATATTGGTGACCGTCGACGTCAGGAAGAGACCGTTCCCGGGAGTCATCGAGTTGCCGCCGGAAACGAAAACCACGCCGCGGCGATACGTCCGCGAGAGCCTCGCCCCGATATTGGGGATGCGCGTGATCGTATGTATCACCGACGGCGACGAGGTGATTCCAAGAATCGCCGTAATGATGGGATCCACCGGCACGTTCTGAACAAACTTGGTTTCCGCCCGCAGGATGCCTCCGTACACGGAGATTTCGAAATTCCGGCTGATCCGGACGCTATATGTGGCATTAACGGCGTGGAAATCGGTGCCGCTGAAAAGGCCGTTGAATGTGAAGTGGGTGTAGTTGTAGGAGACGCCGACGGTGGACTGACGGGAGATCCGGTATTGGATGTCGCCGCGGGCCGTGTCGCCCTGCACGCCGTACAGTGCCGAAGATCTGCGCCGCGCCAGGAACGTGTCTCCGCCGGCACTGAATGAAAGCCGCGCACTTTTCTGGTAAGACAGGTCGGCCTGCGAGGAAAGATAGATAGTGCGGTTGTCGAAAAAGTCGGTGCTCGGAATATTGCTCGCGGACGGATCGAAGGGCACCGTCTGGGACAGCCCGAGCAACCCGTTGTCGCGCGAGAACATACCGCCGCTTTCGCGCAGGGTCAAGGTCGTATGCCGCGAAATCTGGTGCGTGATGCCCAGCAGCATCGATTGGTTGGTCGAGTCGTAATAGGTCTGCTTCGCGTAATGCTGAATGGAAGCGCGGTAATCCAGGCCAAGCGTAGTGTGACGCCAGCGATGGCTGCCGCTCACGCCGCCCGAGAGGGTCATACCGTAACTCGCGGTATTCGCCAGGTCCTCGGTGCCTTCTTTCAGCAATACGCCGCTCAGACCGGTGTCATAAACGCCGCCGAATTCGACGAACGGCCGGAAACTGATATTCGGTCCGGACATAGCCGCGGGGGCTTCGCCGCGGCTCAGAATAGCCGGGCCGGCATACTGCGCGTAGACTGGCAGCGCCATCCCGAGTATCGCCAATGTTCGTAGATGCACTCGCCAACTCCTCCTACCCGGCTGCGCGGGCTATAAATCAAAGTCTGACGCCACCTTCCCCCCACTGTCAAGCTGCTTGAAGCTTACCAAGTCGTACTCCGGATGGGAGATACCCGCTAGAGGGTAGGCTTCCCAAGGTCCGGAGTTCTACCGCCTAGCATCGCCCCGGGCGAATCGCGGCGGAACCAAATAGAAATTGTTTCCCGTAAGCGTCCCATTCACCGCAAAAAGCGTCCCGGCCGGATCCAGTTGTCGTATAGCGTACGACGGGAACGAATCCGCAACCAGATGCTGAACTTCGTCGAGCGCCTCTGGGGTATTGGCTTCGAACTGGACGAGCGGCTGG
The DNA here is from genome assembly GCA_041484525.1 of Bryobacteraceae bacterium. Classification (GTDB taxonomy): domain Bacteria; phylum Acidobacteriota; class Terriglobia; order Bryobacterales; family Bryobacteraceae; genus JBGPHT01. The sequence continues at coordinate 10,330 of JBGPHT010000015.1, read as the reverse complement.
TAGTGTTTGATTGTCTCAATCGCGCCTCGGAGGAAGGCCGGCTCGTGGCCTTCGATATCGACCTTTATGAAGCGCAAGCTCTCGAGCACCGATTGGTAGGCATCGAGCGTCATGGTCGAGATCGCGCGGCGTTGGACGCGTCCAGCCGTAACCCCTATGCCTGCCAGTGATACCTCGGGAACGTCACCGAACAGGAACGGCACTGAAATCTCCAGTGTCTCGATGCGATTCGAAAGCGCTATCTGGTGCAATTCCACCTGTGAGAAGCGCGCGGTGTTCCTCCGAAGCAGACTGAACGCTTCGGCCATCGGTTCGAACGCCCAGACCTTGCCTGCCCGCCCAACTGCCTCGGCCATGGTGATGGTGTATGCCCCGAGGTTCGCTCCCACGTCCACGGCTACGTCTCCGGGCCGGAGATACGAGCGGACGAAACGGATCGCAGAGCGCTCGTAGAGGTCAAATCGTACCGCGCCCCGGACGGCTGCCGAGCGCAGGGCCATGTAGCGCCCGTAATCACCACCGCAGAGCACGCTATAAACCAGGCGTTTTGCTAGTTCGAGAGTACCCATTGCCAGTCCCAACCCTTCTTACCGCGGCCTGGTCACTTCCGTAATGTCGGCTGCCCCCAGCTTTGCGAGCAGCCGCACCTGCCATCCACGCGCGAGCAGCTCCGGCTGCAGCCACTCAACGACGTACCCGGAGGAGTACAACAGAAACTGCCGGTGCTGAGCCAGAAATGCGTCCACAGGCACGACGTTCGCCCGCAGGTGGAACAGGCGCTTCATCGTGGGATACGTGGCGTCGAAGCTGGCGGCGCCGGTCCGCCTAAGCGAGGCCTCGACATCCGTCAGGTAGTACGTGCGCGCCAGCAGCGCATCGCCGCCGTAGTGCTCAATTTCGAGGAATTGCAGCCCACTCGCGATCACTACCGGCAGTTGATTGCCGGATGCATGGGAGAGCAGCGGGTGGGCCGGAACGGAATCCGCCCGCACCGGCTGAAGTTCAGCCGGTCCCGAGGCATGAACCTCGGCCGGATGGATCGCCGTCCAGAGCTGTTGCCCGAAACCGGCGGCAAAGGAACTAAGGAATAGTAGCGCCAGCACAGCGCCGTTGCGCGCCGCATTCGCTTGGCGCGCCACAGCCATCGCCAGCAGGCAGGCCACTCCAATCACGCCGCACGAGCCATAGCGTAAAGAGAAGGAGTGCGTCGTGACGGCCGACAGCATCACGGCCGATACGGGAATAGCCGCGTACCCGATGACTACCGCCAGCTCGGAGGGGCGCATGGCGAATCCTTCAGTCATGGATGAAGCCCGCTTGGAGCTGAGGCCGGCTGTCACGAGGAACAGCACTGCCAGGACCAGCGGCCAGAACGCCGGCTCGAGCATCTCCCGGTAAGTGTCCGGGGCGGTCCCGAGCGTGACATGAAAGAACCACGACCGTTGAACTGGTGGCGCCGCATTGGCCGCCAGCATTGCCGGATAGATCGCAAGCGGAAGAGCGGATGCTGCCAAAGCAGCCCACATGCCCCAATCGGCCCGTTTGCGCTCCCGCAGGCGCACAATCTCTCCCGACAGGAACGGCAGAGCCAGCAGCACGGCGTAGCAATGCGTCAACAAGGCGAGTGCCAGGCTGAGGCTCAGGCCTGCCAGCCACACCACCCGCCGCCCACCCTCGGCCGCTCGACTCCAGCAGAGAAGTGCCGCGCCGGCGCATCCGAGCAAGATGCCGTACGGCCGTGCATCCAGCGCAAATCGATAGGCTTCGGTCAGCCACGGGAAGATCATCCCCGCGATCGCGAGCGAAACCGGCATCCTCCGCCTCAGAAGCAAAAATAGGCAGAGACTCATCACCAGGAAGCCGATGATTACCGGTAGGCGTGTGGCCAAATGCCCGGAACCAAATAGCCCCTGCGACGCTCGCACGGCCAGGAATTGGAGCGGCGGGTTGAGGTCCATGCCCGCCCGCACCGCCGCCCACACATCGGTGAAGGTGGGGAGGGCACAGATCTTGACCGTCAGCAGTTCGTCGTACCAGAAAAGCCGATGCTGCGCGCGAATTCCGGTGACCACGAAGAACACCCAGGCGGCCAGGATCACGCAGAATCCCGACTTGGCTTCCATGACGGCGGCCAGGGCGTCGAGAAAACTGCAAAACCGGTTTACTAACTTCATCTTAGGAGTCGCAGCCATGCTAACATGCCAACCCCCTCGACAAAATACTAACTGGGATTAACACCCGCCTCCTGTCCTTTGCATATCTGTCATTTCCAGGCGCCCCTCCCCAGACTGAGGGTTCGGGACGGCCATGGATACACTTGCGCTCCGCGCGCTTGATAGCCGGCTTTGGCCCGCCGCCGTGGTGGTGGCGAAGCTGGGCTCGCTCTGCCTCCGGTTTCGCCATCCGGATCCGCGCCCGCTGATTCTTCGGCCGGGTGGCATGGGCGATCTGATCGTCCTCTGCATCGCGGTCGAGCAGCTCGGCTACGATCCCAAGGAATTCTTCTGGGTGATCGAGCGGCGCTCGATCATCTGGGCCCGGCACCTCGGCCTCGAGTATGCCTGCTATGACGACGGTCTCCTGCGGCAGCACTGGAAACTCGCCGGCCGCTTCACCGCCGTCATCAACTCCGAGCAGTTCTTCGGGCTCTCGCAAGCCACCGCACTGCTGGCTGCGGCGGGAGGCGCCCGGCTGACCTGTTTCCAGACCAATCGCGCTGCCGGTTGGGCCGACCGCCGCGTGCCCTACGATCCCGACCGCATGCACGAAGCCATGGAATTTCAGCGGCTGCTGGTGGCCGCGCTGGGTGTGGCGCACAACATTCCGGATGAGCCGGAGCGGCCGCGCCTTTCCGCTGCCACCGAAAAACCTATCGTCGGATTGGGCGGCCTGCAATCGGAATCGCGCGCTTTTTCGGAAGACGAGTGGACAGAGTTCATCCGCTCGTGGATCGGAACCGCCCCCTTCCGGATCGCCTCCTCGGAGACCGACCGGCCGCTCGCCCGGCGCCTGTTGGCGCGCTTCCCAGGACAGGCGGACCTGTTCGAAGGAAACTTCAGCGCCCTGTGCGATGTCATCCGGCGCTCGAAAGAAGTTTTCACCGTGGATGGCGGATTCCTGCATATCGCGTCCTACTACGGCGTCCCGGTGACGGGAGTGTTCACCAGCGGCCGCGAGAGCAAGTGGGCGGCGCTCGCGCCCGGCAGCCGCATGGTGCGGCGCGCCGACCTCGAGTGCCAGCCGTGCACCTGGTTCGGCCAGGTGGCCCCCTGCGTTCATGACTACGCCTGCAAGGAGTTGGATTTTGAAAAACACATTAGAGCCGCTCGCCCGGAACGTCGATCTGCGCCCCATACCGGCCTGTTGCCCGTTGTGCGGAGCGGACCGTCCGCGGACGCTGTACCGGTCGGAGCGCCCGTTCATGCAGATCGTGCGCTGCGCGTCCTGCCGGATGATGTATCAGAACCCGCGAGTCGCTGAATCGGACATGCCCGATGCCTACGAGGTGATCGAAGGCTACCGCCATTTTGCCGAACAGGACTCCGCCAAGCAAGCGCTCTTTCTGACGCGCATCGCGCGCTTCCAACGGGAGCGGAATTTCGCACCCGAAGGCTCGTTTCTGGATCTCGGTGCGTCGCGCGGCATCATGCTCGATGCGGTGCGAACGGCGCTGCCCGCGTGGCGGCTTTCCGCGGTCGAGCTTTCTCCGAGCGCCTGCGCGCGGTTAGAGGAGCGCGGCTATCGGGCCGCCCGATCGCTCGCCGAACTCGACCCCGCAGAAAAGTTCGATTGGATCAACATCGATAACGTGCTCGAGCACCTGCCCGACCCGCGCGGCACACTTGCCGAGCTGAAGCCGCGCCTGAAACCCGGCGGATTTATTTACCTCGAAGTGCCCAATGAATCGTTCCTGCCGGTCCGCTACCGCGTCAACGATCTGGTACGCGGATCGCGCAAATTACCCACAGCGGAGGGCCACGTCAACCTGTTTACCCCGCGGTCGCTGCGCGCCCTGTTCCACAGCGCCGGGTTCCGCTGCGAAAGTTTCTGGCTGGAAAGCGTTGCCGTGCCGCACCGCCTGAAAGGCGCGCTGGGCGCGGACGAGACACCACAGATTCGCCGCGTCTTTCAGATTCTGCGCGCCACCCGCCTGGATGTGGCCTTGCGACTGGCCTACTTCGCCTGCGCCCGAATTCAGGCCGCCTGACGATGCAGCCGTTGAACTCTACCTACGATGACAATCCCGAGCGTTATGACCGCTTGCGCGATTGCTGGTTGAACCGGCGGCACGAGGAATTCATCGCGGCGCGACTCAACTGCTACCAACGTCCCGCGGACTCGCTGGTGCTCGAGATCGGTTCCGGGACTGGCTGGCTGCTCAATCGACTGGGTGCCCGCTTCCCCGCCCTGCGGTTCGCCGGCGTGGAGCCGATCGCTGGCTACGTCGAGTATGCGCAAAAAAACGCTGCGCCCAACGTGCGGTATCTCGCCAGCACGCTCGAACAGGCGGATGCATTGGCAGAGAGTCCGCGAGCGGTGCTTTCTAACGACGTGCTGCATCACGTGCCGTCCTACGAAGAAGCGCTGCGCGCCGCCGCCCGGTTGGCCGCGCCCGCATGCCGCTGGCTCGCCATCGAGCCCAATTGCAAGAACCTCTACACCTTCGTCAAACAGGCGACCGGTTACGGCGAGCAGAACTTCTGGCCGGGCCGCTTCCGCCGGATGGCCGCGCGCGAGGGATGGCGTCTCGACGGCAAAGGGCATCTGTTCCTGGTCCCGCCATCGGTCGACCAGCCGCCGCAGTGGATGCAGGCGATCGAGCGCTTCGGCGAGCGTGTTCCCTTCCTGGCGGGCGGTGTGTACCTCGAATTCACGCTCGGTCCCGCGGCCGGTGGGTCAGATGGCGAGCAGAATCGACGCCACTACGAAAGCCGCCACCACGTAGCTGGGCCAGTCCTTCACGGCGAAAATGATGGGGTCGTAGGGGAGCGCGTTGCGGTTGGCCAACATCCAGATGCGGTTTAGCCAGAAAAGAAACAGCAGGCAAACCGGCCAGAGGAGCGCCGGATGATGGTAGAGGCGCGTGACCTCTTCGCTGTTGATGTAGAGCGCCAGCACCACGATCGACGCGACTCCGCTGGCAGTCCCCCACATGCCCAGCATGCTGATATCTTCGGGACGGTAGTCGCGCCGCTTGACGGCAGCACCCGCGTGTTTCACCAGCAACTGGAGCTCGGTAAAGCGCTTGACCACCGCCAGGCTGAAAAAGAAAAAGGTGGAGAACGCCGCCAGCCAGAACGAAACCGTTACGCCCGCCGCTTCGCCGCCCAGGAAAACGCGCAGCGTGTAGAAGAACGCCAGCAGAAAGATGTCGACCAGCAGCACCGTTTTGAAGACCACGCTGTAAGCGATGGTAAGCGCCAGGTAGCCGCACAAGTAAAGCACGTAGCGGCGCGAGATCAGGCTGCCGAAGCCGACCGCCGTGAGGAACAGCATCGCCGCCACTAGCGCGCCGAATACCGGCGAGAGAGCGCCGCTCGCGAAGGGCCTGGTACACTTCTCCGGATGCTGCCGGTCGGCCTTCAGATCCAGCAGATCGTTGATCAGGTAGCCGGCCGAAGCGCAGACAGAAAAGCTGAAGAAGGCCAGGAAGACCAGCCGGAAAACTTCCGGCTCGAGGATGCGGTGCGAGGTGGCGGCCGGCACCAGGATGAGAAGATTTTTCAGCCACTGGTGGACGCGCATCCCCCGAACCACATCGCGTACAGCCCGGGAGAGCGTCTTAGGCTGGCCCATACGTAGCGGATGAGTCGAGCGAACGCGTTATGATAACACGCATGGTGGAAACGTTCCCGCAACAGTATAAAAGCGAGGTCCTCCGGGCCATGGAAACCGTTGACCTGGAGAAGGTCGGGCAGACGATCGAGGCCTTCATGGCGGCGCGCCGGGAAGAGCGCCAGATCTTTGTCTGCGGCAATGGCGGCAGCGCTTCCACAGCTTCCCACTTCGTATGCGACATGGTGAAAGGCGGCAGCTACCAGCGCGCGTCGCGTTTCCGCATCATGGCCCTGACCGATAACCTCGCCACTATTACGGCGTACTCGAACGATGTCCATTACGAGTGCATTTTTGCCGAGCAGTTGAAGAATTTCGCGCGGCCGGGCGACGTCTTCATGGCGATCAGCGGCTCCGGCAATTCGCCCAACGTGCTCCGCGCCATGGAGTACGCCAACTCGATCGGCTGCCGCACCATCGCCCTCACCGGACGCAACGGCGGACTGCTGGGCCCACTGGCCGAAATCAACATTCAGGTGTCGCACCCGCACATGGGTCATATTGAGGACAGCCACCTCATCGTGCTGCACATGATCGCGTACTACTTCATGGATGTGGAACAACCGGCCGGCCAGGGAATGCCCGCCCGGTGACGGCTCCGCCCGCGGAGGCAGGCGCGCGCAGCCGTGGTCTGTGGTCGTGGATCCTCTCGGCGCTGATCGCCGGCGTCACCCTCTACTTCGCGGTGCGCGGCGTGGAGTGGGCGCGGTTTTGGCAGACCATCGCCGCCGCCCATTGGAGCTACGTCGCGGGCGTCGCCACTCTACAGGTGTTGTCCTTCTTCCTGCGCGGCGTGCGCTGGCGAATCCTGCTAAACGCCGAAGGCAGGTTCAGCATCGGCACGGTGTTTTGGGCCAACATGGCCGGCTACCTGGGCAACAACTTCCTGCCCGCGCGCGCCGGCGAAGTGTTGCGCAGCGTCCTCATCAGCAGCCGTTCGTCGCTCAGCAAGACGTACGTCCTCACGACAGCCATCAGCGAGCGCTTGATGGATGTGATTGCCCTGGTGCTGTTCGGTTCGCTGGCGTTGTTGGGGATCGATCCCAAGCCGCGATGGATGGCCGACCTTTCCCGCACCATGGCGCTCGGGGCCGCCGCCGGCGCCATCGCCATCACGGTGCTGCCGCACACCGGCCATCTTCTCGAATCGATCGTCGAGCGCTTGCCGCTGCCGGCGCGCTTTCGTCCTCCGCTACTGCGTCTGGCGGCCCAGGTGCTGCTGGGCCTGCGTGCTTTCCACGACTGGGGGAGGTTCGCGGGATTTGTCTTCCTCACGGTGGTGATATGGACCACCGACGCGTGCGCGACCGTCATCGGCGCGCGGGCGTTGGGCATCGAGATCAGCTTCCGGATCGCGCTGGTGCTTCTGACCGGCCTCGGCTTGGGCAGTGCCCTGCCCTCGACGCCCGGCTATGTGGGAATCTTTCAGTTCGTGGCGGTCTCGGTCCTGGTGCCGTTCGGGATCCCCAAGGATAAGGCGCTGGCATTCATCCTGGTAATTCAGGCGACCGGCTACGTGGTGGTCCTGGCGTTGGGGCTCCCGGGTTTGTACAAGGCGCGGCGAGCGAAGGCGGCGTAGCATGTGGTCTTACAGAATGGCGGGCGAAGCCGGGCTTCGTGCAGCGCTTCGGTTCGGAGATCGCCACGGATCGCAATGTCGAAATCGGAAAGGTCTATTGCGCTGCCGGATGGCTGCCGGTTCTGGCGCACTTGCGGGGAGAGGATGTCGGGCGCACGCTGTAGCCACTGCGCCCGTCAATCCTGCCACATAATCGTCGCCATGTCGGAGTGTCCTTCCTACGGTTGCAAAACCATCAGGGAACAACACCAATGTCCGTCGTTCCACGCTCCTGATGATGCGCTTGTTTATCCACAGGTTCGACCGATATCCTGAATAGAAATGACGGCATCTCATTGGCAGGAACGGATGGAGAGGTTGCTGAAGGAGTACGACTCTACACGCAACGTCGAACTCTTTGAAAGACTGGTGACCGAGGACGAACCAATCAGCACTTGGGAAGAATTTCAACGTTGGCTTGCTCCGTTCAAAGATGGCGGCTGTTTCCGTGGTCACCGAAAGGCTTCTTGGAACCTCGTCACGACGCTTGATCGAGCACTGCTGAAAACGATCTCTGTTGAGACGGAAGACATTCACAGCACGAGTCGGACGAAGATTCACCCCTCTATTGATCGACAAGTTGTCAGCAAGGTGGTGCTCAAGACAGATCAGCGAATCCAGTTCCTTGAGGAGTTACGCCGAATGAACATTCATAGCGCCTCTCTGTTTCCGGGCCTCGACGGGTTCGCACGATCTCTAGCCGTCAATTTAGGGTATTTATATACTTGACACAACCACAGGTTCGGTGATACCTTAGCTTGTATGAGTCTACCCTTCGATTCGACCACCGTCAGTCATTGTGAGTACCTTCGCAACGCTCAGGGCATTCAAGGTGTTATGTTACGGTCCACTTCAAAGACGGCACATCCAAGATTTTCGAGGGCGATACCATCACTGAGGAACTGCTTGCCATGTGCAGATCAAAGAAGCCTCCCGCTAGCTTTGCGGACCCAACTGTTCCACTGTGACCTCTTCGCCACGCTTCAAACCATGCGGCGGTGTCAGAATCCATAACGTTGTCAGTTTGGTTTCAGTGTCTTCGGATATCGGCGTCAGATAAATTTCCTCTTTGCCGTCAGTCGTTGGAACGATAGCGGAAATGATAAAGTCTGCTTGCATTGGCGTGACCCTCCTGGACCACGCTGATATTTAGACGGCGCTTGACACCGCCTGCCGTTCCGGTCCACGCTAAATGTGGACATGCCCCGAAGAAAGATGCTCCCACCGCTGCCCGAATCGAACGAGTCTGAATACGACCGATTCAAGCGGTTCGCACAAGCGCTGCTTGCCGTTCCAAGATCGGAGATCATGCCGGAAGAAGCCTTAGAAAAACTCAAAGCCCAAAAGCAGAGGATTGACGCCAAGATTGCGGAAGTGGGCCAGGAAATGGCGAAACGAAAGGCGAAGCCGCCCAAGTAGGTTGCCACTACCTTACCATCTACGACGAGCCTGTCATGCTACGTTGATGGGCGACACACTGATGATCTTCTTGATCTCATCGGCAACGAATTCTTTCTCGTACATGCTGAATTGTAGGCTGAAAACCGTCGCCCTGACGCCATCCACTTCGATAGCAAACTTCCTAAAAGACCCCCAAAATCCCTTCTCGCTACCCTCTACAAGAAAGTGCTTCCGCAAATACTTTTCAGGTTCAACGCCTCTTGTGACGATTACCTTGGGTTGAACTTGTGTGAATACTCGTCCGAAAAATGTATCGGCGCATAAGCTGATGCCCTGTTTTGTTGGGATTGTAGTGCAGTGAGCGCAAAAATGCAGTTCGGTCACAGCGGCTACGTCTTCAAAACGGAGCTTTGGATCGAAAATCGAGGCCGCCATCTCAAAGTGGTTTGTAATGTTCTTCTCTCCTATCCGGGTCCGGCGATGCAAAAGATTCCAGATAGCCATGCCCGTATTGATCCCGGTTGGCTGATAGTGTGGTCAAAGTCGTCAGGTCCGTGTTCGCCCAATCCAGCACATAGTTGTGCGAAAGCCTTGGGATAGTTCCCATAAACAGAAGGTCGGCCTTGCCCTTAGCCCCAATCGTTGGCGGGTGTTTCTCTGGATAGCATGTGCCGTTCCTCTCAATAAGTTGAAACTTTTTCGCATATGATTTTCCACGATTCGAGGCATAGACGGCAATCAAATACTTCTTCGAGTAAAGACAGGGTGGGCGTATTGTCCATCGTTTTGCTCTTTTCGTTGTCTTGTCACTTTTCTGGCGGGTACAGGTTGGCAGATTTACACGTCTTGATCTGATCTGACTCTCTATTAGTCACATCAGAAAGTTTCTTGTCGATAGTCGTTTGGTATACAGCAACACAATCATCAGCATGTTTTAGTCTGAACTCCAACAACCGGAATAACGTTTGGACGCTATTCGATTCAGATTGAACTCGCCGCATCACAGCATTTTCTTCTCCACTGGCATTACGCTCACGCTCCGTGGACTGGTGGTCAGGCTTCATCAGGTAACTGCAAGCACTCGTACCGTTTTCATTCATTTGCAGGTAGATATTAGGGCATTAGCAACTCATCATGCCGCTTGACCACTGGTTCAAACTTCAGCCGTGCATATTTGTGCTCTGCGGATTCGGTCGGGGTTGCGGCTTGGTGGGTCGGCCTCACCTGTTCTGTTGGTTTCCGTGTTTTCCCCAAGGCTACTGCGGCGAGAGTCAGGAGCGTTAAGACGTGTCGTATCATAGGAATTCTTGTCATTACTCTACTACTACTGTGGTATAAATAACAAAACTGATGTAGAATGTTTTTATGGGACATTGTTTCGCACCAGGCCCACAGGAAAAGCGCTTTGCGGCATACACGGATGGCTTGGCGAAAGCCGCGGGGCACGCTGATCGTGGCGCTCCGTTGAAAGCTTAC
>JBGPHT010000014.1:0-82855 GCA_041484525.1 Bryobacteraceae bacterium | reverse complement strand
GACCGTGAGCTTCGAAATGGCCTGATCCTTCTCGTGCATGCCAGCCAGGCGTTCGCCGGCGGCTTGTTCTAAGATAGAGGCCCGTCGCGCCATGTCCTCCATGTTGGCGAGTGCAGTGTCCAGTTGGCTGCGCATATCGTTCAGCGCAGACGCGCGTGCGTCTAATTCGACCACGAGCTTCGAAATGGCCTGATCCTTCTCGTGCATGCCAGCCAGGCGTTCGTTGGCGACCTGTTCCAGAGCAATGGATCTCTGCTCCTTCTTATCCATATCGGCGAAAGCAATATCCAACTGGCCCCGGATAGTACTCAGCGCCGAACCGTGCGCATCCAGTTCGGCAAGCAATTGGATCCGATCGCTCTCTCCGACGCCCCGTTGCGCCTCCAGGCCGGGCCGCAGGCTGTCCGCGGCTGCTACTAAGGCGCTGACGTGCTTGTAAATCCTGTGCGGGAATTCCCGAATGGTCAAATGCCGCAATACAGATTCGCCCGCCTCGCAGCGGGGATTCTGTATTGCCGGCATTGGGGGTTTTCCGAGAAAGAGAGAGGCTACTGAATAGCTGACGGACTCATGACGGAAGAGGCTTCCAGGAATCGGATCTTCCGAAAACGCGTTCCCGATCTGAACCAGACTTCCCTGGAGATACCGGCGTAATGCCTCCCTCGCATCGGGCGGAGGGGCGTGCGGAGGCGGCAAGTGCTCGTTCGCTCCGGGGGCCCCTGTTCCAAAATCAAATGTCAGTCCGACCGCCCCTCCGGGCTTCAACACCCGTGCCATTTCGCGCAACGCGACTTCCTGATCTTGAGCAGTCAGGTGCTCCAAGACCGAGCAGGCCATCACGACATCAAAATACCCATCGGGAAGTGCCGAAAGGTCCCGCATGTCTCCGACCCTAGCGTCCAGCAAATCCAAATCCAGGCTGCGTGCACACTCCTTTGCCGCCTGCACGAATGCCGGATTGATATCGATGCTGGTTACGCGACACCCCGCGATGGCTGCCAAAACCGAAAGATGCGATGCCGAACCTCCGAGATCCAGCACGTTCGCGCCGCCGGCTGAAAGGTCCAGGCACTTGTAAAGCCAGGTGTATTCCCAAATTCGAAACGGCCTCAACGCCAGAGCCGGTATCGATCCGGGCGCGCCTGTTGAACTGAGAGGCAATCCGATCGCGGCTCCCAAAATGTCCAGCGCGAGCAAGTCCCGCACGTCTCGATCTTCCGCGAAATCGGAGAGAAAGGCCGCCAGACGCACGCGATTCAAGACAACGTTGATCCCCTCGGCTGCGGATGGAAGAGAAACATCGTCTTCCGATACCCAGGCCATTTCGATGGCCCAATCGGGCAATGCGGAGGGCATAGTCTCAGTATGGCATCTCCGCTGTTCCGGTTGACTTCAAGCTTTGCCTCGATGCGAACATGACTTGCATAGCGTGCGTGAGAGTACACATTTCGCCCCGAGCCAGGGGTCTAAACGCGCGCTGAACACCGCTCCGAATACCATGCGATGGTCGCGGCGAGACCTTCCGGCAGTGCCGTTCTTGCGCGAAATCCGAAACCGTTCTCGGCGTGGGTCGTGTCCAGACAGCGCCGAGGCTGACCGTTTGGCTGGCTTACGTCCCAAATTATCTTTCCATCGTAGTGACAGAGGCCTGCGATCAGTTCTACCAACTCGCGAATGGAAACCTCTTCGGGTGTCCCTAGATTGATGGGCTCCGCGCCGTCATACCTTTCAGCGGCCAACACCATACCCTCAGCAGCATCCTGCGCATAGAGGAAAGAACGAGTGGCACTGCCGTCTCCCCAGCAGACGATCTCCCGGGCGCCTGTCTGTTTGGCCTCACTGCACTTCCGAACCAGTGCCGGTATCACGTGGGAGGTTTCCAAATCGAAGTTGTCGCGCGGGCCGTAGAGGTTGACCGGGAGCAAGTAGATGGCGTTCATGCCGTACTGCTGGCGGTAGGCCTGACACTGCACCAGCAACGCTTTCTTCGCAATTCCGTAGGGGGCGTTGGTTTCTTCCGGATAGCCATCCCAGAGCGCCTCCTCGCGGAAAGGCACGGGCGTGAACTTCGGATACGAGCACGTGGTTCCGGCGACGACCGTTTTCTCTACTTGATTGCGCCGGGCATACTCAATCATCTGGATGCCCATGATGGCGTTGTCGTAGAAGAAGCGCCCCGGGTTGTGGCGGTTGGCTCCAATGCCCCCAACGACGGCAGCCAGATGAAACAGCACCTGCGGCCGTCCGTCGGCAAAAAGCCGTTCCACGCCGGCGGTAGTGGTCAGATCGTAGTCCTTGCGCCTTGGAACGAAGATGTCGCGGCAGCCGATTCGTTCGAGCTCCTGGACCAAAAAGGACCCGAGAAAACCTGCGCCGCCAGTGACACAGATGCGTTTTCCAAGTAACGGAGAGGGAGTGCTCATGTGGTGTTCAGAGGGCAAAGCCGGACGACGCCGCATCCCGATGGGTGATGGTGTGACAGCCTATTGCGTCGGCCTGAAACACATTCAGGAGCTCGCGGTGACTCGACCCGATGAGTCGCTGGTTGGGTTAAGGTCGCATGATTTCGAGTGCAGCCTTCATCAACAACTGCAGCGGATCGAACCTGATCGAGGGGCATAATCGCGGTGACGTTCAGGTTGACGCCCGATTGAGCGAGATGCCGGACCAATTCGGCCGAGCTCTGCGCTTTGGCATTAGTGACTGGGATCTGCATATGGACGTTGGGACCCCAAGCAGCAATTATTCGAGCCTGACACTCCATTTCGGCGCAGTCGCCGGCGAAGACTTCGAATGAGATCGCGCGGTCGGGAATGGCCTCCAGGATGTCGCGGGCGGCGGGCGCGAACAGCCCTCCTGGCCAGCGGGACGGCAGCCGGACTGTGCAGGTGTTCGTTTGCATATGGACGAACAACTGAACGGACCCATCGACCGGAGAAGCTTGAGCGAGCGAGCGACGACATGGTTACTGTTACTAGTATATAATGCGCGACCAAATGTCACCGATCGATTCCGTTGCGAAGGTGGGTGTTCTTGCTCGTTTTAGCAGCTGGAAATGGCCCAAACGAGGCATCGTTGGAATAGAAAGGGCCTGCTTGGGCTGGTCCAGGTTTGCTAACAGAGAAGAAGGGTTTCTCCTTGCGAGATAACCCAGGAATGCTCATTCTGACGAAAAGTGCCGGTACTGCCTGGCGAGTCTACCACGCGGCATTCCTGCCAAGTAATTAGGGCTAAAGTTACGTCCAAACGGCGCCGATTGGGTTATTGCTATGTACAAATGCGCCGCGTTACTCCTTCTTTCGACATTGGCGGTTGCCGGAACTCGCCCACGCTCACTCCCACTGATGTTTGAAGCTAACCTGGGGCAGGCAGAGCCGGGCACGTTATTTCTGGGGCGTGGTCCTGGATATGCGATTCACTTCGACCGGGACGGAATCTCGCTGGTTCGCGGGAAGAACATCGTCCGGATGAACCTGCAAGGAGCGATCTCTCCCCGCATCAGCGGGAATCGGCCTCAGGAGGGGCGCGCGAATTATTTCATCGGGAACTCCGACCGGTGGATCTCCGATGTTCCACTCTATGCAGGTGTACAGTACAGTGGGGTCTATCCTGGAGTCGACCTGGTCTTTTACAGCAGCGAGGGGGAACTCGAATACGATTTCACGCTTGCTCCGGGAGCATCGGCATCAACCATCAAGCTCGCATTCGGAGGTATCGATGAGATGCGGATTGACGGCGGCGATCTGGTCCTAAAGACCGGTTGGGGAGAGTTGCGCCACCGGAGACCCCGCATCTACCAGATGAGGAACGGGCGGCGGTCTGAAATCGCGGGGAGGTTTGTGATTCGCGGTCCAAAGGAGGCGGGTTTCGAGACAGACCCTTACGATGTGGGGAGCACACTGGTGATCGATCCGGTGATGGCGTACGGCACGTACATCGGTGGAACCGGCGCAGACTCTGCATGGGCGGTGGCTGTCGATTCCGCGGGCGCTGCCTATGTGGTAGGCGAGACATGGCCGGTGAACTTTCCCAAGACGTTCACGATATCGAATTCGGGCGGTAACGGGGATGCGTTCATCATTAAATTGAACCCATCCGGGACGGGCGTTTTGTATGCCGCCTATTTTGGCGGCAATGCCAGGGACTCGGCGCGTGGGGTGGCGGTCGATTCCGCGGGGAACGCGTACATCACCGGATTTACGAATTCACCGGATTTTCCTGCTACTGCCGGGGCTTACCGGAGTCCATCCCTGGGCCAGGCGGATGCATTTGCGATAAAAGTGAACGCAACCGGGTCGGCGCTGGTGTACTCTGCGCTGATCGGCGGTGGGGGGTCGGACTCTGCGACTGGCATCGCCATCGACCCTTCCGGCAGTGCCTACATCGCAGGCTATACTTCATCGGTCGCTTTCCCGGTTACATCCAGTGGGTTTCAGCGAACCTTCGGTGGTGGCTTTCAGGACGCATTCGTGGCCAAATTGAATTCGAGCGGTTCGGGACTGATCTATTGCACATACCTGGGAGGTACGGCAAACGATGTTGCGAACGGCATCGCTGTGGATGCGGCCGGACAGGCGTACATTGCCGGGTACACCGATTCCGCCAATTTCCCCACGCGGAGTGCGATCTATGCGAATGCAGGGGGGCAAGGTGACGCATTCGTCGCGAAGTTGACTCCCGCCGGCGATAGCCTCGTGTTTTCTACATATCTGGGGGGCAGCCTGGCGGATATTGCCACAGCGGTGGCTCTGGATTCGAGCGGCAGCGTCTACGTTACCGGGGCGACGCTATCGGCGAACTTCCCGGCGACTGGCGGCGCCTTTCAAACACTCAACCAAGGTTCTTACGACGCCTTCGTAACGAAAATGGACTCGCAGGGAACCAGGATCGTCTACTCGACATATGTCGGTGGCGAGGGTTCGGACCAATCTTCCAGTATTGCGGTCGATTTTAATGGCGTAGCATACATTGCGGGGTTCACCTATTCCTCCCACTTCCCACTGCAAAGTCCTCTGGTATCTGCCCCTCGTGGAGGGCAGGAGGCCTTCGCCGCAGTAGTTGGGCCCACGGGAGCGTCACTGGTCTGGTCCACGTATCTGGGAGGTGCGGCTGACGACCAGGCTACGGGAATCGCGGTGGATGCGTCGGGGGGTGTTTACGTAGTGGGTGCGACATTTTCGGGCGATTTTCCAACGACATCGGGAGCGTACCGAACTGCCTATGCGGGTGGAGACGGGTTTGTGGTCAAATTGGCGCTGTTTCAACGACCGGTGAACGTATCGGTGACGCCCTCCTCCGGCAGCGGTTCTTCCCAGGTTTTCAGTTTCGTTTTCTCCGATCCGGCTGGCTTCGAAGACCTGGCTTGGCAGCAGGTGATCATCAATTCAGTCCTATTCCCCACTGGGGGCTGTTCCATTTTCTATAGCCCAGCGAATAACCTGGTTTACTTTGGCAACGATGCTGGGGCACTGGCCCTCGGTCCCCAAGTCTTGGGGACCACCGGAATACTGCAGAACAGCCATTGCAGTCTGAATGTGGGCGCCTCTTCCGTCTCCGGCTCAGGCAACAATCTGACCCTCCGGCTGGCCTTCAGCTTCCAGGGCGGCTTTGCAGGGACAGTGGAAGTGTGGGCCGTGACCGGTGCATTGAACGGCCTGATCAGCGGCTGGCAGACTATGGGTACTTGGACCGCGGTGAATCCGGCTCCCTCAGTGGTCTCAGTTTCTCCCGCTTCGGGAAATGGCACCACGCAAACGTTCTCCTTGCAGTACTCGGATACGGGCGGCGCCACTAATCTGTCCTCGGTATGGGTGTGGTTCACGGCGACCGGAGCTCAGTCCAACTCGTGCATGATGCAATTTGTCCGGTCGGTAAGCACGTTGTACCTGATTAACGATGCTGTCACCGGATGGATCACAGCAACGCCCGGGGTCGCGGGCACGCTCCAGAACAGCCAGTGCGCGATCAATGCGGGCAACACCACGATATCGCTCAGCGGCAATAACATGACCCTGAATCTGCCGGTGACGTTTGCGTCGGGGTACGCAGGAACCCAGACCTTATACATGTGGGCGGGCAATGCCGGCGGAAGCAACACCGGGTGGCAGTCGCGCGGCGCCTGGACGGTGCCGGGCGGGTCGGGGACGCCCTCCGCGGTCTCAGTTTCTCCCTCCTCGGGAAACGGCGCCACGCAAACGTTCTCTTTGCAGTACTCGGATACGGCCGGCGCCACGAAGCTTTCCGCCGTTTGGATGTGGTTCACGGCGACCGGGGCTCAGCCGAATTCGTGCATGATGCAATTTGTCCCGTCGGCAAACACGTTGTACCTGATTAACGACGCTGTCACCGGATGGATCACAGCCACGCCCGGGGTCGCCGGCACGCTCCAGAACAGCCAGTGCGCGATCAATGCGGGCAACACCACGATATCGCTCAGCGGCAATAACATGACCCTGAATCTGCCGGTGACATTTTCGGGAACGTACTCGGGAATTAAGACTGCGTACTTGTGGGCGGGCGACGCCGGCGGGACCAACGCTGGATGGCAGTCGCGCGGCACCTGGACGATACCATAGGTCCGGCCGCTTCGCCGGAATCGCCGCCCAGCCCGCGATTCGGTAGCGCTGCCGGCGTAGTCGCGGAATGCCGCGTCGTGCGATGACAGTCCAATGCAGGCCAGCCCATTTGAGCCGGGTCCCTGAAGCGCAATCGCTTCCAAGTTTCAGGCACGTCCTCAACCGGATCCAAAATGGTGATCGGGTTCTGTTCCGCCAGCACTCGACTGGAGAGTGCTAAACTAGCGATTTCGGAATTAAATCAGGAAACTCCTCGAGAACCGAATGGCGACAATCCCGCGCGCTGTCCCTGGGGCTGCATATCGTCCTGACATCGATGGACTCCGGGCGGTTGCCGTTGTCGCGGTGCTTCTTTTTCACGCATTTCCGAAGCTGTTTCCCGGCGGGTTCATCGGTGTTGATATCTTTTTTGTGATCTCCGGATTTCTTATTACCGGGAATATCAATCGCGGTATCGAGTCCGGATCTTTTACCATTAGCAGCTTCTATCTCCGGCGTGTTCGCCGAATTTTTCCGGCTCTCTTGATAGTGCTTGCGTGTTTTCTGATTGCCGGTCGGGTCTTCTTTACGCCCGGCGAGTTCATGCAGTTAGGCAAGCACACCGGAGCCGCCGCCGCGTTCGCTTCGAACTTTTTCTATTGGGCTGAATCCGGGTATTTCGACGGTGCTGCTATTACTAAGCCGCTGCTACATCTTTGGTCGCTCGGCATCGAAGAGCAATTCTACCTCCTTTGGCCGATCTTTATCGTAATCAGCCAACGAAAAGGCAAGAGCCGCGAGTCAGTCCTGGCCGTAATCTTTATCTCGTTTGTCGCGTGCGTGTTGACGACCGCTCCGCTATCCTCTGGCGCCTTCTATTCCCCGGCTACCCGCATGTGGGAGTTGGCCCTCGGCGGAGTTCTCGCTCTTACCGGCGGAAAGAGCAAGAAAGGCTTGGATGGGGCCGTTGCAGCCGATGGGACCAGCGGCCACTCCTGGCTTGCGGAACTGGGTTCTCTCTGCGGCATCGCTCTTGTTTTCGCGGCAGTCTGGGCGTTTGACGGCGCCACCCCCTACCCGGGCTGGAGAGCGTTGTTGCCGACGCTTGGCGCCGGTCTGGTCATTGCCGCAGGCCGGACCGCATTCTTAAATCGCAGCCTGCTCTCGCATCCCGCTATGGTTTTCGTGGGTCTGATAAGCTATCCGCTCTATCTGTGGCACTGGCCGCTTCTCTCGTTTGCGCACATCATCGGGCTGGGTGTTGTCTCTACCCCGTTGACGATCGGGCTTCTGGTTGCCAGCGTGGTTCTCGCCATTGGGACGTACCTGCTATTGGAGCAGCCCGTGCATCGGACGCTGCTGAGTTGGAGGTTGGCAGGCGGGATGGTTGCTATAATGGGCTGCCTCGGCGGCGTCGGCGCTGCCTCCTATGCAAGTGGGGGAAGGAAATGGAGTGCCCGTTCTGTCGCAGAAGTGGCGGAACGTCGCTTGGCCGCGCAGGATAGTGCTAAGGCCTCCCCTGCGCGAGCATCGTCTCCTCTACCCGAGGATCGTCACTCCGTCCCACAGGATACGCCGGTTAAGGCCGGGGAGGAGGATTTGGCTCCTACTGCGACAGAGTTGAGCCCGCCGAAGAGCGATGCAGTTGCTGCAAAAGCTGCACCCAACCGGATAATGCTTTACCGGGAACGAGTTTCGAAGGCAGCGAGTGCTTCGGGCAATCCCGATGCATATCTTATTGAGATGGGGCAGTCACGGCTGAAGGCGGTGCGCTCTGGAATCTGTGAGCCTACGGATCCTAACGTTGAGTCGCTGGACGGTTTGAAGGATGGATCCGTCTGTGGAGAACCCGTTGACGGCATGAAGAACATAATAGTAATGGGCGATTCGATTGCCTCCGATACCTATGCTTGGTTACATACGGCGTATCCGGAATACAACATCATTCAGAAGACGGGTCCAGGTTGTAATCTCATGATACATCTTAACGAGCCAAAGCCCTGCGCCGCGGTGAAGGAGAAGGCACTCCAGATTGCCCTGTCACCGACGGAAAAGGTTGACGCTGTAGTCCTCGCCAGTTTGTGGAATGCACTTGCATTACCCCACGATCTCGGCGACGCCGTACCGCTGATCGACAGGCTGCTTGCAAGAGGCCGTAAAGTCGTCCTGGTGGGTCCGCCGGTCGGCTTCACCGTGACGGCTCGCGATCTGATCGACAAGTGTCCAAGTTCCTCAAAGGATGGGCTAACCCCGTTGGAATTGGAGCAGTGTGCCAGGGAGCATTCGACTGTTTACCGGCCACCCAATACGGCCATCAAGCAGTATGCCCAGCAAAGGGGCGTACCGTACGTGGACCTTCACGAACTAACCTGTAATGACTCAGAGTGTCCGATTCTCGATGACGAGGGCCAGATACTGTTTACGGACACTTGGCATCGGTCATTTCCTGGCGCCGCTTTCGTCGCACGGCGTGTTCGGCAAAATCACGTTTTTGAGCGCATTCTAGCCACACAATGATCCAACGGTGAAGATTCCCAGCGCTGTTAGCGGCCATCGTGGGCCACTATGACTTCAAGCGGGATCCGCTCCCTGGGCTCAAAGCGCCTCTTCATTTCCAAAAAGGGTCTTTCCAGTATCGCATAGCTGGCGCGTGCGACCAAAACAGATGCGGCGACGATACCCACACAGTATGGGATCGATGGGATAACATCGTGCCCGGCGACTTTGACGCCAGTGAACACGGCGCTCCCCACTAAGAATACCGGATGGTGATATACATAGATCCCGTAGCTGTACTTCCCGAGCTTTCTCAGCCAGACTTGTTGCAGGCTCTTATCAAGGATGGTGCCGGTACCGGCGTGAAGGTACGCCCAGAGGACTAAAGTGCCAAAGCCGAGCGCCAGTAACGAATAACCAAATGATTGCGTGTAGTAGGCGCGAGACCGGATTTCGTGAGCGACGAAATCGATTGCGACCATTCCGCAACTCGATATGATCGCTATATACGGCAGCATCGGGCGGACCCGATTCAACAGGCGCGGGTCCCGGACCGCGAGCGCACAGAATGCGCCCACGAGCAGTGTGTCCATTCGCGCAAATGTGTTTGTCATGAGCAGAGCGGATCCATAAGGGTTTTGCTGAACAAGAAGAAATCTAACACCGAAACAAACACCGAACGCCACCGCGCATAGCCGCAATAGCTGGCGTCGAGATAGGCAATATACGCAGATCGGCCACATCAAATAGAACTGCTCTTCCACACCCAGACTCCAGAAATGCCCCAAGAGAGCGTCGGGCAACCGCCAGTTCTGAAAATAGAACAGATAGGAGAACCATCCCCACCACGTCGGAAGCGAGTCTCTCGGGATAGATATCCGCAGCCGGGGAACGATCATGAGCGTGGCGGCGAACGCAACAATCAAGGCGAAGTAATAAAGTGGAAATATACGTAATACGCGACGCATGTAAAAGGTGTAGAAATACCGCCTCGTACCAATCGCGTCAAGAAGGATCCCGGTGATCAGGAAACCCGAGAGCACAAAGAACAAATCAACGCCTCTCCAACCTGCCCAGAACAGGTCGCGGACATGCAGCATCGTCGTCGAAGTGCCTGGGACCGCACGAAATAGCTCAAGATGAATCAGTAGAACCATTAATATGGCAACGCCACGAACGCCGTCGAGGGATGGGACGTGTCGATTGGGCATATTCTTAGTTTGCATCGCTACCCCGGGAATGGACCTCCGGTCACTCCCGCGGGATGGCAGCAGTCCAACTCAATAACACCTGAGAAAATCGCGAACGCTGCCAAGAACCTCCCGGTTTAAGAAGCGGCACCCGAACCGGTGGGAGACTACTGCACAACCGTACCGCCAACAGGGACATCTCAGACGCCCGTTTCGCTCGGGAGTCCCAATTCTATCACGAGGGTGCGTTTTGGGAGGCTCGGCCCTGCAGCCAAACAGTTTGACCGGCCACCCGCATGAAGGGCTTTTGGCGTCTCGGGGCCGCACGGGGGAAGGGCAGTGCTGCGACTGGTGTTCAGATTGCGGCGGTACGACATGACACGCTATAATAACGCATCAGGAATCCCAACGGCATGACAACTCACGGCGTATACGAACAGAGAAGATGCCTCTTCCGTTGTACTCCGATCATCTCTAACGTCGTGGCGAATCGCCGCGTGTGAGCGTCCGACTGACATGTTAGCACTCCTTCTTACCTTGGCGTTGTTTGTCTTCCTTGGCCTGCTGGGGAAAGCAGTGATGGAGGCCGTACAGTTTCGGTTCTCGGCTCTGCGCAGTTGGCTGCTGGCCCCGTCAGTTGGTCTCGCCGTCGTAGTACTAATGGTCTTGAACCTAAACCAGGCCGGACTTCCAATAGAGACGTTCGCCGTCTGGCTGACCAGCGGGTTGGCCCTGTTTACCGTAGTAATATTCCGCTGGAGACGACCGATTTTTCCGTGGAAGGCCCTACGCGTTTTCCTTGGGATTGCCGTCGTTTCCGCTCTTTACACGTGTTGGCCGATGTTCCTTTACGGCTTTCGCTGGGTAGGCTACATGAACGCGGATCTTGCTACGTACGCCCTGGGCGCAACGCGCGCGATGCACTATGGCTTCTATCGCGTGCCGACTCTCGCCGAGTTGACGGGCACCGACTATTCTCAGTACTGGTGGTTCCATCTTGGCCCCGGTCTTTTTCGCTGTGGCGCCGACATATCCCTTGCGTGGGTTGCTTCCGTGACGCACTTACAGCCACTGCGTGTGAGTATGTCCTTGCTGGGGGCGCTAAATCTTGCCCAGTTGTTTGCGGCCGCCGCGCTCGTGCTCAAAGACTCGTCCAAACGCCGCGTTGCAATGCTGGCGGCCGCATTTTTGGCCGTGAGTCCTTTCTTCCTTCTCGGGGTTATGGCGCAGGTTTTGCCGCAAGTTGGTGGAATTACCCTTTTCTTGGGATTATGCACGGTATTGCTGCGGCCACTAAGGCTGAAAGAGAATTGGAGAGCAAGTCTGGCCGACGCTGTTTTGTTAGTTGTATTCGCTGCGGCGGCTTGCGTCTTCTACCCTGAAACCACACCATTCACCGTTCTGGCCGCGCTCGCTTATCACGGCTACCAAATGGTGCGCCGTAAAGAACCGGTCTCTGGCTTCCTTGTCTTCATGCTGCCCACCGCGGCCCTATTTCTGGTCGTCGCCAGGCAGGGCATTATTACTGCTCTCGGAACAGTGCTCCAATCTTTGAAGGCCGGTGAGAACGTCAGCATTTCTCGGACCCTCTTTTCGGACTTCGACACGATGCTTGATCCGTCCCTGTTTGCTTCACTATTTGGGATGCAGACTTACTATGGCCAGCATGCCGATCCCCTAATTTCCATTACTATCCTGGTTGGTATCGTGCTACTTGCATCCGCCATGTTTGTCTGCGTGCGATCCTGCCTGAGATCGGAACCTTTCGCTTTCGTGCTGCTGGTAATGTTTGCGCTCGGTGCACAGCTTTTCTTCTCCCGCGCATCCTTCGGACTTTTCAAGTTGGCTATGTTTATCCAGCCTGTGCTGGTTGTTGCATTGGCGATCTTGGCTATCCGGCTTGCCAAGAAAGCGTCCGGGTTGATACCAGTTTGTTATATAGCCGCCACTGCGATTACCGCGTTTTCCTACGTGGGCAGGTCTACTGAATTGATTGCGAGCACATCAGTCATGCTGCCCCACATCGAGACCGCTGAAATACGCTGGTTTCACCCGCCGCACAACGAGGGCATTCTCGTCGACACCCCTAATAAAGCCGGCAATTATGTCTTTGGGGCATCGGCTGCTGGAACTTACGCACAGTGGGCCACTGTCGACAGTTTTAAATACTTTAGCCGGATGGAAGGATCGCCCCCGTCGCTGCGCCCGCTCCCCGCCCGGCTAGGTCTCACGAATGACTATTTGAGGACCGCAATAAGCCTTCGGGACGCCGTTTTTTCGGTCATCCACGTTGTAAAGCTCCTCGGGCACCAGGTTGACATAATCGAACAGTCCCGGCTAGGCGTCGTTTACCTCGCGCGTCCGGCGTGGGATCCGTGGCATAGCAGTAACAATGGCGGCGAGCCCCCGGTGCGGGATAACGACAATTATGTGACTTTCACGAAGCTGGCCGACGTAAAGAACTACCTCGTCCCTATGTCTTCCGACTTGGGAGGCCCGCACTTTCTTTCCGCGTTGACGTCGCGTTGGCCGGTGGAGCCGGATACATATCGGGCAAATCGTACTTTTTATGCGGTTGGCCGGCATTTGCTGTTTGAAGTGCTCGGGCCCACCGCCAACCTGCGTTTGCGAGTTAGCCTCTCGAGGTCCTTGCTGGGCTTGGGCCGAACGGCCCTGCCGCTTGAGGCGCGGATACAAGGCCCTGAAGCGCAGGGAATGGGATTTCTAGGTAGCGGCAGCGGCGACATCATCTCTTCACCTATTAGCTTGCTACAGAGGAACGGACGCTATTATTTCGCACTCGACTTTGGAGATGACGGTGAATACTTTCCTAGCCCAAAGACCGGTCTAATGCGGTTGTTCAACCTCGAGATTCGGGCCGACCAGCGCCGGGTCGTCGGGTATTGTCGCGATATTTCTCTCGTGGCCGATGCAGAGTACTCCAAGTTGGTGAGGCCGCTTGCCCTCGATTCCTGGCCTAAGTCACTCTTAGACACTCGCTCTGTGGAGTATTCCGGCATCTACGAGGACGGCTGGATTTCGGATCGTGCCTTTGTGGTTTTGGGGCAAGCGAACGTCGGTGACAAAGTGGTGATTGCCGGGGCGGTGCCGAATTTGGATCGATTTGTCAAGTCCGGTAATGATCTGCGGGTTATCCTAAATGGGAAGCAGGTGTATTCGGGCCGGATTCTGCCAGGTGCGTTCAACATTGACGTGCCGATAGCTGGGAATGTTTCGGAGAGTCGCCTGGAGTTCGCGTTCGGAAGCATGGTGAAACTCCCCAGCGGCGACGAACGGCCCGTCGCAGCCCAGTTACGGCGAATTGCCATTATTAAGGGCAGCGAAGTGTCGGCCAAAAAAACACGATGATCAACTTGAGCAGCCCCTGCGGCCTTGAGAATCGGACAGTCCCGAGGGCTTCGGGAGGATGAGACCGACGTGGCGAGACTTACGCCGCGAGGTGGTTTGGCGGAGCGGTGGATATCGCGACCGTGAACGGAGCCAAAGACGTGCTATTCCCTCTAGAGTACGCCTTGGAAATGTTTGTCGTTTGCCTCGTAAGTCACATCCTACTGTGGCGGAGTGGCCGCGTGAGGAACCTTGGCGCCTGGCTTGCGCCAATATTCTTGCTCCTCCCCGTTGTGATGGGCGCAACTGCGCTTGCCGGGTCCGTGACCGGTGTCGTTCCATCGGTCATCTGGTCCAGATGGGCGATGGCCTACATCCTACACCTGTCACTTTCCGGCTCGTACATACTGGTATACACCGCTGTGGCGGGATTCAGCCCCTCTATCGCTATACTTAAACGCGTCGAAGGTAGTATGCCGAATGGACTGCCGCGGGATCAACTCGCCCCCTTCTGGTTCAAGGATGAGAATCTGACAGGGGCCCGCCGCGAAAACCTTTTGGCCGCGGGTTTCATAACCGAATCCAACGGCATGCTTTGCCTGAGCACCAGCGGCGTAATCGTGGCCCGTGGTCTCGTAGTGTTTCGCCGATTCTTAGGTCTTCCTGACATCGCAAACGGGTGAGTCGAGACATGAATCAAACAACTTTGGTGTGCGGGCTATTGGCGGCGCCGTTGGGAATGTGCGTGATCCACGCAATTGTGTCCCGCGTTGCCCGCGCCACCGGGTATGGCTCCCTAGCGCCTCAGGTGGTTGTGTTTACGGCAGTGATGCTGGGAAATGTACCGGCAGTGTGGCTCGCGTGGGAGTTCGCACGCAAAGCGGGATCCGGCAATGCGTTCGATATCGTCTGTGCCATCGCCTATGTGTTATTGACCTACAACGGATTCGGATTCTGCTATTTTCACTTCTTTAACGCTACCGAAACGTCGCTGCACGTTCATATTATGATGGAGATCCTGGCGGCTGGGTCTATTCCGTCCGAGAAACTCACAAGAAGATACAGCGCCAAAGAAATGATTGGCGTTCGAATCGAGCGGATGATCGCTCTGGGACAATTACAGGAGCGCGACGGGTATTTTGTCCTGAATGACCGTACATTGCTCCTGGTGGGAAAAATCTTCGATGCGTGGCGAAGAGTATTAAGGATGTCCCTCAGCCCAGATTAGGAGCAGTTGGCACATCGGCAGGGACGGTTCCCCCTACCACCTCCACGCGTTCCCGTTCCCTGTTCAGTCGGCGGTTGTGGTGTTTGCCGCAATTTCCGGAGTAGTTGGGCGAGAGACGGGGGTCTTTTTGCGCCAAACCCAAAGGAAGTTGCTGGCCATTGTCGAGATCATGGAACAACCGGTCCCAACTGTGGAGGCCAGCAGGTAATGCACTCCGAGATGTGGGAGGACGTTGACGATGGTCCACCAGATTGCAAACCCGCCCGCATTGGCTAGATGGTACTGCCAGAAGCGGGTCCAACTCAGGGACCGTTCCTCAAACACCCAGCGATCATTGATGCAGTACCGAAGGATAGTGGTTGCTTCGGCCGTCAGCAAAGTACCCGTCAGCAGCGGCACTCTTAGCAAACCGATGACCACATAAAGAATAACCAATCCGACAAGATAAAAAGATACTCCGATTACCCACCAGCGGCCAATGGCGCGCCAAGGAAGTTTTCGGGCAGACTCAGTGATAAGGCTATTTTTGAAAAGCATGCTTGCGTACACGGCGGAGTGAGATTTCGAGCAGCGTATGAGCGACGGAGAAGAAATTCCGCCAATTCAGCGCGGAGCTGCTCCCCTTCTCTCGATGCGAGGCGACCACAGGCATTTCGATCAAACTGGCGCCCTCATCAAGGAGGCGCGTAATCAACTCGGCTTGAAAGCCGAAACCAAATGAGTATGGGCCCCAGCGCATGACATTGTATCTGAGCATCACGGCGAGCCCGTTGTAGTAGCGGACATTGTATCCGCTCAGAAAGTTTACCAGGGTCGTGTATGTACGAGAGAGGAACCTGCGATATGGCGGCTTACCGGGAATGGGTGGATGATAAGTAATGATTAGATCTGCCTTTCCCAATTCCCGCAGCACCGAGACCAACGTTTCCTTGGATTCCACGTCGTCACCACAGACCAACCGGTAGTACTTGCCGCGGCCGAGGAACGCCCCATCCACATAGCTGTAGGCGAGGCCGCGCGTCCGGTTGTGGCGGTGGAGGCGGATGGGCAGCTCCGGACGCGCGTCGCAGTATTGGCTCACCACATTCACTGTGCCATCCGTGGAGCCGTCGTCGATCACGATAACCTCATACGTGTACGGCAACTCGCTCATGGCTGCCACCACCGTAGTCAACGTCGCGCCGATGTATTTCTCTTCATTGAGACACGGGACCACAAAGGTGAGGTCGATCGGGTGATCGCTGGCTACCGGCGCGATATGCTGTTCGTTCACTAAATGCTCTCCAGCGGCTTGCGGGTACAGCCAATTCCAAAGACATAGTGCGCCATCGGAAAGTATCCTGTATGCACGACCTCGTCATTCATCGAAAAGACAAAAACGTTATGAAAGCGCTTCTCCAGCAAAGTTCTCATTGTGTCTCCGGTCTTGCAGTTCACATGGCCGGCTTTGCTGGGTGCTGAGGCGTAAGCTTGCGACTCCAGCGATGGCGAGCCCAGGATCAGCACGCCTTCGGGAGTCAAAGAATTGACGAGATTTCCAACAAACAGGCCTTCCTGCTCGGGGGCGATGTGTTCGATCACGTCCAGCGCGTAAGCGGCATCGAAGGTTCCCGGAAACGGTCCCGCCAACAGGTCGTGCTGCTTGCAGTCGAATTTCCAACCATGGTCCATTCGGCGGAGCACATCGGCTACGAACGTCTGGTCGAAGTCGCTGGCAGTCAGATGTTTGACCTCCTGTACGACAAGGCGCGTGCCGAATGCATCGGCGCAGCCAATCTCAAGGACGCGATTACGGCCGCTGAGCATCTTGGCGACAAACTTGTACCGCGCCAAAGTGAAAAGCAAATGACGGGGATCGTCGGTCCAAGCCTGATTGGTCATCAGCCCCAGAGTAGTGAGGCCGTTTTCCCGCGCCAACTCCAGCGATCGCTGGTATTGGGGCTCGCGAGTTGAATTCAATGGCGCCTTTGTTTCATCGGTCATGTTTAGAATCTCTTGGGAGGGGCGCTATTGGACAGTCCACCAGTAGTAATCACCCGTATATCCGGCCTCGGCAAATAGCTTGAGCCAATCCTCAACATGCAGCATCGTTTGAGCCGTAAGCACCCATGCCAACATCGCCTCGCGCTCGGCTTCGGTTCGATAAGCGTCTACCATCACGAATGCGCTGCGGCGAGACACCCGCTGTATCTCCTGAAGGCTCCGCTTGCATTCCTCATAGGGCAAATTGTGAATCGTATTGATCGCAAGCACCACATCGAAGCTCTTGTCGGCAAACGGAAGCGCACTGGCATCTGCCACTTGCACGAACGGCTTCATGTCATCCAAGGCATTCTCAATGGCGTACGTGGAAACGTCGACTCCAGCTAGGGTCGCCTGCGGCATGAGTAGATGAAAATCGTGGAGCATGAAACCCTTGGCACAGCCAATATCCAAGATACTGGCGTTTTCCGCAAGCTCGTAGTAGTCTCTGAAGTACTTGACAGTATCCGACCAGAAGCGAGGGTGATAAGTGTACCCGCCGTATCCAAAACGACGATCGCCATCAAAATACTCCCGGCCGAATTGCCTGGAAATGAGCCGATCGTCTTCGCTTATAGCTGACCTCTCGGCATTGCGGCCTTTACCCTGTGGGTAGCGGGCCATGAGGTTGATTTCAGGCACGTTGTCTCAACTCGCGATCAAGGTCGGGTAGATTTGATCAAGGCTCAACCCGTGCGCCCGCCGGATGTCGTCCTGCGAGCCGTAAACATGAAGGAACTCATCCCTCAAAGAAAAAGTATGCAGGTTACACGATGCCCTGCTATCCCAGGCGACTTGCTTTACCTGGGAACCCAGGCCACCGCGCTCCACGTGTTCTTCAATCACGACAACGACCGGAAAGCGGTTCAACAGGGCTGCGATGCCGTCTTGGTCCAGCGGCTTAAGGGTGTGGACCGAGTATACTGCTGCCGATCGGGACCCTTCGGAGTCCAGCTTTGCCGCCAAATCCATCGCCATTTTGGTGATTGGACCGTAACTGAGAATTGCGAAGTGATCGCCGGCTTTGAGTTGCCTCACCTTGCCGAAACGGAAGGGCTCCGCATATGCCGTGAGATTTGGCTCTCCCGCTTTGCCCAATCGCAGGTAAACCGGCCCTTTGTGACGGGAGGCCACGAAGACCGCTTCAGTAACTTCCGCCGGATCGCACGGGGCCAGCACCGACATATTCGGGATGGCGCTCATCACCGCCACATCTTCGATTGTGTGGTGTGTCGCGCCGAGTGGCGAATACGTGATACCAGCACCCATCCCGACCACGGTCACAGGCAGGTTCTGGTAGCACACATCGTTGCGTACCTGCTCGAACGGCCGGTAGATACTGAAGTTGGCGATGGTATATGCGAATGGCTTGCATCCACGTAATGCTAGGCCAGCGGCAAGGCCGATCATCGTCTGCTCTGCCACTCCCACATCGATAAAGCGGGTGGGGAATTCCTGCCTAAAATTGGATATCTTCGAGGCCGGTGAAATGTCAGCCACAACGAGGAATAGTTTTGGATTCCTTTGTGCCTCGTCATAGAAGGCTTGGGCGAATGTGTCTCTCACTGACCCTCCTCGAGTTCACGAAGCGCTTGATGGTATTCCAGGGGACTAGGGGATCGATAGTGCCAAATTCCTTGATTCTCCATATAGCTAACTCCCTTACCCTTCACGGTCTTCGCCACGACTGCCAGGGGACTTGATGGGGACTTGGTGCGCGCCGCCTGAAATATCGCCTGTTGGTCATGACCGTCGATGGAACACACATCCCAGCCAAACGCTTGAAACTTTCGCTCTACCGGCAGGATATTAGGGTGACGTACGCTGATGGGAGTAGCAGAAACAAAACCGTTTAAATCGACAAAGACGATCAGATCGGTAGCTCCGACGTTTGGCGCCGCAAGTACGGCCTCCCACGTCGAGCCTTCCATCAATTCGCCGTCGCTCATGACGAGGTAGGTGGTTGATTGGAGTTTATTCTCCCGGTTGGCCAGACAGATGCCGAGGGCCATCGGCAGGCCGTGGCCGAGTGAGCCAGTGGAGGCTTCGATACCCGGCAGCCCGTAGTCCGGGTGCGCGCCAATATGGCCGTCCGGCTGGCAGTAGCCGTCCAGTTCCGCTTGGCTCAGTATGCCCAATTCTTCCAGAATAACGTACTGAGCCATGGCGCCGTGGCCCTTTGACAAAAGGAAGGTGTCAGGACTACTGCCATCGCTGTTGCGGCAAAAGAGGCCAAAATAGATTGTGTCCAAAATCTCCAGACAACTGAATGCCGGCGCAATATGGAGTGCGCTGACATTTTGGGAAATATCGAGAATACGCCTGCGAAGACGACGGCACCGTTGCCGGGCGACAGCGACATCAAACATGTGTTCGACACCTAAACTTGAAGCTGATTCCATGCCTTACCTTTTCTTGTGCCAAATTGGAGGACTGGTCTTTCCCGATGGCCGCACTCATCCAATGAATATTATCAGTACTCCCCTTCAGACTCCGGGGACGCAGGGGAGGGCGCTTCACCCTCCGGGTCGTACACCTGCCCTACTAGTCGTTTTGGAACCGGCGAATTCCCACCTTCGGCGGAAAGTGGCGTCTGGAGGAAAGGCAAAGGCTCAGTGGTGGTGTTAGTTCCCGCGTCTGCCTCGATACCGCTGACCGCCAGAGCGAGATCCCAGACTTCGTGCAAATACCTAGGTGTTAGCAGCGACTTCAATTCCGCGCGCGACACGAAGCGTACCTGCTGACCCTCACAGCATTTTACTTCTTGGATTTCGTCAAACCGGCACCAAAACAAAGCCATATCGTATTCGGTTTCGTATCCGAGATCCTTTGTGTTGTAGGTGACGAACCTGGACAACTCCCCACATCGGTAGCATGCTTCTTCCAGTACCTCGCGTCGAGCGCATTGTTCCAGGGTTTCGCCGTTCTCAACATGTCCGCCGGGGAACACCCACATCCCAGGATCCGAAATGGTTGGAATATCGTCGCGAAGTTGGAGTAAGGCTGCGCCGTCGCTGCGCAGAATTACGACGCCGCACACACACGGCATAGTTGGGATCGACGGTTCCCGGATCATGTGAGACCCTCCTCCCTGGCGTTTGCCACACCAGACACGGTTTCAGCAAGACCCTCCTCCAGCGTCGTGGCCTGGAAATCGGGAAAGGCCCTAAGTCGAGCGGTGATGTCGAAGTGCCGGTGCGTGATAGTTCCGGTTCTCGGCAATTCCTGGATGAGGATCGGGCAACCCAAAGCGGCGGTTACCTTTTCAGCCACTGCTCGAAAAGACCATGCCTTCCCAGTGACTGCGTTAAGTACGCCCGCGCTGCGATGCACAAGGCAACGCTGAATTAGATTAGCAACGTCACGAACATGGATATGATCCCTACGTTCCTCGCCACCTCCAAAAAGAACAATCTTGCCGTCCTTCAGAGCAGTACGCACGAACCGATTCGGACCGTAGCTATTGTGGGTGTCTCCTGAACCATAAATCGCGCCAGGACGTACGATAGCGAGTGGGACGTCTGCTTTTTGACATGCCTGCAGAAGCATTTTCTCGCGAACCACGTGGGCTACTCCGTAGATATCACCAGTCTCGCAAGGAGAATCTTCCGCTATCAAAGAAGAACGGCTGGCATAGACTCCATCCGAACTCACATATATGATATGCGCACACGGTTGCCGTCCCAGCAACATAGCCAGATTCTCTATCATGCGGAGGTTCTTGATGAGGGTAGCCGGATCGCGCCCCTTCTCGGGCGTTAGCGCAGACGTGACTACCAGCGCATCCTCAAACCGCACGATCTGAGCAAGTTGGTCGGTCGAAGCGCCGTCTATCAGGTCGACCTCTTTGCTCCCAATGGCGCGATAGGCCAACCGCGCCACCTCAAAAGTACACCGGAGTTGGGACGCGAGAAAACCATTTGAGCCTAGTAAGACAATCCGGGAAGGGACAGTGGGGCTTTCGAAGCGATGTACGAGCATTTGTTTTAAGCTCCCAGACAGTGATACTCGAAACCACTCTCGCTGAATAGGTTCCGGTCCAACACCCTGTACGGATCGATTAGTCGAAGGCTCGCCATCCGGGCGATAAGTTCCCGCGGAGTTACGTTCGAGAACTCCTTCCAGGGCGTCATTATGAGAAGCGCAGTACTGCCTTGCACAGCCTCCAGTGCTGAAGTGTAAACGTCAACGAAGGGAAATCCGGTGCCGATCTTCGCCTGTGGGTCGTATGCCCGAAACTTATATTGCGGTAAAGCACGTAAAACCGCAAATGCAGGAGAGTTCTTTGTCGATGCTGTATCAGCTTTATAAGCCAGGCCCCAAAGGGCCACAGACGCGTGCGACGGTGATGCGAGAACGCCAGTGTGGTGGAGAGTACGCAAGGTCCAATCGCGGTCGTAGCGGCTCTTCTCCTGCCAACCAGTAACGATACGGGCATCCGAGCCATATTCGGCCGCCAGCCTCTGCACGGTCGCCAGGTCGCGTTCCAAATTCCCCCCGGCAATGCCCAGTCCGGGATTTAAATAGGCGTGTGGGCCGATGCGCCGGTCTAGGCGCAAGGCCGGAACGATCTCAGACCAGTCCGCGCCGATCTTGCCGCAAATCTCTGCCAGCGTGTTCGAGGTTGAAACCGATGACACCAGAAAGCAATTGATCGCAATCTTGCACAATTCGGCGCTCTCGTAGCGCATCGGCAACACGGGACAATCGAAGGCCTTCAGGTATCGACGATACAAAGTCGGCAGCCCAGAGTCCGTTTCGGCACATCCGACCATGTAGCGTTCGGGGCGGACCGCCCGTTCCACGGCATTGCCGAAAACCAGAGTCTCCACCTGGTAGAAGAGCCGAAGCGAAGCGGGCAGGCGGCACGCCAACCTCCGGCAAAAACCCGGCGGAACCTGGCTCATCAGCACCAGGACGGTCTCTGGCGCCGCAACCGCGCTCACCCGATCAATCAACGATTCAAGAGGCGCCAAGTCGCTGTTGTTAGCATCATCAGTCGAAACGTCGAGCGTAACGAAAATCAACGGGCAACCGGAAAGCAAAGAAGCATCCGCGCTATATTTGATGCGGACGTGGTGTTTGACAAAAGCATCTTCAAGCCCCGGTTCACTAATGGGAAAGCGGCCGGCTGCAAGTCCCTCGGCAACGCCCAGCCGCTCATCAAAGGCCAAAACCGAAAAGCCGCGAGCCGCAGCCGCCATACTGTAGACGATCCCGAGATGGGAGAGTCCGGCAAAACCGATCGTGTTTGCGTCACTCATTGAGACGCCGCCATCAATTCCTCCAGCTTTGATTGGATCCAGAGGTCGTTCCGAATGTTGGTGCAAGGCGCTTGCGCGAGAGTCTTAAAATGTTCGTACTCGGCAGCCCAAGTCGGATCGGCGCAAACCAGCGTGCTTGCTTCCTCGTCGGGGCGCCCGCTCGGCAGGACTCGACGCCGCACGGTAATTGTGCTGGGCCCCCACTTACAAAGGCACTGGATATGGGCGCTGCCCAATTCGCCGTACACGTCTGCATGGAACGTGTTACGCCAGGAGAGCATCGTCATCTCGCAATCGATAGCTAAGGGTCCATGAAAGCCAAAGAGGTATCGGTCATAGGCGCGGTTCTCAAACCGGTCCGCCCGCCATGGACGGCAGTCCCCGGCCACTGCTCCGAATAGGAACAGCACGGTATCGAGCAGATGCGATCCCAAGTCCGGCAAGACTCCGAAGCCTTGATCCCGCCAGGGCGAATTGCGCGCGTCTCGCGCCGTCCCGTTACCGTAGAAAAACCGTGCGCTGTATAGCTTCCCCAAGCGGCCCGAATCGAGTATAGCCTTGAGGTTGACGATGTGCGGCTCGAAACGGTGATTGTACGCCGTGTAGCACACAGCGCTCCGGTTCGTTGCCAGTATTTCGAGCTCCGGGAGGTCCTCCGGGGACTCCCCCAGCAAGGGCTTCTCCACCAAGACGTGCTTCCCGTGTTCCAGGAGGTAGCGCAGAATCGGAAGCTTGGCGGCATCCGGAGTGCACACCAGCGCACCTTCGTAATTACCGCGCGGCACATCTTTGATACATTTGTACTGTGCTTCGGGTTGGACCGGGTCCACCGTCGCCGCTACATCGGTCCCGCCAATTGCCAGACGTTTCTTGCCCTGAATGCCTAAGCCCACTACGACGACCTTCACCGGTTCGGTACCCCAAGCGCGAGAGCCGGAACGGGTTGCATCATGGTCTGCTTCTCCAAACGATCTAAGCGCTCGGAAACCTGTTTCGGTCCGATCGGAGTATTGCCGTCCTGTTCACACGCTATGGCCGCGGCGACCGATCCGAGAATCGAGGCGATCAGCGGGTCCTTGGAATGCACCAGGGCCAGGGTCGCATACGCCAGCAGGGCATCGCCCGCTCCCACCGGATCCACAACATGCTCGGCAAACGAGTCTACCGTAAAGAACGAACGCACATTTGAATCAGGATTCCGGTAGGTAATGATGCCCCGCTCGCCCAATTTCAAGATCAGATACTTACACGATGCGTCGCGATAGAGATCGAGTGCAAGGGGGCGGATAATCGAATCCTGATCGCCCAGCGCGAAGCGGGCTTCCCGCTCGTTCGGAGTGATCAGATCGAAACCCTTGAAATCGAGGATATTTCCCCAGCGTGTAGCCACCTGGCTATCGGCAACTCGCAGCGGACCCAGCGGAATTGCCCGCGTCAGTTGAGATATGGTCGAGCTGTTAAAAATACCGTGGCGGAAGTC
This sequence comes from Bryobacteraceae bacterium, assembly GCA_041484525.1. Lineage (GTDB taxonomy): Bacteria > Acidobacteriota > Terriglobia > Bryobacterales > Bryobacteraceae > JBGPHT01. The sequence continues at coordinate 59,273 of JBGPHT010000014.1, read as the reverse complement.
GCTGAACACCACAGCATCCGTTTTCGTATCCGCAACGTGACGGCCGAAAGCGGCGGCGATCTTATCGGAAATCGACCGGTTGTCGACCGAATCCACTTTTAGCAAACGATAGCCACCCGCGGTAAACAGGTTCTTTTGCGTCGTGGGGCGTGTTGGGTCGATCACCGCGTTGCAATGGACACCGTACGCTTGCAGATCGCCGAGAGCAAAATCTTTCAGCTTGTCGTCGCCGAGCACGGTCGTAAACGTAACGTCCGCGTCGGCCTTCTTCATGTGCTTGGCCACGATGCCGGCGCCGCCCACAAAGTCAACCTGGCGGTCGAATTTCAGGCTGAACGTGGGCGTCTTCGTGTTTCCACCGATCAGCGTGCAATAGGTATAGGAATCGATAATGGTGTCGCCAACGACGTGGATTTTGGTGCCGGACAACGAAGTCACCACGCGACGTAGTTCGTTGAAGGTGATGCCCTCGGCATCCATGAGGAAGGCGAGTTTGTGATGGGCCAGGTTGGGCGGGCTGGTCTCGATGATCGCCGATGAAGAATAGACGATGTCGCCCGGAGTGAAGAGTAATTCACCCCCGTAGCCCTCTACGATCTCCTTCTCCTCGAGCGTCTTCGGATGAATGCCGCCCTCACTGTACTCGTAGCCCTTGGCGAAGTAATCGGGCTGGATCGCCCGCAAATTCTCGAGGGGCTTGGGGTTGAGGTCGATGACTACGTAGTCCACCACCTCCAGCGCAGCCAGATTCATGGCGCGCAGTTCCTGCGGAACAAAGGGCCGGTGGTTAGCCTTCTCGATGAACGCATCGGAGGTCAGACTGGCAACCAGAATCGACGCCTTACTCTTGGCGTAAATAAGATGCCTGACGTGTCCGGGATGGACGAGATCGAACGTCCCATGACACATAATCACCTTGCGCTCACGCGGTGGCGGCCCAATCAACTCTCGCAACTCAGCCGGAGTCTTGATTTTGCGTTCAAACAGCGATTGTTCTGCTGCCGTCATGACACTGACTCCGTCTGGTCTCTGTCCAGGAAGGCGAACCAGTTCTTCGTCGCCTCCGCGATAGAAGCAGGGTCCCAAACCGGCGCCTCGCCCCAGTAGTCGATATTTTCGAGCATGGTCTTCACTCCATCCTCAAACGAAATCCGCGGTGTCCACCCCAGCTCCGTACGGATCCTCGTGATATCGGCCCACGTACAATCTGGTTCCCCCGGGCGTTTGGGTATCTGGACGCAACGATCACTTATCAAATCAGCCAGTCGCCGCACAGATTGCGGTTTGCCGGCGCCGAGATTGTAAATACGCTGGACCCGATCAGTGATCGCCGCGGCGTAGAAAGCCCGTGCCACGTCGGTGACATAGAGAAAATCGCGAGTCTGGCTGCCATCGCCCACAATGGTCAACGGCTTGCCCGCCAGCTTTTGTGCAAGCAGGACCCCGAACACCGCACCATAAGCACCCGTGGTACGCGACCGAATTCCGTAAGCGTTAAAGATGCGGATGACGTTCACCGGGAGGCGGTAGATCTGACCCCAGTGCAGAACCGCCTGCTCGCCCTGATACTTGCTCAGCGCGTATGGATACTGCGGACGGATCGGGGCAGCCTCGGTAGTGGGCAGTTCCTCCGCCAGCCCGTAGCAGGATGAGGATGCGGCATAAACGAACTTCGTCGCACCAGCCGCTCGCGCCGCTTCCAGAACATGCACCGTACCCAGTACATTCGTCGACATATAATCGATCGGCCGGTCGATTGAAGGCACGATGTCGCCGATACCCGCAAAATGAAACACATATCGCGCACCCTGGAATAGCGCGTTGCCTGCCTCCAGAGTGCGGATGTCTTTCTTCTCAAACACCACGTCCGGGTTGCCCTTGTGGTGCTCCAGGTTCAGGAGCCGGCCGCCGGTGAGGTTGTCTATTACGTGGACGCGAAAGCCTTCAGCCACTAAGAGGTCCACCATGTGGCTGCCGATGAAACCGGCGCCGCCCGTGACTACTGCAATGGGCCGCGAGCCGCTCATCGCAACTCCAGCTTCTTGACAGTTCTTACGTTTACGTACTCTTCATTCGTTAGACTGTCCTGGAACCTGTTCGATTTGAATGCACAGCACAAATCCCGAATCGCGTCCTCGATTGTACGCTCCGGACGATACCCCAACCTGGCTGCTATTTTTCGCGAACAGACGTGGTAAGAACGATTGTCGTTTGTACTAGTAGTGTTGATCGGAATAGGCGCTTTTTCGGGAAATTGTTGTTCGACCACCGATTTGACCATTTCAGCCAATTGCGCAACTGTGTGGTTCTCGTAGCCGGCATTAAAAACTTCGCCGGTAACTAGTTCGTCAGGATACTCCAGCATCTTTACGTAAAGGTCGGTTACGTCATCGATGTGGATGTTGGGACGGCTCTGCGTGCCGCCAAAAACGGTAATGAGGCCTCGATTCACTGCGTGATTCGTCAAAATATTGACCGTGAGATCGAAACGCATTCGAGGCGAGTAACCACATACAGTAGCCGGGCGCATGATCACAGGCACGAACGTAGAAGAAGCGTGGCGAAGCAAGATCGGCTCGCACAGTCCTTTGTATTTGTTGTAATCGGTGAGCGGTACCAGCGGGTGCTCCTCCGTCACATCCGGGGAGTCGCTCACACCGTAGACCGAACTGGAGGATACGTAAACGAATCTTCGCACCCCGGCCGCCTTGCTCGCCAGAACGAGTGGCTCGAAGCAATCGTAATTGATGCTCTTGCTTAGTTGAGGATCCAGCTCGAAACTGGGGTCATTCGAGATGCACGCCATGTGGATCACGGAATCAGCCCCATGGACGGCCGCAGCGTAGCGCTCAGTATCGCGGATATCCGCGGCCACAAGTTCGAGGTTCGGATGGGGTGGCAGCCCCTTTGAACCAAACAGCATTAGGTCATAAACGACCACCGAATAACCCGAATTCAACAACTTCGGCACTAGCACGCAGCCCTTATAGCCCGCGCCTCCCGTAACCAAGACTCGGTTCATAGTCCTACAATGTCCTGCGACGTGTTCGCAGTTTTTCCAGAAAGTCTGACGCTCACGCTCAACTCCTCACTTGGGGCATCGTTTATCGAATCCGATAATTGTAACCCAAAACGGGACGGTGGGGGCTCATCCCCATTACATCTACCCAGCTCGTCCGCTACGGCCTCAGCGCTGGCTCGAGACCGATTTCGAGCACCCTGAAATTCAATATCCGCGGATCGTTCTTTGCCGGCCTTCCCCCACCGTCCGCATGCAGCCGGAACTCGTTCGGCTTGCCAGCCTCGACCGGGACGAAAAGCTTCACCGTTCCCCGGCCCTCAACCCGGACAGCGGCTACCTGGCGTCCCGATTCGTCGAGGGCTTTGAGCAGGAATGGCTTGCCGCCGACCCCCGGTCCCGGTTCGACTACCAGCGAGAACGCCGCCTCACCTGCCTGCGAGGCCGTGAGGCGGATCTGCGCGTCGTTGTCTACCCAGCGAAACATTTCTCCACGAAACGTCTCTACGACACCCCACCCGCGGCCCAGTTCCACTCCAGGCCCGCGAACGATGTCGGTTGCGGACGTCCGGTTGGCGGACTCGAAACCGAGAAACTGAAGCCGTGCGCCCACCTTACGTCCGTCTTCGCCGGGCAATTGCTGGGAGGCGCTGAACGTGGCTACGATACGCCGCTTCCCGGAGCCGGCCGCCACCGGAGCCGAGACCCGAAAATCGCCTACTGCCAATATCTGCCGCCCCACACTCTTCTCGTCAACACGCAATTCGATCTCGGTGTGAAAATCCCTGTCGCCTACTTGCGGTATCATGCCCCGAATCGTGAGAACCTGTGGACCGCTGGGTTGGCGCAGAACCACGGAGCAGGTCTCCCCGGCCCAACCATCGGCGTAAATACCTCCAGCCTCCAATTTTGGATCGCCGATCTCCTCCGAAATCCGGGTCAACTGAGAGAGTTCACGTCCCCCCGAACCCCTGTCACAGGCCGGCAGAAAGGCGAGAATGACGATTGATAAACAGCGCCGTGACCGGCCGCTTTGACTCAGGTTTTGGGCCTTCATGTGGATCCTCTTGAAGCAACACCTACACAGATCCATTCCGCTGTCGCGGGCAGGGACTGAAGCATGGATTTTACCGCGGCGCCGTCTCAGAGTCCAACCTTGAGCCAAGCCCGCAGCTCTGGAGCGAAGGTTGTTGGACTCCGCATCGGATTGTTGATACCATCCTTAATCAGATGGCCCTGCGATCTTGGGTAATCTGATTGTTCATGCCGCATCCACTCGTGAGTATCGTCACGCCCTCCTATAACCAGGGGCACTTCATCCGGGCGACGATTGAGAGCGTCCTCAATCAGAACTATCCCAACGTCGAATACATCATCATGGATGGCGGCTCCACTGACGAAACCGCTTCGGTGGTAAGGGACTACGCCAGCCGATTGACGTTCGTATCGGAAAAGGACCGCGGGCAATCGCACGCCATCAATAAGGGCTTTCGAATGGCGCGGGGCAGCATTCTAGCTTGGCTGAATTCCGACGATTTATATCTGCCGGGAAGCATTCGAGCGGCAGTCGATGGGTTCGATCGCAATCCGGACGCCGGAGCAGTCTACGGGGAAGGGTATCTCATCGACTATTCCGGGGAGAAGTGCACGCGCTTCCCGTGTACCGAGCCTTTCAACCTTTGGAAGCTCACTTATCTGTCGGACTATATCCTGCAGCAGACAGTCTACTTCCGCAGGGATGTCCTGGATGAAGTGGGTGGGGTCGACGAGGACCTGCACTACACCATGGACTGGGATCTCCTCATTCGGATCGGCATGAAATACCCGCTCGTACACATCCCGGAGTTTATGGGATGCCTTCGGGAGTACCCGGACGCCAAGAGCTTCACGGGCGGAACACGACGCATTCGCGAAATCGGCGGGATGCTTCGACGGCACACCAGCATGCGGATCTCACCTGGTTACGTGGTGTATGGCCTCGACACGTACCACCAAATCTGGTGTCAAAAGGTCGAGGAGTTGTTTACGCCGAGGCTGAGCGGGGTTTCTAAGTTCCTGCAATCGGCGATCAGGTGGTGCGCCGGTGCGGTCATCGGAAACACGATCGCGAACTCGCAGGGGCTGCACTCGGACGGGTGGGCAGGCCGTTTGCTCCGGTATATGCTGCCGCCCGGCAACGGGCCGCTCGTCATAGAGGGCTCGATTCCGGATTGGGTTTCCTTGCGCCGGCAAAGACTGCACATCGAGGCCAATGAACGGAAGGTGGGACAGTTCGATCTGACGTCCGGCAACTTCCGCCTGGAAGTGCCGCTTCCTCCTGACTTCCAGGGCCAAGCGCTGCGTCTCAAGATCAAGGCATCTCGGTCGTTAATGCCTGGCCGCTTTACCTTGGCCGGGGACCGGAGGCGGCTCGCGTACTGCGTCAAGAGCATCCAGTGGGCGGAACCGGCCGTGCGCCTCAAGCCTCTGGCCCGCACCGCGTCAGCCGAACAATAGACGGCCCTGCGCCTCGGTCCGGCAACGTTCGATTCTCCTTTCAAGAACGTGTTTCGGGAAAAATCCACGCAATTGCCTTGACGGTCACTGCTCTGAGGAGTCAGAATTGCTCTTACCTCTCCACGGCATGCGTGCCTCCGGATCGGTGGCAACTCGTAGCAGGTTGGGAATAGTAACGTGCGAACGCCACTCTTGCCAGTAGCGCCGCACGTGTTTGTAGTTATAGTACATGCCCGCCGGAAGGCTCGCGAGATACGTGACTATGGAATGGCGGAGCGGTTCGAAATACTGGTCTCTGCCATCGCGAAGAAAGCTCAAGTACCCGTAAATCCAATGCACCGGAACGTAGCCGTAGTGCAGGCGCACGACGCGGATGGCCTCTCTAAAAACTGGCGTCCGCTGGGCCAGGGATTTGTTGTGTGAATGCATGCGGGAGGTGGCCAGGACTTCCGGCACTGCCAGAAACCGGCAAACCTTCGATAGCCGTATCCACAGGTCATAATCGAAGGCGAAATGAAAGCTCGGGTTTAGCATTCCATTTTCTTCGAACGCCGTGCGCCGCATGAATGCAGCCGGCTGGCATATAAAGCACTCCCGTTCCAGGATGGTGTCATCATATGGTGAAACCGTGGGGTAGCGCCCCAGCACGGCGTCATTCTCATCGGTCCACAGACCTTCGCCATAAACTACGGCTACGTCCGGCGCTGCCATCAAGCGGCATACCTCCGCGCGGACCGCGCCCGGCGGATAAGTGTCGTCGGCATTCAACCAGGCAAAAATAGATCCGCGCGATTTCAGAAATCCCTGGTTGATGGCATCCGCTGTCCCACCGTCGGGAGCTGAGACATACTGCAGCCGTCCACTGAACCTCTCTAAGACTGCCTGAGTCCCGTCCGTTGAACCGCCATCCATTACGATGTATTCGATCGCCGCATAGTCCTGTGCCAGCACGCTCTCAATGGTACGTTCTAGAAACCGAGCTGTATTGAAAGTGGGGGTGACAATACTGACCAGCGGTTGTGGGTCCATCGCGCCGGATGACACGGTGTTTTCATTTTAGCAAAGTACGCGGCTGAGCCTCGTCTTCAAGCGTCGGCAGCACCGCTTCGGATAGCCTCAGTACCTCCCTTGAAGCGTCTTTGGAGCTCCGCCAGGTCCGAGTCCACCATCATCCCGACGAGCCGCGGGAAGGCGACCTCGGGGTCCCAGCCGAGGACGCGACGGGCTTTGGACGCGTCAGCGCACAGGTCGTCAACTTCCGCCGGACGAAAATACCGGGGATCAATCACAACATAGTCCCGCCAGTCCAGCCCCCCGTGCGCGAATGCCGCCTCCGCAAACTCCCGCACGGAATGCGATTCTCCGGTGCCGATAATATAATCGTCGGGATTGTCCTGTTGAAGCATCGCCCACATGGCCCGTACATAATCGCCGGCGAAGCCCCAGTCGCGGCGGGCCTCCAGGTTGCCGAGATACAGCTTCTCCTGTAACCCCATCTTAATGTGAGCGACTGCTCGCGTAATCTTGCGTGTAACAAAAGTCTCCCCGCGGCGCGGAGACTCGTGGTTGAACAGAATGCCGCATGACGCGTGGAGGGAGTAACTCTCGCGGTAATTCACCGTCGCCTGGTGAGCGAAGACTTTCGCACAGGCGTATGGGCTGCGCGGGTGAAACGCTGAATATTCATTGTGCGGAGGTGGAGTACTGCCGAACATTTCACTAGAAGAAGCCTGATAGAAACGGCACTTGATTCCGGTGCGCCGGATCGCCTCGAGAAGACGCACGGTGCCGGTCGCAACCACGTCTGCCGTGTATTCCGGTATTTCGAAACTTACCTTGACGTGACTTTGCGCGCCGAGATTGTAAATCTCGTCAGGCCGCACGTCCGCCAGGCACCAGGCCAGAGAACTCGCATCCCCTAAATCGGCATAATGAAGGAAGAACTTCGCCCCGGAGTTGTGGAAGTCCACATAGAGGTGGTCCACGCGGTCCGTGTTGAACGAGGATGAACGCCGCTTGAGGCCGTGGATTTCGTACCCCTTCTTGCTCAGGAGCTCGGCTAAGTAGGACCCGTCCTGACCCGTAATGCCTGTTATTAGAGCCTTCGGCATATGGTTCCTCTCAATGTATTCATAACGTTCTGGCGTATTCTAGCATCTATGGCGCTGACGCAGGAACTTCTGCAGCGCACCCTTACCTGAGACTTCGGGCGGAGGCCGCCCTCTCTGAGTTATCACTCGAATGTGGAGATATAACGATACAGTTCGGAAATCGACCAGAAGGTTGTCTGCGACACCGCGTCGAGCGGGTGGGCGCCCGAGGCATCCTTATGGGCTTCGCATGAGTTGTTTGCGTCGGCATGGGTACTCACTTGACGAGAGGGGTGCGGTCGATCAGGGTTCTCAAGGCGCGATTGGAGCAGGGCCGCCCGGTCCGAGAATTCATTGTGAACGGTCCGCACGCCGCGATCTCCTGGGCTCAGCCAAATCAGGCGCCGGCCGGGATCGCGTTCCTAGTGCGCGGTCAGAGTTTCGCGGATGTTGCAGAGCGGATGCCCTCCGCCGGGAAACTCCGGACAGGGTTTTTCCGATAGCGGGACTGTTAACCTGAGACAACATACACCGCCGCACTCGTTTTATTCACAGTCTTTGAACACGGGAAATTCCCGAATCCTCACATTTCACACTGACACAAACTTGTGGAAAAACCCGGTCCTGTTCAGTTTTCTCCTAGCAGCCTGTGGTAAAGGTGGGTTTTTCTGAGCGAAGACCTTCGAAAAACGCGCACGAGGGGAGATGACTAAGTAACGTCACAGTTCGACAAAGCCCTCGAGGGCCTGGATACAGCGGTCGCCGCATATCCCGCTGAACCGGCCATCCTGTCGCGTCGGCGGGAAGTGGAGGCGGAGCGGCGGTCGTTCCAAGCCGCCGGCGTTGTGCGGGCGGCGCTCGACGAAGTGCAGTGGCTGCTCGATCAGGACCGCCCCGATCTCGCGGTGGCATTCCTCAAGGAAAAGCTGACCGAGGTGCCGGATCACGACACGCTCATCGCGCGCCTGGCGGAAATCGAAGAGATGCTTCCGCGCTGGGAGAAGCGCCGCTTCATTCAGGGTGCGTTGAGCCGCGTGGCCGAGTTGGAGCAACTGCAGCAGTGGCAGGTGGCGGTGACGGTGCTCGAAGAAGCCTTGGAGTCGTGCCCCGAATCGGATGAATTGCAGGGGGCGGCCGAGCGGTTTCGCGATCGTGTACGACAGCAGGACCGGCAGAAAAAGCTGGCGCGCCGGCTGGAGATGATCTCGCAAAAGATCGCCGCGCGAGCCTGGGCGCAGGCTCTCACGTTGATTCAAGCCGCCCAGGCGGAGTTTCCCGGCGCCCCCGAGTTGCAGCCTCTTCTCGAAGAAGTCCGGACCGGCCGCCGGCGCTCGGAGTGTGAAAACATCGTCACCGAGGTTCGGCAGTGCCTGGCCGACGGGGACACGGAGCAGGCGGAACTGATCCTCCAGACGGGTCTCGAATCGTTCGAGGACGAACCCGCGCTCGACGCGTTGCTCGAAGAGATCGAGTCCGGTAAGAAGTACCGGGAAGAGTTGCGGACGGCGCAACTGCTTTTCGGCAGGCGCCAGTTGCAGGAGGCCGAGCGCATCCTGATCCAACTCGCGGCGCAGGATCGTCCCGAGGCCAGAGTGTTGCTCGATACGGTGCGGGAGGCGCGCGCCGCCCGCGAGGAGGAGCATTTCTACGAGCGCGGCCGGGAGAAGGCGCTCCGGCTGATGCAGCAGCATCAGTATGTCCAGGCAGCCGATCTGCTTCGCAACCTGCTGTCGCTGTTTCCCGGCGATCCCATCCTGGAGCGGGACCTGGCCGCCGCGCAAAGCGGCCTCGATCAAGAGGGCTCCCCGGCCGCAGCCCCGTTGGGAGACGCGGATGCCGCGGAGGTCGCAGCGAGCGCGCCCATCTCCGTGCGGCCGGCCGTTTCCATGCTCGCAGCACAACCCGCGGCACAGTTTTCCGAAGTGGATCGCGCGGCGCCTGCCTCGCGTGTCCGCCGGGCCGCGATGGCAGGGGCGGCGTCACTTCTGCTGGTCTCGGCGAGTGCCGCCGCCTGGAAATTCTCGCGGAGTGCGGCTCCCGCGTCACGGCCCGTCCCGGCGCAAGTCGGCAAGCAACTTCCGGCAGCCATCGACGCTCAGCCTTCCGTTACGGCACCGGCGGCCGCGGCGCCACAGCGTCCGGCGCCTCAACCGGCGTCAACGGGGCAGCCCACGGCTCCCACTAGATCCGACAAGAACAAGCCCACGCCCGAAGTGCCCGCAGCCACGCCTCTGCGGCCTTTCACACCGCCGCCCCTGGCAAATTCCGCCCGCGCGCAGACTCAGGCGTCGCTGCTCCCACTGCCGCAGCAGAACGTTGCCATCATTTCCGAACCGCAAACAGCCAGTCTGCCGGCCGGCTTGTTGAAGCCGGTCAATGCTCCCGAACCTCCTGCGCCGGCGCCGCAGAAAACCAGTCCGCCACCCGTCGCGGCGCCGGCACCGCTGCGTCCCGGCGGCCAGCTTCGGGATGCACAGCTCATCAGTCGGATTCTTCCCACCATGCCTGAGCTGGCGCGTCTGCGCGGCATCTCCGGTGTCGTCAAACTGGAAGCCACAATTGACGAATCGGGCGCGGTCAAAAACGTGAAAGTCCAAAGTGGGGATGCCATTCTCGCGATGGCTGCCAAGAATGCCGTACTGAAATGGAAATACAAACCGGCGACGCTCAACGACAAGCCGATCGAGGTCAAGACCATGATCTCGATGGTGTTCGGAGGCCGAAACTAAGTGACCTTCCCACTTGAAGTCCCGGAAACTCGCGGCCCTCTCACCCGGTTCCTATTCGGCGCCGCCCGGTACACGCCGCGCGACACGGCCGTCATCATCGCCATCGTCAACCTGAAAGGGGGCTGCGGAAAGTCCACCATCGCCGTCAATCTGGCGTGCGAGCTCGCCAGCAGCGGCGATTCGGTCCTCCTGCTGGACAACGACTCGCAGGGGACGGCTAACCATTGGTTGAAACACGGCCGCCTGCCGATTCGCGGTGAATTCATGCCGCTCGAGAATGAAGAAGACGGAGAACGGCTGGTGCGGGCGGTTGCGGCGCGAGGCGAGCGGTACGTCGTGCTGGACGCGCCCGCGCATGTGGGAGCGGCGGCGCAAGCCGCGGGAAGAGTCGCCGATCTGGTGCTGGTTCCGGTGACGGCTAGTGGGATCGATCTGGTGGCCACGCGGGCGATCGTAGATCTCATCCAGCAGGCGCGCACGAAGCGGCGCGGCAGAGGTCCCAAGTGTCTGATCGTGCCTTCGAAAATCGACCGCCGAACCGACGCCGGCCGGCAGATCGATGAGCAGTTACGCTCCTTCGGCGAATCGCTGGCGCCGGCCGTCCACCAGCGCACGGCATTTGTCGAGGCCTTCGGGGCCGGGCAGTGGATCGGGGATTATGCGCCGCAGAGTCCCGCCCACTACGACATCACTTCGTTGGCGATCGCGGTGAGAAGGAGCCTCCGCGTATGAGCGCAAACGATCGCGCGGCCGCAAGCACGACTACGCTGCCCGAGCAGCCGAACGGGACGCATCGCGCCGCCAAGAGGAACGGCGCGAATGGGCGTCCTTCAAACGGGAAGTCCGGCCATGAGCCCGCTGTACAACCGCCGACGCTTGTCGCGATGGCGGGGCCGCAGGCCCTTCAGGCGAGAAGTGGTGCACGCAAGCGTTCCTCGAACGGCATGCCTGGCGATGAGTCCGCCGAACAACCGGCGGCGGCACCCTTCGTGATAGCGGAGCCGCAGCCCATCGAGGCGACGATGTGGCCCATTCACCCGGTCATGTGGCTTCAGCCGGAACTGGCTCCCTTGCTTCCGAGCTGGAGCGGTCTATCCATCGAACATCGCGACAGGCCGCCGGCGCCCGATTTTCTGTACGCCGATGCCCGTCCGGCCGGTCGGGTCGATGCACTGAGCGGCGCGTGCGCTCCGCGTCCGCCGGACGTTCGGCGGGAGCTTCCGCAGAGCGACCTCGCACCTCTGGGATGGGATCCGAGGGCCGTGGCCGATCGGGAGCGCGGGAAAGGGGAAGGTGAATGAGCCTATCGCTGGCGGAATCGATGGTGAGCGCGGCTTCGCTGCAGATTGCCGGCAAGACGCAAGAAGCGCTGGAGGCACTCTGCCAGGCGCGGGACACCGGTCATCATTCGCCGAAGTTGCACTGCGCCATCGGCAATCTGCAATTCGAGTTGCGGCAGTTCCGGGCGGCGGCGAGCACCTATGAAGATGTTCTGCGGATGGATCGCGACAATTCGACGTCGCATTACAACCGCGCCGTTTGTCTCGAAAAGCTAGGCGCGTGGGAAGAGGCTGCGGCGTCATTTCAGAAGGCGATCGAAATGGACCCGCGCCGGGCCGGAGCGCACCTGGGTTTGGGAATATCGCAGCTCCGCCTCGATCGCCCGCAAGAAGCTTTGAACGCTTTTGAGCGTTGTCTGGAACGCCAGCCGTTTCGCGAAGCTGCTCTCCGCGGCAAGGCGGTGGCGCTGCAGATGCTGAACCTCGACCGCGAGGCTTTGGAATTGTACCAGAAGCTTTTGGCGAGAGATCCGCATTCGGAGGAACTGCTCGCCAACACGATTGCCCTGGCGGTGGCTCAGGGTGACTATGGGCAGCTCATGCAATGCGGCCGCCGGCTGCTCGAGGTCGAGCCCGAATCGGCGTTGGCGCACGAGTGCCTGGCGCTGGCGGCGTTTGCGAATCGTGATTTCGATGCTGCCGCCGGCTTCTGCACCGCTCTTCTCGAAAAACATGCCAACCACTTTGCAGGCTGGTTCAATTATGGAGTCGCACTCCAAAAGCTGGGCCGCTATCGGGAGGCCGCCGATGCGTTTTCCCGGGCGGCTTCCCTGGAACCGAAATCGCCGGAAGCCCATCTGAGTCTGGGCGCGGCGCTGCATGAGCTCGAGCAGTGGGAGCCGGCGCGGGCGGCCTACGAAAAGGCGCTGGCGCTGGACCCGACCCTGAGGAACGCGTTCTGGAACCTGTCCCTGTTGTGCGAAAGCCGCCAGCAGTTCGGCCAGGCAGAGGAGCTGTATTCCAGGCTGGTCGAACATCATCCGGAAGCACAGGACGCCTGGTTTCGGCTGGGCTTCATGCGGCTGCAGCTCGGCGATTTCGCTGCGTCCATCGCGGCGTTCCAGGCGGCTCTCAACTTCCCCAAAAAGTGCCCCGATGCTTTGCTGAACATCGGCATCGCCCACTGGAAGATGCGGAATCTCGAAGCGGCGAAAGAAACTTTCCGCCAGGTCCTCGCGCTGGTTCCGAGATCCCCGGAGGCATTGCGCTCTTTGGCGGCGATCGCTTTGGAGCAGCAACACTACGACCATGCATTGACGCTGCATAAGCAACTGCTGGAGTTGGGGGAACCGACGAGCGATCTGCTATACAACATGGGGCTGCTGCAGCAGAAGAGGGGCCGCGCGGCCGACGCGGTCCGTCACTATCGGCAGGCCCTCGCGCTTCGCCCCGAGTTTCCGCAGGCGCAATTCAACCTCGGCCATGCGCTCCTGACTTTGGGGAAACACGAAGAGGCGCACGCCGCCTGGCAGGCCGCACTGCGCGGCAACGTCGAGCTGGCAGAGCAGTTTTTGGTGTGACGAGACACAAGAGAGGATAGACATGGGAATCAACGGAACCAACGGAACTGAGATCGTGGCCGAGCCCAGGCCCGGAGAGGAAATATTGCGCCTGCAGAAATTGGACCACAGACAGGCGGCTGTCGCGATCGAGAAAGCGCCGGGCGGTGCGGTCGAACCCGGGCACGACTTTGTGCTGGCGCCGCTGGTAGACAAGATCGCCTATGGCATCGCCCGGGGATTAGTCGTGGCGATGAAGGAGCTGGAGAATCACATCGCCACCGAGACCCGGAAGGTTGGGGATTCGGTCGACCGGCGGCTGGATGCGCTGCAAGGCAGCTTCCAGGATCTGGCCGCCTTTGTGTCCGAGCAGCGGTCGATCAACCAGGCGGTGCAGGAGAAGTGTCAACAGCTCGCCGCAGCGGCTGCTTCATTGCAGGAATTCGACGCCCGCCAGGCTGTGGAGCTGGAAGGTCTGCGTACGGACGCCCGGGATCTTTCGACTGCATTGGAAGAATCCGACGTTCGCCAAGCGGCCGAGTTCGCCCTTGTCCGCGGTGAAGCGGTGGAGCTTTCGGCGGCGGTGTCGCAACGGATCGACGCGACCACCGCATCGTTGAAAGAATCCGATGCGCGGCAGGCAGCCGAATTGGCAGCTCTGCGCGGCGAGACCAGGGAGTTCTCGAAAGCGGCCTCCGAGCGCATGGACGGTCTCTGCAAGGAGCTGGGCATTCAGCAAGAGGATATCGCCGCGGTAAAATCCACGCTCTCGAACTTCTCTTCGCGGGTGGACGCTCTGGTGGAGCGGCTCGACAGGCAAGCCGACGCCGTTCGTTCCATGTGTTCCGCCTACTCGCAGCGCGAGACGGAACTCGAACAGCTCGTGGATGGCCTGGCAAGGTTGCGGGCCTATCCAACTCCGATGCCGGTGAACGGACTGTAGAGGCTGGCGGGCAGGGGCTCAGAACAACACGTCAAAATCCGCCGTGAACCTTCTGCCCCGGTGCCCGAAGAAGTATCCGCAGGCCGGGTCGTCGATGTTGCGGTGGACCGCCTCAGGGTTGAAGTGGTTCGTCAGATTGAAGCTGCTCACCGAAAGCCGTACGGCGTACTTCGGGTTCACCTGGACGTCCTTCGAAAACCGGGCGTCCAACGAAAGGAAGTGCGGATAGCGATGTTCGTTCGGCGTTCCGACGTAGTGCTGGGACGCGTCCAGCCGCGTGTATGGGAACCCGCTGCGGTATTCCACTACCGGCGCTATCTGGAATTTACGCGGCAACTGCACCACGCCCCACGCCAGGAAACGGTTCGGCAAATCGGCGGCCAGATTGCCGTAGCGGTTCACGCGGATCACGGGCACGGGGAAGGTTCCCAGGTAATTGTTGAAGTCGTTCAAATCGCCGCGCCCGCGGCTGTGCACGTACGAAAAGAACAGCTCGCGTTTTGGATTGGGCCGCACGCGCGCCGTCAATTCGAACTGGCGGTAGCGCGAGTCGCCCGTCCCGGACAGGAGGTACGCACCCGTGGTCGTCTCCCCTTCCGGCGGCACCGAATCGACAATCACCAGCCCGGTGGCGACGTTTTGCATGTAGCTGGCGCGAAGTTTCAGGGTATTCGTGAGCGGCTGCTCCACCTGAAAACTCCAGGTCGTACTCTGGGGCGAGAAGTTGCCGTCGATGGGATGTTGAAACACGAACGGGTGCCGCACCCGCACCTGCCCCAGCGTATTCAGGTACACCGTCGGCCCGGAGGCGATTTCGCCGGCTGTGTCGTACGTCGTGATCACCTGGTCCGGGTAGCGGTTGAAGTTGTAGATGTTCAGCGGCACGTGGTCGTAGAAAAACCCGAAGCCGGCGCGGATTGTAGTCCCTTGGCTTGCAAACGGGTTCCACGCTACTCCGAGCCGCGGCGCCACGCGGAAGATTCCCGAAATCTCCTGCGACTCCGCCCGAATGCCGGCGTCGACCGCGAGGCGCGGCGACACGATCCAGTGGTCCTGGCCGTAGAACGCGAACTCGACGTCGGAGATCTTGAACTCCTGCGGACGCAGAAAGCCGATGTGCTCGATCCGGCGGTCCATCGCATCCAGGATCTCGATCGGGTGCTCCTCCACTTCTCCGGTTTCCGAACTGGACGCGACGTACATCCCGGCCTTGAATTCGTGGGTACCGCGGCGCGCCAGCGGGGCGAAGGCATAACTCGACATCCCGCTCGTGCGCGAGGCGTTCCGGTTCTGCCGGGCGAAATAGTTCCCGCGATTTCCGGTTGGCGTGATCGTCAGGTCCTCGTCTCCCTGCCCCCAGACCCCCGCATCGAACCGCGTCACGGAAAAGGTGTTCTCGAAAACGCCGCCATGCAGCGTCAACCGCTCGCCGAGGGTTCCCGTGTAGTTATGCGTGCTGGCCTGGGGCGTGGTGGGCTCCGGATTGAAGAAGTTCATATTGACGAAGCCCATGCGCTGCGGCGCCAGGTGCAGCGTTGCGGTCACCAGTTGCTTGTCCGACGCCACCCAGTCGAGTTGCGTGAACGAGTTGATACCTTGCTCGCGCTTTTGGTTGTGCGGGAATGGCAGCGTGTAGACGGCCGTCTTGTGGATCTCGTATTCGAATCCTTCCGAGATGTAAAGCTTGCGCGGCAGAATCGGCCCTTCGAAGTTCAGCCGCGGCGTGGCATCCTTCAAACCGCGCAGGCGCCAGCTTCGGATACGGAATTCGGGCAGCGGATCATTCAATTCCCACTTCCATTGGTCGCCGCCGCGCTTCGTCTCCACGGACACCAGGCCCGCCGTGAACCGGCCGAACTCCGCCAGGAACGGCGTTTGGTAGACGTTCAGAACGTCGACGCTATCGATCGGCACGGTCAGTCCGAACTGGCCGGTCGCGGGGTCGGTCACGTCCGCGGAGTTGACGATCAGCGCGCTACGATGCTCGGCGGTGGCGGAAATCATCAGGGCGCCGCCGGGCTCGCGGACTACTCCCGGAGTTAGCGGCAGAGCGTCGGCCACGGTCGCCGGACGGTTCGGCAGCTCCTTCGCCATCTGCGGTCGGATCTGCGTTGCCGCAGAGGGGCTGTGTTGGACGGAGTCAGCCGCGGCGGTCACATCCACCGCATCGTGCCGGACGAGCGACGGAATCAGCGTCAGGTCGATCGCGGCCGCGTTTCCCGGCGTCAGTTGCAGCTCGCGGCGCAGTGTCTCGAAGCCTTTCTTGGAGGCCGAGAGTTCGTAGGCGCCAGGGCTCACCGCGGCAAATTGCGCGCGACCTTTGGAGTCCGTGAGCGCGGACGAGACTACTCGCTCGCCTGCCTTAAGCTGAACTTCGACGGCCGCCACCGCCTGGCCGTCGCGATCGAGGGCTGTAACCTCGACGGTCACACCGGCAGAAGTTTGCGCCGCAAGCACCGCAGTCCGCCACAGCAGAAAGATTAGCCATCCGCCGCGCAAGATGCGAATTCCGAACCGGCCCCGCGTTATTCTGCCGGTACCGCCCTTGGGACGGGCACTGTCTTCCATACACACGCAGATCTGGAACGATCATACTCTGTTCGATGAATGTTCTCAAACGCACAGAATGGAGGCCCACACCCGTGACGCGAGTTCGCCAGATTTTTTCGCCCGCGCTGCAACAACTTAGAGCTGAAGACAGCGGCAGCCACCCTCCCGCCTGATACTCTTGAGTCGAAAAACAAGGTTGCTCGCCCGCTCGGCTTGCACTCCTCCGTCGAGAGGAGAAGCGAAAACAGCAACCCGGAGAAAAACATGTTAGTGAAGATCTTCATCGTCTGGAACATCCTTGCCATCGCGCTGCTGGCGCAAACGACCGTAAACGGCGGCCGGACCTTCCTGGGTCCGCTGGATACTTCGGGCGCCAGTTTGACGGCGCCGAACCGAACCGGTTCATCCGATCCGGGAACCTGCAATGCGACCAAGCATGAGACGTTCTACAACACCACCACCGGCCTGCTGAAGCTCTGCACGGCGACTAATGTGTGGTCGGCTTTTCCGTATTGGCTGCAAGGCGTCGATGCCAGCCTCCCGGGCACCTGCGTGCTCGGCCAGATGTACGAAGCCACCGACACCTTCAAGCTTTATATCTGCGACGGCACCAACACATTCCATGCTTACGGGGGCGTAAGTGGGGCGAACCAGGCGCTCAGCAATCTCGCGTCCGTGAGTGTGAACACGGCGCTGCTGTTTCAATCGGGTGTGGATGCGGGATCGACCGCGAAGCCTGCGCGGGACCTCTACTTCTACGGATCGGGGACATACGGCACGACGTATCACAAGCTGACCGGCACACCGACCGGCGCGCGAACCATCACGTTCCCGGATTCGACGGGAACGGTGCTGACATCGGCCACGCCAGTGACGGTCGCGCAGGGCGGCACGGGTCTTGGGGTGGGCACCTCAGGCGGAGTGCCGTACTACTCCGGAACCACCGCGATCACGAGTTCCGCGTTGCTGGCGAGCGGCAAGGCGGTCTTCGGAGGAGGTGCGGGCGCGGCGCCGACGACGACGAATCCGCTCACGGTCTCGGGGAATGATTTGACGTGGGGCAATGCCTCCGGTACGACGCACATCTTTATCAATGGCGCCGGATCGAGCACGACGGCCTCAGTCTTCTTTCAGTATGTAGGCAGCAACAAATTCGAATGGCGTTACACGCAGGGAAGCGCGGCGTTCTGGGGAGTGAATTCCACCCTCGGCACCATTTGGATGGCGGTAGAGGAGGCGAACAATCGGGTCACTTTCATGGGCGCGGTGGCAGACACGGTCAATATCCTGACGTTTAGCGCGACACCGGCGTTCAACATGCTCTTGGGGAACGTTCAGAAGATTACTCTAACCGCCAACGTCACCAGCAGCACGGCGACGAATCTGATCGCCGGACAGCGCACCACGTTCCTCATCTGCCAGGACGCCACCGGCAGCCGCACGTTTGTGTGGCCGACGAATGTCAAGGGCGGCATGACCGTCGGCTCTACCCTCAGTACATGTTCCGCGCAGGGCTTCCAGTCGGATGGAACGAATCTTTATGCCTTAGCTGCGGGGGTAGCGAACCAATAAGGATGGCTAAGAGTTACCGGTTGCGGCGGTACAACAACCAGCGCGGCGACTCGGCTGCGACCGTAAAGCGCCGCGTCAACTCCGCCCCGTACACTTTGTACAGGCCGTCGGAGTAGACCTTGTACGCAACCGCGGTCTTCGGGAACATTACCAGGCCGGCATTGCCGAAGAAAACGTCGGCGGACGGATGATACTGCTCGTTGAACGTATAGTCAAAGACTGCCGCGATCAATCCGCCCGACGGCGGGACGGTTCCCGACGCGTATGAAAACGGATTGTACACGTCAAAGGTGGTGACCTTTTCGCCCGGTTTCGATTCCCGCTTCAAGAGTTCGACCCCGTCTTCCATATATGGTTTGATGAACCGGCCGGTGTTCGGGCTGTCGGTGTTCGCGTATTCGTCCAACATGACGTACGGCTCGAAGCCGCGCACATGAGCGATGTAAGCCTGCTCCATGGAATGACGACGCTTCAGCTTGACGCCGTCCAGGACACCCAGGAAGTCGTTGCTGACCGGGTAGACGAGCAGGCCCAGCGCGACCGCCGCCAGCGAGAGGGACGCCGGCGCGGGGAGTCGCAGCGCTCCGGAAAGAATTACTCCTGCGAACAACAAGGCCATGGTTTCGTTGAGCGGCACCCGCTCGGGTTGGGCGTTCGTGCTCAAGAGCAGAATGCCTCCGGTGAAGACGATCGGGACTAGCGCGACGTATTTCCATCGGTGGAAAAACGAAGCGCCGCGCCCGGAAATCCCCGCGACGGCACCCAGAGCGGCCAGAATCACCAGCGTCGAAATGTCATGAAAGAAGAGATGGGCCAGGGGCAACAGAGAAAGCGGCCTGGAGCGCGCATGCGCCGCCATGCGGAGATCGGAGAGCATCGCCCGTAGATCGAAGTGCACGTAGGCAAGCATCGGGAGAGCGCACACCGCGAACCCCGCCGCAATGCCCGCCGCGCGCCGCCGCTCCAGCCTTCCCATCCAAACCAGCGACAACGCGATCAGCACCGCGGCGACGCCGAAGTAACTGGCCTTCAGAAAGAACAGCAGTGCACAGGCTGCGCCGCTCGAGACGCCATCCCAAAAACCGCGCTCCCGCAGATTCTCGCGCATGGGAAAGCACTCGACGATCACGATCGCGGTGAGAGCGAAGCCGTGGCGGTTGTAAAACATCGCCTGGCTGGTGAGTTCGAAAGAATAGCCGAGCGAAACCGGGGACACTGTGAGGGCGGTGAGCATGGCGCCGCCGAACACCGCTACCCACGCCGGCGTTCGCTTCAGCAGAATCCAATACGCCCAGATGCCGAGCATCAACCCCACGATGGCGTTGGCGAAACCGACGCCGTCCAAAGTCCCGCCCGCCAGCTTGAATCCGGCTGCCAGCGCCAGGTAGGTGAAGGGGCCCCAGGTGCTGACGAAATCCACATGCGGGCGCTGTCCGGAGAGCGTCCGCCAGGCGCCGTCGACGAAGAACAACATGTCGGACGGATGTCCGCGAGCCGGCACTGCGCCGGTCAGGCAAGCGGCAAGGATCATGCCTGCCAGCGCCGCCGCGAAGATCACGTGATGCCAGGGTCGCGCCGGTCCCGCAAACCAGTCGAGGCAGCGCTGCGCCTGCGGGCTGGCCGCCTCCTCGGCTGCGCCGGCAAGAGGATGGGGAGTAGACATGACCTAGCGTGCAACCAACTTTACGAGTCTAGCAAACGATGTCAACGAACAACGTCGCGGAGCGCACATAGCGCCGCTCGCACGATCCTCTGTAAGATGACAATCAGGCCTACTGTTCCAATGCCCACGAGTTCCGGATCCAAAACCCCGGCCATCGAGCCCCTGACCAGCCTTACGGAACAGGCGGCCGGAAGTTTTTGGTGGGAGGCGCTCGCGAGGGGCGGGCAGCAGCTCACCCAATTCCTGTCGACCGCGGTCCTGGCGCGGCTGCTCGCTCCCGCGGTTTACGGATTGCTCGGAATGGCCGCGATGTTCGTGAACTTTGCGAACACGTTCGGGCAGTTCGGCATTCCCGGTGCCATCGTGCAGCGGACGGCGTTGGACGACGAAATGGCCTCCAGCCTGTTCTGGTACAACATGGCGATCGGGCTGTTCCTGACGCTCCTGCTCATTCTGTGCGCTCCCCTGGCGGCCGCATTTTTCCACGAGCCGACCGTGGGACCCGTGCTTTCCGCCATGGCATGGACATTCACCATCAGCGCGCTGGGCAACATCCAACACGCGCTCTTCTACCGCAGTATGAAGCTGCGCAGACCGACCATCGCCGGAATCGCTTCGAGCGTTTCCGGGCTGGTAGTGGCGGTGGTCATGGCAGTGCGTGGCTTCGGCGTGTGGAGCCTGGTCGGTTCGCTGCTGGTCTCGCGCACGGTGGATTCGCTGCTGATGTGGACCCTGCATCCTTTCCGGCCGGCGCCGATCATGCGCTGGTCTCATTTCCGCGCGGTGTCGAATTTCGGCCTCAATCTCTCCGGGTTCGGCATCGTGAATTACTTCGCGCGCAACGGCGACAACCTGATCATCGGCCACTCGCTCGGATCCGCCGCCCTGGGCTACTACCAGAACGCGTATTCGCTGATGTTTTACCCGCAGCAACTGGTCACGTCAACGGTAAGCAATGTGCTGCTGTCGCCGCTCGCCAGAGTACAGGACGATATCGAACGGTTTCGCGCCGGCACACTGCGGATCGCTACCTCGATGGCGGTGGTCATCTTCCCCATGATGCTGGGCATGATGGTGACCGCCGACTTAGTGGTCGCGGTGGCACTCGGACCGAAGTGGGGCGCGGCGGCGCCATTGCTGGCGGTACTCGCGGTGGCGGGACTGGTGCAGGCCGCGGTGGCGGCCGCGGGGCCGGTGCTGATCGCCAAGGGGCAGACAGGGATGATGCTCAAGTTGGGCATCTACTCCGCGTGCGTGTATTTCGGATGCTTTCTGATTGGCTCTCGCTGGGGAACCATGGGGGTCGCAATCGCCTGCGTGGCCGGCTCCCTGCTCCAGTTCGTGGCTCTGAAAGTGTTCCTGAACGCCGCGCAGCTTTCGATGTGGACGTACTGGCGCGCGCTGCTACCGGTCCTCCTCGCCGGACTAGGGATGGCTGCCGTCGTCGGACTCTGGCGTCTCGGGATGAACGCTCTCCACGTTACGTCGGTCCCGCTCCTCACGGTCAGTTCGATCGCGATCGGCACGGCTTCGTATCTCGGCTTCGCGATGCTGCTCTGCCGCGCTGCTCTCGAAGATCTCGTCAACGTCCTGGGCAAAGGGTTCCGGAAAGGGCCGAAGCCCTGATGAACGTCGGAATCGTCACGGCTTGGTGCGCGCGCGGCGCGGCCTATGTCAGCAAGCAGTATGTGCAGGCGCTCGATCGTGAGCACAAGGTTTTCATTTACGCGCGCGGCGAGGGAACCACGGCTGGCGATCCGCTTTGGCAATCGCCGATTGTCACGTATGGCGCCGAGCCGGTCTACCCGGATGCCACGTCGGTCGATCTGGATGACTTCGACGGGTGGCTCACGGCGAATCGCATCGACCTGGTGGTCTTCAATGAGCAGTGGTGGTGGGAACCGGTGATTTTGTGCGCTCGCCGCAAGGTCCGCACCGCGGCATATCTGGTGGAGTATCGAGAGCAGGAGATTCCACTTTTCGAGCTTTACGACGTCCTGATCGCGCACTCGCGGCAGCATCGGGACACGTTCCCCAAGCACCGCAATCTCTGCTTTATTCCCTGGGGTACGGCGATTGACTTGGGTGCGGAGCCGTCGAGCCGGCCGGTGCGGGACGGTCAGGTGGTCTTTCTCAATTCCGCCGGCATGAATCCGGACCGTAAGGGAACGGACGTGGTGTTGGCAGCATACTCGAAAGCGATCGAGCACGGCATCGAGAATACGAAGCTGGTGATTCATTCGCAGCGTCCACTGCTCGAATACGGGTGGAGGGACCCGCGTACCGCCGGATTGCTGAAAGACCTCCTGGGCCGCGATCGGGTGGAGGTCATTGAACATTCGTTTGTGAACCCGCGGGAGGTTTACGCGTTCGGAGATATCTGTTTGTACCCGGCGCGGTTCGATGGTATGGGCCTGACCATTGCCGAGGCGAACGCCTGCGCCCTTCCTGTGATTACGGCGGACCACGCTCCTTGGAATGAGTTCGTCACGCCGGAGAATGGATCGTTGATCGGCTGCACCCGCGTCTATAAGACGGAGCGATCTTTCCATCCGTTTGTAGAGCCCGACGCCGATGCGTTAGCCGAAGAAATCATACGCTGGAGTACGCGCGACGTGGCGGCAGCCAAGAAGGCTGCCCGCGAGTACGCGCGGCGGCACTTCGATTGGGAAGCGAACGCGGCGCCGCTCGGCGGGCTTCTGGAAAATGCGCCGCTGCTCGAAAAGGCAGCAGCCATCCGGGCCACGGCGGAATATGAGAGGGGCCGTCGGCGCACGGTCCGGGAGAAGATCAGCTTCAATCTCCCGTCTGTGGTGAAGACCGCTCGTCGCGGCTATCGGCTGGCCGTAGGACGCTCCTAGCCGCGCCGCGCCGCACTTGCTATCTTTATTCGTGGTATGTTCCGCGCCATCCCACTTGTTATCGCATGCGCACTACCGGCCCTCGCGGCTTCTTGCGAAAGCCTCGCCAAGCTGTCGTTGCCTGACGCCACGATCACCCTGGCCGAGCATAAATTCCTCGGCCAGTTGACTACGCCCGGGGAGCTTTCCGTCCCCAACGCCAACCCGCTCTGCCGGGTTGCTGCCACGCTCACGCCCACCAGCGACTCCGATATCAAAATCGAAGTATGGCTGCCGGAGTCCGGCTGGAACGGCAAATACATGGCTGTCGGAAATGGCGGCTGGTCGGGCTCAATCAACTACAACGCCATGGCCGACGCTGTGCGCCGTCACTACGCCACCAGTTCTACCGACACCGGCCACGCCGGCGGTAGTGCCAGTTTCGCCCTGGGCCACCCCGAAAAACTCATCGACTACGCTTACCGCTCAGAACACGAGATGACGGTCAAAGCCAAGACGATCGTCGCGGCCTATTACGGCAACGGGCCTCGCCTCGCGTATTGGAACGGCTGCTCGGCTGGCGGCAAACAGGCCCTGAAGGAAGCGCAGCGCTATCCCGAAGATTTCGACGGGATCGTCGCCGGCGCTCCCGCCGCTAACTGGACGGGCCGTGCGGCGCAATCCATCTGGGTGGCGCAGGCCGTTCACAATGACGAAGCGAGCTACATTCCGCCGGCCAAGTACACCGTCATCCACAAGGCCGTCCTGGCAGCGTGCGACGCTCTAGACGGAGTTGAAGATGGCGTGCTCGAAGACCCTGTGCGCTGCAAGTTCGATCCCCAGGTTCTGGCATGCAAGGACGCTGATGGCCCCGATTGCTTGACTGCGCCGCAAGTGGAAGCCGCCCGCAAGATCTACAGTCCCTCCATAAATCCGCGCACCAAACAGCCGCTCTATTCCGGCCTGACGCGCGGCAGCGAGCTGGGATGGTCCACGTGGGGCGGTCCCCAACCGCTGAGTATCGGGCTGGGCTATTTCAAGTATGTGGTTTTCGAGAAACCCGACTGGGATTTCCGGACTCTCGATTTTGATAGGGATATTGCGCGCGCGGAAAAACTGGACGGCTCCCGCATCAACGCCACCGATCCGAACCTGAAACCATTCTTCGCTCACGGCGGCAAGCTCATCCAGTATCACGGCTGGAGCGATCCGCAGATTTCGCCCGGCAACAGCGTGGCTTACCATGACTCCGTGCTGGACACGCTGGGGGGCGACCGCAAAGTGCGCGACTCCTACCGCCTGTTCATGGTTCCCGGCATGGGCCATTGCGGCGGCGGCGAAGGGACGAGCTCGTTCGACATGCCGGCCGCGCTCGAGCAATGGGTCGAGGCGAAGAAGGCGCCCGACCGGATCGTCGCCTCCCGCGTTCGCAACGGCAAGGTGGACCGCACCCGCCCCCTGTGCCCGTATCCGCAGATCGCCGTCTACAAAGGTACGGGAAGTACGGATGACGAAGCGAATTTCGTGTGCCGGAGCGGGGATTCCAAATAGCCGTGAAGGGACCAGCGCCGATTACTTACGAGACCGTGCGTCGAATCGGACTCACGTTTCCGAGCGTCGAGGAAGGCACATCGTACGGGACACCGGCGCTGAAAGTGAAAGGAAAGCTGTTCGCGCGTCTGCGCGAGGATCCCGATTCGCTGGTCATCAAGACGCCGTTCGACACGCGTGAAGAGCTGATGGCTGCCGATCCCGAGATCTACTACATCACCGATCACTATCGCGATTACGAGTGGATGCTGGTGCGGCTCTCCAAGGTCCACGCGGATGCGCTCCACGATCTGCTGCAAATGGCGTATCGCGCGGCGTCGAAGGCGGCGCCGAAACGCCGGAAGCGAATCACTTGATGACGCATGCGGCCTGTGCGGTCTTTGCCGGGTCACTGACCGACACAGCTTTCAAAGTCACTGTTCCCGACGCGCGGCGGCCCCGCTGGATAAACACGGGTACCGTCTTCGACTCGCCGAATTTCACCGCCGCCAGCGCGTTCTGCAATTGCGCGGACGACCCGTGCCCGTCCGTCGAAACCGACAAGCGGTAGATGTCGTGGTTGAGGGAAGCGGCCGCGTCCGCTGGCTCGACCGCCGCACCCGTGTTTGTCAGCTTAAACGTACAATTCGTGGGATTCGCCACAGCGAGCGATACGCCGCGCTTCTGCGGACCGGCCCCGTCCAGCGATTGCACTCCGATGGTGTATGACAACAGACCGTTTGCGTCCTTGTGAACATCGACCACGTAAAAGTGCAATCGGTTCGGCGTATCTTCCCATTCGTATTGGCTGCCGGAATTCAGACCCGCATGGAATAACGCATCGTTCAATTGCCGGTAATCCGCGACGGTGCGCATCACAGGTTCTCCGTTGGGGCGCTTGAAGTCGATCATTTTGATATCTTCCGGATGCGCATCGATCACCCAGGTAAAGGGATGGAAGCCGGATCTTCGGATCTCGTCGTTCAGATTCTTGGAAATCAGCACACCGTTGTCCGGCGTGAACGAATCGTAGCCGATCCGCTGTACCACCTCGATGGAATAGAAATTGTAGAGCGTGTCGCCGGCTGAGACAGGATTCCTGGCGTAGTCTTGCGGCGGTGTCTTATCCTGCGGAGCGGGACCGTCAAGCGTGACCGTGATCCCGGCGAACCGGCCCGGGCCGGGCTCGACGGCGCGCGCGGTGACCGTCCCGATAGCCAATCCAGACTGTGCCAGGCCGCTGCGATTCAATTTCAAGACACTCGTCTCGCTCAGAAATCCGAACCGCGTCTTGCTGCGCAGCATGAGCCCCGCCGGCATGGACGCGCCCGCCGCCGCCGGCACCACCCAACGCCGATGCGGCCCACCGGGACCGTTGAACGAACCGCGATCCATGATGTCCCACGGGCCGGACCCGGCTCTTGGATACGGCGGTTCGTACGGATTATTGTTGTTGTCGCCGACGCGGAACGCGAAGTGGACAATCTCATGCGTGATGGTTCCGGAACTCTCGTTCTGGCGCACCGAAGAGAGGCCCCACTGCTGCGCGCCCGCTCTCCAACTCGTCCAGGGCACGTAACGCGTCACCACCCACCGCGGCTTGGTTGGATCGGGGTTGCCCCACTCGGCGGGAATGTCCTCTTTCGTCTGGAACTTCATCTCGCCGAATTCCTGCCACACGCTGGTCTCGTCGTACCCGGCATAGATTCGGATGATGATGTCGTATTTCGACCGGAGATCTCCGGCATCCGCGCGCCATAGCGCATCAGTGTCCTGTTCCAACCGGCCGTCGGCGATGAATCCACTGGGAACCCCGTCGTGCTGTCGATACTCATTCAGGCCGTACTGAAACAGATTCTTCGGCAATCGGTAAGGACCGTACGCATCGATCTTGCCGATGCCTACCTGTCCGCGGGACTGCTCCATCCAGTAACCGTTGATGGTGTGCCCGTGGTTGATGTGTCCCGGCTTGTTGTAAAAGTCGGCGTAAAATTGCGGGACACTGGCGCGCGGAACGGGATCGATCTGCGGGTTGCCGAAAAGGTCGGAGCGTTTCGGCAGAACGATCACGAAGGGCTGGTCCGGAAAATCCACCGCGATCAGCGCGACCCGGAACTGCTTTTTGGACGGCACGAGCGACGGCACAGCCCAGTCCACACCAGGGATGGGAAGGTAGTCTGCCCAGGTCATGTCCTGCTGGTCCTGAACTTTCTGAGGGTCTATTGGAGGTGTTTGCGCAACGGCTACGGCGAGGAGACCGAATGATAGAGCGACCAGTGAACAGGTCCGGCGAAGTGCCCGCATCAATCAAGTCTACCGTGGACGTGTCTACTTTACGGCCACGGTAACTCCGGGCGGGCTCGGTACGCCGCCGATGGTGATGAGGATCGGGACGGCGGTGCCGGGCGTAACTGTACTGGGGACTTGCGCGTTGATCTGGGTGACTCCGGCGACAGCGCTGGGAGCGCCGCCCTTATAGCCTACTGGAGCGTCAATGCCGCCGATGGTCACGGTGACGGGTAGCGTCAGTAGGGGCAAAGGCACACCAGTTACCGATCCGTCGCTCGAAGGCGGATTGGTGATGCCGCCGCCGGTCGCGTAGATCATAATGATGTCGCCGCGCGCGGCGGGGTTCAGGCGCGTGTTGATGTCGTAGTTCTGATTGAGGATCGCGCCGTTGCCCAGGCCGGATGAATCCTGCGTGAAGATGCCGGGGGTGACGGCCCTCACGGGTAGCGCCAGCGCGGTCGATTTCACACCTTGATACTCCACCACGATTTGCGTGGTGGTGCCGGGCGCCAACGAGTAGGGCACGACGGCGTTCACCTGAATCGCGGAAGAGTAGGTGAGGGCGGATTCCTTGCCGTCGAAGAGCACGCGCGTGCCGCTCAGGTTTTTGGCGACGGTGCCGTCGGGCAGGACTTGGGTACCCACTCCCTTGACCGGCCCAATGTTGGTTCCGAACAGCTCCACGATTTCGCCGGGCGAGACGCTCCCTTGCCCGCCGCTGGCGGCATTCGCCAGCGCGGTCAACACCACCGGGGTAACGGGCTGCGCCGGTTGAGTCACGGTGAAGACGCGGGTGCCGACGCGAATCGTGCCGGTGCGCGCCACCCCGGTGTTCTTGATGGCTTTGAAACCGACCCTCCCGTTTCCCACGCCGGACGTGCCCGACAGGATCGGCAGCCAACTGACTTCGCTCGTGGCGCCCCATCCGCACGCTGTCCCGGTGTTCACGGCGAAGCTACCGGTGGTTTCGTCGGCGTCGGCGGCGAAGCTGGTGGGAGCGATAGTGAGGTTGTCGGGCGATCCATCCTGCGCGATCGTGTAGAGCTGGTTGGTGAGGAAGACTGACGCGGATTGCACGGTGATGGAGGCGGTGCGCGATGACACGCACGGGTTGGCGGCAGCGGTGTAAGTGAGGGCGGCGTTGGCCGTGCCGCCGGTGGGCGGAGCGAGCGTGGCCCAAGTCTGGTTGCTGCCGGCCCCCCAGCGACAGTTGGTCTGCACGTTGAAGCTCGCGGTAGCGCCACCGAGGCCGAGGTTCGCGGAAGTGGGATTGAGCGCGAGGGTGCACACGGGCGCATCCTGCGTGATGGTAATGAGGAAGGGCTGGTTGACACTCGGCTTGGTGTCGATGATCTGGATATGGCCCACCCGACCGTTCGCGGGGTTGGGGTCGGGATTCGGCGCGGCGGTGAAGCTGAATGTGCCGTTGCCAGTGCCCTGGCCGAAGATGTTGGGTTGTCCGTTGGGCGCCACGCCAAAGGTGATCCAGGTCGCGTCGGCGGAATACTGCCATGTGCAGGTATCGGCGGGGGCGTTCACCGTGACCGGCCTGGTGTCGCCGGTCGCGGGAATGCTGGACGTGGCAGGCGCCGCCGTGTAGGTGCATTGTGCCGCGAGCCGCGCAGCAGCGGCGACCAAGAGTACGAAAAACCTCATTATTCTGATAGTAGCGCCTCGCGGCAAGCCTTCAGGATTTGTACCGCCCCGGGGGTATCTCCGTGGACGCAAATCGTTTGCGCGTTTCCTTCGCGCGCCAGGCGGACGGCTTGGGCGGCGGCCGCCTCCGGATCGGTGATGAGAGCATCGGGAAACGTGCGGGAGCGAAGCGTGCCATCAGGTTCATAACGCCGGTCGGCGAAGGCTTCGCCAACGACGGGCAGACCCATTTCGCGCCAGACATCGAGCATGGGGGACGCGGCCAATCCGAAGATGGGGACGGTGCGATTCCAGCGCGCGACGCCGTTGCCGATGGCGCGCGCGACCTCGCGGTTCCGTACGGCGACATTGTAAAGCGCCCCGTGCGGCTTGACGTGTACGATGCGGCCGCCGAGGGAACGCACCACGGCCTCGAGGCGGTGAATCTGATCGACGATGGTCTGCTCGATCCCGGTGGAAGTGAGCGGCATTTCGATGCGGCCGAAGTTGGCGGGGTCGGGATAGCCGGGATGGGCGCCGATGTTCACGCCGCGCTCGAGAGCGAGGCGGGTGGTACGCTCCATCGTCGATTCGTCGCCGGCGTGGCCGCCGCAGGCGATGTTGGCGGAAGTGATGTATTGCATGAGGGCGGCTTCGTGCGCCGCGTCGGGGAGCTCGCCCATGTCGCAGTTGAGATCGATGGTCATCACAACAAAGAATACAGCCACCGTTCCTGCGCGCGCAGCAGGTCGAGTGCCTGGTCGATGGTGATGCACTCGAAGGTCACCTGGTCGCGCGGGCGGAGCTGGCCGAGACGCCAGAAATCCGCGGAGATGACGTTGGCGGGCTTGGGGTAGCCGCCGGTCGTCTGGTGCTCGACGAACAGGACGATGGGCTGTCCGTCGGGCGGCACCTGGATGGCGCCGAGCGGAACACCTTCGCTGAGCATGCTGCCGGCGGGGCTGGGAATGGCGAGACCGCGCAGCCGTAGTCCCATCCGGTTCGACTCTTCAGAGACGGTGTACGGCGCGGCGTACAGTTCGCTGGCGAAGGCATCGGACTGCGGGCCGGGAGTGACGCGGACGGGTCCGGCGGAAGTGAGCGGCTCGAGCGGACCGCGCGCGCGGCGGACGGCGGCATCGCCGATGGGAAGCGTGTCGCCCGCACGCAGCGGGCGTCCGCCGACGCCGGTCATCACATGGACAGAAGCGCTGCCCATCACCTTCGGCACGGCGATGCCTCCGCGCACCGCCATGTAGCAGCGCGCACCGGAACGCGTGGGTCCGCAGCGGACGACGTGGCCAGCGGGGATTTCAACTGCGGTCCAGTGCGGCAGGCCGGCGCCGAAATCGGAGCCGGTGAGCGCGATGACGGCCGCGGCTTCGAACTCGAATGCGCCGCCGATCAGCGTCATCTCGAGGGCGGCGGCGTTTTCGGCGTTGCCCACCAGGAGATTGCCGGCGCGCAAGGCGAGCGCATCGGCCGCACCCGACGCGGAGATGCCGAAGTGGGCCCAGCCGAAACGGCCGAGATCCTGCACGGTGGTTTGCAGGCCGGGGGAGAGGACGCGAATGGAACTCAGAGGCGGCCCTCCGGGACGGGGATGAAGCGCACGCGGTCGTCCATGCGGAGGAGCGGGGGCGGCGTCGCGGCGGGGTCGAAGAGGCGCAGCGAGGTGCGTCCGATAAGGCGCCATCCGCCGGGCGATTCGAGCGGGTAGACGCCAGCGTGGATGCCGCCGATGGCGACGCTCCCCACGGGCACGCGCTTACGGGGCGCGGAGAGGCGCGGGGTGGCGAGCGCGGACGGGAGTCCGTCGAGATACGGAAAACAGGTGGAGAAGCCGACGAAGGCGACGGTGTATTCGGCGGCGGCGTGCATCTGGATGACTTGCTCGGGCGCCAAGCCGGTGTGGCGCGCGACGTCTTCGAGGTCGGGACCGTTCTCGCCGCCGTAGACAACGGGGATCTCGACGGTGCGCGCCGCGGCGGGCGGCTCATGCGCGGCGGATTCCAGGCGCTCGTGGATGAGCGCTTCGACTTCGGCGTGATGGCGGAGGCGCGGATCGAAATCGACGAGCACGGAGCAGAACGCGGGGTGCAGGTTGAGGATGCCGCGCAGGCCATGCATCGCGCGCGTGAGGCGGACCACCTCGCGATGGGCTTCGGGGGTGATCCCGGTGGCGAAGGAGACGAGTAGAGAGCGGTCGCTGGCGGGGCGGATGGTCACTCTGAGGGAGATGGTATCACTGGCGGGTTCACCGGACGGGGAACAGCAGGGTCCGCATTTTAGTTTGCAGCTCTCCCACGGTGAACGGTTTGGGCAGCAGCGCGTGGCCCTTTTCCACCACGTATTTCTGCACCACGTGAGTGTTGTCGTATCCGGAGATGTAGAGGACCTTGAGGTTGGGCTGCAGCGCGCTCAGTTTATCGGCCAGCATGGGGCCGCTCATGCCGGGGGCTACCACGTCGGTGATCAGCATCTCGATCCGGCCCTTGTGATTCTTGTAAGTGGTGAGGGCGTGTTCGCCGCTATCGGCCGTAAGTACGCTGTAACCGAACTGCGACACCATGGCGCAGACCAGTTTTCGAATTTCCGGCTCGTCGTCTACGACGAGAATCGTCTTCTTCTCTTCGACAGACATAGCAACCTGATTCTAGCCGTGTGGGGGAGCACCAGCAACAGTAGCAGAGTTGGCACTGTGTGCGATTACACTTGCGACCGCACGATCCAGACAGTCAGAAACACGCCGAGCAGCGTGAGGGCCGCGCCCCAATAGACGGAGCCGGGGCGGTATCGGTACTCGACACGGTGCCGGCCGGCGGCGAGGGTGAGGGCTCGAACTTGCCCTTGGAACTCCTGCAGGGGCGCACGTTTTCCGTCGACCCAGACGCGCCATCCGGGAAAGACGGGGTCGCCCCATGCGATCTGGCCGGGACGAGAGAGGTCGGCGTGGAAGATGAATTCGCCGGGGACGCGCCGTTCGATGCGGAACTGTGCCGCGACATCCGACCAGAACGGTTCGGGGATGCGCGGGTCGCGAAAAACTTTGAGGCCGGAGGCGGACTGGAAGACTTCGACCTGCGCCGGATTCGAGGGCTTGCGCGCTACGCGGTATTGAATGCCGAACAGGTGCGGCGTCTCCTGGTGGCCCAGAATCTCGAAGACGCGCGCGGGCATGGAGGAAACCGCGCCGCCGAACTGCTCGATGCCGTGGAGGTCGCCGAAGTTATAGGGGACTTCGGTATCATCCAGCTCGACGCGGAACCAGCCAGGCTGGGATTTCAGGAAGGCAGCGATATCGGCCTGATTGCGGATGGTGCGGAGGTACGCGCCGGGTCGATCGAAGCGGGCCATGTGCGGCACGGCAGGAATGGCCTGGGCGCAGAAGAGAAGGATCGCGGCAATGGGCGCGATGCGCTTCCACTGCAGGGCGTCGAGGCCGAGGGCAGCGAGAACGGCGATACCGGCGTGGGCCAGCACGATCGCCATCGCGGGGAAGCGCGCTTTCTCCACCATGGGGATGATGGCGTACGCGATGCGCTCGACCGGCGTGTCGCTGCCGAGCGCGAGCAGCAATCCGGCGGCGGTGACGACGGCGAACAGGCGGACTTCGCGCGACTTCCAACATCGCAGAATCGCCCAGAGCGCCAGCAGGATCGCCACGACGCCGACGAAGGGGCTCACGTGCACACCGATCCCCGGGTACACGAGGCCGGCCAGCTCGCGCGCGTGCATCGAGTATTCCGCGTGCACGCTGTAGGGGACCTTTTGGTTCCAGCGGAGCGGCTCGGGGACACCGGCCCAACGCACAGCAAGGCGGCCGTATTCGATAGCGGGCAGGACTTGAACCGCACTCACCAGTAGCCACACGATGCCGAAGATCGCGGCGTGATTCCACTTGCGCGGGTTAGCCGCCAGATACCAGAGCCAGAGGCCGAGCATCAACACGGCGGTGAAAGTGGGGACCTGATGATGTCCGGCGAGAAACGCCATGCCGAGCGAGGCTCCGCAAAGCGCGGCGCTCGCGCGGGGCCGCTGGCCGCGGAAAACGCGCGCGAAGAAGAGTAGCACTACGGGGATCCAAATGGAGCTCATAAGGATCTGCGGCCAATCGGTGTGGCCCACGAAGCCGGAGAGGGCGAAGATGGACGCGCCCAGGATAGACGGGCCGTAGCTGCCATTCAAATCGCGGCAGAGGGCGTAGGCGAAGACCGCGCCGAGCCAGTGGATCAGCACCCAATACCAGTGCAGCGCGGGGATCGGGATGTGGCCGTCGCGCAGCGGCCAGAGGAAAAGAATCCAGTTGAGCGGGTTGGCGAGCGCGGGCTGCACCTGACCGATGCTGGTCTGGCCTCCCCATTCGTAGGGGTTCCACAGCGGGAGGCGGCCGGCGTGGATCTCGCGCGCGTCGAAATCCAGCCAGGGGCGGACCTGGAATGCGAAGTCGGGACTCTCGAGCCACGTGTACTCGCTGGAAAGTGTGAGCCTCCAGTAGAACGCGATCGTGAGCAGCAACAGCAGGACCAGCGCGGCGATAGTGCGCACGCTAGTCCAGCTTCGCGGGCTCGAGCTTGGGCGACAGCCACTGGAAGATGCCGAGCGCCAGCAGGTACGCGCAGCCGCCGAGGATGAACAACGGCAGATAGGTGTGGGTCAGCTCGACGATGTAGCCCGTGGCGACCTGCAGCATAACGCTGGCGACCGCGCCCAGCGTGCCGCCGATGCCTACGACGCTGCCGACAGCGGATCGCGGGAAAAGGTCCGAGGCGGTGGTGAACAGGTTCGCCGACCAGCCTTGATGTGAGGCAAGGGCCAGTCCGACGATGCCGACCACGCCCCACAGATTCTTGCAATAAGGCGCATACACGACCGGAACCACGCCCACCGCGCAGATGAGCATAGCGCTCTTGCGCGCGGAATTCACCGACCAGCCGCGGTTAATCAGCGTCGAGGAGATCCAACCGCCTCCGATGCTCCCGACGCTGGTGATGTTGTACAGCACGAACAGCGGAAGGATGGCCTGCGTCAGAGTGAGGCCGAACGTTTCCTGGAAATACTTGGGCAGCCAGAAAAGATAGAACCACCAGATCGGATCCGTGAGCGCTTTTCCCACGGTGAAGGCCCAGGTCTCGCGTTTCGGAAGCAGGGGCAGCCACGGGTAGGAGGCCGCGCGATCCGGCGGATCGCTTTGGATCAGGCCGAGCTCGTAGACCGAAACCCCGGGATGCTCTTCCGGTTTTCTATAAATGGCCAGCCAGAAAATGAGCCACGCGAAGCCGATCGCGCCGGTGGCGAGGAATGCCGATTGCCACCCGAACTTATCGGCCATCCAGGGAACCGTCACGGGCACGATAACAGCGCCGATGTTCGAGCCTGAATTGAAGATGCCGGTGGCGAAGGCGCGTTCTTTTTTGGGGAACCACTCGGCCACGGTCTTGATGCAGGCCGGGAAATTGGCCGCCTCGCCCAAGCCGAGCAGGGCCCGGGCGATCCCAAAAGTGAAGGCGGATGTCGCGGCCGCGTGGGCCATCGCGGCGAGGCTCCAGATGGTGATGGCGAGCGCGTATCCTTTGCGCGTGCCGATGCGGTCCATGATGCGGCCGGTGCCGAGCAGACCGATCGCATAGGCTGCCTGGAAGGCCGCGGTGATGTAGCCGTACTGAATGCTGTCCCAGCCGATTTTCGTTTCCAGCGTTTTGGCGAGGATGCTGAGGACCTGGCGATCGACGTAATTGATAGTGGTAGCAAAGAAGAGAAGCGCGCAGACCGTCCATCGTACGTGGGAGGTCCCGGGCCGGCTTACCGCAGTGGCGGACATGAAGGATTGATTATACCGGGCTGGGAGGAGGGCCGTTCTCTATCTTCCGGTCTGCAAGGAAGTTGGGGTGAAATGCGTTGCCGGTCCTAACGGCCGACGGTTGCCGCGTCCACGATGGTGTGGTCCAGTGGATCGGCATAACCAGTTGCCTGCAGAATATACCGAAAGCTCGCGCTGCGGAACTCGTCGAGCAAGGCCGGCGGTAAGACCTTCTTCTTCGGCGGTGATATCGCCTGTTCGCGGAGGTGTGTCAGGTCGCCCGTTACGCTGTCGAACTGATGAAACCTCTCCATGAATGAAGGCTCGAACGGAAGGGCCAGATCGTTGCAGATCGCCTGAAGTTCTGTGTACGGATTCTCGACGAAATCCTCGTATTTATATACTCGCTCGGTCCCGAATTCCTGGAGAAAGGCCGCATAGGCTTCGCAAAAGGCCGACGGCTTCAAGACGTCGGACACTTGCTGGTGCTTACATAAACTCAGCCATTGATCGATCGGATGGCGAACGAAGGCAACTGATGTGGTCGGAAGCGCAGGCGGTAACGCCGTATAGAGCGTCAGGCGCCGCGGTGGATCTGCAAGGAATGGTACGCCCACAAAATCCACGTAGTTGTAGTCGCGAAGTACCAAATGTCGACCGGCAGCGCTGGCACGATCGTAAAAGGTTCCAACCAGCTCGCGAAAATTCTCGATGACTCCTAAGTCCTTTTTCGAGAAGTGGTCTGCCTCGGTGGGCCCGAGCAGGTGTAGCCATGCTCTGTCCTGGTACAACGGATCGAATTGTGGGAAGAGCTTAACGGAACCTGGATTGATTTCGCTTAGCAGCGCCACGCCTGGTAATACACCGACACACCGGCTCAAAAGCGTACCGCCGCAGCCGCCCATTGTATGAATAATGCGGATCATACTTTCGATAACCCGGTTTAAGTGCCAATGTTGCGGTCGCGAGTAATCAGTCGCGCAGTCTGACCGCGGAATATCAGCCCTTAGTCAGGTGTCCTGTAGCCTCTATGTCAGGCCTATCTGCACTTATAGCTTGTAACTTGGCGATTGTCAATTCTAAAGGATGGAATTACAGCGAGCCAAAAATATTATTTCACTTACTGACGCTGGCCGCCAGCCAGAACGAGCGTTTGACCGGTGACCCAACCGGCGTCGTCAGATGTAAAGAAGACGGCCGCGCGGGCAATGTCTTCAGGTTGTGCGATGCGTCCCAGTGGAGTTTCGGACTCGACCTTCTTGCGGAAGTCGCTTGTGTCGAAGCCGATGGAGTGGAGTCCCTCGGTTTCGACCATTCCAGGGTTAAGTGAATTAACGCGGATCTTTTTCGGACCGAGTTCCTTTGAAAGCACGACCGTAATGGCGTCGACGGCGGCCTTAGTGGCGCTGTATACAGAGGCACTCTGGACCGGCATCTGACCGACAATCGAGCTGATGTTGAGGATCGAGCCACCTTCGGCGCCGATGAGTTTGACGGCCTCCTGTGTAGTGAGAAGAAGCCCGAGGACATTCAGATCGAATTGTTTGTGGAAGTGCTCGGCCGTAATAGACTCAATAGGTGCGAATTCGTAAATGCCGGCGTTATTCACCAGGATGTCCAGTTTGCCGTAGGCAGCCTTAGTCTCAGCGAAAAGGCGCGTGATGTCCTTCGGCTTGGAGACGTCAGCCTGGACGGCGATGGCCTTGCCACCCTTTTCCGTAATGCGCTTGACGACGGCATCGGCACCGGACTTACTGCTGGCGTAGTTGACGACGACGGATGCGCCCTCCGCGGCCAGGTGTTCAGCAATGGAAGCTCCAATTCCTTTGGAGGCCCCGGTGACGACGGCGATTTTTCCGGCTAGTCTGCTCATAACTAGTTGATGAGACCGGACACGAACCGGATTCGCTTATAGAAACGTCAGGTTTTTCGCAGTTTCTGCGTCCCGTTACTTTTTCGCCGCCAGCGCCGTCACCACTTCCCAGTTGAACTGGACGAACTTGTAGAGCGCGTCTTCGAGGAGGCGCTCCTGGTCGCTGTGGGCGCCGAAACCTTTGGGCGCATCCTCATCGTCCACCATCGGGCCGATGCCGTAGCACTGGACACCCTTGGCGCGGAGGAACGCCATGTCGGTGGCGCCGGTGCCCATCTGCGGCACCGTGACCGTCCGGTAGACCTTTTGGTTGGCCGCTTCAATTGCGCGAAAGGCTTCCGAATCGATGCGCGAGGGTGCCGCGCCGGGACGCCGGTTGCGCGATTCGCTCACCACTTCGACGGCGGGGTCATCGATCGCCTTGCGCATCAACTCCAAGAACGCGGGCATGTTCTCGTCCGGCAGCGCGCGGATATCGAGCGTCGCCGTGGCGTCCGACGGGATGACGTTCACCTGGTAGCCGCCGCTGATAATGTTGGGCGAGATGGAGGTGTGGAGCATCGAGTAGTGGCCTGGCTCATGCTCGGCCAGGTACTCGCGAGCGGCAGCGGCCTTCTGCGGATCGAGCAGGCCGTTATAGCGCGCGGCCTCGGCAGGCGTGCCCAGCATCGCCAGCTTTTCGAAGTACGCACGCGTGGTGTCGTTGAGACGCATCGGCGGATCCCACATCGCGATCTTTTCGACTGCGCCCGCCAGGTGCACGATGGCGCTCGAACGCAGCGGTCGCGAGCCGTGGCCCGCCGGCCCTTTCGCGACCAGGCGCGCGGCCTGCGGCAGTTTTTCGGCGGTTTGAATCAGCGCGTATTTCACTTGCCCGCCGCGCCGCACCACACTGCCGCCCTCGGCGAGACAGATCTCGGCTTCGATGTCGCTCCAATTCTGGTTGACCAGGAAATCGATGCCGTTGGCGGTCGAGGCCTCTTCACCGGCTTCGGCGACGAAGATGACATCGCGGTCGAGCGCCACGCCCGAGCGCTTCAGCAGCACCATCAGCATCATGCCGGCAGTCAGGTTGTCCTTGTCGTCGAGCGCGCCGCGCCCGTAGACGTAGCCGCCCTGGCGCGCGGCGCTGAACGGCGGAAACGTCCACTTGGCGGCATCCACCTTCACCGTGTCGGTATGGCCCATCACGAGGATGGGGCGCTTCGAGCCGTTGCCCTTGAGGCGCGCGATCAGGTTGGCGCGTGCAGGTTCCTTGGCCGGCACGATCGTCGGGATGCCTTCGGCCTCCAGCGCCTTTTTCACATACTCGACGGCGCGGGTCTCGTTGCCGGGCGGGTCGGTGGTGTCCATCTGGATGAGCGCCTGGTAGTGGCGCATGGTTTCGTCGTTGACCTTGGCCCAGTCGGGAGTTTGGGCGCGGCCGAACGCCGCCAGCGCGAGCAGGACGGAAAGCAATCGGTACATAAGGATTAGTGTACTTCGGCCGCAGCGAGAGTCAATGCGTCAACACCCTTCCCGGCAGTGCTTTCGTCATCTTGCCTTCCTCAATCACCGGCACGCCGTTGACCAGCACGAAGCGCATACCTTCGGAGAGGCGGTTCGGATCTTCGAAGGTGGCGACGTCGCGAACGGTCTCGGGGTCGAAGACCACGACGTCGGCCCACATCCCGGCTTTCAAAACACCGCGGTCGGCCAGACGCATGCGCTGCGCAGGCAGCGCGGTGAACTTGCGGATGGCGTCTTCGAGCGTCAGCTTCTTCTCCTCGCGAACATACTTGCGCAGGATGTGCGGGAAGGTGCCGTAGGCTCGCGGGTGCGGATGCTCCTTGCCCAGCAGGCCTTCGGGCGATGCGCCCTGCGAATCGTTGCAGATGGAAACCCACGGCTGCTGCAAGGCCAGCGTCACATCCGGCTCCGACATGATGAACAACGCCACCTGCGTGAAAGCTTCGTCTTCAATCAGCAGATCGAAGATGGTGTCGATCGGGTCCTTGTTCCAGAGCTTCGCGATCTCGGCGATGGTCTTGCCCTGGAGCGGCAGCAGCTTGGGGTTCTGCACGGCGCAGACGAGGAACGACTCGGGCCCCGTGACCTGCTGCCATTCGTTGTTCCACTCGCCCGAGGGCGTTTCCATTTCCTTGCGGATGCGCGCGCGCATGGCGGGGTCCTTCAGGCGCTCGATCAGTTTCTTGTCGCCGCCTTCGTGGGCCCACGGCGGGATGATGGCGGAGAAAGTGTTGAATGCGGCGGTGTAGGCATACGTATCGGCGGCCACGTCCACACCCGATTTCCGCGCCTGCTCGATGCGCGCCACGATCTCGGGCATGCGGCCCCAGTTGGGTTTGCCGGCTGCCTTGAGGTGCCAGATCTCGACGGGGATCTTGGCCTCGCGGCCGATCCGGAATGCTTCGTCGAGCGCCGGCAGGATCGAATCGCCTTCGTTGCGGATGTGCGACGCGTAGATGCCGCCGGACTTCGCGGCTTCGGTGGCGAGCGCGATCAGTTCCTCGGTGGTGGCATAGGGCGCCGGCGCGTATTGCAGGCTGGTCGAGACTCCGACGGCGCCGTCGCGCATAGCCTCGCGCACCAGCGCCTTCATGCGCTCGAGCTCGGCTGCAGTGGGCGCGCGGTTGTCCTCGCCGATCGCGATGCGCCGCACTTGGGTCGCGCCTACATAGCTCGCCAGGTTGATCCCTATGCCCTGCTTACGCAGGCGCGCGAAGTATTCGCGAAAGGTGCGCCAGTCGGGGTTGATCTTGAAGTGCTCGTACGTCACGCGGTCGGCCTGGATGACGGCGTCGTTGAGCGGCGCGATGGAGCCGCCTTCGCCGGTGATCTCGGTGGTGATGCCCTGGTGGATCTTCGACGGCAGGTGCGGGTCCACCAGGATGGTCATTTCGGACTGCCCCAGCATGTCGATGAACCCGGGCGCCACCACCATGCCACGCGCGTCGATAGTGCGGCGGGCGGGCGCGGCCGCAAGATTTCCGATGGCGGCGATCTTCCCGGCGCGGATCGCGATATCGCCCGCGTACCAGGGCGAGCCGGTGCCATCGACGATGCGGCCGTTGCGGATGACCAGATCGTAGGGACTCGCCGCGGCGGCCCACAGCAG
Source organism: Bryobacteraceae bacterium (assembly GCA_041484525.1). Lineage (GTDB taxonomy): Bacteria > Acidobacteriota > Terriglobia > Bryobacterales > Bryobacteraceae > JBGPHT01. Next base: position 20,287 of record JBGPHT010000014.1, on the reverse strand, counting down.
GATGGGAACCAGAAACTGCATAACGGCAGTTTACGCTAATCTAGGCGCGATGCCTCCCGATGCGTTCACGCCGGCCGAGCGCGCCGTCTTCCGCAAGCTGAAATCGCCCGACAAAATCCAACGCTTCCTCGACGACCTGGCGTATAACAAAGAGCACGGCGGCGTCACCTGCCGCTCGCCTCGGCGCGTACTGCGCGACCGCACGGCGCATTGCATGGAAGGCGCATTGTTCGGCGCCGCGGCGCTGCGTATGATCGGCCATCCGCCGCTGCTGCTCGATCTCGAAGCCGTGCGCGACGTCGACCACGTGGTGGCCATCTTCCGCCTGCGGGGACACTGGGGCGCGGTGGCCAAGTCCAACTACTCCGGGTTGGGATATCGCGAGCCGGTCTACCGGACGCTGCGCGAGCTGGTGATGTCGTACTTCGAGCACTATTACAACCTGCGGAGGGAGAAGACGCTGCGCCGCTACTCGCGCCCGGTGAACCTGGAGCGGTTTGCGGCCATCGACTGGATGACGGCGGATGAGGACGTGTGGGCCGTTCCCGAATACCTGTTGGATGTGGCGCATACGGATGTGCTGCCGCCGCGCCTGGTCCGGAAGCTGGGCCGCGTGGACGAGCGTCTCTTCCGCGCGGGATTGTTTGGGAAAGCCTAGCGCTACGCTGGCTTGGCAGACAGGCGTGCCCGCACCGCTAACGCCACACACAGACCGATCGCCGCGAGCGACATGGAACCGGGCTCTGGCACTCCGGTCAGATCCTGCCCATTACTATCCAGCGCCTGCGCGCCCGGAATCGGTTGCCCGGCGCCGTTGAGTACGTGGAAACCGGTCAGCCGCGCGGTCGCCGAAAAATCCGCAGTCAAAACGGCCGTTTGGTTCGAACTGCCGCTGAAAGTCGCGTCGGTATTCGTCTGAAGAAACATCCCGTAGGAGAATCGATCGAGACTCGGGTTGCCCGTGAACTGAACGAAATTTGTGACGGTAATAAACTGGTCGATCGTGGCATTGGAAAGGCTCTGCACGCCCCCGCCGGTTCCCAGAAATGGCCCGCCAGGGCCGGCCGTCAGCCCCCCGCTCAACGAAACATTTTCCAACCCGAAGGCAGGGCTGGGAAACGAAAAAGACCCGTCGAGCTCATAGATAAACTGGACGGTCTGAGAGCCGGCCGGGACGCCGGTGATGGCGATCGTATCAGAAACGTGGTTTTGCGAAATCACCTGGTACTGGCCGGCCGATGCGTTGGTGAGACTGACGGAGGACTTCGCGCCGATCTCGAACCCATTTTCCGGCAGCAGGCTGGAGCCGATGATGGTGGCAGCCTGCCCGTTATTCGTGTTGGTGTAGGTATTTGTGAGAGAGGCGCCTCCCGGGGTGTTGATGCAATTGCTGGTGCATCCAGTGTTGATGAAGATGTAGATAGTTTGTGTTAAGTATGTCGGCGAAGCCACTGCCGGCAGGGCAAGAGCGGCCAAGGGCAAGAAACGCATCAGCGAGTTGAGCATTCGATTAACCTCCACGAGTTCCCTTATGGGTATACGCGATTGAAGAGGAGCAAACAGGACATTCGCGCGCCGGGGTTTTATTCATCTCCGCGAAATGCGGCCTGTGAGAGAATAATCTGCAAGCATTTCGCGCCATGAACCCGGATCCAGGTACGATCACCGCAGTTCTTGCGCGAATTCAGACGGGCGATTCCGAGGCATGGGGCGCCCTGTTGCCCCTGGTCTACGAAGACCTGCACCAACTGGCGCGGGCCTATATGCGCGAAGATCACGCCCGCGGTATCCTGCAGCCCACCGCACTGGTTAACGAAACCTACTTGCGCCTGCTGCAACAGAAAGTCGCCGCCTGGAAAAGCCGCGCGCATTTCTTCGGCGTCGCGGCGTTGCTGATGCGGCGCATCCTGGTGGATGAGGCGCGCCGGCGCGCGGTATCGGTGCGCGTCATGCAAGAAGCCGGAAGGGAACGCGGCGAATCTCAGGGCCTCACGTTCACCCTGGAGGCACTGGACGAAGCCTTGACGCGGCTCAGCCTACAGGATCCGCGCCAGGCGGAGGTCGTCGAACTGCGCTATTTCGGCGGGCTCACGCTGGAGGAAGCCGCCGAGTTTCTGGGCGTTTCGTCGAAAACCGTCAAGCGCGATTGGGACATGGCCCGCAGTTGGCTGCGAGCCGAGCTGCGGGGCAGGTGCGAATGACCTCCGGCAAGTGGGAACGGACCAAGTCGCTCTTCGAAGCCGCGCTCGAGCAGGGTGGCAGCCAGTGGGAGGAATTCCTGGATCGAGCCTGTCCCGACGACGACGAGGTTCGCAAGGAGGCGCTTCGCCTGCTGCGCGAACGCGACCGGCTGGAAACGGAATTTCTGGAACCGCCGGGGAAGCAGACGTTGCTCGACCGCGCGGCCCGGAGCCTGGCTTCTGACCCGCCGGCAAGGTGTCCGGGCGAGGTATTGGCGGAGCGCTACGTCGTCGAACGGGAAATCGGGCGCGGTGGCAGCGGCGTGGTCTACCTGGCACGTGATCGGCAGTTGCATTCCCGCCCCGTCGTCGTGAAGTTTCTGCACGCCGGATGGGAGGAGCACGCGCGCCTGAAGGCCCGGTTTCTGCTGGAGATCGAGGCGTTGAGCCGCATCCGCCATTCGGGCGTGGTCGGCGTGCTGGACGTGGGGCAGGCGCCGGACGGGCGTTCCTTCCTGGTGATGGAGTACGTGGAGGGAGCGACGCTTCGCTCCCTGCTGGAGGAAGGAACGGTCGCGCTCCCGCAGGCCACCGGGATCGTCGATATGGTCGGCGAAGCGCTGGACGCCGCGCACCAATGCGGAATCCTGCACCGCGATCTCAAGCCGGAGAACATCATGCTGGAGCCGGCCGGCGCGGGCCGGACGATCGTGAAGCTGATCGATTTCGGAATCGCCAAGGTGCAGTATGAAGAGCCCGGCACCCAGACCGAAACGGTGACGATTCTCGGCACGGTCCGTTACGTCGCTCCGGAGCAGTTGATGGGGCGATCGGAACCACGGTCGGACATCTACGCACTGGGAGTGGTGTGCTACGAGATGCTGACCGGGCGCCGGCCGTTCGAGCCCGAGACTCCGTTTCAACTTTACGAGATGCAACGGGCCGGCAAGGTGACTCCGCCTTCGCGTCTGCGGAAAGACCTCCCTAAACGGGCAGACCACGCGATCCTGCGCGCCCTTTCGTTTCGGCCGGAGAACCGTCAAAGCTCGGCGCGTGAGTTCGCGGCCGAATTCCGCCGGGGACGGGAACGAAAGTTGCCGCCGTTCCGAAAGTGGGTCCGGGCCGGCGTTGTATCGGCGGCGCTGTTCCTGACAGCCGCGGCCGGTTGGCGGTGGACGCAAGGCGGGTGGGGCTCCTATGAGCACGTCATCCAAACCGTTGGCGGACGCAACCCGGAGGACGCGGGTTTTCAGAAGCGCCTCGACCTGGTCGAACGGGCCGTTTACAACCAGGAACGCACCGGCATTGACGCGATCCGCCTGCTCTCTGGCGACCAGGGTTTTTACTACCACAAGCTGACTCGGGCGCAAGCGTATTCAGCGATGCGGAATGGGTGGAGCGCCGCTGCCACACTCAGGTCCGCCCAGGGAGCGGCCTCCCTGGATATCGATTTGACGCCCGCCAGCCACCGCTACGGCCTCAACGTGTTTCTCAACCCGTCCGGGCGGCAGGTGGTCCAGTTGACGGCCACGATCGCGGATGCGATCGACGGCCCGCGGTACGAAATCGAGGGTCCCCAGGACGCGTATCACGACTACCACTTGATCTTCGATCCCGGCACGCGGGAGGCGCGCCTGCTGGTGGATGGAGTGGAACGGCTGCGCGGCTATCACGGACACAGTGAGTATCTGGAGGGCTGGGGTGTGGTATTCGGCACCGCTTTGTACCGGTCGGAAAAAGCCGAAACGCTGTTCAAGCGGGTGCGATTCGAGATCGCAGAGCCCCGGCTGTGAGCGAGCGGCGGCTGACTACCCCTTCTTCCGCGACCTCAGGAATTCGATCCCCGTCGGCACCAGCGACCCGAAGACGATCAGCAGGATCACCTGGTCGAAATGCCGCCGCACGAAAGGCCAGCTCCCCAGTTCGTAGCCGAGCATCGTCATCATAAACACCCAACCGATGCCGCCGCACACGCTGAAAGGGAGGAACTTCAGGTACGGCATCTGCCCCACCCCCGCCACGAATGCCGCGAACGTACGGACGATCGGCACGAAGCGAGCCAGGACGATCGTCTTGCCCCCGTAGCGCTCGTAATAATGCTTGGTGCGGGTGATGTACGCCTGCTTGAAGAGGCGCGAATCGGGGCGGTTGAAGATGCGCGGGCCGGTGTGTCGGCCCAGAAAATAGCCCGTCGAATCGCCCAGGATCGCCGCCGACATCAGTACCACATTCACCAGCGCGATGTTCAGGTGGCCCGCGCCCGCCACCACACCGACGGTGAACAATAGGGAATCCCCAGGCAGGAAGAAGCCCACCAGCAGCCCGGTTTCGGAAAATACGATGCCGAAAAGAAACGCATAGCCGAGCCAGCCCGAGAGCAGCGTGCTCAGCAACTGAATGAGGCGCTCGGGGTCGGTCAGTAGATGGATGAAGTCCAGAAGACTGCGCAGCATCCGGCTAGCCGCGATAACTGGCGATCAGCCGATTGATGACATCCTGGTGAATCTTCAGCTTGCCCTCTTTGGTGAGCGCTTCCTTGACGCCGACTTCGAAGAGGGCGTTGCGATCGCGCCCCTTCTGGTTCTTGATCTCGTCGCGAATTGAGTTGCGCTGCTCCGCCATCTTCGACATGTCGGCTGGCACGTGCTGCGCCACCTTCACCACCGCGATGCCGCCGTCAGGCAGCGTGATGGGCCCCAGCACCGTGCCATCGGGACGAACGAAGGCATCCTGAAGATAGTTGGCTGAGCCGATTCCTTCCACATTGCCGCCGTTGCGCGCAAATTCGGCGGACGTCTTGGCATCCAGGCCCATGGATTTTGCCGCCTTCGCCAGATCGCCACCCATCGACTTGGCTTTCTCGAGCAGGTCGCTGGCATGCTTCTGCACCGCGACGTTGGACTTGGTCTGCACCAGCGTGTCGCGAATCTGGTTCTGCACTTCCGCAAACGTCGAGGGCCGCGCGGGGACGACGTCCGCCACCACGGCGATCGCGATCTTGTTGGCCGCCAGGGCCACAGCGGGCGAAACTTCGCCGCGCTTCAGACTGCTGATGGCCTGATCGAAATCGGGGTTGGCGCCGACTTCGGAAATCGCCTTGCCCGGCTCCACGCCATCCGCGTGGACGGCTTGCATATTGAACTGCGCCGCTACCTTGTCAGGATTCGCCGGGTCCTTTTGCAGAGCCGTCTGCGCCTGGTCCGAAATCTGCTGCATCATGGCGTTGACGCGGTCCTTCTTGAACTGGTCGGCCAACTGGCCCTTGACCTCTTCGAACGGCTTGATGCGCGCGTCGTCCTTCCTCATCACCTGGATCACGTGATAGCCGTACTGCGTCTTGACGATGTCCGATTCCCCGGGCTTCAGCGTGAACGCCGCTTTGTCGAACTCCGCCACCATCTGCCCGTGCGTGACACCCTCGTACACGCCGCCCTTGTCCTTCGAGCCTGGATCCTCGGAGTACTTCTTGGCCAGATCGCCGAAGTTGGCGCCGGCCTTCACCTGCTTGAGCAGATCGTCGGCCTGCGCTTTGATCTTGGCATCGTCCTTGCCCGCGCCCGTGTTCAGCAGAATGTGCCGCAGATTGACCGTCTCGGGAGAGCGGAACTGGTCGCGGTTCTGGGTGTACAGGCGCTGGAGATCGGCATCGTTGACGGCGATCGACTGCTCGATCTTCGCCTGGTCGGCCAACAGAACCGTCAGGTTCTTCTTCTCCGGCACCTGGTAGCGCGAGGCATTGGCCTTGAAGTACGCCTGAATGTCGTCGGCCGAAGGCTGCGACTCGGACTTGTATTTGTCCGACGTCAACTTGACGTATTCCACTTTCACTTTTTCATTGCGTTTGCGATAGGCCTCTTCGATCTCCTGCGGGGTGACGATGATGCCCTCGAGCGCCACGTCCCGCATCCGCGTCAGCAGAATCTGGCGTTTCAGGTTGGCCTCGAACTCCGGGATGGTGAAGTTCTGCTGGGCGAGGAATGCCGCATAGGCCTGCGTCCCCACGAAACGGCCGTCCGGAAAGAGTTGGGGGATCATGCCGCGGATGGCGTCGGCGACGGCCTGGTCGGACACCTGGAAGCCGAGCCGCTCGGCCTGGTAGGCGAGAGCCCGCTCCGTCACAAGCTGGTCGACGTACTGTGGGATGAAGTTCGGCAGCATCTCCGGCGGCAACTGGCGGCCGCGCATCGTGCTTTGGATGAGCCGCTGCACTTCGGGCAGCGTGATTTCGTCTTTGCCGATCTCCGCGACGACGACATCGGACGCGCTCGATCCCGTATTGTAGGACGGGACGAGATAGGTGAGCATCGACAGACCCACCACGCCCAGCAGCGCGCCCAAGAGGATGCGCACGGATTTCTCACGGCTGCGAAACAGATCGAACATGTAGAAGGAACTCCTGTCTTCTAAAGGGGAAATACCATTATAGCGGAAACAGGGCAGCGTCCGGGGTCTGACGGCACGTGGAAAACGATGACGACCGGCTTCGTCGAGTGCGCCCGTTCCACATTTACGTTGCCTTTGACGAGTTTCAACGCTTCTGGGATTAGGAAGCCAAATTCTTCCGAAAACAGCCCCCTTTACCTAGGCGCTCCGAAGGGTCCGTTCTTGGGTTCGTTTCGTATGGCGCCTTCTGGCAACTCGATTCTTCAGTTCCCTGGGTGCCCACCCAGATCCCATTTCGTTTTTCCGCAAACAGCCCCCCACCTAGTCTAAGTTCTTCCGAGAATAGCTATCCCCGTTTCCGCCCTATCCTGCATTTTCAACAACTTTCTGGGTTCGTTTGGTACTCCCGGTCTGTCGTCCGCTTTCATCCCCGGGTGGCCAACTCCTTGGCCATTCAATTTCGTTTCGCAGGACGCATTCTCGCACTCCTTTTTCATTCCCTAGGTGGCAAGCCGTCATCCCATTTCGTTTGGTAATTTCAAAGAGGCTGCGAAAGGGCATGAGTAACGACATTCACCTCCTCTATTTACAGTATACACCGCGAGCCTGCGAAGAATGTCGCAAGCCCTTGGTTTTGTTAGGGATAAGCCTTGTGATGGCGAGGAAGAAATCCGCAACGCGATGACGGCTATCCGCGAGTCCGTTGGTGATACGCGCCACGGTGGGCTTCGACGGCGACGTCTTCGCACCAGCGCTCGCTATTCACCAGCGCTCGCTATTAGGGACATTTAGCGTCGGCGGACCGCCCTGGCGAGGTCGTGTGCTCGTATGAAGCCGTCATCCGTGTCTGCTTGAACGGCGCTCCCTTGGGGCACCAGGGCACTCGTCGTGAGGTAGTCGCTGGGCCGACACGTAAACACGACGATCTGGAAGCTGTGGGCCTTCTCGTTAAGCAACGTGCGAAACCAGTCCATCCGGTTGTCGTCGCTCTGAACGAGCTGGTCGTCCAAGACAATCGTCGTGCGCAAATATTCCGCCAGCGACAGCCGATACAACGTCGACAGTTGCTCGCGGGTGCCGACCGATATCTGGGACGCCGGCCTCAATGCGCCAGAGACCATAACGCCTTCTGTGGCCAGTTGCGCGGTGAGCCGGACGGTGTCGTAGCGTCGCTGGGTCAACTCCTGGAACCGACCGGCGATGGCCGGCGCGAGCGTCTGTCCGAGATTGCTCGCCTGGGATGCATCGGCCTCCTTCATTTCGTCGAGCAGCAGTTTCCACGCCTCGTACTCCGCTTCGATTTCCCTTTCTTGGCGCTCCGCCAGTTCGAAAGCTTCGGTCGCGTCGCGCAGCCGCTCGCGCGCCACCGCGCCGCCGACCTGTTCGAGAGCGCCGTGCGCCCGCTGGATGTCGCGCTCGATGCCCGCAAGATCCAATTTCATGCCAGCCGCGGTATTTCGGGCAGCACTGACCTCGTCGTCCGTAACGATCCGATCAGGGACTGGCAGGGCCGCGTGACGCTCGGTTACTTCACGGAGCCTAGTTTCGGCCGCCGCGAGATTCTCGGCGTCACGCTGTTTTCGCAACTCGATCAGTCGACCGTGCTCCGACGCGTGGTTGGTCTTTGCCGTCGTTAACCGTCCTTGTGCAGCCTCGACTGCAATTGTTGCCTGAGCTGCATTCGCGCGCGCGCCGCCCAGGGCCGCGTCGATGCGCTTTTTTCGCTCGTCGATCGTACGCTCCAGCGATGCGAACCCAGATGTAACACTTTCCTTCTCGGCAATACCGGCCGCAAGGGCGGCCCGTGCGGCAGCCAATGCCGCATTCACTCCCTCCGGGAAGGCCGTCAGCGCACCATCCCGCGCCGCGACGGCCGCGTCCAACGCCACGCTCGAGTGCCGGGTGCGCTCGTCGGCGAGTGTGCGGTCATTCGCCGCCTGGTTGGCGATCATGCGCGCCGCCTCCGCCTCCTTTGACAACTGTTGTCGCCGCTTTCGCAACCCAGTGGTCGCATCAGCGCCAAGCGCCTTGAGATCAGCAGCCAGCGTGTCGAGCCCTACGTCTCCGAGGGCGGTCCGGCACCGCGCCGCCCGGCCAGATGCTTCGCGTAGCGTCTCTGTCGCACCGGTAAGGGCGGCAATCTGGGCGCGTAACGACTCCAGCTCTGCATCCTTGGTCTTGATGCCGGCGTCCAGTTCCTGGGCCTCAGCGATCTTCGCGTCCAGGCCGTCGAGGTCCGTGACACCGGCGGCAATGACGTGCGGCTCTACGTCCCGGCTCCACCGATCCTCCAAGCCCTGGGCCTTCTCTTGCGCCTCGCGTCGGCCGCCACGGACGCGCACCGTCGCAATGTCAGCGAGGGCGACCTCAACCTCTGCGTTGGCTTCGATATCGAGTGGCTTCGCTGTTGAAGTCGACTCGACTTGCTTCCCATCCTTTCGTACCCTGAGGGCGAGGCGAGCCTTCGGGGTCACCGTCACCACAAAACCAACGTCGAGCGCGCCCCGCGCAGCGGCGAGTTCTCTGGAGAGCTTACGCATGGGCCCGAGCGCACCAGGCGCCGGAACTGTAATCGCAGAGCGCCGCCCGGCCAACACTGCCCGTTCGCCGGAAGTCGCCTCCAAGCGGCTTCGGAGAGCAGTCTCGTTGTCGACGACGGCTTGAGCATCTTGGGTCTGCTTCTCGGCAACCTGAACATCCAGGGCGCGTTCAAGCAAGTCGCATCGCTGAAGTTCTTCGTCGACGGTCTTCGCTGTCGCTGCCGCCTTGGAAGCGGATTCAATGGCGCTGTCGGCCTCTGTCTGTTGGTCCTGGAGCTCACGCTTGGCTGCGGCCACGGCATCAACAAGCTTCTGTGCAGCTAACGCAGCATCGATCTGTTGTTGCGCCTCGCGCACGGCCTGGTCCGCCGCTGACTTTCGAAGTTCGAGTTGCTGGCGAACAACCGTATCGGTCACGCCCGGATCCGATCCTTCTGCGCGGGCCGCTTCTTCCGCAGCTTCAAGTGTCGCGTCTGTCGCCACTTGCCGGTCCTTCGCCACATTCAGCGTCTGCTCCGCTTCAGTGATCTTTCCTACCAGCTCCGCAACCTCGCGCTCAGCAGTCTCCACGTCGGTCCCGATCCTCTGTATACGCAGCACGTCTTCCTGTGCCAACCGGACCTGTTCCGCCGCGACGGAGCGGCACGTGGCCTGCGAAGTAAGCTCTTCAAGGTTTGCGAGGAGGTCCGTCGCCGCGGCCGATGCTTCCTGCCTCTGGGTGCGCCTATCGGTCAGCTCCCGCAGTTGCCTCTCCGCGCCTTCCGAGTCGGCCACAATCCTCTGAAGGCTCTCCTTTTCGTTCCTCCTTTCGTTCACTCGCTCCGCGGCGGTCTTGAAGACGCTGCCTTTGGCGGTTTTCTTCGCGCCCTTGTCGGTGTACGCCTCGTCCCGTCGCGCCTGCGTTTTCCTAAGCAACACGACGAACCGCGGGTCCTGCGCGACCGCCTGCAACGCTGCTGCGATCTGTTCCTTACCAGTGCCGGTTGGATCATCCTGCAAGCTATTGCGGAGTACGGCGCTCACGTCCTCTTGCGGGGACAAGAGCGCAGTCGCGAGGAAACTTGTCGGAAGTCCCTTAGCACCGCCCATGCCGCCGGGTTCGGGAATGCCCCAACGCAGGATCTCCCGCAGTTTCGCATCCACTTTCCTCCCGCGTTCGACATCATCGAAGTCCTGACCATTCCTCGATTCCTGGAGAAGCGACGAGCCGCCTTTGCCGAACTGTTTCCGTACGCGCCAGATGCGTTGCGCTTCGGTTTCGAACGTTATCTCAACGATCGGATCGTCACTACCCGTCCACCCGACGTACTGATCGCAATGCGTTGACGTGTGAGGAAGCAGCAAACCCAGACGGATGGCGGCAACTACTGTGGATTTTCCAAGATCGTTGGGCCCGTATAGTACGTTGAGTCCGGGACCGAACTCGACGTCCACGTTCCCGATCGCGGCAAAGCTGGAGATATGCAACCGGTGGAGTCTCATAAATCGCGCCCGCCTGTCGCATCGTGGCTCTGCAGCAGCTTATAAAGATGCGCCAGCGCTCTGGTAGCCCTCGATTTCTCGGATTCGTCTATTGCCTCCGCTATGAGCCGGTCGAGCCGCGCGACAGTGTCCTTGAGCACTGGCGGGAGGTCGTCCGGAAAAGCATCTCCGGAACCGACTTGTAACCACAGGTTCGCGAGATCCTCCACTAGGACGCCAACGCGGCCATGCGTCGCGTCGGTCCCTCGGAGGTCGCGCAGTATCCGCTCAACCTCGCTCTCCTCGGACAGGGATACCGTCATGTCGAGATGCAGTCTGACGACGTGGCGGTCGAGGTCCGGTGTGGTCAATAAGCTACGAAGCTCATTCATATCGCGGCACCGCACGTCGATCCAGCGCCAGAACGCAACCGGCTCAGCATCGACGCGGGGGCGCAACCCGCGCCTGAACAACGCGACGAGCGCGACGCGGCCGGCGCCGGCATCGTCGAAGCTTGTGGGCTCAGGAGCGCCTGGGTAAACCGTTGGCACCGGCAGATTCTCGGTAACGTCGCGGAATGAATGCGTGTCGCCTATGGCGAGATAGTCCAGGCCGCGTTGCACGCCTGCATCTCGGCGAATAGGAAAGTTTGTCTGGTATCCGTCAATGTCGAACGTGCAGCCATGCGCGCAACCGATGCGGAGCCGTTCATCGCCAGGCTCGCGCGCCGGCAGCGCCATCGCCAGATCGTTCTCGCCCGCTTTCGATCGGCACGGGCGCGCATATAAAACGGCATTGGGTGCAAGCTCGTATACGAAGTCATCACGGTCGACGACGTGTACCCACTCCGGAAGCCGTGCTCGAAACGGGTGACTGGGCGCCCACACTGACTCTGGTGTTAGAGGGTCGTGGTTGCCTGGAACCAGGAAGAGAGGGGGATGCGGGACGGCATGCCCCTGGAACGTCCTTGCAAGCCCCTCCCAAAAGTCCGGGGCCGGTTCAGGATCGTCGAAGATATCACCGACGCAAAGCACCGCATTCACTGCGTTGCGGCGCGCGACGTCGAGGATACTGGCGACCACATCCATGCGTGCGCGTGACAGCTTTTTCTGTCCCTCTTCCGGGAACGACAGGAAGCGTCGCCCGAGGTGCCAGTCGGCAGTGTGCAGCAGCCTCAGCACGACGTCTCCGGTTTCGGTGGGGCGAGCTGGAACGCCGCCTGGAACAGTCGGGTCACCGTCGGCGCCCGATAGCGAAGCTCGTGATATTCGTCGCGCCATTTTCTATAAACCTCGTCCTCCCTGGATTCCAATGCACTGATACGGAGTTCAAGACTCTCGTCCTTGGTGGCCAGCCTGACGATTTCCGTCTCGACCCGATCCCGGGCAGTGGAACCGACAATCTCGTCACGGCGAGCCCTCGCGGCCCGCAGCTTTTCAGCGATACTAGCTCGCTCCCGGCGACACACCAGGATTTTATCTTCGACGAACCGCTCAAGCTGACCGATAGCTTGCTCGAAGTGCTTCTGCTCGCCTTCCTCGACCAGTCGCTGGTCGACGAATACGGCCTCGTCGACCGCGTCATCGAGCCATTGCGCCTCAACGGGAACCTTGAATGCCGGACCATCGGTTGCGTGCAAGCGCACGAGCTTTGCGGCGAGTGAGGGATCGATCGGCGTGCCGCCGACCACCGCTGCCGCGACGAGCCGTTGAACCGGCTCGAAGCCGACGTAATCGACCAGAACGACGCGGATGAGACCCACCTTCCCGGCCAATGCCGCGATCTCCGGGGACGAATCTGGAGACAGGTGCAGCGTGACCGAGCCCCCACCAGACCACAGTCGAGCATGCGCGATCGCGGCGCGAACCAACGGATGTGCAAGGTTCAAAGCCTCGGCGCCGGTCAGCGCCCGCGCGTCCCCGGTGGCGAACCGCCGGCCGTCCCCAATCTCAACGGGCAACGCGGCGCCGGGCGCTACGTCGAACACGACCCGGCCAGCCTCGTCGAAACGCCGATATTTGAATGCGCGTGCGGTGAGGTATCCATCCACCAGCTCAGTAAGGTGTCTATCAAGATCCGCAAGGCTGCGGGGCAGGTCCTCCCGCAAGCGTTTGAACACTCTCCGCACGTTCTCGTCGAACCGCGACTCGATGATCTGGGAGGTCCGCTCGTATTCCTTTTCGAAGGCATCCCTGCGCTCCGAAATCTTGTCCCGCAGTGCGGCGATCTCGCGCGTCACCTCGTCCAGCGTGCGGGACCGACTGTAGATGCTCCGGAGATCGCTCTCGAATTCTACCGACAGGGCCGATACCAAGAGCTCGGGAGTATCCGTCCGCGGCTCATGCAAAACGTGATCGGAAGCGTCAAGAACCTTACCGAACAGGTCCAGCTTTTGGCTCAGAATCTCAAAAGTCAGCCGATGGGCCTCGTTGTCCCTTGCAATAAAGTTGACGACCGTCACATCGCGCTGCTGGCTGTAGCGATGGCAACGCCCGATGCGCTGTTCGATGCGCTGCGGGTTCCACGGCAAATCGTAGTTGATAACGGTCTCGCAAAACTGCAGGTTCAGCCCTTTTGCGCCCGCCTCGGTGCATACGAGAACCTTCGAACGCGTACGGAACTCGTGCACGAGTGCAAGGCGCACGGCAACCTCGCGACTCGGCCTGACTCCCGACGAAGAACGAGCGCCTTCCTCCTGTTGCCAGCGCGCATGCGCTTGCTGCGCACGCTCGTGATCGTTGACGCCGCGGAACAGCGTGATGTCGTCCTCGCCGAGGCCGATGGCGAGAAGCAGGCTTCGCAAGTAGTCCTGAGTAGTGATCGATTCGGTAAATACAACGGCCTTGCCGCTGCCACTGCCGTCCCGCCCCAGATCCAGAATCACCTTGATCGCATCCTGGAAAGAACGCGCCTTTGCATCATTTGGGAGCGACCGCGCGCGGGAGACAAGACCCTCGACGCGAGCCAGTTCCTCAGCGAGGGCTGCACGATCGACGGGCGGGCCCGGTTCCTCGGAAGATTCATCGATCTCGTCCTCGTCCTCAAGGTCCCGGAGCACGTTGATCACTGCGTCGTCGGAACGCAAACCCGCTTGCAGACGTCGCAGACGGGCGGCGACGTTTTGCAGACTCGCGGCCAGGGCTGGGATTGACGAAGCCATGCGCCGATGGAATCCGATCAGTAGAAGCCGTCGTTGTCGGCCGGCGAACGCATACAGGGACGGTTCAAGGATGTACTCAGTCACATCGTCATAGAGCGATCGCTCAGCGTCGCTCATCGCGTACTCGTACAATCTGCAGCGCCGCTGCATGAAAGGCCGGTCAAGAAACTCCTGGGCCTGGCGGCGCAGAGTCCTCCGTTGGACCATCGCGAGCCGTCGTTTGAGCTCGTGCTCCTGGCCAGGGACCGGCGTTCGATCATCCTCAGAGCAGAACACTTTGCGGAACGTCGCGATGTCCCCAAGAAGGGTGCCCGTGGGCTCCACGTACTGCACCAAGCCCCACAGTTCCGCGAGCGAGTTCTGCATCGGTGTCGCAGTGAGTAATAGCACGGGCGTTGAACGCAAAAAGCCGCGCACGCGATGCGCCATCAGGGCTTCATCCGACGTTTCGTCGTAAATCCCGTCAGACCCGTATCTCTTATGCAGTCCGGCGAAAATCTCATGCGCTTCGTCGATAACGGCGAGATCGAAGGGCGGGACGGCGCCGAGGGAGGCTGCGCCGCGCTCGCTGCCCGCGAATTCCCTGCCGACGAGATACACACCTGGTCCGAAGAAGCTGGCCTCGTTCTCTCGTGCCTGGATGGCGAATAGATTTAGGAGCTCGTTCTGCCATTGGCCAATGAGTGACTTGGGCACGATCAGCAGGATTCGCTGCATACCTTCCGCTCGGCTTTGGGCAATGACCAACCCGGCCTCAATCGTCTTTCCCAAGCCGACCTCGTCCGCGAGAATGCAACCGCCTTCTCGAAGACGCCGGAGAGCAAAGATTACCGCATCGATCTGGTGGGGGTTGGGATCAATGCGAGCCTGCCTCTGTGCAGCCGCATACCGCTCACGGTCGTCTGGACGGCGGACTCGGACGAGATCCTCAGCGAGGATACGCTGATTGAAGGCGTGGAGACTCATGTGTTGAGCGAGTTCACCCTCGTACTCGCGTCTTCAAATAGCATCTTGGAGCGCATCAGGCCAGCCTTCGGAGCCCGCGCCACTTCGCCGTTACTATGCGAGTTGACGCTAGAGTCCACAAGAACCTTGTCCAGGTCAATCCGCATTGGACTGCGCTCCCTCGGTTTCGAGTTGTGCGCACAGCGCATTGCCCAATTCGTCTTCAGTGTCGAGTGGCTTGAGGAAGTCCTCCGCAATGCGGTACTTCGTCTCCATCAGGGCGTCGAGGCGTTCGTCAAAAGTATTCTGGATGACGCCACTGGGGTCACGCAGGATAGGCAGGTACACGTGAACATCCTTTGACTGGCCAATTCGATATACCCGGTCAGTCGCCTGCGACTCCACTGCTGGATTCCACCATCGACCATAATGGATCACATGATTTGCCTCGGTGATTGTTAGCCCGACGCCAGCCACATGCGGCGACAGAATCAGTACGTTGAAACCGCTGCGCGAGCGGAATTCTTCCAGAATCGCTTTCCGGCTGCTCGCCGATTTGAGCGCCATACCAAGTTGCGAACGCTGCGTAAGCCCATTGATGATTCGGATAGGAATTCCAAATTCGGCCTGGAGAACCTTGGCAAGCACGGACTGCATCGCGCGGTGACGCGTAAAGATGATGGCCTTCTCCCGCTTTTGTTTGATGCCGTGAACCACGTCTATGACGCTACGTAGCTTGGAAGAGCCGGCCAGCAGGTCCGCCGCGCCCTCGTCCTCTGCATCGCTCCCGAGGAGCGCCGGATGCTGGTAGAGCCGGTTGAAGTCGTGAAGCACTGCCAAATGATGCGATTTCCCCGTGCGAGTTCTCATGCAACGGATCAGTTGCCGATGCAGATCCACTTCGCGCGCGGACATGGGACAGTTCAATTTGACGATTTGCTTGGCAGGTAACGTCGTGACTTCCGACTTGTTCCGGCGGAGCAGGAACGCATGTGGACGCTGGAACAAAAGAGTTCTTTTCAAATCGCCAAGGCGCACGTCCTGCTTGCCCGCTGCCACCGGGTCTTCATATTGTTTCCGAAACTCCTGGGCAGATCGCAAGAGCCCAGGCTGAATTGAATCAAACAGGTTCCACAGATCCAGTAGGCGATTCTCAACTGGCGTACCGGTACTCGCGACTTCAAAATCGGCCTTGATCGCTTTGATCGCATGGGAAATCTTCGTGTTCGGCGTCTTGTACTCCTGAGCTTCGTCCGTGACGATCGCCGACCACAACGGCTTGCCGTTGCGGATGTACGCAAAGCTGTGCTGATAGTTCGTGATCGTCTCGTAATTGGTGATGACAACTCGATATCGCTGGATACGATCGAGGTCCAGCATCGGACGGCCGATCTCCGTTTCCTTGCCCGGCCGGTCGGCGTCCGCACGAAGCCACCGGAGCCTCTCTCCGTGCAGATTCAAAATCGGCGTGAAAATGGACCCATCGCCCTCAAAAAAGCGCTCCATCTCCAACTCCCAAGTACGATTCTCAAGCAGGATGAGAGGCACGATGACCAGGATTGGCCGGTACGGAGGAGTATCGGCGGCCACGTCAGGGAAACGCCCCGATTCGATAGCCCACGCGAGAAACGCGAGCACCTGCAGCGTCTTTCCCAGACCCATATCGTCCGCCAGAAGGACTCCGCTACGGTCATCAATCCGGCAGCATGTCTGAAGCCAACACACTCCGTCGATCTGGTGCGGCTTAAGTTCCAGATCGGTTCGAAGCGCCTTGGGACGCTCGAATTCACACAATACGGCGGGATCTAATGCAGCTCGCTCGGCATTTGCAACGGCTTCTGCGCGAACGGAGTCTTCATTAGTTTCGATCAACAGGAAGTTCCGATTCCGCGGGGAAACCTCTGAGGTGGCCTTGAGTTCGTCTCCCAGGGCAGGTGGGTCCTGAGTCGCCGCGTCCACCAGCGGACCCGGCTGCCCATCGTTACCGGCATCATGGCTCTGAATACCGGGGAGGGCTGCCGTATCGCCACTTTGCTCCGGGGTAGGGAGAGAGCTACCAGCGTCAACGCTTTCATCCACAGCTGGTTCTGTGTTCTTCCAGAGAGGCGCCATCCCCCCGTCGGGCGGCGCCGCCTTCGGAGTGGGTACGAACTGAAAATCTCCAATGCCGATTACGCGCTCACTGTACGGAAGCTCCACCGAATCGAGAAGGCCATCGAATACTTGTGAGGGGTTGTCCCTCACGGAGATCGTCTGCGGCCCGGTGAGACGGCGGACACGCTTCATCCGCTTGAGCACTTCCTGCTGCTTATCCGTGAGAACTATCCTCACTCGGCCGAGCCCGGGGCGATCTAGCGAATACAACCCCTGTGCGCCGTCATTGCGTTCGAAAACATTCCGGAAGTCTGCATTGTCCAATTCGGGGCAGCGCGGAAGAAAGGTGATAGCGCCGCTTTGATCTTCGTAGATGTCGAGACCGATAGATGAGGGAACGACAACCGCGTTGCTTCGCAAGGTCCGATCGAGTTGTGCCCCTACTTCTTCCGCACACCCCTTTACCTTTGCGAACGTCAGCCAACTCTCCTCCTGCGTTTTGGCTGATTCTGGCAATGCGTTAAATCGGTCCATCGCCTCAACAAGAGCGTACGCCTGCCTGTCAAGGCGGAAAACCAAATCGTCGCCAATCTGGCGGATATAGTATCCGAGGCGCTCGGCGTAGACGGGTCGAGCACTGGTGATGAACTCGTACTTATATCTGAAGTCGGGTCGGCCGAGGTCGCTTTGCCGGTCAATTCTCAGAATAAAGGGGCTGCCCGGCACCCAGGCAGATGTAAGCCCGATTTCCGCTTCCTCGACGGCGTCAAAGTTCTCGAATGGAACGACAACGTTGCGGTTCTCGCCGGCTGCCAGCCCCAACTCAAGCAGTTGCTCAATCTCGATCGCTGCTTTCCACGCACCGGGAGCCGCAATAGATTCCGCGGGCCAACTCTCGCGCTTGCCGATCTCGATGCTTGGATCGTCAGAGCGGACGGTCAAGCCGCCTTCGTTGGCAATAACTGCGATTCTTCCGGCGAAATCATGCAAGTGAAAAATCAACGGCGCACTCCCCATCTCGCAAGCTTGTTCCGGGCGTAATATTCCCATGCTCCGAGGTGGAGGATTCTGTCCTCATTCGCCTCGTGCTTCAGTTTTGCGAACTCGAAACGGATAGAGCGGAGGCTGCCCGCTTTTCGCTCGAACGCTGGTGCGATGAAAACGTGTGCGGCATTGCCGGTGTCGCTGAATTCCGCGACGATGATATCTTCACCGCCACGAACACTGAAATTCATGATAAACGCACTGGTTTTGTCATGGTCCACGCGTCCGAAGCCGGGCACGTCTTTCAGACGCGATGATGCGTAGAGGCGGTCGTAGTGAAGGTCAGACAGCGCCACTTGGAAGTCCTTGATTGCGCCCACATACTCAAGCCAAAAATCTTTTCGGCGCTCGTTGGCGCTGTTATCCGGCAACACATGGTTGAAAAAGAAAACGATGCTCTCTTTGGCAATCCATTTCAAAAACTTCGCAGTGGCGGCCGGGTCCATGCCAGCCCAATTCGCCGCCCGCAGGCGCGGGTCTCCCGTCTGCGCATCCAGCTTCTTCACAATGTCGGGCAACATCTGATTGGCCGTCTTGACGATCTCCTGAAAGTTGTGCTCCACCGACTGGGTGTACTGCTGCATTCCCTTCTGGATAGTCGCCAATAAGCTCCCGAGCGTCGAGGCCAATCCTTTGAAGACGCTCTCATACCGCTCAAAAACCTGGCGGTATTGCTTCAGAAAATCATCGTGCCGCTGAAACGCCGTATCGACATTCGCGGAGGTTTGCTTGAGCTGCGCCGTTACCTGTACCTGGTGTTTGTTCAAGGTCTCCAGCGTGCCTGCCTGGCCTGCGAGAGCCGTGCTATATGTTTGCACCTGACGGCTGGCGTCGGCCATTCGGGCGAGCGCTTGCGCGTTCTCGTTAATTGTCTCCTTTAGGGCATGCTGTAGCTGAAGCAATGTCGCTCCCGCCGCCTGAAACTCCCCACTCCTCGCTTCGATTGAGTTTACGAGGGCTTCCAGCCGTCTCGCGGTCGCCTCGGACCAGTTCCCTGTTTGCTCGACCAGGTGCTGGGCCGACGCCTGCGATTCGCGCGTAGCATTCTGGGCGGCGGTCATGAAGTCCTGAGAGAGAGTTCCGACTTTCTGGGCGAGGTCGCTAACCACCAGCGTCAACTGACTTCGAATACTCGTGACGTTGTTGTCGGCGGTTTCCTGTAGTTTCACCATCAGACCTTCCATAAGCTGGGCTAAGGCTTCGGTCTGTTGTTTTCCGGTCTCCAACTGCGTAGTCGTCGATTGCTCCGCTTTTTGTATGACGCCAGCGAAGGCAGCCTGCATAGAGGCGAATTGCGTATTCATCTCGGAAAGCATCTGGCGAGTTGCTTCTAACGTACCCTGAACGTTGCCGAATTCCTGACTCGCGGCCCCAGTGAGAGCGTTGTGGAATTGTGTGCCCATTTCGCCGAGAGCGCCAACCAACGAGCTTTCAAGCGACTCAAGCAGGCCACGAAGCTCAGAAGCCACTGATTCCTGCTTCTGAGACTGGATGCGCACAATCGCGGAGTGCAATTGTTCCAGGGTCTCGCTCATACGCTGCATTGTGGGACGAAACTCGTCCTGGAGCTTTCCGGCCATTCCGCTGCTCACACTCTCAGCAAGGGCGGGCGAAACCTGGGTCTGGAAGGCAGAAACCAACCGATCCACCACTTCGCTGCTGATGTGGCTGACCGAAACAGTCTGCTTGCTGGCGAACCTCTGCAGGTCCAAAAGGATGTGTGACGGGGAGAGGTATGGCAACAATGAACTTCCGACGGCGATCAGGTTTTCATAGGAGCGACGCACACCTCGCACGGTTGACTTCTCAATCAATGTGAAGACGACACTAAGGAAAAGGGCGACGATCGAGGAAAGGAATTTGCCGGACAGTCCGTTGATCAATCCACCGATTCCGCTGACGGGATCAGCCGGCGTCTCGTCGTGGTAATGGACGCCCTTTAATGCTACCAAGATCGCCACGAAGGTTAGCATTAGGCCAAAGCCCGTCAGAATTCCCGGTAGCGACGAGTAGAGACCAATATGAAAGTGCTTACCGATCAGAGATTCAGGAAGCACTTCACGGAGTGGATTGGTCAGGAACCAACCCTCTTTGTCTTCGGGGCTGGTGTATCGGTCCAGGGATTCATCGACCGCGTGCCACCATGACCGGGCATTCCCGTCCAGGTGTTTACATGCCGCCTGGATCTCGGTGAACTTGCGTGAGTCGAGTCCAAGCGCGCGGTCCTCGCGGGGAAGTGGTTTAATCGATCCTCATGTTGCACGAAGCTCGCCAAATTGCTTCTTGAGGCGCCAAGCCTCGCGGAGCATTAGAAGCAGATACGCAACGGCAACCACCACTAGCCTGACTTTCGCAATTGGGGCGAATGAAGAGGCATAACTGCCATCGAATCAGCTGAGGCTATCGAAAGGTCTTCACCACAGACGGGGTTGAGTTGCGGAAGGATTGTCGGGCGTCGGCAAGGTGGGAGCGGTAATTCG
>JBGPHT010000013.1:0-84528 GCA_041484525.1 Bryobacteraceae bacterium | reverse complement strand
GCCTCGGAATTAACATCGCACGACGGCAGCGAGCGGTAACCTTTTGACGAGTGGTGACGTTACTTAGTCATCTCCCCTCGTGCGCGTTTTTCGAAGGTCTTCGCTCAGAAAAACCCACCTTTACCACAGGCTGCTAGGATGCCCCACCTGACAGCCATTCCAAAATCTCCTGAACTGTGATTCGGTGACCGCGAATGCAATGTTTCCCGAACCGCACGTCAGAATCGATGGTGATCCGCCCGAGGAGTGAATCATGGGTTGCCGACATTTTGTGCCCTGAAGCCATCGTATACCTGGCTTTATCTGATCGATCAAAAAGGGCGGGTCGCGTGTGTTACGGCAAGTAGACTTGGCCCGGACTTCACGGGAGTGATCCGATGCGCGCGGCTCACGATGGGCGTGATATCCTCGCAGTTCATATGGACAACGACAACTACTTGGACCTTGACGCTCCTGCTCGTGACGCTCCTGCTCGTGACGCTCCTGCTCGTGACGCTCCTGCTCGTGACGCCTTCATCTATCGAATAGTCCCGATCGAGCGTCTGTTCGAGCTATTCGCAAACAGACAGAACGTCCTGGTGAAGACTAAGAAGTGGGATGATCCGTTCGAGAATTTCATTCTACGGTCTCGTTTGACGTTGCCGACTGGAGAGCAGGCCACTATTGGGTTTCGAGATCAGTTCTATGGTCAATGCTGGACATTTCACAAGGCGTCCGATGCGATGTGGCGAATCTACTCACCGAAAGCGGACGCCGTCCGGATTCGTTCGACTATTCGCAAACTCGCCGAGAGCTTAAGTTCGCGTTGCGGCGACTGGGCACCACACGAAGCCTTTATCGGTAAGGTGCGGTACCTACCCTATCGGGAACTGATAACCTTTGCCAAAGGCGCATTCAGTGGGGACAGCGGCTTCCTCATGATGCGGACTTTTGCCCGGACCCTTTTCGTGAAGCGTCTTGCGTTCGGGCACGAGCGCGAAGTCCGATTGCTGTTCATACCCCATGAACACGCAAGCGCGGTCAGTGATCTCTTCGCGTATTCAGTAGACCCGCACGTGTTTATCGACCAGATAATGATTGACCCAAGGTTAGGCCTGCAAGAAGTCGACGCTCTTAAGCAGAGGATCAGGGCGCGAACGGAATTTGAAGGCGAGATTAAGCGATCTCTGATGTACGCATCACCTCCGGAGTTTGCGATTCCCCTACGGGTGTGAGCCGCGGCGTACGACGCGACTCATCATCCAGTTGTCATGCATGGCCAACAATTGAAATTAGTCTTATGACACGCCGTCCAAGTTCGACGGGGTACGGACCGCAAACCCTTTGGTGAGAATCCGAACCCACGAAAGTCATGTGCTCTCACCCACGCGGGGGATCCGACGTCCAGTCTGTCGTGCGCGTCGTGCCTCCAACTCCTTCAACACGCCGTCGAACGAAGGCATAAGGTGTGCACGGTCGATCCCGAGTTTGCGAAGTAGATTCAGCAGGGCGTTACATTGAGCGACTGGCAAACTGTATTTCCCTACAAGGCTCTGATAGCCAGTAGGCAAGTCGAGCCCTCGATATTGCCATAAACTGCCGCCCCGGTCTAACAGAAACAAGCCCTTCTGCGCTGCGAGATTTGTATTCTGGGTTCTGGAGACCGTGACGACCTCAATCCGCCGGCCGGAGGCGTTTGACGCGAGAATGGCTTCCAGGTCGACCGTCCATACGGCAATGTGGTCGGCTTCTTGCGGAGGATTCTCGGCCGCGAAGAAGGCTGCCACGAGAGGATCGTAGGTAAAGTCTAGGAGCCTCGTTGGTACGCCGTGATGCTGAGCGAGCGCTAACGCTTCATAAAGCCCTTGGGGTGGCCAATCTTCAATTCCAATGTCGTGACCGACTCGGTTATGGAATGGATTCCACTGTCGCAGCCATTCGTGGTCAGCGGGTATCTTAAGGCCTATTTTGTCTGCGAGTTGCAAGAATTCCATCACAGCGGTCAGTTCCGCATTTCCCTGATCCCAAGTTCGCTTCGGTGTTCCGGCCGAAACACGGCAGAACTGTTGGCTTTCGTAGCCAAGAATCGTACCCGCCCGAAAAGCCGATGGCGCCAGTTGCCAAGATGCATCCGCTTGGCCACGGAAAACATACCGAGCTATTGTCTCGGGGGTCTTCTCCTCCAGAAGCAACGCGCGCAGGCGTTCTACCAAGTCGCGGGCATCGTGGCACTCGGTCCCATCGATTTGATCCATGGTTCTCAATTGGAATTGTCGCGCAGTCCAATAGCCGGTGGTACATGCGCCGGGTCGGACACGGGGTTCTGACATTAAGGGGTCTGGCGAACATTCCTCCGTGAACGCCGCTCATGCCAGAAGCGGCGGCAGTCGCCATGTCGATGGGACGCTAATGTGGGGTCCAGCGCCCTTCTCGGTCGTAATTTTGGGAACCCGGTAAGGCGGTAGCATTCCAGATCGCGTCAAAGCAGGGCCGAAGTAGGGCCGCCGCGTCGTCCACTGAGTTCTCTGCCATTACCTCGGGTACGAGGAGTCGGTCTCTATCGATTGGAATCGAGTGGGGAAATTTTCCAGCCGACATCGCGTACCCGCGGACTCCGATCGCCGTGAGCATGATCACAACCGGACGTGGTACCGCTTGACGATCCAGAAATGTCAGCAACTGGCTCGTGGTCTCCCAGATTCTCTGTTCAAAGTAGACGCTGGGGATGGCTCCTCCTTGATCTAGGATCGACACATCGACCGCCTCAATTCGTCCGTCGCGGAATAACTGCACGTACGAGTCAGTTCTCCCCACGTCATCACAATTCCCAAAAGTCAAATGGCCGTCGAAATTGATGCGCGACCGCTTGAAGCCTCCAGCCATGGTGTGCAAGAGAACGATATCGTCTCGGTCAACGTCTACATCAAGGTGGACGTCTCCCGCATACGTCGCCAAGGGGACCAGGTGGAGAATGAATGCGGCACCCCTTGCCACCGGTATCGGCGTCTCTTCCGCCTCGATGGCCATTACCCGCTCTAGTCGAAAACGCCGGACCTTTTCGGTGATGGACTCAGACAACCGAGCCAAGCCCTTTATCTCCCCTATGTCCAGGGGATACTTGCCGGCGGAATTCCTTCCGTAGAAGCGCTGGAGGCCTTGGAAAACCACCATATGTGGTGTGCGCCAGCTTCGCGGTATCCTCATAGCGATGACAACGCCCCATTGGGTTTGTACCGGCTGGGTCTGCAGTTCCGGCAGCCTGGGTTCGATTCCGTTTTGAATCATT
The DNA here is from genome assembly GCA_041484525.1 of Bryobacteraceae bacterium. GTDB lineage: Bacteria > Acidobacteriota > Terriglobia > Bryobacterales > Bryobacteraceae > JBGPHT01. Next base: position 81,263 of record JBGPHT010000013.1, on the reverse strand, counting down.
CCCTCCAGCCGCAGAATCTCTTGGTCGGGGTTGATCTGACCAAGTCCACAGACTGAGGTTGGTATGCCATCCTTGGCCTTAATTCCAAAGAGCAGGAAGCCGCCGGAGGCGTTGGCGAACGAGGACACGTCGTACAAAAACTCCTTCTTGTCCGTGTCTGCCCTTCCTGGAAGCTCTGACTTGTATTCAACTGTTTTCGATTCGCTGACCTTGTCATCGATCAGTGAATGAAGCAACGCTTGATCGATCATCTCTATACGCAGGTGATTGAGTGCCATATCACTCCAATTCTCGCCCATCCGCTACCTTACCCTTGATTCGGGTCCCAGCCGATGTGGTTGTGACCTATCAGTCGAATGCGAAAGAATAGCTCCCGTGCAACGCCGCTCACGTCAACTGGAACAAATCGGTAGGCCAGTTGGGCGAGAAGTCGCCGACTCGTCGAGTGCCCGCGACAGTACCTCTAGCCATCGATTAACCGACGGTAGTCGCCCGGTGTGATTGATGGTGAGCCGCACTTCGCACTCCGGAGTCGCGGACTTCCTTTTGAGCGGACCTATTCTAACTTCCAAGCCTCGGCCGTCCCACGACCCGCGCCCCGTCCATTACAATACGAGGATCATGCCGTACCGCCCGATGCTTCGCGTACCTGCGTGGCTGCTCACCGCAACCCTGCTGCTTTCCGTGTGCCTTGCCCAGAGCAAGCGGCCCATCAACCACAAGGATTACGACGGCTGGCGCTCGATCGCCAGCCAACGCCTTTCGGCCGATGGCAGGTTCCTGGCCTATGGCGTCTTCCCGCAGGAAGGCGATGGCGAGGTCGTCATCCGCAATCTGGTTACGGGCAAGGAGGAGCGCCACCCGGCGGGCGCGCGGCCGGCCGTCGTGCCCGCAGCCGATCCGGAAGAGGGACCGCCTCCGCAGGCGCGCAGCGTGACCATCGCGTTCTCCGCGGATAGTCGCACCGTCGTCTTCTCGACGTTCCCGTCGAAGGCGGAAACCGACAAGGCGAAGAGGGACAAGAAGCCGGCCGACCAGATGCCCAAGGATGGCATGGTGATTCTCGATCTCGCCTCCGGCCGCGCCACCCGCGTCGACCGCGTGAGGCGTTTCGAGATGGCGGAGAAGGCGGCGGGCTATCTGGCGTACCTGCGCGAGGCGCCCGAGGGACAGCCCGGCACCGCGCAGGCTACCAAGCCCGAGGGCGGCGATTCCGCGGATCAGCAGGGCGGTCGCGGAGGCCGTGGAGGAGGGGCCGGCGCTGCGGGCCGCGGCGGACGAGGGCGCTCTGAATTCGGCACCGATCTCTTGCTGCGCAACCTCGCCGATTCGAATGAGCGCACGTTCTCCGACGTTGCCGAATTCTCCCTCACCGACGACGGCAAGCAGTTGATCTACGCCATCGCCGCGCGCGACGCTTCGAAGAACGGCGTCTTCGCGGCGAAGGTGGGATCGCCGGATGCACCGACCGCGCTCCTCGCCGGCCGAGGCAAATACCAGAAGCTGACCTGGGACGAGAGCCAGACGCAGCTCGTGTTCCTCAGCGACCGCGACGATGCGGCTTCGAAGCCTCCCAAGATCAAGCTCTATCGCTGGGACCGCCAGTCCGCGACGGCGGTCGAACTGGCCTCGGCCGATACGCCCGGATTCCGCAAGGAATTCGCCATCAGCGAGAATGGCAACCTCAGCTTCTCGCGCGACGGCAAGCGCGTCTACTTCGCCTGCGCCCCACCCGCGCCCGAAAAGAAGGACGACGCGGCCGATGCCTCCACCGACGACAAGGCCGTGGTCGAGCTTTGGCACTATAAGGACGACTACATCCAGCCCATCCAGAAGGTCCGCGCCGCGCGCGACCGCAACCGCACCTACACGGCCGCCTACCTCATCCCCGAAAAGAAGCTGGTGCAGTTGGCCGACACGGCGATCTCCGACGTCACCCCGTCGGAGAGCGAGCAGTGGGTCCTCGGCAGCGACGACCACGCGTATCGCACCATGGCCGACTATGGCGAGCACTACACGGATGCCTACCTGATCGACGCCACCAGCGGGAAGCGGACGATCCTCGCCAAGAAGCACTACGGGGCGATGAGCTGGTCGCCATCCGGCCGTTACCTGCTGACGTTCGATGGCAAGGACTGGCAAACGCTCTCCGTGCCCGACGGCAAGACCGTCAACCTCACGGGCAGCCTGCCAGTGAAATTCTGGAATGAGCAGCACGACTCGCCGAGCATCCCGAATGCGTACGGCAACGCCGGCTGGACCCAGGACGGCAAGTTCGTTCTGCTCTACGACCGCTACGATATCTGGCGCATCTCGCCCGACGGCACCGGCGCCAAGAACATCACCAACGGTTACGGGCGGAGTCATGACGCGCAGTTACGCTACATCCGCACCGAGGCCGAGTCGCGCGAACGCTGGATCGATCCCGCCAAGCCGCTGCTGCTTCGCGCCGAGAATCTCAAAACGTGGGACACCGGATTTTTCGGCGCCAGCATCGACGGCGGCGACCCGAGGCAACTAGTCATGTCGGCCAAGTCTTTCACGCCGCCGGTGAAGGCCAAGGATGCCGATGTCTATCTCCTGACCGAGCAGACGTTCAACGAGTTTCCCGACCTGGTCACCACCGATGGCACGTTCAAGGAGCTGCGCAAGGTCTCGAACGCCAATCCGCAAAAGGCGCAGTTGCTGTTTGGGACATCGGAGCTGGTGGCCTTCAAGAACGTCGATGGCGTGCCGCTCACGGCCGCGCTTTACAAGCCGGAAAACTTCGATGCGTCGAAGAAATATCCCATGATGGTGTACATCTACGAGCGCCTCGCGCAGAACCTGAATCACTTCGTGGACCCGCGCCCGCAGCACTCGATCAACATCAGCTATTACGTGAGCAACGGGTACCTGGTGCTGACGCCCGACATCATCTACACCACCGGCTATCCCGGCCAGAGCGCGCTCAAGTGCGTGCTGCCGGCGGTGCAGGCGGTGGTGGATAAGGGCATCGTCAACGAGAGCGCCATCGGCATTCAGGGCCACAGTTGGGGCGGCTACCAGATCGCCTACATGGTGACCCAGACCAGCCGTTTCCGCGCCGTGGCCGCGGGTGCGCCGGTGGCCGACATGATCAGCGCCTACGACGGGATCCGCTGGGGCACGGGCCTGCCGCGGCAGTTCCAATACGAGAAGACGCAGAGCCGCATCGGTGGTTCGATCTGGCAGTTCCCGACGCGCTTCATCGAGAACTCGCCGATCTTCTGGGCCGACCGTGTGACGACGCCCGTCATGATTCTGCACAACGATGGCGACACGGCCGTACCGTGGTACCAGGGCATCGAGTTCTATCTGGCGCTGCGGCGCCTGGGCAAGGAGGTCTATATGTTCGACTACAACGGCGAGCCGCACGGCCTCCAGAAGCGTCCGAATCAGAAGGACTACACGATGCGCCTGCAGCAGTACTTCGATCATTACTTGAAGGGCGCACCGGCGCCCGACTGGATGGAGAAGGGTGTCCCGTACAACGAGCGCGAGAGGACGGCGCTCTCGACGGCGGGGGCAGGGCAGTAGGTTTAAGCGACATGTCGTTCGCTGGTCTTCGCGTACTCGCCCTCGAATCCCGCCGCTCGGCCGAAATAGCGGAGCTTATCCGCCGGCAGGGTGGCGACCCGTTCGTCGCTCCCTCTATGCGCGAAGCTCCCATCGTAGGGAATGCGGACGCCTTCGCTTTCGCCGGGCGACTCATGGACGGCGAGTTCGACATGATCGTCCTGCTCACCGGCGTCGGCACGCGCCAGTTGAACCGGCTGCTCGCCACCCGCTACCCTGAGACCGCCTTCGCCGACGCTCTCCGCCGCATCACCGTCGTCGCGCGCGGACCCAAGCCCATCGCGGCGCTGCGTGAGATGGGGCTCACGCCGGCCATCGTCGCCCCCGAGCCAAATACGTGGCGCGAACTGCTGCAAGCCACCGAGGGCCGTCCTGAACGCTCCATCGCGGTGCAGGAATACGGCCGCCCCAACCCCGAACTGATGTCCGCCCTTCGCGCACGCGGCGCGGAGGTAACCGCCGTCCGCGTGTATCACTATGATCTGCCGGAGGACACCGGCCCACTCCGCGAAGCCGCTAGCCGGCTATCCGCCGGCGAGTTCCACGTCGCGCTTTTTACCACCGCGATACAGATCGAGCACCTGCTCCGCATCGCCCGCGAGCAGGGAATCGAAGAGCGCGCCATCGAGGGGCTCCGCAAAGCCTTCATCGGCTCCATTGGTCCCACCACCACCGAGGCCCTAGAGGAGTTCGGCGTGCCACCGCAGATGGAGCCCTCGCATCCCAAGTTGGGCATACTCGTGAAAGAGGCGGCTGAGCGCTGCCGCAGCTAAACTACAAGTGTGCCGGGCAAAAGGCCATTCGCGATCATGGTGGGAGAGTACACCTCACTGGCATTCCTGCTGCCGGTGGCGACGCTGGTCGGCTACGTAATCGGCTACCTGCTCGACAAGGCCTTCCACACACATTGGATCTACATCCCGGGCCTCATTCTCGGCATCGTCTCCGGATTCACGCAGCTCATCCGGCAACTGATGCGGGACACTCGCAATGACGACGAGTGACGAGCACTTTTTCGATCGCGCGGTCGAGCGAATCCACAAAGCCATGTTCGCCCTCGCCGCCGGTGGCGCCATTGCCACATTCATCTGGCGCGGCTGGCGATGGGGCATCGGATTCGCCCTCGGCGCTGCGGTTTCGTGGCTCAACTTTCGCTGGTGGAAGCAGATTGTGGAAGCGCTGGGGGGCGGTCGGGCCAAGGGCCGCACGGCGTTCTTCCTAGGTGCCCGCTACCTACTTCTGGGTGGTGGAGCCTATGTTATACTGCGATTTTCTTCCGTCAGCCTCCCGGCAGCGTTAGTTGGGCTATTTGTGTCGGCGGCTGCGGTAATCGTCGAAATTCTATTCGAACTCATCTATGCACGAACCGACTGAACTCTGGATCACCAAGCTGTTCAACGACCATCTGGTGGGACTTGGCAACCAGCTCACCGGGCTGGTGGGCATAGCTCCCGAGGCGCGTCCCTGGGCCAACTTCATCACCATGCAGATTGTGGTGGTGGCGATCATCGTCGTGCTGTTTGCAGTCCTGAAGCCGCGCCTGTCTTCGGACAAGCCTGGCAGGCTGCAGCACACCTTCGAGCTGATCTACGATTTCGTTAACGGCCAGGCGGACGAGCAGGTCGGCCACGATGGTCACCTGTATATCGGCTACTTCGGTACTATCTTCATTTTCGTCCTGTTCATGAATCTGATCGGGGTTATCCCGGGGTTCGAATCGCCCACTATGACACCGTCTGTTCCCGCCGGATGCGCCGTGGCGACGTTCTTCTACTACAACCTGGCCGGCATTCAGGCCAACGGTATCTTGAAATACCTGGCCCATTTTGTAGGTCCGATGCCGGCGTTGGCCCCCCTGATGATCCCGATCGAGATCGTCAGCCACCTGGCGCGGCCGCTGTCCCTCACGATCCGTCTTTTCGCCAATATGTTCGCGGGAGAAAAGGTGACCATGGTGTTCCTCAGCCTCACCTATTTCGCCGTTCCCGCCCTGTTCATGGGCCTGCACGTCTTCGTCTCGCTGTTGCAGGCATACATTTTCATGCTCCTGACCATGATGTACGTGGCCGGAGCCGTGGCGCACGAGCACTAAGTAATATCGGCATTATGCCGTCCCTCCAGTGTGAGCCCGGCTGCAAGAGGATGACGGGGACCACCTCCTGGGGACGATTTCTTAAGGAGAGTACCATGACGAAGAAGTTCTTGATGTTGTTTGTCCTGCTGCTGATCTGCAGCTCGATGATGTTCGGCCAAACGCCGGGTCAGCCGGTTAATTGGGCCGCACCCCTCAGCGCCGGTTTCGGCATGGCGATCGCCTCGGGCCTCTGCGGCCTGGCGCAGGCGAAGGCAGTGGCCGCTGCCGCCGAAGGCATGGCGCGCAATCCCGGAGCCTCCGCGGCCATCCGTTTCGCCCTCCTGCTTGGGCTGATTCTGATCGAGTCGCTGGCGCTCTACACCCTGGTTATCATCTTCGTGAAAATCTGATTGCCGCGTCCGAGGGGGACGGGTTTCCTTCCGCCCCCCTATCTACCTGACCGTACTGCCAACTCACAACGCCTAGTACTTTCAAGCAGTTGTACAGCCCGTGGGTCTATTGACCCCATCCCTGCAAACCATTAGCATTAGTACACAAATTACATGGAACAGCGAAGAACCAGGCGTTTCAAGTTACAGCTCCCGCTCTCTATCACACGCACTGGTGCGGACCGCGTGACCCTCGTAGGCTTCACCCGGAACATCAGTTCCAGTGGAGTTCTATTTACGACAGAGAGGGAACCCGACCTGGGCGGTCCGATCGAGTACATCATCACGCTCAATCACGAAGGGCCCCAGACCGTGAACCTACGTTGCATCGGCAAGGTGCTACGCAGCGAGCGGATGGACACCACCTACCAGATTGCCGCCACCCTGGAAAGATACGAGTTTGTGCGCGAGCACTAACCATCCCTTCGCTCATTCGCGAATCCGCGTCCGTGAATGAGGGGGCCGGGCCGGCTCTAACTCCGGCCGCGGCCCTGGGGCCTTGTTTCCGCCGGCGCTTTCGATGTACCTTAGCAAAGAAAAGGCGAAAGCGTCCAATGAATCTCTCCCTCGGTTTTCCGGAGTTCCCCAACCAGCTTGCCGTGTCTCCCAAGCCGTCGCTCGAGGCCGTCGTGGCGCGCTACCGCAAGGCGCATGACGAGCCCGATTCGCCGGTTCGCGCCGTCCACCACCAGCCCGCCAGCGAAGGCACGTTCGAGGATATTCCGGATGCGGTCGATCCCAAGCTTCGCGCCGCTCTCGAAGCCGGCGGCATCGCGCGGCTCTACTCGCACCAGGCTGAGGCGTTTCAAACCATCGACGCCGGCAAGAACGTCTGCGTCGTCACTCCCACCGCCTCGGGAAAGACCCTGTGTTACAACCTTCCTGTCCTGAATCTGCTCCTCCGCGACCCCGGCGCGCGCGCCATGTACCTGTTTCCCACCAAGGCGCTGGCCGAGGACCAGTTGCACGAACTGCAGAACGCGGTCGACCAGATGGGCTCCGAAATCTGCGCTTTCACCTATGACGGCGATACGCCCCAGGACGCCCGCAAGGCCATCCGCCAGCGCGCCAACGTGGTCCTTACCAATCCCGACATGCTGCACTCGGGAATCCTGCCGCACCATACCCGGTGGGCGCGCTATTTCGAAAACCTGCGCTACATAGTAATAGACGAGTTACACTATTACCGCGGCGTCTACGGGAGCCATCTGGCGAACCTGCTGCGGCGCCTGGCGCGCATCTGCGAGTTCTACAATTCGCGTCCGCAGTTCATCTGCTGTTCCGCCACCATCGCCAATCCGCGCGAGCTGGCGGAGGCGCTCACCGGGCAGCCATTCGATCTGGTGGAGCGCAACGGCGCGCCGCGCGGCGAGAAGTTTTTCATCTTCTACAATCCGCCGGTGGTCAACCGGCAGCTCGGCATCCGCCGCAGTTACATCAAAGAGACGCGGCGCATCGCCATGGAATTCATCGAGCGCAAACTACAGACCCTGGTCTTCGCCAACAACCGTCTCGCCACCGAGATCCTGGTCACCTACTTGAAGGACGCCTGCGACCGCGGTCCCATCCCCAGCGAAACCGTGCGCGGATATCGCGGCGGATATCTGCCGCGCGAGCGCCGCGAAATCGAGCGCCGCCTGCGCGAGGGCGAGATCCGCGCCGTGGTGGCCACCAATGCGCTCGAATTGGGAATCGATATCGGATCGCTGGATGCGGTGGTGATGGCGGGTTACGCGGGCACCATCGCCTCGAGCTGGCAGCGCGCCGGCCGCGCCGGACGACGGCAGGGCACTTCGGCGGCGGTGCTGGTGGCCTCGAGCGCGCCGCTCGACCAGTACATCATCGAGCATCCGGATTACTTCTTCGGCCGGTCGCCCGAGCACGCCTATATCAACCCCGAGAACCTCGAGATCCTGCTGGCGCATCTCAAGTGCGCTGCTTTCGAACTTCCCATCCGCGACGGCGAAACTTTCGGACGGCACGAGACCGGCGACATGTGCCGCTTCCTCGAAGAGAATGGATTCCTCCACCACTCGGCCGGCGCATGGCACTGGACCTCCGGCACCTACCCGGCCGACGCCACCAGCCTCCGCTCGGTATCGAGCGACAACTTCGTCGTGGTGGATATCACGGGCGAGCCCAACGTCATCGCCGAGGTTTCTTTCCCCACCGCGCTCACGACGCTGCACGAGAAGGCCATCTACCTCCACGAAGCGCGCCAGTACCACGTGGAGCGATTCGATTACGACGAGCGCAAGGCGTACGTGAAGAGCGTCGACTGCGACTACTACACCGACGCCATCGACTACACGCAGGTGAAGGTGCTCGAAGAATTCGAATCCGCGGAGCTGTCAGGTGCGCGCCGGGTGCATGGCGATGTACGGGTCAACCGCCAGATCGTGGGTTTCAAGAAGATCAAGTTTTACACCATGGAAAATGTGGGCGCGGGGAAGCTCAACATGCCCGAGCAGGAGATGCACACCACCGCCTTCTGGCTGCATTTCCCGGCAGTGTTCCTGGCGCAGTTGGCCGAATACACGCCCACCGAGAAACAGAGCGGCATCACCGGCCTCGGCAGCGCCCTCCGTACAGTCGCCGCGCTGCTGCTGATGTGCGATCCGCGCGACCTGGGCATCGCCTTGAGCGAAGAAATCGCGGGCGGTCTGGTGGAGTTCGAGCTAAACCTGTACCTTTACGACGCCTATCCCGGCGGTATCGGGCAGAGCGCGCCGCTCTTCCGTCTCGCTCCCCAGTTGCTCCAGAAAACCGCGGATCTGCTGGCAGCGTGCCCGTGCGATGCCGGCTGCCCGTCGTGCGTTGGACCAATCGGCGAGGTAGGAGAGCGCGGAAAGGAGGTTGCCGCCCGCATCCTCCAACTGCTCGGATAGCGACCTACGCTACGCGGCCTGCGCCATCTTCACCCGGAACTCGTCACACGGGCAGAAATCGCGATTCGGGAGATCGCCGACGGCCGCCAGGCACGGGCGCGTTCCCGTCCGACCGTGTTCCGATTCGAGATGCTTGCATTTTATGCAACGGCGTTCGGACTCCTGCGTACGTGAGCCCTTGTGAGTATGACTTGCCACAACTTGCCTTTCTACTCTATTGGATGAATTTCGTACCGATAGAGTTACCGCCAAGTTGCAGGGAAATGGGCTTTCGAACGAGAATAAAGGTACAGGGATGCGTGTTCTGCTGGCGGTGCTGCTCGCGTTGGTAAGTGCCCAGTGCGTGGCGCGCTGCGCCGGGTTGTCATGCCAGCCAAAAACACCGCCGTGCCATCGGCATCGGCCGACTGGGCAGGAGGAGCAGCCCTGCACGTCCGCGGTGTGGATCGCGGATGCGGGGAAGACCGTTCCCGTGAAAGCGCAGTTTGCCCCGGCACCGGTTGCGCTGGCGACGATCCTGGTCCCGCCGGTAATGGTCTTCGTGGAGCAGTCCACGGCCCGCGCAGACTCCCCACCCGGCCGGATGATTTCGGCCGCTCCCGATATTTTGAGGATCTAGCAACACTTCCAGTCAGGCTGTCGTGTCCAGTCTTTCAGCAGGAGTGTCTATGGCTCGAGTCCCAGTAATAATAGCGGCTGCGGTCGTGTTGTGGCAGTGCGCTTTCGCGCAGCACCAGATGCCCGGCATGCAGATGCCTACCCCACAGCAGGCCGCACCTATGAACGCTGCCGGCATGTACCTGATGAACATGGCATCCGGCACCGCCATCAACCCGCAGTCGTGGCGGATGCCGATGCTGATGCCGCGCGTGGGCTCGTGGAACCTCATGTTGATGGGGCAGGCGTTCGTGGTGGACACGCAGCAGTCCGGACCGCGGGGCCGCGACAAGTTCTTCTCCACGAACTGGTTCATGGCGTCGGTGGAACATCGGCTGTGGGGCGGGAGCTTCATGCTGGATACGATGCTCAGCCTGGAGCCGGCCACGGTCACGAACCGCAGCTACCCGCTGCTGTTTCAGACCGGGGAAACGGCGTACGGCCACCCGCTCGTGGACGCCCAGCATCCCCACGATTTCGTGATGGCGCTGGGCGCGCACTACGCGCACCGCGTGGGCGACAGCACCATGCTGCAGATCTACTATGCGCCCGTCGGCGACCCGGCGCTGGGTCCAGTCGCCTTTCCACACCGCGCCTCGGCCTCCGAACTCCCGCAGGCGCCCCTGGGACATCATTGGCAGGATTCCACGCACATCGCAAACAATGTCCTGACGCTGGACGTGCGCCACGACTGGTTCCGCTTCGAGGCCAGCGGCTTCTACGGCACCGAGCCCAACGAGAACCGGTGGAACATCGATTGGGGGCCGATGAATTCGTACTCCGGCCGGCTCTCGATCCTGCCGTCGCGCGACTGGCTGTTTCAAGTCTCGGCAGGGCACATCGTCCGGCCGGAGCGCCAGGAAGAGGGCAACGTGGTACGCACCACGGCGTCGGCGCAATACACGCGCGAGGGTTGGTCGACCAGCGCCATATGGGGGCGCAGCCACGGGACCAACTCGTATCTCATCGAGACGGTCTATCCCCTGCGGAAGCAGAATTTCCTAACGGGCCGCGTGGAGCGCGTGGACAAGGACGAGTTGTCGGTCCCCGGCACGCATCGTATCGGCGCATTCACGGCTGGGTACACGCGCGACGTCGCCTGGGTGCGGAACGTGGAGATGGGGATCGGGGCAAACGTCACCGGGTACGCCGTTCCGTCCGCGCTTCAGCCTTCCTATGGAGATCATCCATGGGGCGTGAACCTCTACCTGAGGATTCGCCTGAAGCCGCCGGCGCCGCACTGACGTATAATCGATCCCAATGAGGGTGCTGACCGGGTTTGTAGTCGCGCTGGTTCTGCTGTGCCAGTGCTTGATCGCGCAACAGCCAACGCCGCCGCCAAAGGAGCCTTCCGAGAAAGACAAGGAAGACATCGAAGCCGGCATTCCGATCGCGAGCGACGTGGTGAAGAAGGCTTGCTCGCCGTGTCACAAGGCCGACGAGAAGGGACGGCTCACGCGGATTTCCTGGCGCCGCACCACGCCCGAAGGCTGGGAGTTCACCATCAAGCGAATGATCACGATCAACGGCCTGCAGATCGAGCCGGCCGATGCGCGCGAGGCTTTGAAGTACCTGGCGACGAACCTCGGGCTCGCACCTGAAGAGGCCAAGCCCGCGATGTTCGAAGCCGAGAAGCGCATGATCGATTACCACTATGCGGACAAGGACGTGGAAGGCGTCTGCACCAAGTGTCACTCGATGGGGCGCATCGTCTCGCAGCGGCGCGTCAAGGCCGAATGGGAACTGCTGATCGCGACGCATCGCGGTATGTATCCACTGTCGGATTTCCAGGCCTTCCGTCGAGGCGGACCGCCGCAGACACAGCCCGGGCCGGACGGCCGTCCGCCGGATAATACGCATCCGATGGACAAGGTGATTCCGAAGCTGGCGGAGCAACTGGCGCTGAAGACGCCGGAGTGGTCGGCATGGTCGGCGAATATGCGCACGCCGAAGCTGGCGGGCCGGTGGGCGTTCGCCGGTTACTTGCCGGGCAAGGGCGATGTCTACGGTGAAACGACGATCAAGGCCGGCGATAAGGACGACGAATTCCAGACCGAGACGCGGTACGTCGACGTCAAGACCGGGGAGGCCGTCACGCGCCAGGGCAAGGCGCTGGTCTACACCGGATTCCAGTGGCGCGGGCGTTCCTATGCGGGTTCGGCGGACAAGGCTGGACTGCGCGAGGTGATGCTGCTTGACCGCAACCAACGCGAGATGAGCGGACGCTGGTTCACCGGCGCATACGACGAAACCGGTATGGACGTGACGCTGCGGCGCATCGGCAACGACCCGATCGTGCTTGGCCTGGACCGCACCGGCCTCCAGACCGGCGGCGTGCGCGAGGTGCGGATCTATGGCGCCAACTTGCCGGCGAGCGTGGCGGCTACGGCCATCGATTTCGGCCGCGGCGTGGCGGTGAAGCGAGTGGTGAGCGCGATGCTCGAGATGGTCCGCGCGGAGGTCGAAGTGGCCAAGGATGCGACCCTAGGCCCGCGCGACGTTTCGATAGCGGGTGTGGTGCGCGAGGCCGCCGCCATGGTGTACGACAAGATCGACGCCATCAAGGTCACGCCGCAGGCCGGCATGGCGCGGGTGGGCGGCGCCAACTTTCCGAAGCAGTTCCAACAGTTCGAAGCCGTGGCGTACCACAATGGCGCCGACGGCAAACCGGATACGAAGGACGATCTGAACCTGGGTAAGGTGGACGTGACCTGGAGCGTCGAGGAGTACACCGCGACCTACGACGATCACGATAAGGACTACGTCGGCAGCATCGATTCGCATGGGCTGTTCACGCCCAACGTGGACGGTCCGAACCCGAAGCGCCCTCTGAATGCGAATAATACGGGCGATGTCTGGGTGGTGGCCACTTACAAGACTGCCGAAGGCAAGACGCTGCGCGCCCGCGCCCACCTGCTGGTGACGGTGCCGCTCTACGTTCTGTACGATCAGCCGGAGGTGTCGAAGTGACCACGCTGCTGCCGCGCGAGCATCACGCCTTCCAGGTGGCTGGCCAGGAGTTTCTCTACCTGGTGCCCAGCGCCGCCGTGTTCGGACTGGACGATGCGGCGTCGGCGGTGATGGACCGGCTGCGCCAGCGCGGCATGCCGGCCGGCGACTTGGTACAGGAACTCAGCCAGCGCTTTCCGCAGAGTGAAGTGGAAGAGACGGTGCGTGAGCTGATGCGCGTGCGCGCCATCGGCGATGGTGGTCCGGCGCCCGAGACGCCGCGGCTGCTGCCGCCCGAAAATTTCCCGCTTACCACCATGGTGCTCAACGTCACCAACCAGTGCAATCTGAGCTGCACCTACTGCTACGAGTACGGTGAGGACAAAATCGTCGACACGGAAAACGGCAAGAAGCCGAAGTTCATGACGGAGCAGACGGCGCGCGATTCGGTGGATTTCATGCTGCGCGAGTCCGGCATCAACCGCGTGGCGCACCTGACGTTTTTCGGCGGTGAGACATTGATGAACCTGCCGGTGCTCAAGTCCGCCATCGTGTATGCGCGGGAGCGGGCGGCGGAAATGGGGAAGGAAGTCGACTTCAGCCTGACGACCAACGGCACGCTGCTGAAGCCGGACGTGATCGAGTTCCTGGCTGAGAACCGTGTGGGCGTCACGATTTCGATCGACGGACCGAAGGAAGTCCAGGACCAGTTCCGGGTGTTCCAGAACGGCACCGGCAGCTACGAGATAGTGGCGCCGAAGATCCGGGAACTGCTGCAGCGACACCGCACGCGGCCCATCGGCGCGCGCGTGACGCTGACTTCGCAGACACTGGATATTCGTAAGATCTACCGGCATCTGCGCGAAGAGATCGGCTTCTGGGAAGTCGGATTCGCACCGGTGACCACCTCGCCGAACCGGGATTACGCCATCTCCGACGACGGTTTCGACCACATGCTGGAGCAGTTCCGCGCGCTCGCGGCCGAATGGCTCGAAGCCGCGATCGAGAACCGGCACCACGGTTTCTCGAACGTGAAAGACACGCTCGAAGAGATCCACAAGGGCGTGAGTAAAGCCTATCCGTGCGGCGCGGGGCTGGGGCTGATGGGCGTTTCGACCGACGGCGACGTGGCCCTCTGCCATCGCTTCGCCGGCTCGGACGAACACAAGCTGGGTACGGTGCGCGACGGCATCGACCGGCTGGTGCAGATTTCGTTCCTGGAGAAGCACCACATCGCCGACAAAACCGATTGCAGCCAGTGCTGGGCACGGCCGCTGTGTTCGGGCGGCTGCTATCACGAGGCCTACACACGCTACGGCGATACCGGCCGGCCGAACCTGCACTACTGCGAATGGATTCGCGGGTGGACCGACACCTGCCTCAAGATCTACGGCGAACTTTCCGTGCGCAATCCGCGCTTCCTCGAACAGTTTGATGAAAGGGTGGAGCATGAAACATCTCCGGTCAGTTAATCAGAAGGCCGGCCGCATCGAGCGGTCGCTCGAAGCGGAGAACGACGTGGTGGCCCTGCAACAAGGGCCGCAATTGCCGCAGCCGCATTTTCCGATCGGCTGCACGCTCGTTTTCTCGCCCGGCTGGGAGGCGGATCGCAACGGCGGCACGGCCGGACTCTGCACGCCAGTCGAGCGCGACCTGTACGATTGCCACGCCGGCTGCTACTGGCCGGCGCAGGTTCCCGACCAGTTGAACCACGCGCCCAACTGGACCGCCAAGTGCGCCGCGGCGCAGAAGGACTGGCGCAATATCGACCTGGTGTTTCCATAACCATGAAAATCGCGGCACTCACATTACTAGCCTGCGCGCCGGCATTCGCGGCCGATGCGAAGATCGTGGGCGGCAGCGGCACCCTCTATCTGGGCGGGCGTCCGAACCGCATTTTCGCGATTGACGAGGCCACGGAAAAGGTGACGGCGGAGATCCAGTGCAGAGTCGGCACTCCATCCAGCCTCACGCTTTCCGAAGACCGGCAGCGGTTCTACCTCGAGAACATCGCGTTCGAAGACATCGAGATCGTCGATATCGCCGGACGCAAAGTGATCGACACTTTCCGCTTGAGCGAGGGCAACAAGAAGGTGCGGATTTTCGGATTCGGCGCCGATCCGCTCAACCGCTACATGATCCTGTTGACCAAGGCGGCCACTAAGAAAGAAGACCGGTACGAGATCGGCGCGCCCACGCTCCTGCAGTACGACCTCAAGGAGCACAAGGTGATGCGCACCATTCCCTGGCCCAACAACCAGGAGCGGGAGGGCATCGGCTTCCGTTTTTCTCCCGATGGAAAGCTGCTGTACTTCTTTGGCGATGACATCCTGATTTACGAGACCACCGACTTCAAGCAGGTGGATAAGTGGGAGCTGTCGCGGCCCATCGAGGATGGATTCGGGCGCATCAATCTTGGTTCGATGGACGTGATGAACGAGGAGCCGGGATTCTTGAGCGGCATTTTCACCGTCCGCGACGCGGTGCAGAACCGCACCATCATGGGGATCGCGCGCGTGGACCTGGGTCACAAGGATGTCGATTTCTACGCGCTGGGTCCATCCACCGGTGTTAGTTTTTCGCTCGCGCCCGGGCGGAAGTGGGGATACGGGCTGCACCAGGAAATTGGCAAATACGAGTTCTGGTCGTTCGATCTGGCGAACCGGAAATTGGGACCGAAGGCGGAGTTTCCGGGCAGGCCGCGTATGGCGCTGAAGGTAAGTTCCAACGGTAAGCTGCTCTATCTACATCAGGCCGGGAACACTATCGACGTCTACGATTCGTCGAATTACAAATACCTGCGAACGATTACGCTCGATGCCGACATGACGACCAACCTGTTTGTCATGCCGAGTAAGCAGTAGCGACAGCGAAAGAATACGGGGACGCCCCTACTTTGCGAACAGGTTGCGGAAGTCGCGTAGGTCGCCCGGAGCATCCCCGGATTCTTTCGGCGCGTTCATGAAAATCGCAGTCATCGACAGCGGCGTGCATGCCGCGCATCCGCATATCAACGGCGTAGCGGGCGGCGTCGCAATCCTGACTGACGGTACCGAGGACGCGGATTTCACGGACCGTATCGGCCACGGCACTGCGGTCACGGCGGTGATCCGCGAGAAGGCCCCTGAGGCCGAGATCTTCGTCGTGAAGATTTTCCACGACGTGCTGTCCACTGGGATTGAGCCGCTGGTGCAGGCTATCGATTGGGCTACAGGCCATGGCATGCACCTCATCAACCTCAGCCTCGGCACTCGGAATCCCGGTCACGAAGCGGTGCTGCGAGCGGCTGTCGAGCGCGTCCGTGCGGCGTCCCTGCAACTGGTTGCGGCGTATGAAGAGGGTATCGGCTGGCTTCCGGGGAGCCTGCCGGACGTAGTGCCGGTGGCGCTCGATTGGGACTGCCCGCGCGACCAGTACCGCACCGGGATACTGCCGGACGGTCGCACGCTGTACCGCGCCTCGGGGTATCCGCGGTCGATTCCCGGCGTTCCGCCACAGCATAACCTCGCGGGGATCAGCTTCGCTGTGGCAAACGTGACGGGGTTGCTGGCGCGCGAGTTGGCAGCTACTCCGACTCGCCCTGGCGATTCAAATCTTCGGACAGGATGATGGCTTCGGCCAGATCCTTCATGGGACGGCGAAGGCGCCGGCTCTGGTTCCGCAGTCGCAGGTAGGCGTCCTCCTCAGAGATCCCGTGCCGCTGCTGCAGAATGCCCTTGGCGCGCTCCACTACCTTGCGTGTCTCCAACTCTTCCAGCAGGCGCGCGTTCTCCTGCGCCAGCAAAGATTTCGAAATGGTTACGCCGAGCTGCTCGCCGATGAAAACCAGCACACTGAGTTGCTCTTGCGTATGGTCATGCCGCTTCCGGTGGTGCGCGTTGATGACGCCGATCGCTTCGCCGCCGCTCACCAGCGGAACCGAAAGCATAGCCTCATAAGTATCTTCGATGAGCCCGGGTACGCGCTTGAAGCGGGTATCGCCAGCGGCGTTCGACGGCAGCGCCACCACGGATTTCTGTTGCGCGACCCAGCCCGTGACGCCCTCACCCATCTGCATGCGCAGGTTGCCGAGGTCACCTTGGTGTGGCACCTGCGACGCGCGCAGCACCACCTCGTTCGACGAACGGTCGATCAGGTATACCAGGCACGCGTCGCACGCCGTAGCCTGAACGGCGAGCCCGATCACCTCGCCCAGCATTTCATCCAACGACAGGTTGGAACTGACGATGCCGCTAATCTGATGCAGTATGGAAATCATTGAATCAGACGCTTCCACAGTAGTAGTCATGGCTGACATATTCTGAGACTATCTCCGGGTGGGGCCGCAGTCCAATCAATAATCTTGATTCGGCCTATTAAGGGTGCTGGTACTATGCATCTCAAAATGTATTACATGAGGGTAACAACGACAGATAAACCCCGATGCTACACAGGGCTACGAGCGGAGGTTTAGCGGGGCCGATCCCCGCCGTTCGAAATCGTGCGGCCGGCTTTCTAGTACTGAAAACCGGCCGCAGCCAAAATCAGAAGCACAGGCGCAGACCGAGCTGGATCATCCGCGGAAAATTTCCCTGCGATCCAATCTTCCCGAACGCGCCGTTTCCGAATGAAGTGGTCGGCGCCCGGAAGTACGGAGTATTCATGGCATTCAGAGCCTCGGCGCGGAACTGCGCCTTGAAGCTCTCGGTCACGTTGACGGTCTTGAACACCGAGAGGTCCCAGTTCGCGAGGCCCGGCCCGCGCATCGCGATGGTCCGCGTCACGTTACCCAACGTGAATGCGGGCGCATCCGAGAACGCCGCCTTGTTGATCCAATTGTCGATCTTGTATCCTACCGATCCGTCCACTTCGGGCGAAATCCCGGTCGCGTTCGGACGCTGCCGCGCGGTGCCGAGCGCGCTGTTGCCGTTGGTGTTCATGTAGATCTGGAGTGGATATCCGGTCTGGAACGTGGTGACACCGTTCACCGACCAGCCGCCCACCAGCAGATTCGCCGCGTAGGGAATACTACTCAGCATCGGCTTGCCCTTGCCGAACGGGAGCTCGTAAGTGATCGCCGACGTCCAGCGGTGGGGCGAATCCAAATATGAGAGACCCCATTCGCCGGCCAGGGAATACACTTCCTGCGGTCCCGAGTTTCCCGCATTCAGATTGTTGCCCGGCCCGCCGCCCGACATGTCGAAGTTCCTCGACCAGGTGTACGTGGAAACCAGCGAAAGGCCGTTCGACATGTTCTTATTCAGACGAATCACCAAGGCATCGTACTGCGCCTGGTTGCGATCGCTGTTGCTGAAAGTTACCGACGCGTACTGCGGGAAGGGCCGTAGCAGTTGGTTTGCCGCCACAGTGGCGCTGCCGATTACACCCGAGCCGCCTTTGCCAAAGTAGGGATTCGCTACCGCGGCCGTCAGAGCCGCTCCCTGGCTGAAGTATTTTGGATCGAGCTGGTCGACGTTCTGGGTCGCGGTGGACCACGTCAGGTGGGATGTTCGCGAGCCCGAATAGCCGAGAGACGTCACCCACCCATGGCCGAAATCGCGCTGCACATCCAGCGAGAACTGTTGAACGCGCGTCGAGGCCGCATTCGGATCGAAGATCGTCATCGGTTTCCCGATGCCCGTCAGATCACCCAGCTTATTCCCTACGGGCCGGTCCAGACCGTTCGGGAACGGATTCGAAAGCACGACAGCAGGAGTCTTGTTGCCGTCGTTTGAAACGGAAGGCGCCGTGGTTGCGGTGACACCCTCGTGGTTCACGGGCGCGCCGATGCCGGCCGTCGGGGCCCAGAAATATCCCCAGCCGCCGCGTACTACCGTCTTGTCGTTCCACCGGTAGGCGAAGCCGGCGCGGGGGGCCATCTTGTTCGGAGTGGGGTCCCCGGCCGTCTCCTTTTGGCCGTTGACGCCAGCGAAACGGAAGACGCCCTTAGTCACTACACCAGAAGTCGTACTGATCGGATTAGTTGCTTGGGCGTCGAATCCCGTAATCAACAGATCGCTGGCTTCCCGAAGGCCCGTGGCGTGCTCCCATCGAAGCCCGGCGTTGATCGTCAGCTTCTGGGTCAAGCGGAAATCGTCGTGGATGAATAGCGCATGAGCATCGATGTACTCCTTCAGCACGGTCGGTATGTAGCCCGTCGCGCCGGCCGGAGCGCCCATCAGCATGTCCGCCATGTCGGCGCCCGACGCGCTCGAAGACGAGTTGGAGCTAGCGCGCGAGAACCGATTGTCGAAGGTAAATGCGCCCGCGCTGTTAGCGTAGTCGAGGCCATCGTCGTGCAGCCGGCGGAAGTCATAGCCCATCTTGATGGCGTGCCGTCCGAAGTACCGCGCCACCGAACTGCCGAAGTTCTTCGAGTGATGGACGTAGTTGAAGTTGTTGTTGGTGCCCAGGCTATACGCCGTCTGCATGGTCACGTTGGGGAAAGTGGGAGCAGGCACATCTTTCACGAACGCCTGGTTGAATCCGAAGCCGAGCAGGTTGAAATCCTGCGACTTCTGCGTGCCGATATTGGGGAAACGGTTAAAGCCGTAGCGCAGGGCCACAACCCACGAAGCCGCGGGCGTAATCGTCGTATTCACCTGCGTCGTATCCACTCTGCGCGCGAGATACCATTGATCGGGCGAAGAGACCGTAGGATAGGGGTTCTCGCCCGGCTCCCGCGAGTTATAGCGGAGATAACTCAGGCTAGCCCGCCACTTACTGGTAATCTGCTGATCGATCTTGGCGAACTTCTGATCGGCCACCGATGGCAAGGGTCCCGCGCCCGCGAGGTTGTTGTCCCCGTAGAACTTGCCGGCACTAGCCTTGTTCGGGGCCATGTAAGTGGCCGCGATGTTACGCCCGACCGGATCGATAAGGTTGGACGGAATCGCGTTTCCGGCGAAAGGAGTGCGGCTGCCGTCCGCCTGGGTGGTGCGGGGATCGTAGATCGCCAGCATGGCGCCGGCGCTGTTGCGGGTCTGCGAGAAATCTCCCACGCGCTCCAAGGCCGTCGGCGTATACTGCTCGCGGCTGGCCGCCTGCGTGTCGCGGTATCCCTCGAACCCGAGCCAGAAGAACGTCTTGTTTTTTCCGTTATAAACTTTGGGCACGATCACCGGCCCGCCGAACGATCCTCCGTAGTTGCGGAACGGCTGATCCGTGATGGGCGTGCCGTTGCGATTATTGAAAAACGTGTTCGCCAGCCAACCGGTTTGGCGCATGTATCCGAAGAGCGATCCATGATACGAGTTGCCGCCCGATTTCAGGAACGTGTTAAACACGCCCCCGCCAGTAGATCCCATCTCGGCGTCATAGGTGGCGTATTGCACCTTCATCTCCGCCACGGCTTCGAGCGAGGGAATGATGATCGCGCGGTTGGAGAAATCGGTAATCGGAATCCCGTCGAGAAGATAGCTGTTGCCGCGGACGGGCCCGCCGTTGATCGATATCTGGGACGAGCCGGACTGGTCCTGCATACGGTTATACGCAGGGTTGCCGACCTGCTGTACGGTCGCTGCCAGGCGCGACATCATGAACGGATTGCGCCCCAGGTTGGGAAGATCCATCAGCTTCTGGCGGTCCACCACCTGCCCTTGCGACGCAGAGGATGTTTCGAGCAGCGGGACATCGCCCGTCACCATTATGCTTTCAGTTACCGCGCCCAGTTCCATCGAGAGATCGAGCGTGACCGTCTGCTGTGTCGCGATCGTGATGCCCTTGCGTTCGGATTTCTTGAACCCGGCGGCTTCCGTGATCAACGTGTAAGTCGCCGGCGTCACTGACGCGAAGTTGTATTCACCTGTCTCGTTCGTGACAGTCGCCCGGCTCAGATTCGTCGCCTCGTCGACCATCGTGACTTTCGCGCCCGATAGCACGGCGCCCTGTGCGTCTTTGACTGACCCACGCAGCCCTCCATAGATCGATTGTGCCGGTAAGTTGAAGCTCAGGCCCAGTAAGGCCACGATGCACAGCGGCGTTCGCAAATCCCCGTAGTTTTTCATTGTGATCTCCGCGGTTAAGTAGGTGGTATTGATTCGAGCGCCCTCTCACCAAGGGAGCGCACTGGCTGCGGAACGAAGCAGTCGAGAGGCAGATACCGTGTCTCCTGTACGGACGTGCGTACAGGACGGCCCTCCGAGCTACGTGGATGTTAGGGACTATTATAGAGCGGTTACAGGAAATGACCAGTAAATTATTTGGATACGGTGAACAAGTTTTTCTTTGGGTAGAATCTGGGGCGCGAGTCAGGGAACCTGTAAGTCGGGAACGCGGGGACCTGTCCGGGCCCATCGCACATAGAGCCCCCGGACGACGTAGAACGAACAGCCGATACCAACCGCCATCACGGCGTTAACAACCAGCACCGCGGCGGCAGTCGAAAGGAAGGCCGCGGCATCGAGCGTGTTCATCTTGGGAAGGCGGCGCCATGTACTCCAATCGAGCAGGCAAAGGCCCATCCAGGCAGTTACCCCGGCGAGCGCAGGGAGAGGGATGTGCGAGATCGGGCCGGCCCCGAACCACAAAATCGCAGCCAGGAAAACCGCGTGCAGCAGATTGGCCAGGCGCGTGGCTCCCCCGCAGCGGACCACCGCCAGGCTCCGCGCCGGAATCCCGACGCTCGGCGGCGCGCCGAACATACCCGCGCACACATTGGCGATTCCGTAGGCGCCGAGCTCGGCATCGGCGTCGGAAGCCTTCATGCGCCGGTGCCGTCCGCGAAAATGTTCCACTACTCGGGAAGTAATCAGGATGTTCACGGACGCGACGACCGCGAGGCCGAGGGCGGATGGCAGCACCGTGAAGACGTCCTGCGGGTGCCAGGAGAAGCCGACGAATGGCGGCACTGCTTGAACCAGCGCTCCCACCTCGGCGTTGTGCGCACCCAGAATGCGCGCCAGCACCATCGCCAGCGCCACGCCGATCAGCGGCGCGGGGGCGCGCGGCGAAAAACGGCCGACGGCGGTGGCGGTGAGAATGACGGCCAAACCGAGGATTAGGGGCAGCAATCGAATATCAGACAGGCGGGTCAAGACTGCCAGAAGTTGTCCCACGGTGGAATCGGCCGATCGAGTGAGCGGAGAGGCCACTCCCAGAATAATGTCCAACTGCGAGACCAGCATCATCGCGCCGATGCCGCACGAAAATCCCGTCACGACAGCGTGCGGCACACGCGCGATGTGGCGTCCCAATCGCAGCACGCAGAAACCCATCATGATCACCGCTGCCACAATGGAAACTTTGGCGGCGCCGCCGACCCCCTGATTTCTCGATGCCATGGCGAGGAAAGGGACGGTAGCGCTAGCCGTGCCACCAATCAAAACCGGATTGCGGCCCAGCAGCGCGATTATCGGCGCCGTAAGAATAGAGGTGAACACCCCGAGCACGGGTGGGAGGCCCATCAACGAAGCCATCGCCAACCCGTACGGCAACGCGATGAGCCCAGCGATCAGACCTCCCGAGCAATCGCCCAGAAACTGCGCCCCATCATATCGACCCGTGTGCCCGGAGGTCCGCCCCAAGAGGGAACGAAGGATCAAGCCATCACCTTTAGGAAGGCCGTCTTGAACTTGTTCATCTCCTCCTGAGTACCAACCGAAACTCGTACGTAAGTAGGCCAACTCGGCCAGACGCGCCCGATGTAAATCTTCTCCTTGACCAGCGCGTCGATGATTTGTCTGCCAGGCCGCCCCACATCCACCATGAACTTGTTCGAAACCGACGGCACGTATTTGAAGTTGTGCTTGTCGAGAAAGGCGAGCACGTCGCTACGCACGTCGCCGATGATCTTGCGGCGCTCCGGCACGAGCGTTTTCGATTTCAAGCTGGCGGTGGCGCCCGCGACGCCGGTCACCGGCAGCGCGCCTGAACTGTACGAGGTGAGTTTCTGCAGCAGGTCCGGACGGCCTATTGCCGCACCCGCGCGCAACCCGGCCATGCCGTAGATCTTCGAAAACGTGCGCAGGATGATGATGTCCTTGTCCTTCGCCACCAGGTCCGAACACACGGGCGCGCCGGCGATGTGGATATAAGCTTCGTCCAGCAGCAGGACGCTGCCCTTGGGCTTGTTCTCCAGCAGCCATTCGATATCGGAGCGCGGCGTCAGTGTGCCGCTCGGGTTGTTGGGGTTGCAGACGTAGAGGATTCCGGCGTTGGGACTGGCCGCCGCCATGCCCTTCACGTCGTGCGCAAAGCTCTTGGTAAGCGGCACGCGGATCACTTCGGAGCCGATGAATTTCGCCGCGCGCTCACCCGCTTCGTACCCGGGGTCGGCCGTCACAAACGGCTTCGAGGGCGAAGTGAACGCCAGCACAGCCTGATGTAGCGGCGCACTCGAACCGGCGAACGGCTGCACATAAGTCGGCTTGACCCCTTCCTGTTCGGCCAGCGTCTCCTGAAAGGAGAAGGTCTCCTCGTAAAGGTAGCGGCCTCCCTTTTGCACTATGGCGTGGATCGCCGCCGCGGCCTCAGGGCAAGGTCCGAGCGGGTTCTCGTTAGCGTTGATCTTTACGGCATCGGGCGGCATAGGACCGCGGATCGCCGAGAGTTGAGCCAGGGCCGGCTCGTTGTAGAACGGCAGCGCGACTCCGGCAGTAACCATGGCGGCAATGCGGCCCAGGCTCCGGCGCGTGAAGCCGCGTTCTAATAGATCGCGTTTCTGATCGGGTTGCAACATCGTCTGCATAGTGTCCCCTCTCTGGGATGGATGGATTGGGATGAAGACGGTCTTGACGGGGCCGGAGAGTGCCATGCATCGGCACCATGCCCTCAGACCAGGAGTGAGCGACGCCAACCAGGCGTCTAGCCGAATAACACAAGAAGGGTATCAGCTTTGTTGCGGGCTGTCGAACCAAAAAAATTGATGGGCGCGATTCACGGGAGGCGCGGGTGCACGCGTCCGGCGTCGGCGGGGCTGAGCCGCAAACCCGGTGCGATCAATTCGCCGGCCGAAAGCGCGGGCTTCTCCACGCCCTGCTTGCCGTGACTCCCTGACTTCGCAAGCATGTGCACTACCTCGTGCGCCAGTACGCGCCCCAGGGCACGCCCGAGCAGCAGGTCCGCGCGGCCGAAATCCCCGCCGAACATGGCGGACCGTACCGTGGCCGTGACCTGATCGCAGGCGACTTCGGCAAACGGTTGGACGGCGCCGTCCGAAGTGTAAGTGAACGCCAGGGGTCCGCGCTCGTCGTAGAGATAACCGATCGGTTCGAGCACGCACTTACCTCTGAATTTCACCAGGACGAGATTAGCGGCGGATTCCAGTTCGGGGTCGCTGCGCAGCCGCCAGCCAAACGTGAGACCGGTATCTTTCATCACATTCTCGAACTCGCGCTTCATTTCGGCGACGGAACGGGCGGAGTGCCGCCCCTTGAATTCGAGGACGATAGTGAAAGTGGAAGGTTGTACCGCCGCCGCGGCGGTCGAAGCCATGGCGATTGACAGGAGCGCGGTGGACAGCAACGGACGCATACAGGGCGGCCTCGATCCAGACTATTATATGTTAACTCGGCGTTGCCCGGAAACGCCGGCGCGCGTCTGCCTTTTGAATCTCAGCCGTCGCACGCGCAGTGGCATGGGTGCGGAAATCCTGGTCGTTCAGTTCATGACTGCCGATCTGCGGATTCTCCAGGTCGGAAGCCAGCTTCGCAGCGCACAACATCGGACCATCTTGCATGTGGATGCGATGCATCCGGAACAATCCCACGTCAACAGTGATCACCAGATTTCGAACGGGTTCCCCCTTCATCAGCCCCTGGAACCTGTAAATGCGGGTGTTTTGCTGCTGATCGAATCCCATGTACCGAAATTGCATCAGGTCTCCTTGCGACACTGGTTGAGGGCCGGGCAGGTCGCGATCCGGCTACCTAAAGCTATTCCGCCGCCGTCGATGTGCCGTCACCCGAAGCGGCTTGCCGGGCTCCAAATTCAGCATCCGGCGATTCGGCATCCGGTTCGTATTCCCCGGTTTCCTTGGGTGCGAGCTTCCTCTGCTGCCTTCTGGCGGCCTTGTCCCGCTGCCGCTCCATCCGGGCAATTTCCTTTTGCCGTTTCTGAAAGGAGGTGCGTGAACGTGTTGCCATCGAATCCACTCCCTGAGGGATCGGCGGCCGGTGGTCTGAACACCAGCCGCCGGTTAGGTCCGCTTATTATTACCAGCGGGGCTCGCGCCGAGGCCGGCCCTGGCCGCCACCACCGCCGCCCTGCCCGCCGCGGAAGCCGCCGCCGCCCCCGCCTCCGCCGAACCCACGACCGCCGCCCTGTGGTTTCGGCCTGGCTTCATTTACATTGAGAGCGCGCCCGTCGAGATTGGCGCCGTTGAGAGCTGTGATGGCGCGGTCTGCCTCTTCTGAGTCGCCCATTTCCACAAACGCGAATCCGCGGGAACGGCCTGTGTCGCGATCGGTCACGACGTTTACGCGATCCACCGCGCCGTAAGGTTCGAATAGCGCACGGATGGAAGATTCGGTGGCGGCAAAATCCAAATTGCCGACAAAGATATTTTTCATTTTGGTCTCTTTCTGTCTTTCAATCGTGCGGGCCAGACCAGGCAGATTTGGATTCAGCCAAGTTCTTGCAGGACTATCAAAAGGCCCTTTAACTGTAGCACATTTGGACCCTCGGACCACACCGGCAGCGCGACTCGCTTCGAGTGTTACCATGGAGTTCTGTTGATTTTCGTCCAGCCCATCCCACATCGATCGAAAGAGGCCTGTCCATGATGTACGACAGCACGAAAACGCTGTTGCGCGGCATTCTCCAGGAACTGGAGATCGCCGACAAAGGGAAGTGGGACGATCACATCGAAGCCGGCAAAGAGGTGTTGTACGAAATGCACCAGATGTCGCGGCCGTCCCACAAGGCATATCGGTCCGACAGCTTCAACGGCAAATCGCACGGGCACATGCCGGTGGTCAAGGACGTGACCAAGGCAATCCCCCACATCAAGTGCATGATGATCGCGCTGCGCCGCAAGGATCGGGTGACGGCCCTCGCCAGCGTCAAAGCCGCGCTTTGCGAGATGTGAACGGCAGAAAGCGCTTTTTCACACTCCGGGTAGAGAGCGGGTACGCGCCAGGATGATGTGTTACAGTATCAGTTTCCCGCTCTGGTCTTGATCCGTCATGTGGAACGGCGAACTCAGTTTCGTGATCCCCACCCTGGTTCAGAAGGACTTCAAGATCAGGTACCGCAACATGTCCCTGGGGGTCTTCTGGTCCCTGTTGAATCCGCTGGTGATGATGGGCGTTTTGACATTCGTCTGGACGAAGATCATCGGCACCCAAAATCCCATCCCACACTTTGCGGTTTTTGTGCTCTGCGGGTTGGTGCCATTCAATTTCTTCACCATCGCATGGATGACCGGCACGACGTCGCTGGTAGATAATGCCAACCTGATCAAGCGCGTGACAGTGCCGCGGGAAGTTATACCTTTGGCTGCGGTTCTCTCGAATTGCATGCATCTCGTCATCCAGCTCTGCCTGCTTTTTGCATTTGTTTTCATCTTCGGTATCTCGCCGAATCATCACTGGATATGGCTTCCGTTCATCTGGGGAATGGCGGTGATTTTCATTTGCGGGCTGTCACTGGTGACTGCAGCCCTGCACGTTTTCGTTCGGGATACGCGGTATGTGGTGGAGTCGATCAACCTAGTGTTGTTCTGGCTGGTCCCCATTGTCTATCCATCCGCGATCATCCCCCAGGCCTACGTGGAAGTTTACCGGCTCAACCCGCTCGCCGCCCTGGTGTTGGCAAATCGCAATATTCTGTTGGACGGGATCGCCCCGCCAACTACTCTATTGATCAAGCTAAGTGCGTCGTCTCTAGCGATGCTGGGATTGGGCTTTCTGCTTTTTCGTAAGCTGAAGCCGGCCTTCTACGATTACTTGTGAGAACAGTATGACCGCGATTGAATTCCGGGGCGTCTCGAAGTCATTTACAAGGCATGCAGGACATCTGTTGCTTCGGCATCGGATCCGTCATTGGTTCCAGCATCGGAAGGTGGATCCGTTTTACGCTCTGAGAAACGTCTCCTTCGCTCTTGAGGCCGGGGAAGGTTTGGCCGTAGTAGGCTCGAACGGCGCCGGCAAGAGTACACTTTTGGGGTTAGTGGCCGGGCTGGCTTGCCCTGCCACCGGAAGCGTGACTGTTAGCGGGCGGATTGCTCCACTCCTCGAACTCGGCTCCGGTTTCCATCCGGATCTTACCGGCGCCGAGAACATCGTGGTGAATGCGTCTTTGATCGGGCTGAGCCGGAAAAGGACGGCGGAGCTATTCGACCGGATTGTCGACTTCTCCGGGGTCGGCGACTTCATTCAGGAACCGCTTCGCACCTATTCTTCCGGCATGATGCTGCGGCTCGCGTTCTCAGTTGCTATCAACGCGGATCCGGACATCCTCCTGATCGACGAAGTCCTCGCAGTGGGCGACCAGGCCTTTCAGGCAAAGTGTTCCGAGCAGATACGCAGTCTTCGGCAATCGGGCAAGACGCTGCTCTGTGTTTCCCACTCGCCCGCTATGCTCCAGCAACTGTGCAATCGCGCCATATGGCTGGACCACGGCGAACTGATGATGACCGGCACACTCAACGAGGTTCTCGACGCCTATCAAGGGCACCGCGCGGGTGCGGTGGCCTAGACCTGGCGCCGAAAGGTACATGGTTGGTAGGCCCGGCTGGACTCGAACCAGCGACCCCCTGCTTAGAAGGCAGGTGCTCTATCCACCTGAGCTACGGGCCCGTTCATACACGAGTGTACCGCAGGGGAAATCGACGCCCGAGATGGAGTGCGGTCCCGGGTGAGCATCAACTGGAACCAGAGAACTTCAACCTGAGTAGTCCGGGACCGCACGAATAGTCTAACCGGAATTGTGCATTCCAATACACGGCCTGAGTACTTGCATGGTTCTGGTACCATCGCCCTCATGAGCCCCGTACGCGTGGCGGTAGTGCAGGCCGGATCTGTCCCCTTCGATAGCGAGAGTTCACTCGCCAAAGCGGAAGCTCTCATCGCCGACGCGGGCGCTCGCGGCGCGAAACTCGTCGTCTTTCCCGAGGCCTTCCTCGGTGGATATCCCAAGGGCGCCGATTTCGGCGCGCGTGTCGGATCGCGCACTCCGGAAGGCCGCAAGCTCTTCCGCCAATACTTCGAGAACGCAATCGACGTCCCGGGACCGGCTACCGTCCGTTTGGGTGAGGCTGCGCGGGCGCACGGCATCTGGCTCACGATCGGCGTCATCGAGCGCGCGGGCGGCACGCTCTATTGCACGGTGCTCTTTTTTGCGCCCGATGGCTCGCTCGCCGGCAAGCACCGCAAGGTGATGCCCACCGCCATGGAGCG
Source organism: Bryobacteraceae bacterium (assembly GCA_041484525.1). GTDB lineage: Bacteria > Acidobacteriota > Terriglobia > Bryobacterales > Bryobacteraceae > JBGPHT01. The sequence continues at coordinate 53,332 of JBGPHT010000013.1, read as the reverse complement.
GCTCATCTGGGGCTTCGGCGACGGCTCAACGATGCCCGTACTCGACGCCGGGTTTGGCAAAATCGGCGCCGTCATCTGTTGGGAGAACTACATGCCGCTGCTGCGCGCGGCCATGTACGCCAAGGGTGTCCAGTTCTACTGCGCGCCTACGGTGGACGACCGCGAGACCTGGCCCGTCACCATGCGGCACATCGCACTTGAAGGACGCTGCTTCGTGCTCTCCGCGTGCCAGTACATCGCGGAACCGGTGCCCATCCGCGGCGGCAGCACGATCGTCGGTCCGCTAGGTGAGGTGCTGGCGGGACCCTGCTACGACGGCGAATGCATTCTTACCGCCGATCTCGATCCCGGCCAGATCGCCGAAGGCAAGTTCGATCTGGATGTCGCAGGCCACTACGCGCGGCCCGATCTCTTCCGCCTCGACGTGAACGAAGCTCCGCAGCCGCCCGTCAGAACCACCGGCTCATGATCACCTTCTGCTCGGTGTAGAACGCCACCCCGTCCTTGCCGTGCGCGTGCAGATCGCCGAAGAACGAATTCTTCCACCCGGCGAACGGGAAGAAGGCCATGGGCGCGGCGACCCCGACGTTCACGCCGACCATACCCACTTCGATCTGCGACGAGTATTCACGCGCCGCCTTCCCGCTGCTGGTGAAGATTGCGGTGGCGTTGCCGAACGGCGATCGGTTGACCAGCGCGATGGCGTCGTCGAGCGTGTCCACCCGCATTACTGAAAGCACCGGCCCGAAGATCTCCTCGCGCGCGATCGTCATTTCCGGTTTCACGTTGTCGAAGATCGTCGGCCCCAGGAAGAATCCGCCGTTGCCCGGGCGGAACTGGCGCCCATCCACCAGCGGTGTCGCGCCTTCGGCCACGCCCTTCTCAACATACCCGGCGACGCGCCCGCAGTGGTCCGAAGTCACCAGCGGCCCCATCTCGATTCCCGCCTCCGATCCATCGCCCACCGGCATCGCCTTGGTGCGCTTCACCAGCAGGTCGAGCAGCGGCCCGGCGGCCTCACCCACCGGCACCAGCACGCTCCCGGCGAGACACCGCTCACCGGCCGCGCCGAACGCCGAGCCGATTATCGCTTCCACCGTCCTGGCCATATCGGCGTCGGGCATCACCACCAGATGATTCTTGGCGCCGCCCAGGGCCTGCACGCGCTTGCCCTCCGCGGCCGCGGTGGTGTAAATGTATTTGGCCACCGGAGTCGAACCCACGAACGACACCGCCTTCACCAGCGGATGATGCAACAGCGCGTCCACGGCCTCCTTGCCGCCATGCAGCAGGCTGACGACGCCCGCCGGAATGCCCGCCCGGTGGAGCAGTTCGACGGTAAAGGTCGGAGTCATCGGCACTTTCTCCGACGGCTTCAGGATGAATGCGTTGCCGCACGCGATGGCGAACGGCAGCATCCACATCGGCACCATGGCGGGGAAATTAAACGGCGTGATACCGGCGCAGACACCCAGCGGCTGGCGAATGGTCTTACAATCGAGCCCGGCGGCGACGTCGTTCAGCGAATCGCCCATCATGAGGGTGGGCATGCCGCACGCCACTTCCACCATCTGGATCATGCGCCGCACTTCGCCCCTGGCGTCATCCCCCGTCTTGCCGTTCTCGCGCGTTAGGATTTGCGCCATTTCGTTGGCGTGCTGGTCGAGCAGCGCCTTGAACCGGTAGAGCACCTGCACCCGGTCCACTACCGGCACCTTGCGCCATTCGAGAAACGCGCGCTGCGCGGCTTGCACGGTGCGGTCCACGTCGGCGGCGTCCGCGTATGGCACCTCCGCGATGATCGCACCCGTAGCGGGGTTCGTCACGGCGTGCAGCGTACGTCCCTGCGGCTTTTCCCAAGCGCCATTGATATAAAAAGAAACAGTTCCAGTCTTAGTTGTAGTATCCGTAGCGATCATCCTTCACCTTCCCATTCCGGCGTGCCCGCAGGCGCATCCGCGCGCTGCATCAACGCCACATATACAACACCCGAGATGCCGAAACCGACGAACCAGGCATAGTCGTAGAGCAGCCGCAGCGGGGGGATCAGCAGTCCCAGCAGCGCCATCGCGGCGCCCGCAATCAGTGCGGCCACGGCGCGCCAGTTCACGCCGTTCTCGTATTCATAGATGCCGTTGCGGCGGTAGAGGTCGTCCACCTTCAGCCGCGAGCGGCGAATCAAATAGTAGTCCGCGATCATTACGCCCGCGATCGGCCCCAGCAATCCCGAGTATCCCACCAGCCAGCCGAAGACGTAGGCGCTGAGATCGCTCAGCAGTTTCCACGGCATCATGAGCACGCCGATCACGCCCGTGATCATGCCACCCGTGCGGAACGAAATCCGCTGCGGATTCAGGTTCGAGAAGTCGTTGGATGGCGAGACCACATTGGCCGCCACGTTGGTGGTCAGCGTCGCAATCAGCAGCGCGATCAGCGCGATGAACGCCACCAGCGGCTGGTTGAATTTGCCGAGCAGCGCCACCGGGTCCCAGATAGCCTCGCCGAACAGCACCACCGATGCCGACGTAACCGCCACGCCGATGAACGAGTAGAGCGCCATCGTGGTGGGCAGTCCTAACGCCTGCCCCCAGATCTGCGCCTTCTGCGACTTCGCATAGCGGGTGAAGTCCGGAATGTTGAGCGCCACCGTGGCCCAGAACCCCACCATGGCGGTGAGCGACGGAATGAAAAAGTGTACGAACTCCGCCGTGCTGTGGAACTTGCTGGGCGTGCTCAGCACCGGGCCGAACCCGCCGGCTTTGCCTACGATCCACCATAGCAGCAGCACTCCGACACCCAATAGAAATGGGGCTCCGACGCCTTCCAGAAATTTGATCGCTTCGATGCCGCGCCACACTACCCACATGTTCAGCGCCCAGAATGCGAAGAAGCAGATCCAGATGCCGCTCGCCATCTGCGCCGTGGCCGGCCAGATGATCTTCATCATCGAATAGATGGCCTGCCCGCCGATCCACGTCTGGATTCCGAACCAGCCGCACGCCACCAGCGCGCGCAGCACGGCCGGGATATTGGCGCCGCGCACGCCGAACGAAGCGCGTACGAACACAGGAAACGGAATCCCGTACTTGGCGCCGGCGTGCGCGTTCAGCACCATCGGGACCAGCACGATCAGGTTGCCCAGCAGGATCGTCAGAACCGCCTGCCACCAGTTCATTCCGCCGGCAATCAGGCCCGACGCCAACATGTAGGTGGGGATGCAAACCGCCATCGAGATCCACAGCGCGGCGTAATTGTAGATCCCCCAGGTGCGCTGGTCGGCCGGCACCGGCGCCAGATCTTCGTTATATAGGGAAGGGTCCCGCTCCGTCACTGCCACGCGCCTCCGCGCGCCGCGCGCTTCAGATATTGCCCGCGCCCGGCCTTGCCGACGAAGTTCCCGCGGTCGACGATCACCTCTCCACGGGAGAGCACGGTGCGCGCGTTGCCCTTGACCTGAAAGCCCTCGAACATGGAGTAATCCACACGCATGTGATGCGTCTTGGCGCTGATGGTGAGGGGCGCGTTCGGGTCCCAGAGAACCAGGTCCGCGTCGCTGCCCGGCGCAATCTCGCCCTTCTTCGGATACATGCCGAAGATGCGCGCCGGCGCCGTCGAAGTCAGTTCCACGAAACGGTTGAGCGAGAGCTGGCCCGCATTCACGCCGTGATGGTAAATCAACTGCAGCCGATTTTCGATCCCCGGACCGCCGTTCGGAATCTTGGTGAAATCGTTCTTGCCGAGTACCTTTTGGTCCTCGAAACAGAACGGGCAATGGTCGGTAGAGACCACCTGTAGATGATCGTGCTTCAGCCCGTCCCAAAGTTTGGGCAGGTGCTGTTTGGGACGCAGGGGCGGCGTGAAGACGTACTTCGCGCCTTCGAAATTCGGCCGCTCGAGCTCCTCGATCGAGAGCAGCAGGTACTGCGGGCACGTCTCGGCGAAGGCCGGCACGCCGCGGTCGCGCGCCTCGCGCACCTGGTTGAGCGCGTCTTCCGACGACAGATGCACGATGTACACCGGCGCCCCCGCGATCTCCGCCAGGGCAATGGCGCGATGCACCGCCTCCGCCTCGGCGCGCGGCGGACGCGTCAGCGCGTGATACACCGGCGCGGTCTTGCCGTCGGCCAGCGCGCGCGCGATGAGCACGTCGATGACGCTGCCGTTTTCCGCGTGCATGCAGATGAGCGCCCCGTTTTTCGCGGTCTGCGAAAGCGCCCTGAAGATCGTGGCATCGTCCACCATCAGGACGTTCGGGTAGGCCATGAACAGCTTGAAACTGGCCACGCCCTCGCGCACCAATTCGTCCATGTCTTCCAAACCGGCGCCGGCCAGGTCGGTGACGATCATGTGCAGCCCGTAGTCGATGCAGGCGCGGCCTTCGCCCTTTTTCAACCAGGTGTCGAGCGCGTCCCGCATGCGCGTGCCGCGCAACTGGATGGCGAAGTCGACGATGGTGGTGGTCCCGCCGAACGCCGCCGCGCGCGTGCCGGTTTCGAAATCGTCGCTCGAGGTGGTGCCGCCGAACGGCATGTCGAGGTGCGTGTGGGCATCGATGCCGCCCGGCATGACGTAGAGGCCGGTGGCGTCGATCATGCTGGCCCCGTCGGCCGGAATGCCGGCCCGTATCTCTTTGATGCGCTCACCCTCGATGAGCACATCCGCCGGCTGGGTGTCGCGCGCCGTGACTACCGTGCCATTCCGAATCAGAGTGTTCGCCATCGATTCCTCGCCCGCTCTACGCCACGGTTGTTCGTTGCTCCCACGATTGCCGAGGCCGCCCCGTGTCCACCTGCTCCATCGTGATGCACGACTCCACCGGACACACCAGCCAGCACAGGTTGCACCCGACGCATTCCACTTCATCCACTCGTGGAATCCGCAGTGGCGGTGTCCCCCCGTTTCCCGGCTGCACCGAATCCAGTTTCGCAATCGGCGTCACTGTAAGGCGCGCGCGGCTCGCCGCCACCACCGCTTCGGGCACCGCATGCCCGTCGATATGGATGCACTGGTGCGCGCCGTCCCAGCAGGCGATGTAACACAGGTCGCAGCCGATGCACTTGTCGCGGTCGATCTTCGCCACGATCTTGTAGTTCAGATCCAGATGCTTCCACTCCGTCACCTTGGGCAGCGACAACCCGCGGAAATCCTGGATGGTGCGGAAGCCCTTCTCGTCCATCCAGTTGCTGAGGCCGTCGATCATGTCCTCCACGATGCGAAATCCGTAGTGCATCACCGCCGTGCAGACTTGCACCGTGCCGCAGCCGAGGAGCATAAACTCCGCCGCCTCGCGCCAGCCTGAAACTCCGCCGATGCCCGAGATCGGCAGCCCAACTTCGGCGTCGGACGCGATCTGCTGTACCAGGTGCAGCGCGATCGGCTTCACCGCCGGCCCGCAGTAGCCGCCGTGCGCCGATTGGCCGCCCACGTACGGCCGCGGCGTAAACGTATCCAGATCGACGCCTGTAATCGAATTGATGGTGTTGATCGCCGACAACCCGTCCGCGCCCCCGCGTTTGGCGGCGCGCGCCACGGCGCGAATGTCGGTGATGTTCGGCGTGAGCTTCACCAGCACCGGAGTGCGCGCCACTTCCTTCACCCACTCCGTGATCATCGAGGCGTACTCCGGCACCTGCCCCACCGCCGATCCCATGCCGCGCTCGCTCATGCCGTGCGGGCAGCCGAAGTTCAACTCCAGCCCATCGGCGCCCGCGTCTTCCGCGCGCTTCACAATGTCGTGCCACACCTCGCGCTTCGATTCCACCATCAGCGACGCGACCACCGCGTTCTTCGGGTAGCGCTTTTTCACCTCGGCGATTTCGCGCAGGTTGGTCTCTATGGGGCGGTCGGAGATCAGCTCGATATTATTCAGCCCCATCATGCGCTGCCCGTTCCAATCCACCGACGAGTAGCGCGAGGACACGTTGACGATCGGCTCCCCGATGGTCTTCCACACCGCGCCGCCCCAGCCGGCATCGAACGCGCGCATCACCTGCTCGCCGTTATTGGCGGGCGGCCCGGAAGCCAGCCAGAACGGATTGGGACACCGGATTCCGCCCGCGAAGTTGGTAGTCAGATCCGCCATCAGTTGGCCCCTTTCAGCTTCGCGATCATGGCCAACGCGGCGCGCTTGCCATCCGCCACGGCGTCCACCACTTCCCGGCCGCCATTGACGCAATCGCCGCCGGCGTAGTATTTCGGATGCGCCGTCTGCCCCGTACGCCGGTCCACGGTCTTCAAGTCGATCCCGCGCGCCTTCAGTAATTCGGAGAAACGTGCCTGCCCCAACGCCGGAATCACCGTATCGCAGGCAAAGTCGAAGAGGGAATCCGTCAGATCGACTCTCGGGCGGCCGGTCCCGTCCGGATCGCTCAACCGCGTCTGCGCGAATCTCACGCCCCAGGCCGCGCCACTCTCTGCCAGAATCTCGACCGGCTGCGACAACCAATGAAACTGCACACCTTCGATTATCGAATGGCCGTACTCGAAGGAGAACGCCGGCATCTCGCGCTCCGTGCGCCGGTAGAAAAGGTGCACCTCCTCCGCGCCCAGCCGCCGCGCGGCATTGGCGGCATCGATGGCGGTATTGCCGCCGCCGATGACTGCGACGCAGCGCCCCACCTTGAAATCGTGCGACGTCTTGTACCGCTCGATGAAGCGTAGCGCGTCGATGACCCCGCTCGCATCTTCTCCCGGAATCCCCAGCCGCTCCATCGCGCCCAGGCCGAGACCCAGGAAGATCAGCGAATATTCCTGCTGGATTTCTTCCAGCGAAATGCCGGCGCCGACTTCCGCCTGCCGGAACTCGACCCCCATGGCACGTACCATTTCGACTTCGCGCAGGCTGTCGGAGGGCCGCAGCTTGTACTCCGCAATGCCGTACGTGTTGAGCCCGCCCGGCAGCGGCCGGTTATCGAAGATGGTGACCGAGATGCCGTGCCGCCGCAATTCCGCCGCGCAAGCCAACGACGCAGGCCCGCCGCCGATGCACGCCACCCGCCCCGCTACAGAATCGCCGGCGTAAGGCTGCGGTTGTTGGTGCTTTCCATGCCACCAATCCATCGCATGCCGCTGCAGCCTTGCAATCTCGATGGGCTTCTGGTTATGCCGGTGCATCACGCACGAGCCCTCGCACAGCACATCCACCGGACACGCGCGCGAGCAGCTCAGCCCCAGAATATTCGCATCCAGAATGGTCAGCGCCGACCCTCGCAGATTCCCCGTCGCGATCTTCTTGATAAACCGCGGCACGTCGATGTGGGTGGGGCAGGCCGCTGTGCACGGCGCGTCGAAGCAGAACAGACAGCGGGTCGCTTCGGCCAGCGCCGATTGCGAGTCGAGCGCCGGATGCAGGTCGGGAAACTTTTCCAGATTGCCCGCGACCGGCAGCGTGGATGCGCTCATTTGGCGCCTCCCGCCACTGTCATCGAGCAAGCCGCCAGGCTCCGATCCAGCAGGCCGGCGAACTGGTCCACGTCCGCGCGCCCCACGTTCATCGGCGGCGAAATCCGGATGACGTTGCCGTACATCCCGCCCTTGCCCACCAGCAGCCGATTCTCGCGCGCGGCCTCGAGAATCCGCGCCGTCTCCGGACCCGCCGGCTCCTTCGTCTTGCGGTCGCGCACCAGCTCGATGGCCTGCATCAGCCCCATGCCGCGGACGTCGCCGATGATCTCGTGCTTCTCCTTCAACTCTTCCAGGCGCCCGCGGAGATACGCGCCGGTCTCGGTGCAATTCGTCATCAGGTCGTGCTCTTCGATGAAATCGATCACCGCCTTCGCCGCCGTCGAAGTCACCGGGTTGCCGCCGAACGTCGAGATCGTGAGTCCCTTGACGGAATCGGCCACTTCTGGTTTCGCCACCGTCAGGCCGATCGGGCTGCCGTTGCCGAGCCCCTTGGCGCTCGTGATGATGTCCGGCATCACGCCGTACTGCTCGATTCCGAACCATTTTCCGCCGGTGCGGCCCCAGCCCGTCTGCACTTCGTCGCTAATGAAAATGCCGCCATGATTGCGCACGATCTTATCGACGATCTGGAAGTATTCCTTGGGCGGCGTGATGAATCCGCCCACGCCTTGCAGCGGTTCGCCGATGAATCCGGCCACGCGCCCACTGGTCGAGCTGCGTATCAGCTCTTCCATATCCTGTGCGCACCGCACCTCGCAATCCGGATACGTCAGGCCGAACGGACAGCGGTAGCAGTAGGCATTATGCGCGTGCACGATCCCGGCCTGCGGCGGTCCCAGCCGCCATGAGCCCTGGCCAGTAAGTGACATCGCCATCGAGGAGCGCCCGTGGTACGAATGCCGCAACGCCACGATTTCCGTGTTCCCCGTGTAGCAGCGCGCCGCCAGAATCGCGGTCTCGTTGGCCTCCGTGCCGCTGTTGGTGAAAAACGATTTCGTCAGTTTTCCGCCGGGTGTGATAGAAGCGATCTTCTTCGCGAGCGCTGCCTGGGGCTCGTTGGCGAACAGCGTCGAAACGTGCCACAACGTGTCGAGCTGTTGTTTGACCTTGGCATTCACCTGGTCGTTGCAGTGGCCGACGCTCACTGTCACGATGCCGCCGAAGAAGTCCAGGTATTGGTTGCCATCGGCATCCCACACATACTGGTCTTTGGCGCGCGCCACCACCAGCGGTTCCTGGAAGTAATGAAAAATGGCCGGAAACAGGAATTCCTTGTTGGCCAGAATGATTTCTTCTTTGGTCATGGATTACGCCTTCACCAGGGCTTCGTACATGTCGGGACGGCGGTCGCGGAAGAACTGCCAGGTCTTACGCACCTCGGCGATGAGGTCGAGATCGAGGTCGGCCGTGAGCACCTCGTCCTTGTCGCGCGACGCCTGCGCCAGAATGCGTCCCCGCGGATCGCAGAAATAGCTCTGCCCGTAAAACTCGCCGATATTCCACGGCGCCTCGGTTCCTACGCGGTTGATGGCGCCGACGAAATATCCGTTCGCCACCGCATGCGCCGGCTGCTCCAGCTTCCACAGATACTCGCTCAACCCCGCCACAGTGGCCGACGGATTGAACATGATCTCCGCGCCGTTCAGCCCCAGTGCGCGGGCGCCCTCGGGAAAATGGCGGTCGTAGCAGATGTAGACGCCGATCTTGCAGAATCCCAGATCGAACACCGGATACCCGAGGTTCCCCGGCCGGAAATAGAATTTCTCCCAGAATCCAGGCGCCACGTGCGGGATATGAGTCTTGCGATATTTGCCCAGATAGCGCCCATCGTTGTGGATCACAGCCGCCGTGTTGTAGTAGATCCCCTCCTGCTCAATTTCATAAACGGGCACGATGAGCGCGATGTGGTGCTGCCGCGCCAGGTCCTGCATCAGCTTGATGGTGGGCCCGTCCGGCACCGGTTCGGTGAAGTCGTACCAGCGCGTGGTCTGCTCGGCGCAGAAATAAGGACCGTAGAAGATTTCCTGCAGGCAGACGATCTGCGCGCCCGCCTCCGCCGCCTGGCGGATCAGCCCGACGTGCTTATCGACCATTGCCTTTTTGGTGTCTTCCAGGCTGGCATCCGGCGGCGCGGCATTGGAAGCCTGGATCAACGAACACCGAACGATACGAGACATGGAACCTCCCGGCCGCCAGGGAACACCCCGCCATCGCGGTCCGGCGACCGACACAAGTGGCGATGTTGGCTAGTATGAATCTTCCGTTGCGAAGAATGCAACCTTGGCTTGCGCCATGACCGAGCCGTCAAAACCGCTGTTGATACCGGGCGGCGATGCGCGAAAGAGCAGCCGCATAATCCAACCGGGTCTCCTGATAATTCACCCACTCGAACGGAAAGGGAGGTTCGTTGGTCGCTTGGAAGCGCAGAACCAGGAATTCGTCGAATTCAGCGGCGACTTCCGACCGTAGCCGCCGTTCGGCTTCGGGCGCTTCCTGAAATGGATGGAGGAATCCAGCCCGCCCCGTGGTTGGGAACGGCCGGTCGCCTTCATACCCTACTGTATGCCCGGCGTGGTTGATGCCCACGATGGCGACGCAGATCGGATTTCCGCCGCCGCGTCGAAACTGCGACACCTGGTTGCGGAGGTCGTTGATCACGCGATCGATCTGCTTGATCATCGCCTTGGCGAGCACCTTGACCTCGACGCCGATCTCTACGGTCGCGATCGGCCCCCGAGCCACTACGTACCCCGGATCTGCAATCGCGGCCTCGCCGGGAATCAATTCGCCAAACGTGCCGTCGCCTCGCCGGGCATTTACTCCGCGACGCTTGTTCTGCGCGTTGAGGACGCGGTCCTTTCGAACCGTAACTGCGTCGTTCAGCTTTGGGGAGCGGTTGATGGCGAGGATATCTTCGTAGAGGTGCATCGCCACGAAGTCGCCTTGGTTGGAAGCACGGTGCTTGTAGAGCTTGCCTTCAAACAGCCGCCGGAACTCGGCCGGAAGCCGGTACTCGGGATTTTGGGGTCTCTCCGTCAACTCCGTCCACAACGACCTCAGCTTCTACCGCACCAAAGACCCGGGGTTGGCGAGCGGTAGCCAGAATTCGCTTGCGTGCAATCTCAATATATTCACGCTCGATTTCATTCACTATAGAATTTCTGCCAGCCATGATAGCAGCCTGTGACGTCGACCCGGTTCCGCCGAATGGATCGAGGACCGTATCGCCCGCAAACGAAAACAGCTTGATCAGCCGTTCCGCCAATTCCTGGGGGTAAGGCGCAGGGTGCCCATCGCGTGTGGAGGCGCCGCGCAGATCGGTCCAGATCGTGCGTTGCCATGCCGTCATTTCCTCGCGGGTGAGCATCGAAAGCGCCTTCTGCAAGGTAGGCGCGGAACGATACTCGCCGCCTTTGCGAAGAAAAAGAATGTACTCGATGTCGTTCTTGATGATCCCGCCCGGCTGGTATGGCTTGCCATAGAAACCAGCCCCATTACCTTCGGCTTCCATCGCGCCGTTGGCAATCTTGTGCCAGAAGATCGGCGTGAGGCAGTCGAGCCCAAGCTTCCGCGCACGCACCTGAATATCCGAGTGAAGCGGAACTACGTGGTGCCTGCCGCCCCTCTTTCGCGGAATGCAGACGTCGCCGACCACGCAGCAGATGCGCCCGCCGCCGACCAGCACCCGCGCGCATTCGCGCCAGACTCGGTCCAACTCCGAGAGGAAATACTCGTAGTCCTCAAAATGACCCATCTGGTTCTGGTTATTCGGGGCATACTCCTTCAGAGTCCAGTAGGGCGGAGACGTGACCACCAGGTGTACCGAACCGTCGGGAAGCCACGACAGGTCTCGAGCGTCGCCCAGGTGCAGCCGATGGCTGGTGCGTCGATAAGGCTCAGGCCATTCGCGTTCGCGATAGACGCGGTTCGCCTCGATCAGCGCTTTAAGACCCTCCGGAGTATTGTCTTCGAGCGGAAGGGCCGGCGCCCGGCGGCGTGCCGTCCGAGTACCGGCAGTGAAGAGACCCTCTTGTGACGCATGCGCGCCTGTCCGTGAGTTCTTCAATTTTCTCCTGTGAGGCAGTGCCTGACCAAAGGCAAGTCTAGGGGTCCCCACGGAGATTGTACCGTTCTCTGCGTCGTTTTCGCTCACCGACTAATCTCATCGGCTGCGATCCGCCGATCTTCTATCTCACCGCCAGATCCACCTGATCGTGGAACGAGTTCCCCACCTGGATCGCCAGCGGTACGGTCCCGGTCGACCCAATCGACGCGAACACCGGCAGCGCCGCGTTGATCTGGTACAGGCCCGGGAACCCCGGCGCCAGCCCACTGAACGACACCGTCGCTGCCAGGCCGCCGGCCAGCACGGTCGGTTTGGCATTCGTATTACTCGGCGGGTTGCCGCCGCCGGCGGTGCCGTCGGCCACTGCGGGGGTCACGGCGCCCATGCCCGTCAGGAAGATCAGCACCGTCTCGCCTGAAGTCGCGGGGTGGGACGTATCCACCACAGTGAAGTCCGTATGAAGGATGGCTCCCAGGCCGCTGCCGCTCTGGTCCAGTGTGAAAATGCCCGGTGTGGTCGCGGCCACCGGGACAGTCGCGGTGCTGGAACTGCCACCTGACTGCACCACAATCGTGGCGGTCGGGCCCTGCGTCGAATACGGTACCAGCGCGATGACGCGGGTCGGGCTCACGAAGTAGATAGGTGCGGACTTGTTGTTGATTAGGACCGTCATGCCGCCCAGCGTCGGGGGGTACGGGGGTGTCGCGGAGAGTGTGGCGTTGGCAAAGCCGGTGCCGTATATGTTGATAAACTCGCCAGGCGAGATCGGATTCCCGGCGGGCGCGTAGCTGGCGGCATTCGAGATCCCGAGCGGGTTAACGAAGACGCCGCTCTTACTTAACGACGGCATCAACACACCCAGGTACAGCTCATATGCGTTCGGATCCTGGGGATCGACCGAAGATCCTTCGAACCCCTTCAGACCGGCACCCAACGCCATTTGCGTCAATTCCATGGCCCCCGATCCGTCTGAACGCAAGACGTAGGAATTGATTTCTGTCAAATCCAGGTTTGGTTGCCCGAACGCCTTTTGCCGCTTGGTCCAGATGAGCTTGCCGGTCCCTCGCGTGGTCGCGGAACCCACGAACCCAGTCAAGCCATTGGCGTCGAACCGCAAACTGGCGCCCCAGAAGTCCCCGTTCCACGTGGCATTGCTCGCACCCGTCACCGCCTTCACTCCAATCAGGATGTCGTGCCCGCCAGCGGCCGTCGATCCTCCCAGAATCATGTTGCCGTCGGCGGAGACGTACAGCGTCCGGTTGCCGCTGACCAGCGCCAGGTTGGATGCGCCCCCGAAAAAAGCGCTGCCCGTTCCATCGGCCGCCATCGTATAAGTGGCGCCCGTCACAGGCTGTGTGAAAGGTGCGCCGGCCGAGAGGTTGGCGGCGTGACCGTTGGCGCTGAAGTTGCTGAACGTACCGCCCGCGCCCGCCGTCAGGCTGAAAATCGTGTTCCGCATGTTGGCGGTCGAGGCGCCCGGAAACTCCAGCGTCACGACCCAGTACGGTCCGCCGAGCGACGCGCCCGTCGAGGGCGCCCGAATCGCGACGAACAGATCGAACGTGTTGTCGCTGGTCTCGGTGGTCGAGCCCACCAACGCCTCAGAGCCGTATCGCGCGTTCACCTTGGCGCCCGAGCGCTGCGGATTGTCGAGCGAAACGAATCCCGCCGGGTCCACCGAATAGGCGCCCGATCCGCTGGCAGCCGCCGCAGCGTTATTGCCCTGCACCTGCTGACCCGTATAGGAGTAGTGCCCTGTACTATCGAAAGTTAAGGTACCGATAAGGCTCCGCGGGTCGGTCAATTTTCCCGCCGCATCCGTCCCAAGGGAGACATGCCGGAAGAAATATCTGCCGCTTAATGTTTGATTACCTAGGGTTTGTGCCGAGATCGAGCCAGTCAACGCCAAGCCCGCAAGCACCACCCAGACCCGCCCCGTCCGTTGGATTGCCACTATGGCAATCATAAACCCGCGACCCGCGCTTTTGTCACGGCGATGCAGCGTACAAAACTTCTTCCTTAAAGATTATTAATTGTGCAACTACGACGGGGGTAGAGGGTTACACTAGCATCATTAACGCGCCTGGTGGCGCCTCGGAGCGGGCATGCAAAAACCTCGGTTCAAGTCGATTCTGGGTGGTATTTCTCTTCTGGCCTTTTCGGGTTTTCTCGTCATCCACGCGCAAGACGATCGACTTCCCGTCGCGGATCCCAACTGTACTTATTTCGGAAAACTGCGCGAGAAGTTCCAAAGGCTCGCGCTCAACGCTCCGGAACGTGTGCGCGCGGCGCATCCGCTCAGCACCATGACAGATCAAGTGTCGGCCATGCTCTCGTATGTGCCGGGCGGTAGCCGGACTTATAGCTATGGTCAGTCGCACGCCGCCGGCTCGGTCGATTCCTACATCTGGGACGATTTCAAGAAGAACAACATCACGCCCGCGCCTCTGACTACGGACTGGGAATTCATTCGCCGCGTGACGCTGGATCTCAGCGGCCGCATCCCGGCGCCCGACCGTGCGATCTCCTTCGTGGCCGATACCGCTTCCGATAAACGCGCCAAACTGGTCGACGAACTATTAGCGAAGCCGGAGTGGGTCGATAAGTGGACGATGTACTACGGCGATCTCTACCAGAACACTGTCACCCGCCCCAGCACCAGCTTGCAGCGCTTTCCGCAGGGCCGCAACACGTTCTATCAGTGGATCCACGATTCGCTTGCCAACGGAAAGCCGTACAACCAGATGGCCACGGAGCTGCTGACCGCCACCGGCCCCAACAGCTACGAGGATGGAAGCATCAACTACCTGCTGAACGGGTACATCACGGGCGGCCCGACCCAGGACACCACGGACGGAATGACGGCCGCGGTGTTCGATACGTTCCTCGGCCTCGCCTATGAGAACTGTTTGGAGTGCCACAACGGCCGCGGCCACCTCGACCAGCTCAGCCTCTGGGGCAGCACTACCACGCGATACCAGGCGTGGCAACTGGCGTCATATCTGTCGCACACGCAGATGGCGCGCACGCCGGTCGACCCCAGCAACAACAACATCTATTACTGGTCGCTGCTCGACAACACCCGGAACTTCACCGCCGACTATACGCTGAACACCACCACCGGCAACCGTCCGGCGCGCGTGGCCCCCGCCGGCTGCAAATCCGGCCAGCCCTGCTTCACGGTGCCACCGCAGTACATCTTCACCGGCGAGTCCCCCAAGCCCGGCGAGAATTACCGCGTGGCGCTGGCCCGGCATATCACCACCGATCCCCAGTTCGCGCGCGCGACCGTGAACTATATGTGGGCGCAGTTCTTCGGCCGCGGCATAGTGGACCCGCCTGACACGTTCGACCCGGCGCGGCTCGATCCGGATAATCCGCCGCCCGCACCCTGGACGCTGCAGCCCTCGAATGCCAAGCTGCTGAACGCGCTGGCGCAGCACTTCGTGCAGAGCGGTTACAACCTGAAGGCGCTGATGCGCGAGATCGCCACGTCCCAGACCTACCAGCTTTCCAGCCGCTACGACGGCACTTGGAACGTGGCGTGGGAGCCGTACTTCGCGCGCAAGTTCGTCCGCCGCCTGTGGGCGGAGGAGATTCACGACGCCGTGGCGCAGTCAAGCGGCACCCTGCCCAGCTACACCATGACCGGCTTCACCGATCAGGGTTTTGCCAAGCCGAGCTTCGCCATGCAATTCCCCGACATTGCGGGCACGCCGGTTGGCGACTTCCTCGACCCCTTCGTACGCGGCAACCGCGACGATCAGCCGCGCAAGACCGACGGTTCGATCCTGCAGGCACTCACGCTGATGAACAATTCGTTTGTCGAAGCACGCCTCCAGTTTTCCGGGGCCACTCCCAGCCAGCTCATCTTCCAGAACCTGACCCGGAACAACACGGACTTGATCGACACGCTGTACCTGAATATCCTCTCGCGCCTGCCCTCCACAACCGAGCTGGCAAAGGCGCAGGCCGCGCTCCCAACCGCGACGGGCACGCCGCGCAACCAGGCGGTTCAGGACCTGGTGTGGTCGCTGTATAACAAAGTGGATTTCACGTTCAACTACTAGCGGAGGAGAAGGTCATGAGCAGCAATCAGGAAAAAATCAATCGCGTCTTCGCGGAACGTCCCTGGGATAACAAGACCTTCTTCAATCGCCCGCACTGGACGCGCCGCCGCTTCTTCGAGTTGATGGGTTCGGGCGTCACGGGCGCATTCCTGGCGGAACGCTACGCCAAAGCGGCCGAGGTCACAGCCGCCGGCGGCCAGCCCAAGAATACGGCGAAGAACGTCATCTTCATCCTGCTGGCGGGCGCGCCCAGCCACACCGATTTGTTCGATCTCAAGGATACGAGCATCGCCGTCGCGCCGCAGGGTCTGCATAAGGCAGCCACCATCAACGGCGTGTACTTCCCTACCGGTCTGATGCCCAAGCTGGCGCAGGCGATCTCCGATTTCGCCCTCGTCCGCGCAGTGCGGTCGCACGCGCTGGTACATTCCCTGGCACAGACCTGGACGCAGATCGGCCGCAACCCGGCGGCGGCGCTGGGCAGCATCGCGCCCAACATCGGCAGCATCGTGGCGATTGAAAAGGACAGCGAGCGGCGGCCCGGCCAGGTCTTCCCCACCTTCCTGGCGCTGAATTCGAACGGCGCCGTGGGCTCGGGTTATCTTGCCGCGAAGTACGGCCCGTTCAAGGTGACGCCGAACACGGGTGGCATCGCCAACACCACCAATCCGGATGGCGCGGTGCGCTTCAAGACCCGCAACGACCTGATGCATTCGCTCGACGATGTTCTGCGCGTAAACTCGCCCAACAGCGACGACATGCAAGATTACAACGACTTCTATCGGGAAGCCGAAGGCCTGATGTACAACCCCGCGGTGAACCAGGCGTTCGGGTTCTCCACCGACGAGGCCAAGCGCTATGGCGACGGCACCTTGACTACGGGACTGGGAAACGCCTGCCTGGTCGCGGGCAAGGTCCTGAAGGCGGATCAGGGCACGCGCTTCATCCAGATCACGTCCAACGACGGCTGGGACATGCATCAGAGCATCTACACCGGCAATAACGCCCTGCCCGCCAAGGCGAAAATTCTGGATAACGCCGTGTCCGCGCTGCTGAGCGATCTGAAAGCCAATGCCTTGCTCGACCAGACCCTGGTAGTGATGGCGGGTGAGTTCGGCCGCACCGTCGGACCGCTCTCGGGCGCGGCCGGCCGCGACCACTGGCCGCAGCAGTTCGCCTTCTTCGCGGGCGGCGGCGTCAGTGGCGGCCGGACGATCGGCAAGACCAACGCCACAGGCTCGGATGTCGCAGAATTCGGCTGGTCGCAGGACCGCTACGTGTACCCCGAGGATATCGAGGCGACGGTCTACTCCGCCCTGGGAATCGACTGGACCAAGACTCGCAGCGACGATCCGCTGGGCCGCGGCTTCGAGTACGTACCGAAGACCGGCCCGTTCCAGTTCTACCCGGTCCACGAGTTGTGGGAAAGCTGATCCAGCGGGCGGCTACTTCTTGAGAGGCATGATCTGCAGGACGAGGTGCCACTTCGAGAGTTCGCCTCTGGTGATTCCGAAGGCGGCCGGTGGCCCGAAGAATCTCTGGAAACCGACCCGCATGAATCCACCGAATTGTATCCCGGCCGCAAGTTGGCTCATGCCGAAATTCTTATGGGCCAGTCCAACGGAACGGGCAAAGTCAGTCTGCACAGTCTGCAGTCCTCCCTTGTAATTGGCATAAACGAAGCCCTTGCCGCCAATCGCCCCATATTGGCCATATGCCTCGATGCCGGTGTTGAAGTTGTGCTCGGTAGACTCGGTTATGGTAGCTTCGTCGCCGAAGCCGGAGATATTCAGGCCCAGTGTGGAGATCGAGAAAACGGTAAACATGTTAGCCTTGTCACTGCTTCCGATTGCAATAAGCGGATAGGCCGTGCGCACGTAGAAATCGCCGCCGGCCTTCAGTCGTTCCAGGGCTTGAGTCGCAGAGTCGGTGGTCTTATCAGCGACGCCCTTAGTGCCGGGCGCCGTGACGCTGCTGCCGAAGGATGTTTGGACCCCAATCGGAAACTGCATTGAGGCAAGATCTACGGAAAGCGATTTGGATCCTTGACCGAACCCATACAGAAATTTGATCTGCTGTAGCGGGGCCAGCCAGTTCGACGTGTTGTAGAAGGTTTCTACCTCGTCCGATTTGGCATGCAATAGCGGCAGGAAAAAGTGTCGTTTGGCTGCTTGTTCTCTCGCTTCGTCTTGTTTTGCTTTTTCTTGTATCTCTCGCCGTTCTATTTTTGCTTCTACTGCCTTAACGCGAAGCGATTGTATGCCTGAGGGGTTTACGGGTGCTAACGTCTGCGCCGGAGCCGTTACTGAAACCGCAGATAGACCGACTGCCAAAAGAAAAATGGTCAGGCGATGGAGACTGCTGGTGGTGAGAAACATGGAGTTCATCCCTTTCACATGAGAAAGCGATGAATCCTCGGAAAAAAGGACAATGAACTTGCCGAGCCCTCACTTCAACCAATCGGCCACGGTATCGAGCACCGATGCCGCCACCGTCTCCTGAATCCGCGCGTACTCGAGCGGCGAGCCTGTGCCGGCATTCTGAAACAGGTGATTGACACCCGGAATCGTCACCACGCGATGCTTCGGATTTCCCGCCAGTGCCTGCTCCATCGCGGGAGCGTTCAGGTCGGCCGGCACCTGCAAATCCAAACCGCCATATAAGGCCAGCACCGGGCACGCCACCTTTCGGAGGGCCGGCCGCGGGTCGTAGTTCCACACGAACCGGAACCAGCGCGACGCCGCCATTTTCATCTGCCCGCCCACCTGTGCGCGGATGACCGCCGCCTCCTCGGGCGAAAGCTCGAGCGTGGCGCGAGCCAGTTCGGTCTCCATCCGCTTGCGCGCCGCCGCCGGATCTTTCTCGTTCTGCGCCGCCGTGAAGAGCTGCGTCTGGATTTCGCGATTGCGGCGCGCCACTTCCTCGGGCAACCCCATGGCGCGGGAGATGCGCGCGTCCTGCGCGGCGAGCACTTCCCGCCCCGGAATGGCCGGCCCGGCGAGCAGCACCAGGAACGCGATGTCGCCCGGCTTACCGCCCGGCCTTCCCGCCGCCAGCGGCGCCACGGCTCCGCCCTCGCTATGGCCCATCAGGCCGATGCGGCGCGGATCGATGTCCGGATGCGTTTTGAGATACGCCACGGCCCGCAGCGCGTCCTCCGCAAATTCCTCGTCGGTGGAATCGAGCAGTTTCCCGCTCGACCCGCCCACGCCCCGATCGTCCATCCGTAACACGGCGAAACCGCGGCGCGTCAGGAAGTCGGCCCACACCAGGAACGGCCGGTGTCCGGACGTAGTCTCGTTGCGATCCTGGGGGCCCGAACCGGTGATTAGCAGGACGGCGGGATGCGGTCCCGCCGTGCGCGGCAGCGTGAGCGTACCGGCCAGGCGAATGGAGCCGTTGCGGACGAGGACGTCCTCCTGTGCGTACGGAAACGGCGGAGACGGCTCCTGCGGGCGGATGTTCCCGCGCTCGAAACGAATCGGCAATTTGCCGCCGCGCTGGCGCCATTGGCCTGCGATCGCGCTGCCATCCTCCGCCACGCCGCCCGAAAACCGTCCGCCCAGCTTCGGCACTTCGAACTCGACCGCATGCCCGCGCGCGCGCAACCAAGCGAGGGGCAGTCCAAACGCATCCTGGTCGATGGAATCGAGCGTGCCGATTAAGCTTCCATCGCCGCGCACCGACAGGTGAAGGGCCAGCCGCAACTTCGTCAGCCCCACATCGATGTTGGCGATCCAGTCTCCCGCCTGGGTCCAGGCCGTGCCCGCAGCCAACAGCAGCAGGATGGCGCCGCGTTTCACTTGGCGGTATCTGGCACCTGGTTGCCCAAGCGGCGGCGCTGCTCCAGGCGCAACTGCCGGCGCAGGTCATCAGCCGCCTTTTCGGCCTTGTGCGCACGCTCCGTCTGGGCGGTCACGTCGGCCTTGAGCTTGGCGTTTTGCTTCGCCAGGGCATCGCGCTCTTTGCGGAGCGCGGGATTCGGATCGGGGGCCGCCGGAGCGGGCTCGGCGGATGCGGCAGGCGCGGCGGGCGCGGCGGCCTGGGCTTCCGGCAGCTTGCCCAGGAACCCGGTGGCTTCCCGAACACGCCCCTCGGGTCCGTAGACGACCAGGCTCGCGTCCACTTTTTCGCTGCGGCGCGCATAGGTCTGGACGCCGGACTGAAGCTGCGCCTGGTCGAGCTGCAAAACCTGCGTGGGGCCTCCGTCGGTGATCTCGATCGCGCCACCAGTGGCGCTCCGAACGGCGGAGGAGTTCCGGTCCCACCGGATCTGCAATTGGCCGCTAAGTTCGAGGGTATTCAGGCCCAGTGAGGGCGGCGGCGGCGCTTGCGGCGGCAGCACCGAGCGCACGGTGGCGCTGGCGCGCGGCAGCCAGGCCTCCCGCGCCTGATATCCAAAGGCGCCAAGCGATAGCCCGGCCGCGACGAAAAGCACCGTCCATACCGTCTTCGAGGTGCTGGGTTCCTCGGCTTCGGCAAACGCGGGCAGCGGCAGATAGAGCCCGTCGGGCCGGTCGATTTCGAGTCCTGGTTGCGGCTTGTAGATCGACTCCGGCTCGGCGGCCGCGGCCGGCATGAGCAGCGGCTCGGGCGCCTCAGCGGAGGTTGCCAGGGGCTCCTCGATCGGTTCCGGCATCACGATCGGAACCGGCACGGAGTCGTCCTCCTGCGATTCGACTTCAGCCACTATCTCGGGCTCCGGAGCCGGTTCGACTTCCGCCTCAGGCTCCACGTAGACGTGGTCCGCAGCCACCGTCCGGGCCATTGCGACTGGCGGCGGAGCCGCAGCGGCTGCTGCCAGCCACGCCGGAGTTGCAGCCGTCGCTGGCGGTGGCGGAGAAGCGGCCGGCATCGAAACCGCAGCTTTCGGAGGCGGCGCGGGAGCAGGGTCCGTCGTCCAAAGCGCAGCCATCGGGGGCGGTGGCGGTGCGGCCGGCTTCGGGGGTGGTGGTGCCGCAGCCATCGGTCGGATTGGTTGAGGAGCGGACGGCGTGGGCGGCGAAGGTCCGACAAACGAACGTCGAGGCTCCGGACGCCGCTCTGAAGCCACGTTGATAATCGGTCCCGGGGATTCGCGGGCGGCCCGTCCGAACGACGACGATGCAGGCTGCGCATGCGGGGCCACCGGCAAAGGGCGTAATGGCAGAGGCTCCAACGCGAACTCGAGGTAGCTGGCCTCGCCGCGAATGGATCCGTCCGCCTCACGGAAAAAGAATCCGGCGCGCGTGGGATTAAACGTGTGCGGCTTCAGGACCAGCGCCACATGCCACGGCTGCAGAAAGTAGCGGTGATGAATGTCCTGGTCGGCGTCGGAGAGGAAGAGCTCGCTGCGAGTGTGCGAATGGTACCAGCCGACCGGCTGCAGGCCCAACGGGTGGGGCCGCACCGCGACCAGTAACTCCCTCAGTTTTTCCAGGTCGCGCGCCGAGAGCACAAAAGTCGGCCCGAACGCATGCTCGCACTCGAGCGGCTGGTAATCCGAGACGATCACGCGAGCGCCGTCGTACTTGCCCAGCAGGATTCCGCCGACTTCGGCGCCGCCGCGCGGCAGGGAAAAGAACGCATCCACCACCGACAGGCGGATGTCGTCCAGTACGCGCGGCGAGTACTCGACCGCAAATGGACACTGCGGCGGATTCCAAATTCCCTGGGTGCTCTCCGTCTGACTTTCGATCATTAGGTTGAAGCCGCTTCTTATGATTGTAGGCGATTCTATTGTCAGGAAATGCTCAAATCCGCCAACCGATCCAGGCTGCCTTTGGATAGCGGGCCGCGGTGCAGGCGGGCTCGCCAGGCCCGTTTCAGGTCCCCGTGATCCTGCTTATATCGCGCACCATTTTTTGCTTGCGGCTGCATTACCGGATGCGCCATATTGGGAATGGCGTTGGAAAAGCCGTGTAGAGCGCATCCGTAAGTCCCAAGTCGAAAGCAGTCCCGTACCGCGCTCGATGTCTCCAGCGCCGGGGCGTTTTCGATGGCGGACAACTTCCTCTTCTTCACAGAGCTGTTGGCCATGCCGGTGCTCGATGTGCGGGGCCGCCGGATTGGCCGCGTCAAAGACGCCGCCCTCGTTCCCCTCGTCCATTCGTCGCGCATCGATCGCGTGCTGGTGGGCGGCGGCTATGCGTGGTTCGTGGTCCGCTACGACCAGATCCGGACGCTCGATCTGAAGCGTGGCATCCAGCTTTCCGACGAACAGCTCACCCCCTACCACGACGACGAATACATGCTGCGCATCGGCCGCGACCTGCTGGATCAGCAGATCATCGACGTGACCGGCCGCAAGGTGGTGCGCGTCAACGACATCACCATGGGGATTCAGAAAGACGGCGAGCGCGACGTGTTGTACGTGCAGGAAGTCGATATCGGGATTCGCAGTATTCTTCGCCGCGTGCTGCAGGGAGTGGTCCCGCGCATGTGGATCCGGCGGCTGCAGCAGCCCATTCCGCCCAACTCCATTCGCTGGGAGCTGTGCAACGTGGTCGAGCCCGATCCGCTGCGCCGCCTACGGCTCAACATCTCCTACGAGAAACTGGAGCAGATGCACCCCGCCGACCTGGCGGACATCGTCGAGGACCTGGGTCCGGCAGAGCGCGAGGCCATCTTCGAAACCATCGACAGCGAGGCGGCGGCCGACGC
Organism: Bryobacteraceae bacterium; assembly: GCA_041484525.1. Lineage (GTDB taxonomy): Bacteria > Acidobacteriota > Terriglobia > Bryobacterales > Bryobacteraceae > JBGPHT01. Next base: position 31,150 of record JBGPHT010000013.1, on the reverse strand, counting down.
CCTCTCCGAGGTCGATCCCAAAATGCAGGTCAGCATTCTGGAGTCCCTGGAGCCGGAAAAGGCCGCCGACATTGTTGAAGAGATGGCGCCCGACGAGGCCGCCGACCTGCTCTCCGAACTGGAAGAGCAGGCTTCTGAGGACATCCTCGACGAAATGGATTCCGCCCCCAAGACGGAGGTGCGCGAGCTTCTCGAGTTCCACGAGGACACTGCCGGCGGCATGATGAACACCGAGTTTGTGGCGCTGCACGACAACGCCTCCGTAACGGACGCCATGGCCGCGCTGCGCGGCAACGAAGACCTGCTGGAGAGCCTGAACACGCTCTTCCTGGTGGATGGCGATGAGCGGCTCACGGCCACGATTCCGCTGGCCCGGCTGTTCGTGGCGTCAGGCAACGCCCGGCTGCAAGACCTCGCCATGGAAACGCTGATCCAGGTCAGCGTGGATGAAAAACAGGACCGCATCACGGAGCTGTTCGACAAATACAACCTGCTGACTTTGCCCGTGGTGGACGAAGACGGCAAGCTCGCCGGCGTGATCACCGCCGACGACATCATCTCGGTGCTAAGGCAGAAATAGCGGATGCGGAAACTCCTGGGCCGTTTCCGTCACCATCTTGTAGTCTTCTTCGCCGTCCTCGGGCCGGGGTTCATCACTGCGGTGGTGGATAACGACGCCGGCGGTATCTACACTTATTCGGCGGCCGGCGCGCAGTTCGGCTACCTGCCGCTCTGGACGCTGCTCCCCATCACCCTGCTGTTGATCGTCACGCAGGAGATGTGCTCGCGCATGGGCGCGGTGACGGGGAAGGGCCTCTCCGATCTGATCCGCGAGGAATTCGGCCTGCGCATCACGTTTCTGCTGATGGCGCTGCTGGTCGCCGTCAACCTCACCAACGTCATGTCCGAATTTGCGGGCATCGCCAGCTCGCTCGAGCTGTTCCACATCAGCCGCTACATCTCCGTGCCGCTGGCGGCGCTGGCGGTGTGGTTCCTGGTGGTGAAGGGGAACTACCAGAGCGTGGAGAAGATTTTCCTGTTCTCGTGCGTGTTGTACGTGACCTACGTGATTTCCGGATTCCTCGTCAAGCCCGACTGGAAGGAAGCCGCGATCTATAGCGTGCACCCGGTGCTCCTGCTGGAACCGGCGTACATCTACATGCTGATCGGCATGGTGGGCACCACCATCGCGCCCTGGATGCAGTTCTATCTGCAGGCGGCCGTGGTGGAGAAGGGCATCACCGCGAAAGACTATGCCGAGTCGCGCATCGAAGTCATCGTCGGCTGCTTCATGACTTCGGTGATCGCATTCTTCATCATCGTGGCCTGTGCGGGCGCGATTTATAGCGTCGCGCCACGGGAGATCAAGGACGCAACCGAGGCCGCGCTCGCCCTTCGGCCATTCGGCGATTACGCCTACCTGCTGTTCAGCGGAGGGTTGTTCAACGCTTCGATTTTCGCGGCCTGCATCCTGCCGCTCTCGACGGCATACTCGGTCTGCGAAGGTCTTGGATTCGAATCGGGAGTGAACCGCCGGATTCGCGAGGCGCCCATCTTCTACCTTCTGTATACGCTGCTGATCGTCGTGGGCGCGGGCGTGGTGCTGATCCCGAAATTCCCGCTGGTCCGGATGATCCTGCTCTCGCAGGTGCTCAACGGAGCGCTGCTGCCGTTCGTGTTGATCTTCATGATCCTGCTCATCAACAAACGCGACCTCATGGGCGAGTGGGCGAACCCGCCCTGGTTCAATCTGGTCTCGTGGATCGCCGTAGTGCTGATCATCGGGCTGACGCTCGCTTACGTGGGGATTCAAGTTCGCGGCATGCCGTAAACTGTGGGAATGTCCGCCTGCCACATCGACGTGAACAACCCCGCCACCGGCGAGTTGATCGCGACCGTTCCCGATTTCGACGGCGCCGATGTGGATCGCGCCGTTGCCGCCGCGCGCGCCACCTTCCAGCGGAAAACGTGGCGCGGCATGGACCCTTCGAAGCGCGAGCGCGTCCTGTGGAACATCGGCGACCTGCTGATGCGCCATCGCGACGAACTGGCGGCAATCATCTCGCAGGAAAACGGCAAGACGCTGCGCGAGGCCGCCGGCGCCGACGTAGCGCCCGCCGCCGATTGCTTCCGCTACTACGCCGGCTGGGTGCGCAAGATCCACGGCGAGACCATTCCGGTGGACGGTCCGTTCCTCAACTACACGCTGCGCGAGCCGGTGGGCGTGGTGGGCGCGATTGTGCCGTGGAACATTCCGCTGCAGATCGCCGCGTGGAAGGTGGCCCCCGCGCTGGCCTGCGGCTGCTCCGTGGTGCTCAAGCCGTCGGAGTTGACGCCGCTCAATGCGCTGAAGTTCGCCGAAATCGCTCTCGAGGCCGGCTTGCCGGAGGGTGTCCTCAACGTGGTGACGGGCTACGGCGAAACGGCGGGCGAGGCGCTGGCGCTGCACGAGGACGTGGACAAGATCAGTTTCACCGGCAGCATCGCGACCGCCCGCAAGCTGCTGCAGGCATCTTCGGTTTCGAACCTGAAGCGACTAAGTTTGGAACTGGGCGGCAAGTCGCCCAACATCATTTTCCCGGACGCCGATTTCGACGCCGCCATGAAAGCCTCGTTCTGGGGCGTCTTCGGCAACAAGGGTGAGATGTGCACCGCCGGGTCGCGCCTGCTGCTGCATGCCGGCGTGTACGATCGGTTCCTCGAAGAGCTCACGGCCCGCGCCCGCAAGCTGCGCGTCGGCAATCCGCTCGATCCGGCGAGCCAGATGGGACCGCAGATCTCGTCGCGCCAGATGGACCGCATCCTCGACTACATCGAGTACGGCAAGGAGGAGGGCGCGCAACTCCTGGCCGGCGGCGAGCGCGACACCGAAGGCGAGAAGTGCAAAGGCTGGTTCGTGAAGCCGACCGTGTTTGGCGAGGTGACCCCCGAAATGCGTATCGCGCGCGAAGAGATTTTCGGTCCCGTGGTGAGCGCCATCCGGTTCCGCGATGCGGAGGAGGCGGTGAAGATCGCGAACGGCACCATCTACGGTCTGGCCGCCGCGGTATGGACGCGCGATGTCCGCCTGGCCCATCGCATGGCGGGGGAGATCCAGGCCGGCTCGGTCTGGATCAACACCTATAACGGATTCGATTCCGCGTCCCCTTTCGGCGGCTACAAGCAGAGCGGCTTCGGGCGGGATCTGGGCGCGGACGCGATCGAGCAATATACGAGCAAGAAGTCGGTCTGGGTGGCGTTGTAGGTTGGGCAGCGGGGCGAGCCTGTCAGCGATAAGTGTAGTTCGAGCGACAATATACCAAAAACGCTATAATGAGGGCGAGCATTTTTGTGGACCGTAGAAACGTTGAACGACGTCGTTGATGCGGAAATTGGAGGTCTTGCCCGCTGACATGCGGATCCGCTTTGTCCATATCTCCCGTCTGATCGAGGAGTTTGGTCTGGAGCGGGTTCGGGAGCCGCACGTAAAGCACGTCCGCGGTCCTCTCTGGGAGATGCGGATGAAAGGCAAGGATGGCGTCTCGCGAGCGATTTACGTTACGGCAACTGGCCGGCGCGTTGTAGTTGTGCGGGTATTCGTGAAGAAGACGCAAAAGACTCCCAACCGTGAAATAGAGTTGGCCCTCAAACGCGCAAAGGAGGTGAGGCAATGAGCAAGGTCAGAGATCTCCATCGGAACTGGATGAAGAATGGCGATTACCGGCGGGCGCACGAAGCGCTGGCGCCTGAGTTCGAGCTTGCGCGTGCGGTCATTCACGCACGTGTACACGCTGGTCTTACGCAAGAACAACTCGCGGAGCGAATGGAGACCAGCCAGCCGGTCATCGCGCGTTTGGAAAGCGGCCGCGTCCGGCCTTCTACACACACCCTGGAGCGGCTTGCCTCTGCCACTAAAACGCGGCTCAAGATAAGTTTTGAGCCGGTGCCCGCAAAGCGTTGAACCGCAGCCGCTGACTTCCGCAGTCACCCTCTGCCCCGGAATCGGTCGATCTTACGACGGTCGCGTTTTGATGGTTTTCGTTCCCGCAAGTCTTCGAAACCCCGCATCGCTTTTCGCTCTTCTGCCGTCTTCAGCCGCAACTCGCGGCTCGCCTCCGTCTCACGATAGAGTGTCTGGGCAACCGCCGCCGGGCCACGCATCTCACTGAGAACCAGGACCTCCACCTGAAAGTCGCCGCTGTCGTTCTTCACTAGCAACATGTCGCTGGCCCGGACTTCGCGCGACGCCTTGGCCGGTTGCCCGTTGGCCGTAATCCTACCGCGTTCGCATGCCCGCGAAGCCAGCGAGCGCGTCTTGAAGAATCTGGCGGCCCACAGCCACTTGTCCATTCTCACGCCGGTCATGATCCCATTCTCGTATCAGATCGGGCGTTGGAAAACGGATCAATGCCGATTCGGCGGGCGCAGCAGATTTCGCGGCAGCTTCGACAGATACGTCAAGCGCTCCACCAACGGCACCAGGCGGCGCACCGTCTTGCCGTGCAGAATCAAACTGCCCGTCACCAGCGCGGGATGCGGAATCGTGGTGCAGCAGCGGGAGCACACGTCCACCTCGCCGCCGCGGCCCGACACGTGCAATCTCCGCATCTCCTGCATCTCGGTCGAATTCCAGATCGACACCAGGTCCTCGGTTGCAAGATTCCCCAGCGGCTTCCCGTCCAGCATGTAGCTCTGGCAGCACGGATATACGTCGCCATTCTGCTTGACGTACATCGGCCCGCGCCACAGGTAGTGGCAGGGGTGCTTCCAATCGCTGGCCGCGTGTCCGGCATCGGGGCGCATCAGGTTGGTCTCGTCCTCTTTGACCCGCACCTGGTCCACTCCGGGTACCGCGCTCCAGAAGCGCATGAACTCGTCTACCTCATGCGCGTTGCCCTCCATCCGAACCATCTGCACCACCACCTGCAGCTTCGAGCCGCGCTCGCGCTTCATCTTCGAGAAGCGCACGAAGTTGTCCCGCACCTTCTCGAATTTCGCGCCCTTGCGATAGAACTCGAAGGTCTCCTTGCTCGCGCCGTCGAAGCTGAGCGTGATCTGCTCCAGCGGTGAATCGAGCACGCGCGCCGACATGCGCTCGTCCAGAAAGGTGCCGTTCGTCGAGAGCAGCGTCGAGATGCTGTGACGGTGGCAGAACTCGATGCGCTCGAAGATCTGCGGGTCCATGAACGGCTCGCCCAGCCCGATCAGCATCATGTGCTCGGCCGACTTCCCGGACTGCCGCACCAGGCGTTCGAACACATCGTCCGCCATGTCGGCCTTGGGCTGTTTATGCGTCTCCCGCGGGCACATGGGGCAATACAGGTTGCACTTCGCCGTGGTCTCGACGATGTACTCGACGGGCAGCGCCCCCAGCCGGGTCCGCCGCGCGAGGTAGCCCCACAGAAGCTTTGCGCGGTTCCAGGCCCTCATGCTTACACTTATTGTACCCGCCGGTTCTCATGCGCTATCAGTTGGAGTGATGGAAGGGTGTGCGACATAAAAGTGGAGAGACCCACGCATCCTCAACAAAACGACAAGAGTCTGAGCGTACACATACGCAAGGCTTCTGGCCGCTGTGCGGCGAACGCGCATCTTGACCGTTGCGGGATTGCCCGTCCTTGAGGCCCTTTGCTTCGGGACCCTGCGGGCCGTCAAAAATCAGGTTGCGCCGGGTGGCTCCACTTTTATGTCGCACACCCGTGATGGAACCGCGCGTCCGGCAACTCAATCGAGAGATTTATTTTATTCCGGCCTGCGTCCTGCTGCCGATTGCAAAACAGATAGTACCCCAGTTGCATCAACGTAGCAGGGAGGTAAACATGCGTTGGACACCCGGTGGCCAAAGCCCTGACATTGAAGATCGCCGCAGCGAAGGCGGTGGTGGTTTTGGTTTCGGCGGCCCCAGTTTCGGCGGGTTTGGCGGCCGGCACCTGGGCATCGGCGGTACGCTGCTGTCGATCGTGCTCAGCATCGTCTTTCGCAACGACCTCTTCAACTCCGGAACGCCTGCACCCACCCAGTCGTATCGCCAGGACGACGCCAATCCCGGCGTGGGCAGCGCCAGCCGCGACGCTGGTGAGGAGAAGGAAGTGCAGTTCGTCTCCTTCGTGCTCGACGATGCCCAGCAGACCTGGGAGCGTCTGCTGCCGAAGACCGGTGTCCCCTATCGCCGCGCGAAACTCGTCCTCTTCCGCGACTACACAGTATCCGGATGCGGCGCCGCCCAATTCGCCACAGGCCCGTTTTACTGCCCCGAGGACGAGAAGGTCTATGTCGATCTCGGCTTCTTCCAGGAACTCGCCACTCGCTTCGGCGCGCCCGGCGAATTCGGCCAAGCCTACGTAATCGCTCACGAAATCGGACACCACGTGCAGAAGTTGCTCGGAATCGCACAAAAAGTAAGCCGGTTGCAGCGCAGCGAACCATCCGCGGCCAACCCGCTATCCGTCCGCCTCGAGCTGCAGGCCGACTGTCTCGCGGGTGTATGGGGCCACTCGACCGAACAGCGCAACATCATCGACCAGTCCGACATCGCCGCCGGCATGGATGCCGCCGCCGCGGTGGGCGACGACCGCATGCAGAAGATGGCCCGCGAATACGTCAGCCCCGAGTCATTCACGCACGGGTCCGCCACCCAGCGTACGCAGTGGTTCCGCCGCGGCCTGGAATCGGGCGACATCGCCTCCTGCAATACCTTCGGCCAGTAGGCCGCCCCGAGGGGTGAAACCCGCGCTACCATAGTCACCGGAGGTCCACCCATGCTCTCCCGCCGAGACTTTGCCGCGCGCCTCGCCCTGGCCGGCGCCGCTACCCGCATGCTGCCCGAGATGGCCTACGCGCAGCGCGCCGCCGTCAACCTGTCCGGTCTTCCCAAGGACATGGTCTGGCTGAACGCCAACGAAAATCCCGCGGGCATCCCCGCCGTTTCATTGGCCGCCATGCAGGAGGTTTGCCCCACCGCGTGGCGCTACCACTACCAGGAGTTCGGCGAGATCTACGCCGCCATAGCGCACGCCGAAGATCTCACTCCGAATCAGATCGTGGTGGGCGCCGGATCGACCGAAGGGCTCCACATCGCCGTCGACGTGCTCACGTCGCCCACGCGCCCGCTGATCGCCCCCAGCCCGACCTACGAAGGCCCCGTCGAAACGGCCCGCACTCTCGGCCATCCCGTGGTCCTCACCAAGATGCGCGCCGACTATACCGCCGACCCCAAGGCCCTGATCGAGGAAGCCGGCAAGGCGAACGGCAGCCTGATCTACATCTGCAACCCGAACAATCCGACGTCCGCCATCACCACCAAGAAGGAGCTGGACTGGATGGTCGCGAACCTGCCGCCCAACACCACGCTCCTCATCGACGAGGCTTACATCCACTTCGGCGAATCACCTGAACTCGCCAGCGGCCTCGACTACGTCCGCCAGGGCAAGGACGTGATCGTCACGCGCACGTTTTCGAAGATCTACGGCATGGCCGGCCTGCGCGTCGGTTTCGCCGCCGCCAAGCCCGAGCTCATGGCCCGCCTCACTCCGCTGCGCATGAACGTGATTTCGATCGTGAGCGCGCGCGCCGTCGTGGCCGCGCTGAAAGAGTCGAAGACCATCGTCCCCGAGCGGCGCGCCGCGCTGGGCCGCACGCGCCGCGAACTGTGCGCCTGGCTCGGCGAGCGCAATCTCAAGTTCATCCAGCCGCACGCCAACTTCATGATGATCGACGTCGGCCGCAATGCGCGCGAGTTCATCAGCGCCATGCCGAAGCTCGGCGTCGCACCCGGCCGCCCCTTCCCGCCGCTCGACAACATGCTCCGCGTCACCATCGGCACCGACCAGGAGATGGCGAAGTTCCGCGACGTGTTCTGGAAGGTCTACAAGGGCTGAGCCCATCGTGATGGCGTTGCCACAGGAGAGATTTCTTAAAGGGATCTTTCGGATCGCCGGCGTGTACAACATATTCTGGGGCGCGGCGGTCGCGCTGTTTCCAAATTTCCTGTTCCGCCTCTTCGGCTTGCCGGACATCAACTATCCGTTCATCATGAGCGGGCTCGGAATGTGCATCGGCCTTTACGGATACGGCTACTGGGTCGTGGCGGGCGAAACGTACTCATGGAATCCCGAAGCTCCCGCGCTGGCCGCGTGCCGCAACAGCGAGCCGGTATGGGACGCCGCCCGGAAACAGGCGGCGGCGCCCTGCGGCAACGACATCATGGTGGCCGCTCCGGACGCGGTCCGCCTTTTGCGGGGCCACCGGGACCGTGTCCTCGGCGTCGCCTGGAGTCCCGGCGGCGGACTTCTCGCCTCGGTCAGCGGGGATAACTATGTGCGCGTCTGGAATCCGGAGTCGCAACGCTGCGTGGCGGTGAGCCAGGACTACCCGTATCCTCGAGCGATTTATTTCTCGGGACCAATGCAGATTGCCAAGTGAGGTGTGCTGTAACGTACAACAGTAGTTTCCGCCCTTAAGTACGCGCGGCCCTCGCGAGTTCGGATTGTGGCGCGGCTGTCAACTCACGGACCGTGTTCAATAGAGTTAGAGGCCGAAATGGTTTTTGCAGAACCCTTACCGAATCGGGACCCAGTCTCCAGAGATCGGCGGAATCCCGCGGGTTCCAAGTGGTCGCCGGATAACCAGACGTCAGAATCACCCTTAAGTCCGGAAGCTCTGCCCGAAGCACTAACGCCACTTGTATGCCGGAACTTGACGGCAAATTTACATCGGCAATTACGAGGTCGAGATTACGATTGTTGAGATGGAACTTCCGAAGCGCTTCCTCTGCGTCGCCGGCTTCCAAGACGCTGTAACCGCTCCGCCGGAGAATCAGGCGTAAGAGGCTCAGTAGGATAGGTTCGTCTTCCAAAACGAGAATCGTTTTCACAGTAACCCCCGTTGTCCCATCCCGTAACTCGAATTCAAATGCGAATTCAAACCGGATTTTCCTATAATGCATGGTTCTATAAAATAGGTCCACTAGGTGACTACCTACTAGGTGCGAACCTAGTAGACCAAGGCATGCGGCAAAAAGCACCATATATAAGGGACATAGTTTTGTAGGGCATTCGGCCGGTTTAGGTAGTAGGTCGGCATGGGGGTGATTCCTGATGGATCTGCATCTGTAACTGGAAATAAATGAGGGGGAATTCAATTGAATCTAGAACAGATCATATTGGAGCTTCGGGCCGAACTCGAGCTAATTGACGAAGTGATACTGGCGCTCAAGCGGGGGGTTTCAGCTAAGCGCCGAAGGCGGCGCAGGCAGCCAACTCCGGCCTCAGGAGGCGGAATCCGAACAGCCCGGCCGCCGGATCCGAGCCATGTTAGCCCAAAAATAATGAAAGCCGGTTCGGAAGCACTCTGAAAGCCGGGGGAGGCGGAGATGATCCTGTCAATCGATCGGTCGCGCCGTTGGAGGGCACCACGCGTCGGTACGACGGAGGAGTTGGCCGCCTTCCTGGAAGCATTCTTCGAGGATCGGCCCAGGCGGCGGCCGGCATCCGCGGTGGAAGTGTTCCTTCTCTCAAGCGCCTTGGAATGTCCCGAGGGAACGATCGAGAGGCACGACGCGACGACATGCCGGCCCAGGCCGCGCCTCCGCCTGGTGAAGCGCAAGCTTCCGCGCGATTATTCTCCGACCATGCCGTCCTGTACGGCCCAACGGACGAGTTCGGCCACGGTATGCACGCCGAGCTTGTTCATGATCCGGCCGCGGTGAAATTCCACCGTCTTCTCCGAGACGTTCAGGATCGCCGCGATTTCCTTGTTCACGCGACCCTCCGCAATCAGTTGCAGCACTTCCCGCTGGCGGTCCGTTAACTGGGCGGAAGCCCTGCCCGGCTGCCGGATGGCATCGCGCAAGGATTCCACTACGTCGAGGTGAAATGCCGGAGCCACGTAGACCTGCCCTTTGAGAACGGTTTGGACGGCCGTCCGCAGTTCTTCGGCGGCGGAAGACTTGAGGACGTAACCCGAGCCGCCCGCTTCGAAGGCTTCCCGAAGATATACCGCGCTGGCGTGCATGCTGAGGAACAGGAGCTTAGCCTGAGGCCACTCCTTGCGGATCTGCCGGGCGGCGTCGATCCCGTTCAGCATGGGCATGGTGACGTCCAGAATCATGAGATCGGGCCGCAGGCGCACCGCCGCCTCCACCAGCGATCTGCCATTGTCGACCTGCCCGACCAGGTCGTAATGACCTTCCAGCAAACTCCGGATGCCGGCCAGAATGAAGGAATGGTCGTCGGCCAGCAGGATACGCGGACGCTTGGTCAATGTGCCTCCAACGGAATTTCCACGGCGATCTCCGTGCCCTGTCCGGGCCCGGACGAGATCCGAAAACTCCCGTGAAGCAGCTCTACCCGTTCCTTCATGCTGAGAATGCCGAGGCCGACGTTGGTCTCCGGCGACTGAGCCCGGAAGCCAACGCCCGCGTCTTTCACGCGGAGGCCGATTCGGGCGGCGGTTCCCTCTAACGTGACGGAGACCATCTGGGCGCCGGCGTGGCGGGAGGCATTGCGCAGGCTCTCCTTCGTCACCATGTACAGACAGGAAGCAATCTCGCGTTTCAGCTCTTTGGGCATGTTTTGGCTCGCGAATTTGACCTCGATTCCATCGCGACGGGCGAAATCTTCGCAGATGGCTCGCAGCGCGGCTACCAGTCCCAAATCGTCGAGTTCGGAAGGATGTAATTCATGCGCGATATGACGCGTCACCTCGGCCGCCTGCACCACGCGGCTTTGCAGCGATCGAAGGCCTTTCTTGAGGAGCGCGGAGGAGGCGGGGCGCTTGGCCACGAGACTGCCCAGGTCCATCGCGAGGCCGGCCAGCCGCTGGGTCAGGTCGTCGTGCAGTTCCCGGGAAATCCGCCAGCGCTCCTCTTCCCGGGCGGTGGCCAGTCTCGCCAGGAGAGCCCGCCTTTCCTGCTCCGCCAACTTCCTCTCGGTGATGTCGACCGAGACTCCGGCTACCATGGCGGTGGCTCCCTCTCGATCGGGAATGGCAAACTTGACGGTCTGGTAGTGGCGAACTTCTCTTCCGGCATGGCGAGTATCCTCCGAAGTCATGGCACGGCCGGTCCGCAGGACATATTGATCCTGGTCCCGCAAACGCGAGGCGGAATCAGGCCAGTATTCGTCGTCGCCTGCGCCCACGCTGAGTCCCGGAGCCCGCCCGGTGAGCTTCGCGAAGCCGGGGCTGACATAAACATAACGGCCCTCCGGATCCTTCATGAAGGCCGCGGCCGGGAGATGCTTCATGAACAATGAGAACCGCTCCTCGCTTTCCCGCAGCGCCTCCTCGGTTTGCTGCCGTTCGGTCAGATCGGTGATGAAGTCGAGGGCGAGCGTCCCGCCCCTGGTGTGGATATGATTCAGGTCGACGGCGATGGGAAACTCGGCGCCATCCTTGCGCAGTCCTTTCAACTCGAGCGCAGGCTCCAAGGGCCGGTCCAGCGGCGCCGCGGAGAGCCGGGCGCGATGCGCGGCGTGAGCTTCCCGGAAGCGTTCCGGAAGCAGGCTCTCCAAAGGCAGACCCAGGAACTCTTCCCGGGCATAGCCGAACATCATTTCCGCCATTCGATTGGCCATCACGATCCGGCCGTCGGGTCCCACCGACAGGATGGCTTGGGATGCCGCATTCTGAATCGTCATTTCCCGCTGCCGGACGAGCTCCTCGGCCTGGGTGCGGTCCGTGACGTCTTCGATCGCCAGCAGGATGGTCTTGGGACCCTTGGATTCCAGATGAACCTCCCGCGCATTGAGAACCATGCTCCGGTAACCGATCGACGGGAAGTCGTGGGCTACGTCGAAGTTCTCGACGCGCCGGTGGTGGAGCAACACCTTTTCCAGCAACTCGCGCAACCGCGGAATGTTCCATTGGCCGTCGCCCAATTGGAATAGGATGCGCCCTTCCGTCTCCGCCTGCGTGACGCAGAACGTTTCATAGAAGCTATGCGTGGCTTTCAAGACCCGAAACTGGGCATTCAGGACCAGCAGGGGTTCGCGAACCGTTTCCACAATCGCTTCCGCAAAGTCGCGGGCTTGCCGAACCTCATCCAGACTGCGTTTGACGGAGTCGATGTCGAGCAGCGCCATGAGGACGCCGTCGATCTTCTGCTCCCCGGTCTTGTATGGACGCATCCGCAGACCATACCAGTGACCCTGGCGGTCGCGAACTTCCCGCTCCACGACACGCTGCTTTCCGATCGCCTCGGACAGCAACGCGGTCCAATCCGCGACGTCGAGACGCGACGCGATGTCGGTGAACGGGCGCCCGACGTCGGTGGCAATCAGACTGAATACTTTCTCGGCTGTAGGCGTGAAGCGGCGGATACGGAGGTCGCTATCCAGAATGACGATGGGGATGTCGACGCCGACCAGCAGGTTGCTAAGGTCGTTGGCCAGCGTCCCCAGTTCGCCATTGCGATTCTGCAACTCGTCGTTGAGCGTGGTGAGCTCTTCGTTCGAAGATTGCAGCTCCTCCTTCGCGGTCTCCAATTCCTCGTTGGTGCTTTGCAGCTCCTCGCTGCTCGAGAGAGTCTCTTCGTTGACCGCGCGCATTTCCTCCTTGGCGGCTTCGTAGTCCTCGACAAAGGCCCGGAGCTGGTCGCGGGTGGAAGCGAGATCGCGTTCCAGACGCGCTATTTCGGCGGTGGCGCGGCCTTTCAGCTCCGAAGGGTGCATTTCGAGGCGGCCAGTGGCAGCCGGCGGCGCACCGGCCTTCGCCTGAAAGACCACGAGAAAGTCGAATTCCTTGGGATGCCGTCCCTTTACGGGAACCACCTCGAGATCCAACGTCGTGATGGCGTCGTTCTGTTTGAATCGAATGCCCTCTTTGCGAACGGCTAAGCCGCCCTTCTTCGCCTTGTGAATCGTGGTGCGGAGGTCCACCAGGAGCTCCGGCCGTACCATTCGCAACAGGTGAAAACTCGGCTCTCCGGCGGCCGGCGCCAGATAGGGGCTGGTGTCTCCGTGAAAGTGAATGATGTAGAGGTCGGGATCGACCACCAGGGCGGCCGGCGCATATTGTTCGAGCAAAACGCGCTCGGCCTCGCGCCGCAGATCGAACAAGCGTGGAAGCGCCGGGCCCATCAACTGTGCCTGCGCCGTCTGCGGGGCTTGGGCTGCCGCGATCAGTGGCGGCGGCCCCGCAAGCGCTTTGCGGGAGTAAATCTTATGCTTGCGGTCCTCGCCGGCGAACAGGTTGGCATACCCGCCGAGGGACTCGGACTTTCCCAGAAAGAGGTAGCCGGCCGGCTTGAGAGAGTAGTGAAGCGTCTCGATGACTCTCTTCTGTAAGACGGGACCCATGTAGATCAGCACGTTCCGGCAACTGATGAGGTCCAGCCGGGAGAACGGCGGATCCCGGGTCAGGTCGTGCCGGGCGAATACGCAGATCTCCCGGACTGCCTTGGCGATCTGGTAGCCGCCTTCGACTTTTTGGAAGAAGCGTGCGCGGCGCCCGCTCGAAATGTGGGCCATGGCGGATTCCGCGTAGATTCCGGTGCGCGCCTGCTCCACCGCCCGGTCGCTGATGTCGGTGCCGAAAATCTGTATGGCAGGCTGGTTTGCCTTCTTGCCGGCCTCCTCGATCAGCAGCATCGCGATCGAGTAAGCCTCCTCTCCACTCGAGCATCCCGGCACCCACACGCGCAGCGCCTGACCCGGCGGCCGGCGCGCCAGCATCTTGGAATGGACGGTGCGCCGCAGCGCCTGCAGCGCCTCCGCATCCCGAAAGAAGCTCGTCACGTGAATGAAGATGTCCTCATAGAGGGCATCCAATTCGGCACGATCCTGTTGCAGGAGCCGCACGTACTTCTCCAGGCTGTCCAGTTTTTTGAGAACCAGCCGGCGCGCGACGCGGCGCCTGATGGTGGCGGGCTTGTACAGCTCGAAATCCACTCCGGTGGCAGCTCGCAGCGCGGCACAGATCCGGAGCATGCCGTCATCGCCGCCGCCGGCAGGCAGCGGAGACTCGGCTAACTGGGGGAAGGTGTGAATATACGGATGAGTCCCCATCCGGGTCAGCTCGGCGGCGATTTTCTCCGGTGGCAGCACGAAGTCGACACAGCCCGCCGCCATGGCGCTCAACGGCATGCCCGGATAGCGCGCGGTTTTTTCATCCTGCGCGAAAGTGATGCCGCCTTCCGCCTTGATGGCCTTGAGCCCCTGGGTGCCGTCGGAAGCCAGCCCGGAGAGGATGACGCCGATGGCGGCGCCCTTCAAGTCCTCCGCCAGCGCGCAAAAGAAATCGTCGATGGGGAGATTGCGGCTGGCTCCGTCCGTGCGGGACGTGAGCCGCAGGACGCCTTTCGAGATCGTCATGCGCGTGTTGGGCGGAATGACGTAGACATGGTTGGGGTGCGCCACCATTCCGTCGGTGACTTCATGTACCGGCATGGCCGTCGTCTTGGCGAGCAGCTTCGGGAGGATGCTCTCGTGCGTCGGGTCCATGTGTTGAACCAGCACAAAGGCTACTCCGGTGTCGGCCGGCAAAGCCCTCAGCAGCGCAGTGAAGGCTTCGAGGCCGCCGGCGGAGGCGCCTATACCGGCCACCGGGAAAGTGGCGTTCAGAGGAAGCGGTTCGGAAATGGTTGGAGCGGGAACGGGAGGCTTCTGTCTGGCGGGCCTCGCCTTGCGAGTGAGCGATGCTGGAACTTTCGGAGCTTTACGAGGTCCGGATTTTTTCGCCATGCCGCGGGCTGGCCTCCGGTCAAGAAGATATCATTGTCTTCGACTCCCCTTCCACTCCTGGCCGCCCGAGACACCCGCGGGGGGTTATACTTCCAATTTCGGGGACAGGCTACACAACCTCGAAATTCGCCAGAGGGCAACAGCGCTAGTTTGAGACTTTACCGGCGAATTTCGAGGTTGTGTAGCCTGTCCCCGAAATTGCAGGAGGCAGGATGTCGAAGGCTCGGGTCGTTTGGTATTCCGCCCTCGTGGTTTGCGTGGGCCTATCGCTGCCACTTGGTGCGGCGACGTTCGACGTGAAGACCTTCGGCGCCAAGGCCGACGGCAAGACCGCCGATCGGGAAGCCATCAACAAAGCCATCGACGCAGCCTCCGCCGCGGGTGGCGGGACGGTGTATTTTCCGGCTGGCACCTACTCCACAGGTTCGATTCGACTGAAGAGCAACATCACGCTGCAATTCGAGCATGGGACCACTCTCGAAGCGTCCGCCGACCCTGCCGCGTACGATGCGGCAGAGCCGAACCAATGGGACAAGTTTCAGGATTTCGGCCACAGCCACTTTCACAACAGTTTGATCTGGGGCGAGGGCCTGGAGAATGTCTCGATCGTGGGAAGCGGTTTGCTCTCGGGCAAAGCATTGACCAGGGGCGAGCGCGGAGGCGGCGGCGACAAGCTCATCGCACTGAAGCTGAGCCGCAACGTGACGCTGCGCGATTTTTCCATCCTGAACGGCGGGCACTTCGGCATTCTGGCGACCGGAGTGGACAACCTGACGATCGACAATCTCAAGATCGACACCAACCGCGACGGCATCGACCTCGACGGCTGCCGCAACGTTCGCGTCTCGAACACGAGCATCAACGCGCCCAACGATGATGCGCTGGTGCTGAAGGGCACGCATGCGCTCGGATTCGCGCGCGCCACCGAAAACGTGACGATCGTGAATGGATTGGTGAGCGGCTACGATATCGGCTCTCTGCTCGACGGCACGAACAAGCGGACCGTCAAGCAGGCGCCGGATCGCGACGGTCCCACCGGCCGCATCAAAATCGGCACGGAAACCGAAGGCGATTTCCGGAACATCACGATTTCCAACGTGGTCTTCGACCGCTCGCGCGGCCTCGCCATCGAGTCGGTGGATGGGGCGAAGGTGGAAGATATAGCCATCTCGAATATCACCATGCGGGAGGTGTCGAATGCCCCGATCTTCATTCGCCTCGGCAGCCGCATGCGGGCGCCGGAGGGAACGGCGATCGGCTCGATAAAGCGCGTGACCATCAGCGACGTGGTGGTCTACGATGCCGACCCCCGCTATGGTTCGATCGTCAGCGGCATCCCCGGCCACGACATCGAGGATGTCAAACTCAGCAACATTCGCATCTGGTATCGGGGCGGTCTCAACCTGGACCAGGTGGCGAAGCAGCCTGCGGATCTCGTGAATACGTTCTTTTTCCGTGCCTCCGGTGGCGTGCCTCCGCGCGAGCCGTACGAGACACCGGAGCGGGAGAAGGAGTATCCCGAGCCGTCGATGTTCGGGATGTTGCCCGCCTACGGGTTTTTCATCCGTCACGCGAAGGGGATCGAGCTGGCAAATGTGGAAGTCGGTTTCCTGCGCGAAGATCGGCGCCCCGCATTCGTGCTGGACCAGGTGAACGGCGCCGTTTTTCAGCACGTCAAAGCGCAGAAGGCGGCCGAAATCCCGACGTTCGTGCTGAAGAATGTCGAGAACTTCGATGCGCACTACTGCCAGCCCATTGCGGACGTGCACGTGGCCAAAACGGACAGGCGCGAGTTCTAAGATACGCAGGAGCAACCGCGGGCCGCTACTTGGGCAGCAGCGGGCGTGGTCGGCCAGGTTCCGCTGACGGAAGGCGCGATCACTTGAGAGCGGCCGCGATGGCCTGCGCGGCGAGCGGCCCCATCACGGCGTATCCGGCATCGTTCGGATGCAGTCCGTCGAAGGTGAGCTCCGCACGAAGCATCCCCTTGTCATCCAGCATGGCCGGCCAGTAATCCAGGAACACTATCTTCTCGCGGACGGCGTATTCCTTCATCCAGGCGTTTAACTCGCGCAGTTTCTCGACGGGACGCTTGTCGGTTTGCGGCCCAAGCAAATCGCATACCGGCGTCAGGGAAGAGAGCACGACCCGGATGCCGTGCGCGCGCGCCAGATCGACCATCGACATGATGTTGTCGCGCGTCGCTTCGGGCGGCACGGGCCCCAGGCTGCCGCCGATGTCGTTGGTCCCGGCAAGGATCACTACGACTTTGGGATGCAGCGCAATCACGTCCGGCCGGAAGCGGAGAAGCATCTGGGGCGTGAGTTGAGCGCTGATGCCGCGATTGATATACGGCTTGCCGGGGAAAAACTTGCCGTAGCGGCGCCCCCAGAAATCGGTGATGGAGTCCCCCATGAAGACCACGCGCTCTTCGTCCGGCTTGGGTGGCTGGACTTTCGCGTTTTCGGCGGCATAGCGTCCGAGCGCCGCCACATCGCCGAGCGAGCGCCGTACCGGTGGTGTAGCGGCTGGCTGGGCCCACGCCGCGGATAGACAAACCAAAACGGCTGAAAGTCGCATGCCAGAAATTCTAACAGGATGTAGAAAAGGCTATCGGGCCACTGATGGACACAGATGCACGCAGATAAATAGCAAATTGTTATCCGTGTCCATCCGTGTCCATCTGTGGCCTCAGTGGGTTCGTTCCGTGTATCCTTGTGGCTTGACCAGGCTCGAAGGCATTTTCACACCGATGCTGGTCCCGTTGGACGAACAGGGCCAGATCAATGAGGCGGAGCTCCGCCGTTTCGTCTCCTGGCTGATCGAGCGCGGTGTCCATGGTCTCTACCCGAACGGCTCGACTGGCGAATTTACGCGCTTTACGGCGGAGGAGCGCCGCCGGATCGTCCAGGTGGTCGCCGATCAGGCGGGCGGGCGCGTTCCCATCCTGGCCGGCGCCGCCGAAGCCAACGTCAAGGAGACCCTCGCGGCCTGCGAGGCCTACGCGCAAATGGGTGTGCGGGCGGTGGCCATCGTCGCGCCGTTCTATTACAAGCTGGCGCCGGACTCGGTGTACGCGTACTTCGCCGAAATCGCGCGCCACACGCCGCTCGACGTGACGCTGTACAACATTCCGATGTTCGCGAGCCCCATCGACGTGCCCACCATCCGCCGCCTGGCGGCTGAATTTCCGCGCGTGATCGGCATCAAGGATTCTTCGGGCGACTTGGCTTTCATGATGCGGATGATGGCCGCGGTGCGCCCGGCCCGCCCCGACTTTTCCTTTCTCACCGGTTGGGAAGCGGTGCTGGTTCCGATGCTGATGATCGGCTGCGACGGCGGCACCAACGCGTCGAGCAATGCGGTGCCGGAGGTAACGCGCCGTCTCTACGAACTCTCGCGCGCCGGCAAATACGACGAAGCCATGAAGTGGCAGTTCCGCATTCTGGAGTTGTTCGATGCGATGCTCAACCCGTTCGAGTTTCCGGACGGCTTCCGCGCCGCCGCCGAGCTGCGCGGCTTTCGCTTCGGCCGGGGACGCCAGCCCCAGACCAGCGCGCAGCGCTCCGACCGCACCGCCCTGGCTTCGGTTCTGCAGTGCATCCTGGCGGATTTCGAGCTGGTGGACCGCCCCGCCGCCGGCTGCGCGCCGCGCGTCCGCGAGATCGGGCACGATAAAGTGGAACAGGTGGTTTTCGAAGTGATGCATGAGCTCGAGAAGCGGGGTGTCTTCTGATGGAGGCACTGGCGTTTGTCGAAATCGGCGGCTGGTCGCCCGCCATGGTGGTGCTCGACGCAATGGAAAAGTGCTCCGGCGTCCGCATACTCCAGACCGAGTTGAACGACCGCCCCGGCGTTTGCATGAAGCTTTACGGGCCGCTCGGCGATATCGAGTACGCGGCGCGCGCGGCAGAGGAAATGGCCGCTGCCATGGCGATTCCGGCGGTGGTGCACGTCATCCCGGGGCCATCCGAGCTTTCGCGCGCGGCCTACGAAGCGCCGCCCGAGTTCAGTCCCCTGATCGAGCAGCTAACGGTTCAGAAGCCAGAGAATACTATGAACGAGCAATCGAGTTTTGCCGTGGGCCTCATCGAGACCCAGGGTTTCACGGCCGTCTTCGAGGCCATCGACACCGCGTTGAAGACGGCGTCGGTCGAGGTGTTGGCCCGCGAAAAACTGGGCGGCGGCTACATCACGGTCCTCATCAAAGGGGATGTGGCGGCGGTTCGCGCGGCCATTGACGCCGGGAAGGCCAAGGTGGAAGGTCTCGGCCGCCTCGTCGCCGCGCACGTGATTCCCAGCCCCAGCAAAGGCGTGCTGTCGCTGCTGCCCAAGTAGCGACCCACGGTTGCTCATGCGAGGCGCGTGGCTGTTAGTTGTGGCGCTCGGGATCGCCTTCGGGCAGGAGCGCGAGATTTATTCACAGCGCTGTGCGGCATGCCACGGCGACGATGCCGCGGGGTCCGACCGGGGTCCGGCCTTGGCGAAGAGCCGCCGGCTGCGAACCCGCTCCACCAGCGAGATTCACGACATCATCCATAACGGCACGCCGGGCGGGATGCCTGCCTTCAACCTGCCGGAAAACGAGTTGCAGGCGTTGGCCCGGTGGATCCGTTCCGTGAACGCCGCGGCGTTCGATGCGCCGCCCGACGGCGACGCGGCCGCGGGTGAGCGATTCTTCTTCGGCAAGGGGCAATGCGGGTCGTGCCACACCGCCCGGGGGCGCGGCAAATCGGTGGGGCCGGACCTCACCAATATCGGGCGCCAACTCACTCTGCCGGACCTCACGCGAAAGCTGAAGGACCCCAATGCGCAGGTCTCCGGCAGCTACACGACGATCGCGGTGCGCTTGCGCGACGGCAGCACCGTCAAGGGGTTCGCGCGTAAGGAGACGCTGCACTCGCTGCAGTTGCAGACTCTCGATGGCCGCCTGCTTCTGCTGGCTGAAGGAGAGTACGAAATCACCGGGCGCGAGAAGATTTCCGTGATGCCGCCGCTCCGCGCCACCGATGAAGAGGAGCGCAACTTGAGCGCATTTCTCAGCCGTCTGGGCGGCCTGCACGCCGGCGCTCTGCCCGTCAGCGACGAAGCGGTCGATCGAGCCGCCGCGGAGCAGACCCTCAATCCGAAGCCCGGAGAGTGGCCGACTTACAACGGCAATCTGAGCGGCAATCGACACAGCCCGCTCGACCAGATCAACCAGCAGAATGTCGGAAAGCTGGCGCTCCAGTGGGTGTATTCCATTCCTTACTTCGGCCTGGAAATGACGCCGCTCGTCGCCGGCGGAGTGATGTACGTGACTGGCCCCAACCAGGTCTATGCACTCGACGCGCGGAGCGGGCAGGAGATCTGGAGCTACTCGCGGCCGCGCTCCACCGGCGGGACCGTCGCGGGCGATGCCGTCAAAGGCGCGAATCGCGGCGCAGCCCTGCTGGGCGACCGCGTCTTCGCCACCACCGACGATGCCCACCTGATCTGCCTCGACCGCCTTACTGGTGCGCTGCGCTGGGACATCTACATGCCCGAAGAGCCGCAGCACTACGGCGCCACGGTTGCGCCGCTGGTGGTGGGCGATCTCGTAGTGGCGGGGGTCATGGGCGCCGATGAAGGCATTCGCGGCTTCGTTGCCGCCTACCACGCGACCACCGGGCAGCCTGCGTGGCGCTTCTGGACCATCCCGCTCAAAGGCGAGCCGGGGTCGGAAACCTGGCAGGGCGACGCCATGAAATTGGGCGGCGGCTCCACGTGGCTCACCGGCAGTTACGATCCTGGCACGAACCTGCTTTACTGGCCCACCGGCAACCCGTATCCCGATACCGACGGCAGCGATCGGAAGGGCGACAACCTCTATACGGATTGCATCGTGGCGCTCGATCCGAAGACGGGAAAGCTGCGCTGGCATTTCCAGTTCACACCGCACGATCTTCACGATTGGGATGCCGTACAGCCCGCCGTACTGGTGGACGCCATGTTCCAGGGCCGGCAGCGGAAGCTCCTGCTGCACGCCGATCGCAACGGCTTCTATTACGTCCTTGACCGCACCAACGGAGAGTTGCTGCTGGCCAAGGCTTTCGCCCGGAAGATCACGTGGGCCAGCGGCATCGACGCCAAGGGACGTCCCATCGAATTGCCCGGCAGCGTGCCCACTCCGGAAGGTACGCCGACGTGTCCGGACATCCGTGGTGCGGCAAACTGGATGTCGACGGCGTACAATCCGGCTACGGGCCTTTACTACCTGATGGCGATCGAGAATTGCGGCGTGTATCGCAGCACGCAGTTCGGCGGACGTCCGGCGGCCGGCCGGGGACGCGCGGGCGGCAGCATTGCTGGAGGCCTCTTCAGCGTGCCTGGAGGTGAGCCGCCGCGTCGTTATCTGCGAGCTATCGAGATGCAGACCGGCGACATCAAGTGGGAAGTGGAGCAGAAAGTTCCGACGCCGAATTACGGGGGCGCACTGTCAACGGCGGGCGGCCTAGTGTTCTATAGCGAGTCCAGCGGGGGCTTCGCGGCCGTCGACGCAAAGACGGGCCGCACTCTGTGGCACTTCGAGACCAGCCAGGAACCGAAAGCTTCACCTATGACTTACACGGCGAACGGACGGCAGTACGTAGCTATCAGTTCGGGATCGAATGTGCTGGCGTTTGCCCTGCCGGAATGACATACGGCCAACCGCTCCCCACGGTGAGGGAGCGGTTGGTCGTTATTCGTTACTGCTCGTGACGCGAGTACTTGTTCAGGAGAGCCATCAGGGGTCCGGCCGATTTCGGTGCGGATCTCCCACTAGTCACGATGTCGCGGTTTTTCAATTTCTGGCCGTATAGCGTGGCGTTGTCATCCAGATCCTGCCGGAGAGTGGCCCCTTCGAGTGCCAGGCCGGCAAACAATCCTTGCGACCGCGACCACGAAAGAATCTCGGCGTGCATCTGCGCGTCCGTTTGAGCCGTCGCCGTGCGTCCCACGGGACCCGCCGCGACCGATCCCTCGGCGCCCAGAGTGAACTTGCTCGAAAGCAGTTTGTCCGCTCCGCGTGCCGACATCACCAGCATGATCAGGTCGGTCGTTGAGCCGCCGATCTGAAAGCCAAAGCTGCCGCCCTCGATGCGAACCGTGGCGGGTGCGGACCAACCCGAGCCGCTCTTGTTGCGGCAGGACAGATACCCTTTTCCGTATTTCCCGCCGACTATAAAGGCCCCTGTCTTGAGGCTTGGCACAATCACGATGCAATGCGCCTTTTCGAGCAGATCCTGCGGAATCCCCTTGTCGGGTGCTGCCATTACTTCCGAGAAAACCGCCGCAGATTCGGCCAACCGCTTGGCAGGTTCCCTATCGATAGCTAACAACGATGTTGTAAAGGCCAAACCGGCCACGATGGCTAATTTCATTTCTATTCTCCTGGCGCTGACTAATGCACGGTTGGTACCAATCTGCCTTTCGTCGTTGAGGGGCAACGTTTTAGCGGCGTCGCCGATCGGGTTCTGATTCGGCAAAGTGCACATTTTGCTTTCGTAACCGCGCCAGATTTACCTGTCATCCCCCCTGGACATCCGCCGCGCATCGCGTCACAATTCTGTGACATGAAGACCCGCATCACCCGGCGCGCTTTCGCCGGCGCCGCCGCAGCATTTACCATCGTCCCCCGCCACGTGCTGGGAGCGCCTTTCGTCCCGCCCAGCGACAAGGTCACCCTGGCCACCATCGGGCTCGGCCGCCAGGGCCAGGTGGTCACGATGAGTATGCTCGCCCGTCCCGAAGTCCAGGTGGTCGCCGTCTGCGACTGCAACCGCGGCAGCATGGACTACATGGAGTACAACTCGAACGCGCTGCTCACGTCGGCGCGCCGCCTGCTCGGCAAGGGCTACGAGAATTGGGCACAGGATCTGGCGTCCCCCGGCAGCGTGCGGCTGACGCACGAATTCGAGAGCAGCCTGGGGATGGGCGGCCGCGAACCCGCCCGCCGTCTGGTCGAAGCCTACTACGGCGCGCACAAGGAATCGGGCGCTCCTTATAAAGGATGCACCGCCTATCGCGACTACCGCGAACTCCTCGAAAAGGAGAAGGACCTGGACGCGGTCTACGTGGCCACGCCCGACCACTGGCACGCCACCATCTCGATCGCCGCCATGCGCCGGCGGAAACACGTGCTCTGCCAGAAGCCCATGGCGCACTCCATCGGAGAGGCTCGCCGCATGGCAGCAGTGGCGCGCGAAATGAAGGTCGCGACGGGGCTGCCGGTCAACAATCCGTCGAGCGAGAACACCCGGAGCATCGCCTCTTGGATCGCCGATGGTGCGATCGGCGCGGTGCGCGAAGTCCACAACTGGTCGAGCCGCCCCTATTGGCCGCAGGGCATCGAGCGCCCGAAAGAGGCGCAGACCGCGCCCGACGGCCTCGATTGGGACCTGTGGCTCGGCCCCGCTCCGGCGCGACCCTTCCATCGCGCCTACCAGCCGTTCGTCTGGCGCGGATGGTACGATTTCGGCTGCGGCTCGTTCGGCGACATGGGCTGCTACAGCTTCGCCGGCGTCTTCAAGATTTTGGACCTGACTCCGCCGACCGCGGTCGAGTCCTCCTCCGACGAGTCTTATTCGGAAACTTTTCCCAAGGCGTCCATCGTTCACCTCGACTATCCCGCGCGCGACACCCGGCCCGCGGTCCATATGGCCTGGTATGACGGCGGGATGAAACCGCCGCGCCCCGCTGGCCTCCTCAAGCAGGACGAGCGCCTCTTCCAGCACGGCGACAACGGCGAGGGCGTGATGTATGTGGGCGACAAGGGCGTCATCCTGGCCGGCTTCAACGGCGATCGTCCGCGTGTCTATCCGGAATCGAAGAAATATACGGTGCCGCCGCGCGATCCCAACGCGCCTCGGGGCGACGCCGCCATCGATCAGTGGATCGGCGCGGCGAAGGGCGGCGCGCCCTCGCTCACCAGCTTCGAAATCCAGAGTCCCGTGACCGAGGCCTTCCTGCTCGGCTGCCTGGCGCAGCGCTTCCCAGGCGAGCAGTTCGCCTGGGACAGCGAGAATATGCGCATCACGAATTCCGAAAAGGCCAATCGCTACCTGGACCCGGCGCCCCGCACAGGCTTCGGGGTCTGAACCGGCGCGGCCGGGTACGTTAAAATGCAGATATGCAGACGATCGACCCCGACCGACCCCTTCAGAGCCTGGAACAGTGGGACGATTTCGTTGCTTCCCGCTATCAGGAAGGCAAGGCGCAAGAGGAATTTCGCGTCTACTCGGAAGAGATCAACCCCGGGGTGGCGGAGTTCTACCGTCAGAATCACGCCCAGCAAACCGTCGATTTCGTAAAGGCCAAGCGCGCCGAGTATCTGTCATTGCAGCGCGGCAAGAAGAGCATCTGGGAGGCCGCCGAATTCCTGAACACCCTGGTGGATGACAGCGACCCCGATACCGACCTCTCGCAGATCCAGCACCTGCTTCAGACCTCCGAGGCGATCCGCCGCGATGGCCATCCGCGCTGGATGGTGCTCGCGGGCTTCATCCACGACCTGGGCAAAGTGCTTTGCCTCTACGGCGAGCCGCAATGGGCCGTGGTCGGGGACACGTTCCCGGTAGGCTGCGCCTGGTCCGACCAGATCGTGTTTCCGCAATACTTCGCCGCCAATCCCGACCGCAACGTGCCCGAGTATCAGACGCTCAACGGCATTTACGAACCCCACTGCGGCCTCGATCAGGTGCATTTGTCCTGGGGCCACGACGAGTATATTTACCATGTGACCCGGAGGTTTCTGCCGGAGCCGGCGCAGTATATGCTGCGCTATCACTCGTTCTATCCGGCCCACAAGCACGGCGCCTATCGCCACCTGATGAACGCGCACGACGAGCGGATGTTCGAATGGGTGCAGAAGTTCAACCCTTACGATTTGTATTCGAAGGGTAGCGAGCGGCCGAACTTGAAAGAGCTAAAGCCCTATTACGACGACCTGGTGGCCGAGTTCTTCCCCGCGCAGATCGATTGGTAGCTATTTCGGGGACAGGCTACACAACCTCGAAATTCGACTGTGGAATTTCGAGGTTGTGTAGCCTGTCCCCGAAATAGCTACCAGGACAGCCGTAGCGCCATCTGGATGTGCCGCTCTAGATTGTAAACGCCACTGATGGTTCCGAACGCCGAGTTCGTCGGAGCTAACTGCGGCCCGTTGAACACAGGGTGGTTCATGGAGTTGAAGAACTCCGTGCGGAACTGGACCATGATGCGCTCCTTGACGCGCGTGTTCTTGATGATGGACGCGTCCACGTTGTTGGTCGGCGGCAGCCGCAAGTTGCCGAAGCGCGTCGGGAAATTGCGCACATGATTCGAAAGCTGCTGTGCGGTGTTGCGGTTGAATTGCGTCACGTCGAACGTACGATCGATATTCGTCGCATCCCAGCTCAACGGTCCCCCCAGGTAGATGATGTCGCCCCAGTTTCCGGTCGGTCCGCCGCTCTCGTAGGAGTAGATCCCGTTGACGATCCACCCGCCGACGATGCGATCTACCACCCCACCGGCGAAGCCCGGCATCGACCCCAGCAGTGCCTTGCCCTTGCCGAACGGTAGCTCATAACTGAAGCTGCTGACGAAACGGAACGGGCGGTCGATATCCGCCGGCCGCTTTTCGAGCGGGCCGAAGGAGTTCAACAAATTGTCGCGCGAGATGGTGCGTCCCCACTGGAAGTTGCTCAGGAACTGCAGACCATGCGCGAAGCGCTTTTCCACGCGGCCCTGCAGTGCGTGGAAGTAGGAGCTGGCGGCGTTCGAGGCGGACATGGTCACGCCCGTGAACTGCGGGAACGGCGCCACCAGTTGCGTAAAGGCCACCGTGCTGCCGCTCAGGTTGGTGCCCGGAAGCAGGCCCGAGAACGGGTTGGGCACCGTCGCCGAATTGCGGTCGATCGCCGGCTGGTCGCGGAAGGGCGACGTGCTCAGGTACTGCGCCGGCGTGCCGTTTAGGTTCTGGTCGATCGTCAGGTGCACCGCGTGGTTGCCGGTATAGCCGAACTCGATCACCAGCGACTTGCCGAGCTGCTTCTGGATATCGACGTTCCACCGGATCGAGTAGGGATTCAGCGGATGCGGATTGTAGAACGTGATGCTCTGGCCCAGGAACGTCGCCAGTCCGAGCGACGCGCCCGTCGGCTGCAGGATGCCGGTGGGGAACGGATTATCCAGCGTGACGGCCGGCCGCAGGTTGCTGGTGGTGGCGGAGCCGAGAATGTTGGTCTGCTGGCTGAAACCCGGCTGGTTGATTCCCTGTGTCCCGATGGCCGCCACGAATACGCCGAAGCCGGCACGAAGGACTGCTCCGTGAGCAGCGGACGGAGTCCACGCCACACCGAAGCGCGGGCTGAAGTAGCCGTATTTCGGATTGTAAACGTACTTCCCGTTCTGGCCTTCGAACAAGAGTCCGCCGTTGACTTTGAAGGCACTCGCCGATAGCCCGCCCGTCACCGGGTTCTTCGCGTAGGCTGCCAGTGCGGCCGACGAGATGGGACTGGCAGCGCTGTCGTCCAAGCCGGCTACGGAGCGGTTGAAACGCTCAGTGGTGCCGAGGTCGCCTTCGAACCGCAGGCCGAGGTTGAACGTGAGGTTGGACCGCGGCCGGAAATCATCCTGCGCGAACACGGCGTAATACTTGGCCTGTTGGGTACGGAACGTGTTGACCTGGAAATTCCCGCCGGTCGGAATACCGAGCATGTACGACGCCAGGTCCTGGCCCAGCGGCGCTACTGTCGAGTTGTCGAGCGGTCCGCGCACGTAATCTTCGCGGAACGTATAGGAGCCCGCTGAATTGCCGAACGTCGCCGAACTCTCGCGCGATTCACGGATGTCCGTGCCGAACTTCAGCGTGTGTCTTCCCTTGATCTTCGTCAGGCTGGTGAAGAACTGGAAGATGTCGTAGGGCGTCCGGTCGCCGGCATCCGTGCCGAAATCCGAGAACTGGTTGAGGTCGATCGTCGGGATCACCAGCCGCAGCGAATTCGCCGAGAGGTAGCCCGGAAAACCGAGCTTGGTAATGTCATACCCGGCGCTGGGCTTGTCGTTGGCCTCGGTGAAACGGGTCCAGTTGAGGCGCGTGTTCAGCACCGTGGTCGGCGACAACGTGTAGACATCATCGAACGTGCTGCCCCAGTTGATGCGGTTCAGCAGATTGCCCGTGGCGATATTGTGGTACAGATTGTTGCGATCTTCCACCCGGTAGTTATGCCGGAAGCTGTAGAAGAACTTGTGGCGGTCGCTGATGTTGTAGTCCAGGCGGCCCAACTCGCCGTCGAACACATCGCGCCGGACCGAATCCGCCAGATAATTGTTCTGCCCATCTTTAGTGCCAGCCTGATTCGGCAGCGGAATGAACTGCAGCATGTTCTTGGAGATGGTGCTGAGCCGGTTGGCATCGATTTTGTTCCCCACAAACGGTGTTCGTTGCACGCGCCCGCCGGCCTGCGCCACGCCCGATAGCGGATCGTAGATCTGATAGCTGGCGCCCGCCGTCAGAAGCTGCGAGAAGTCGCCAGTGCGTTCCGCGGCCGTCGGCACGGTCTGTGTCAGCGGCTCCGGGAAGGCGTCATGAATGCCTTCATACCCGAAGAACCAGAACACCTTGTCTTTGCCGTTGAAGATCTTGGGCAGCCAGACCGGCCCGTTCGCCGTCATGCCCCACTGATTAAAGATGAGCTGCGACTTCTTCTGGCCGGCGCGATTTGTAAACCACGGCGTGGCCGCCAACTTCGAAACCTGGTTGAAGTCGTACGCGCTGCCGTGGAATGTATTCGTGCCGCCGCGCATCACCACGTTGACCGTGCCGCCGCCGGTATGTCCATAGGCCGCGTCGGCCTGGAAGGATTCCACTTTCACTTCCTGCACGGCATCGGGAGGAGGGTTGTAGGAAACGCGCAGATTGCGCGTGGTATCGGGAGCACCGTCGATCAGCAGCTCGTTGCTCTGATTGGGCGCGCCCCCCATCGAGAATCCCGACGGGCCCGCATTGTCGAACGGCCGCGAGAATTTCGGATCCGAATTCGGCGTCACGCCATAAGCAAGCTGCGCCAGCACCAGCGGCGCGCGCCCGTTGATCGGCATATTCTCGATCTGGCGCGTGTTGATCACTTGCCCCGTGCTGGCGGTCGCCGTCTCCAGCATCGACGCTTCCGCCGTCACCGTCACCGATTGATCGATGGTTCCGACTTCGAGCCCTACGTCCAATTGCTCGCGCTCGTTGGTGGTGACCCGGAGATGCTGATTGACGTACCGCTTGAATCCGGGAGCTTCCACCGCCACCGTGTAGGGGCCGGGAGGGAGAAACGGCAGGACGTAGGTGCCATCCGAGTTGGTCACGGTCTGGAACCGGGCGCCGGTTTCATTCTCGTGGAGTAGGATTTTGGCGTTGGGAATCACAGCCTGCTGCGGGTCGGTTACACGACCGCTGAGGCTGCCCCGAAATTCTTGAGCGAAGAGCGCTGATGTCATGCTCACCCCGAGCACGACAAGGGCACGGAAATTCGACATGGAACATCTCCTTGGAGAAGCTAACCCCGCTTTTACCGTCATCGGACCGTGGGTAAATCCTATACCGGAGCTTGCTCCATGTCAAGAAACCGGATTCAGTATTTACGTTGTAACCGGCCTGTAGTGCGACGGTTGGTCCACGCCTCCGCGCGAACCTCCTATAATCAGACTTACCCAAGCCTACTGATGAAGATCCTGATCACCGGCATCTGCGGTTTCGCCGGCAGCACGATCGCCGAAGCCCTGGTCGAGCGCCGCACGGGCCTCGCCGTCGCCGGCATCGACAACCTGATGCGGCCCGGCTCGGAGCGCAACCGCGAACGCCTGCGCCAACTCGGCGCCACCGTGGTGCACGGCGATATCCGCGCCGCCAGCGATTTCGAATCGCTACCGCTGGCCGATTGGGTGATCGATGCCGCCGCCAACCCCAGTGTGTTGGCCGGCGTGCAGCCCGGGTCGAGCAGCCGTCAACTTTTCGAGCACAACCTGGCGAGCCTGGTAAACGTCCTCGAATATGCCAAGGCCCACCAGGCCGGCGTCGTCCTGCTCAGCAGCAGCCGCGTTTATTCCATCGCGGACCTAAGTTCCCTGCCGTTGAAAACCGTGGGCGACGCCTTCCAGCTCGACCCCGCCGCACCGCTCCCTCCCGGAGTTTCGGCCGCCGGCATCGGTCCCGATTTCCCCACGCGCGCGCCCATCTCGCTCTACGGCAGTACCAAGCTGGCCGCCGAAGCCGTGGCTCTCGAATACGGTGCGGCCTTCGACTTTCCGGTTTGGGTGAACCGCTGCGGCGTGCTGGCGGGCGCCGGCCAGTTCGGCACTCCCGATCAGGGAATCTTTTCCTATTGGATCCACGCCCACCGCGCGCGCCGCCCGCTGCGCTACATCGGCTTCGATGGCACCGGCCGTCAGGTTCGCGATGCGATGCATCCGCGCGATCTGGCCGCGCTCATAGATCGCCAGATCGAATCCGGGCGCTCCGGCGGCAGGCGCATCTACACTGCCGGCGGCGGGCCGGAGAATGCCATGTCGCTTGCCGGACTGACCGCCTGGTGCGACGCTCGCTTCGGTCCGCACGCGCCCGCGGCCGATCCGCGCCCGCGCCCGTACGACGTCCCGTGGGTCGTCATGGATTCTGCCCTTGCCGTGCAAGATTTCGGCTGGCGCGTGGAGACGCCGCTCGGCGCGATCTGCGGCGAGATCGCCGAGCACGCCGTCCACCATCCCGACTGGCTGGGCGTGAGCGGCCTGTGAGTCACACCTAGTTCACCGTGTGCGCCGGGCCGCCGTGCGCACCGGAACCGGCTTCAGCCGCGGCCGCGGAACCGCGATCTCGCGTATCAGCGCCGCCGTGAGCCCCACGAACATCAGCACGAACAGCGCCTGTGGAATCGCACCTCCACTGCCGTCCGGACCCGCCACGTCATCGCCCAGAAAATCCATCGTGTAGTCGTGGCGCTGCCACCAGCCAAGCCAGAGCACACTGTCCTGCTGCAGGTCCTGTTGAACCTGGGCCCGCACCCGGGCGGCGTTTTGCTGGCCCACTGCGTCCGCCGGGTGGTACGTCTCCAAGCTTCCCAGGACTCTACGGTACAGTTCGTAGCGATGCTTATCGAACCAATTCTCCCAGGCCGTAACCGATAGCCCCTCGGGCCGTTTTGACCCGGGGCGGAATTTACCGGTCGAGGGAATTACAGCGGCCGTGAACACATTCCGCGTCGGCGTGTTCTCGATGGCTTCCATGCGCGCCTGTAAGAAGACTCCCGCCGAGAAGTCAACCACGCCGCCGGCAATGATGGCCACCGCGGCCGCGCGCTTCCACGGAAATGCGGCCGCGATCAGGCTCAGTCCGAGAGCCTGCAGTGGAATCAAAGTCAGATGCGCCGAGCCGAACGTGTCCCGTTCGCCGACTACGGCGATCCCCAAAACGACGCATACCGGGATCAGCACCCGCCAGAACCGCCACTCCCTCGGCGCCGGTCGGCGCTGGAGAAATCCGTACAGCAGCCAGACGACGTAGAGCCCTCCCGCCAGCCCCATGCTGAAGATCACGTTGACTTGGTAAAACGCAAATGCGTTGTCACGGAAAAGGCCGAGGGAACTGGCTTCATCAGTTTTCAGTCCCGCGCCTGCTCGCACAAATATCGGCACAATCGAGTCGACGATGTTCAGTGCGATCCTGACCGGCGCACTGCCTTGATACAGTTGGGCCGACTTCACCGAGCTGTTCGACTTGAAGGTGACGTTGGCTCCGTACGCCGCCATCGACCAGCCGAACCACGTCGCCAGCAGCAGCACACCGGCCGCCGCCACCGCCGCCAGTTCCTGCCACTTGCGCGGCCGCGTCCAGAACACGCGTCCCAGATAGTGCAATGCCAGGAACAGTAAATAGACGCCCGCCAGGTAATGCACCAGCAGCCCGGCGCCGACCGCTACGAATGCCGCCACCATGCGCCCGCGATCCGCCTTCCTCCAGGCAGCCAGGTAGAACCAGAGCGACAGCAAGACGAAAAAACTCGCCAGCGCTTTCGTCCACGTGTAAGTGGCATTCTCCATGACGGCCGGACTCGCGGCGAAGAGAAAGACCAGCGGCAGAATCCGCGACCGGCGCGACAGTCCGAGGGACGGCAACATCAGGCAGCACGCCAGGAATTGGAGCAGGTTGAAGAATGCGAAGACCACCTGGAACAGTTCGAAGCGCTCCTGGGTCTGCGCCAGGAAGAACGCAGCCAGGGCGTTCGCCATGGGGGGCCGCGCCGGCAATTGATAGCCGTTGAAGATGGGTGTGCTGGGGGGGAATCGATGTAGAACAAACAAAGTGCGTTGAAAATGTTCCAGCCAATCTTCGCCCCATCCGAACCCCGAATAGTGCCGGATCATCGCCAGCATCGCCAGCCCGAACGCCACCAGGAATCCGTATCCGGCGATGGTGCGGCGTGCGCGCCCGCAGTGGAAAAGTTGCGCGATTTCCTTCCGCGCCAGGAGCG